>NZ_JAER01000011.1 GCF_000519005.1 Nocardioides sp. J54 | reverse complement strand
CGCTGCCGGCCGGGGCTTGAACTGGCCGAGCGCGTCTCCGGCGCGATGATGGGGAGCAGCAAGCTGCTGTCACGCGCCTCCCGCCGCGCTGCCGGTCGGGGCTCTCGTCGATCGCCCAGGAGGGGAAACCGTGCCCGAAGGTGATGCGGTCCGGCGCACCGGCATGCGGCTGGACCGGGCGCTGGCGGGGCGGGTGCTGACGTCCAGCGACTTCCGGGTGCCGGCGTACGCGACCGTCGACCTGGACGGCGCCACGGTGGTCGGCACGGTGACCCACGGGAAGCACCTGCTGACCCGGATCGAGCCGGTCGAGGGTCCACCGCTGACCCTGCACACCCACCTGAAGATGGAGGGCAGCTGGCGGGTCGTGAAGCCCGGCCAGCGCTGGTCCGGCCCTGCGCACGAGGCGCGGGTGGTGCTCACCACCGCTGAGAGCCAGGCGATCGGGTTCCGCCTCGGCGTCGTCGAGCTCATCCCGACCGCCGACGAGCACACCGTCGTCGGGCACCTCGGACCCGACTTCCTCGGCCCGTGGACGGAGGCCGACGAGCAGGAGGCGCTGGCCCGGCTGACCGCCCGCCCGGACCGCCGCGTCGGCGACGCCCTGCTCGACCAGACCGTGGCCGCCGGTGCGGGCACGATCTGGACCGCCGAGACCTGCTTCGTCAACGGGGTGAACCCGATGGCGCCGGTGTCGTCGGTGCGCGACCCGCTGCGCCTGCTGCGCCGCACCCGGCAGATGCTGCAGGCCGCGGTCCCGCGGGCCGACCCGATCACCACCGGCGACCGCCGCAACCCGCTGTGGGTGTTCCGCCGGCAGCGCAAGTCGTGCCTGCGCTGCGGGACGCCGATCCAGGCCGGCTCCCTGGGCGAGGCCGGGCGCGAGCGCACGACGTACTGGTGCCCCCACTGCCAGCCGATGCCGTGACCGGAGCGACCCACGTCACTCCGGCCCCGGAACACCGCGCCGGTCCCCGTTCGTTGCCCTGACATGCACGGCCACCACAACGGACTCAAGACTGCTGCCCTGTTCGGGGCGATCTTCGCCCTGCTGCTCGCCGTCGGTGGGTTGATCGCGGCGGCCACCGGCAGCTCGGCGTTCATCTGGATCTTCGCGCTCATCGGCGTCGGTACGACGGCCTACGGCTACTGGAACTCCGACAAGCTGGCGATCCGTGCCATGCACGCCTACCCGGTCTCCGAGGCCCAGCAGCCGGCGATGTACCGGATCGTCCGCGAGCTGTCGACGAAGGCCGGCCAGCCGATGCCGGCGCTCTACGTCTCGCCCACCCAGGCGCCGAACGCGTTCGCCACCGGCCGCGACCCGCAGCACGCGGCCGTGTGCTGCACCGAGGGCATCCTCGACCTGCTCGACGAGCGCGAGCTGCGCGGCGTGCTCGGCCACGAGCTGATGCACGTCTACAACCGCGACATCCTCACCGGCTCGGTGGCGGCGGCGGTCGCCGGCGTGATCAGCTCGGTCGCGCAGTTCCTCGCGTTCACCTCGATCTTCGGCGGGGGCAGCGACGAGGACCGCCCGAACCCGCTGGTCATGGTCGCGACCGCCCTGCTCGCGCCGTTCGCGGCCGCGGTGATCCAGATGGCGATCAGCCGGACCCGGGAGTACGACGCCGACGAGGACGGCGCCGCCCTCACCGGCGACCCGCTGGCCCTGGCCTCGGCGCTGCGCAAGCTCGAGGTCGGCACGGCCCGCGCACCGCTCGCGCCCACCCCGCAGGTGCAGAGCGCCAGCCACATGATGATCGCGAACCCGTTCCGGGCCGCCGACGTGCAGCGCTTCTTCTCCACCCACCCGCCGATGGCGGACCGGATCGCGCGGCTCGAGGCGATGGCCGGGCGCCGCTGACGGCGTACTGGATGACTTCTTCTCGCGCTGGGTGACCGTTGCAAACGTCAACAAGCGCGGGAATCCCCGGTCAGCCGGGGATTCCTGCAGCGGTCAGGCGGCCGAGGGGACGACCTCGCCGGCGGGGCGCGGCGTGATCAGCGTGGGGGCCGAGGCGACCAGGGCGGCCTCCTCGAGGGCGACGGCGTCGGCGACCTCGCGCAGCACGTCGGAGAGCGGCATGTCGAGGGCGTCGCACAGCGAGGACAGCAGCTCGGAGGAGGCTTCCTTCTGGCCGCGCTCGATCTCGGAGATGTAGCCGAGGCTGACGCGGGCGGCTCCGGAGACCTCGCGCAGGGTCAGACCGAGCTCGGTGCGGCGACTGCGCAGGATGTCACCGAGCGAGCGGCGAAACAGCACCATCTCGATCTCCCTTCCCTGGACGTTGCGGTCCCGGACCCCCTGGTCCTGAACCAACGCTACCCGAGGGCCGAATCTTCCGCTGGCCGACGGTCCGACGCAATCGTCTCAGCCAGCACCGACAGTGCCTCGTCGACGGTCGCCTCCTGGATGGTGGCGCGGTCACCGTCGAGCGCCAGCTCGACCGCCTCGACGCCGCCGGGACCCGCGATGCCCACGAAGACCGTGCCGACCGGCTTGCCCTCCTGGCGGTCGGGGCCGGCGACCCCGGTGGTGCTCACGGCGTACGTCGTGCCGAGCACCCGGCGCACCCCGGCGGCCATCTCCCGGGCGCACTCGGCGGAGACCACCCCGTGCTGCTCGACGGTCGAGGCCGCGACGCCGAGCACGTCGACCTTGACCTGGGTCTGGTAGCTCACGACGCCGCCCGCGTACACCGCCGAGGATCCCGGGACGTTCGTCACCCGCGCGGCGACCCGGCCGCCGGTCAGCGACTCGGCTGTCGCGAGGGTGGCGTCGAGGTCCTTCAGCAGCGAGACGAGGTCGGCCGGTGATCCCATGGCACGCATCGTGCCACGCGACCACCGGGCCGACCGGGTCTGTCCTGCCTGCGGGCCGTGGGGACCGTCAGCGCCGCACGACGAAGACGCTGGTGTTCGTCGTCCGCGGGTTGAGGGCCTTCGAACCGGCGTAGGTGACCTTCACCCGCTTGGTCCCCACCTTCGGGAACCGGGCCAGGGTGATGACGGCCTTGCCGTTGACGACCTTCGCAGAGCGGGCCTTGATGCCGGAGGCCGCCACCGTCACCTTGCCCGTGACCGCCAGGCCGTCGGGGTTGGTGAGGGTGACCGTCACCCGGACCTGCGTCTTCTTCACCACGACCTTGGCCGGGCCGGTGCGGACCCGCATGTTGACCGGGCCGCGGGCGACCTTGGCGGTCTTCACCGAGGTGGCCGTGGCGTCGGCGTAGCCCTCGGCACCGACGGTGACCCGGACGCTGATCCGCTTGCCCGCGAGGGCACCCGTCAGCCGGAGCTTCGGGGCCGTCTTCCCGCCGAGCACCGCGCCGTCGGCCAGCCACTGGTAGCTGACGTCCTCGGCGGCCGGGAGCCACACGCCCGGGTGGGCGGTGAGCTCACGGCCGACGCGGACCGTGCCGGTGACGGTCGGCTTCACCGAGTTGACGATGGTGCCCCGGGCCACCGGGGCCGTCGGCTCCGAGTCCGCGCTCGCGTCGTCCAGGCCAGCGCCGGAGGCGGTCACCCGGAAGGTGATCACCTTGTCGACCTCGGCCGGCGTCAGCGTGTATGTCGACGCCGTGGCGCCGTCGATCTCCGCGCCGTCGGCGAGCCACTGGTAGGTGACGTCGTCCGGCTCGGGCGAGAAGGTGCCCTCGACCCCGGTCAGGGTGTTCCCGACCTTCGGGGTGCCCGAGATCGTCGGCAGCTCGCAGGTGGCGAAGCCGTCGGCCTCGAGCACGGTGATCGGCACCCGGACCTCGGTCCCGGTCGCCTCGCCGACGAGGGTGAGCTCCGTGTCGCCGGCCGGCGGGCAGCCGGTCAGTGCCACGTCGACGCTCGCCGTGCCGTACTGGTCGTAGCGCTCCGTGCCGACGGTGTTGTCCACCGCGGCCGCACCCAGGACCTGGTCGCCGAGCTTGACGAGGAGCTCGTCGTCCTGGACGTCACCGGGGGCGGTCATCGCCCACGAACCGACGTCGAACCTCACGCGGTCACCCGGTGCGTAGGCCGCGGGGGCGTCCGCGGGGAGCTCGACCTGGACCGCACGCTGGCTGTAGTCGACCGGGAGCGGCTCCTCGTCGGAGAACTCCGCCATGTAGTCGACCATGGCAGCCAGGTCGACCTTGCCGGTGTCCTTCTTGTCGGTGCCGTTCGCGAGCTCGCGGAAGTTGTCGCCACCGGAGGCGAGGAAGGAGTTCACCGTGACCGAGTAGGTCTCGGCCAGGTCGATCGGCTCGCCGTTGAGCCACATCCCGGTGATCTCACCCTCGAACGTCGGGACCTCCGCGTCCTCCGGTCCCACCAGGACCGGCCGCTCCACGTAGGTGTAGGTGAAGCCCTTCGAGACACCGAGCTTGAGGAACGGACGGCTCGGAACCGCAGGGGGCTCGTCCGCCGTTCGCTGCCACTGCTGCTCGAGGACCGTCTTGATCTGGGCGCCGGTGAGGTCCATGTTGACCAGGGTGTTGGCGAACGGCTGGACGACCGCCGCGCCCTTGTAGGTCAGCTCGCGCACCCCACCGACCGGCGTGCCGGCCATGTCCGAGCGCAACCCACCCGGGTTCATGAACGCGATCTCGGCGGCACCGGACTCGGGGCTCTCCGTCGCCCAGCGCTGCACCTCCGCGACGAGGTTGTTGAGCGTGGACTCGCCGCCCCGGTTCGGGTCGGTGCTGCCCTCCACCCGGGCCCGGTTGAACGGCGCTGCGATCTCGCCGATCTTCACCGACCCCAGCTCCTCGGCGACCTCCTTGGCGGCGTCGACGATCTCGCGGACGGCCGTGTCGCCGGGCGAGGAAGCCGTGATCGCGATGATCTCCTGCGTGGTGGCGACCACCTCGCCGGTGGCCTCGTCGACCGAGAAGACCAGCTGGTTGACGTTCTGGCCGTACTGGCCGGCGGAGACGACCGGGCGCTCGGTCACGGCACGCCCGCCGTCGACCCACTCCTGCACCGGGAAGGAGCAGTTGTAGGCGAGGTGGGTGTGGCCCGAGATGATCGCGTCCACGTCGGCCGAGACGTTCTGGGTGATGTTGCCCCACACGGTGCCGGGGTTGGTGAACTGCGGCGAGGCACAGCTGGTCGACCCGGAACCCTCGTGGACCAGGAGGACCACCAGGTCGGCACCGTCCTCCTTGAGGTCGGCCGCGGCGGCGTTGGTCGCGTCGACGATGTCGGTGACCGTCAGCCCCTCGATGCCCGCCGGCGTGACCAGCGACGGGAGCTCCTCGGTCACGGCGCCGACGAAGCCGACGGTGACGCCGCCGAAGTCCTTCGTCCACGTCTCGGCGAGGTCGTCGCGACCCTCGGGCTCCTCGACGTTGGCGGCGATGTACTCCCAGTCCGCACGGTCCTGCACGCGGCCCACGAGGTCCTCGTAGCCCTGGTCGAACTCGTGGTTGCCAGCAGCGGAGACCTCGAGGCCGGCCTCGTTGAGCGCGTCGATCGTCGGCTCGTCCTTCTGGATGAAGGACTCGAAGGTGGACGCACCGATCAGGTCACCGGCGGCCGCGAAGACCGTGTCCGGGTACTCCTCGCGCAGCTGCTTCACCGTGCCGGCCAACCGCTCCGCCGGGCAGAGGACCGTGGCCGGCGGAGCCGGTGTGCCCTCGGCGCAGGTGGCGGTGGCCGGCGCCTCGTCGGCCATCAGGCGACCGTGGAAGTCGTTGGTGCCGATGATCTGGATGTCCCGGACGCCGTCGCTGACGTCGATGAGCAGCGGCACGGAGGTCCCGGTGGTGGGCCCGACCACGGTCAGCTCGCGGACGCCCTCGGCGACGTCGCCCGGCAGCGTGACCGACACCGAGGCGGTGCCGTAGCTGTCGTAGGGCTTGTTGCCGACGGTGTTGTCGACCGGGACCGAGCCGAGCACCTCGTCGCCGAGCCTGACCTGCAGCTCGGTGTCCTGCTTGTCACCGGGTGCCGTCATCGCCCACGAGCCGATCGAGAACTCGACGGTGTCGCCCGGGGCGTAGGCCTCCGGGGCGTCAGCGGGGAGCTCGAGCAGCACCGCGCGCTGGCTGTAGTCGACCTCGAGCGGGTTCTGCTCGTCGTACTGCTCCATGAACTCGACCATCGCGGCGAGGTCGACCTTGCCGGTGTCCTTCTTGGCCGCGCCGTTGGCGAGCTCACGGAAGTTGTCACCGCCGGCGGCGAGGAAGGAGTTGGCCGCGACGGTGTACGTCGCACCCAGGTCGACGGGCTCGCCGTCGAGCCACATCCCGGTCACGGTGCCCTTGAAGGTGTTGACCGGGGCCGTGCCCGGCACCGACACCGTCTGCGGGGTCTCCACGTAGGTGTAGGTGAAGCCGGACGACGCACCGAGCCGCAGGAACGGACGTGACGGCACGGTGCCCGCCGGGGTGCGCTGCCACTGCTGCTCCAGCACGGTCTTGATCTGGGCACCCGTCAGCCCGACGGTGACCAGCGTGTTGGCGAACGGCTGCACGTCGGCGGCCTGCCGGTAGGTGAGGTCGCGCAGGTCGGTCTCGGGGTCCTCGGTGCCGAGCATGTCGGCACGCAGGCCACCGGGGTTCATGAAGGCGATGTCCGCGCCGGTCGCCGAGCGCTGCGCCTCGGCGACGAGGTTCGACAGCGTCGACTCGCCACCGCGGTTCTCGGTCGCGCCGGCCGAGGAGAGGTACGACGCACGCCGGAACTCGCCGTCCATGGAGCCCAGGACCTCGCTGCCCTGCTCGTCGGCGACCTCCACCGCGGCGTCGACGATGGCCTGCACCGCCGGGTCCGGGGCGTAGCCGACACCGGCCGCGGCGACGACGTCCTGGCCGATCGCGACCAGGTTGTCGGTCCCCTGCTCGAACTTGAAGACGAGCTGGTTGAGGTTCGTGCCGTACTGGCCGGCCGAGACGACGGGACGCTTGGTGACCGCACGCTCGTCGGTCACCCACTCGTCGACGGTGTAGCGGCAGTTGTAGGCCAGGTGGGTGTGGCCGGAGATGATCGCGTCCACGTCGGCCGAGGTGCCCTGGGCGATGTTGCCGAACACCGTCGCCGGGTCGGTGAACCCGGGCGAGGAGCAGTCGGTGGTCGGCGCGCCCTCGTGGACGAGCAGCACCACCAGGTCGACGGGGTCGTCACCGGACTTGAGCTCGGCCGCCGCGGCGTTGGTCGCGTCGACGACGTCGGTGACGGTGATCCCCTCGATGCCCTCCTGGTTGACCAGGTTGGGCAGGTCCTCGGTCACGGCACCGACGAAGCCGATCCGCTTGCCGCCGACCTCGGCGACGAAGGTCTCGGCCAGCCGGTCCTCCTCCGCGATGGACGCGTCGTAGTCGAGGTTGCTGGCGATGTACTCCCACTCGGCGCGGTCGCGCACACGGCCGGCCAGGTCGGCGTACCCGCGGTCGAACTCGTGGTTGCCCGCGGCCGAGACCTCGAGGCCCATCTCGTTGAGCACGTCGATGGTCGGCTCGTCGTCCTGGATGAAGGACTCGAAGGTGGACGCACCGATCAGGTCACCCGCGGCAACGAAGACCGTGTTCGGGTTCTGCTGCCGCAGCTCCTCGAGCGCGGTTGCGAAGGGCGCCGCACCTGCGGCGTTGCCGCCGTCGGGCAGCAGCCGGCCGTGGAAGTCGTTCGTGCCGACGACCTGGACCTCGTCGTACTCCGTCGGGGTGAAGTCCGGGACGTCGATGCCGACGACCTCCGGGTTGTGGTCCGAGGTGCCCCACGGCTGGTTCGGCAGCCAGAAGTCGGTGACGTTGTAGTTGTAGCGGCTGTACTGGAAGGACGCGGCCTCGTTGGCGTTGATCTCCCAGATGTCGGCGCCGGTCACCATCGCCATGGCGGCGTCGTTGGCCAGGACGTGGTCCAGCGACCCGGACAGGCCGCTGAAGGAGTAGCTCTCGTCGCTCTCCTCGTCGGACTCGATCAGCTGGAAGCCGGCGTCCTCGCTGGTGAGGACCTTGATCGGCTCCTCCATCGTGTAGGAGTTGAAGTCACCGGCGAGGAAGATCGGCTCGACGTCGCGGGCCGCGGCGAAGTCCTCGGCGAACTGCAGCAGGCGCGTTGCCTGGCGGACGCGGTCGCCGTTGAAGGCGCCGACCTCGGCGTTCGCCTCGTTGTCGCCCGCGGCGCACTTCTCCGGCTGGGTCTGCGCCTCATTGGAGGTGCAGCTGTCGCCCTTGGACTTGAAGTGGTTGACGATGACCGCGAACCCGTCGCTGTCCGGGGCGCCCTTGGCCTTGAAGACCTGGGCGAGCGGCTCACGGGCGTTCGCGAACTCGTCGGTGCCGAAGAGCATGTCGGAGCTGCCGACCGGCTCGACCTTCTGCTTCTTGTAGATGAAGGCGCCGCGGATGGTGTCCTGCTCGGCGACGGCGTCGGCGGTGAGCGCCTTGCCGGGGCTCTTCACGTAGGCCCAGGTGTCGGGCGCGGCCACGTTGAGGACCTCGACCAGGCGCGCCAGCGCGTCGTCGCGGTTGGTCTCGCCGGGCAGCTTGATCGAGTTCTCGATCTCCTCCAGGCCGATCACGTCGGCGCCGAGGGCGTTGATCGTGTGCGCGAGCTTCTCCTCCTGGCGGGCCAGGCTCACAGCGGTGGCGGCACCGCGCGGACCGCGACCGTCGTTGGTGTTCGCCTCGTTCTGCTCGGTGTCCGGGTCGTCGAGCAGGCGCACACCGCAGGAGTTGTTGCCGATTCGGTTGCTCTGCCGGTCGGTGTAGTAGGTGCAGAAGGTGTTGAGCGGCGGGTCCTGCTGCGGTCCGGCCGCGGCGTAGGCCTCGCCCGTGGTGTTGAAGTAGTTGAGGACGTTGAAGGTCGCGATGGTCAGGTCACCGGTGGCGCCGAGCACGTCCTTCGGGCCGGCGGCGTCCGCGGACCGGGTGTCCTCGAAGGTCGCGACCGCGGCGCCGTCGGTGGTCACCGGCGTCTGCGGCTGGAGCTTCCAGATGTCGTTGCGGAAGTCGAGGACGACCGGGGCGTGGAACTCGACGCCCGCGCCGACCCGCGGCGGGTTGGGGTTGGCCGCGTTGCCCTGGGTCAGCCACGGCACCGGCTGGGCCTTGGTGGTCTGGTTGGCCAGGTAGTTGACGCCCGTGCCGTCGTCGAGGGTGATGGCGCGCTCGGCGTTCTCGTCGCGGACGGCCTGCAGGGCTGCCTCGTCGCCGGCGTCGGCGAACTCGGTCGGCTGCTTGAGCGGCTCGTCCCCGGCGGCCAGGCCGACCTCGGCGTACTGGTTGGTCGAGTAGGAGTTGGTGACCGTGAACTCGCCCGTGGGCGCGATGAGCATGCTCTCGAGCGCCTCGCGCTCGGACTCGGTGGTGGGCCACGGCGTCTCGACCGGCGTGACGGGCGGCAGCGGCGTGCCGAGCTCGACGACCTGCGCGGCCGTGGTGTTGATCTCGGTCAGCCCGAAGAACTCGCTCACCCGGCCGGTCACGCGCACGGAGTCGCCGACCTCGATGCCGGACGGCACCGGGTTGTTGTTGCCGTAGTAGACGAAGATGCCGTCGGAGGCGCCCGGCGTGGCGTCCGTGCTGCCACCGGTGCCGCCGGTCTGGATGGTGAAGCCGTCGAAGCCGCTGTTGGCGAACGCCGGGTCCTGGTAGAAACCGGTGACGACACCGGTCGTGGTCACCTGCTCGGGACCCTGGCCGGTGCCGGTCGCCGGTGCGTACGGCGAGCGGTCGCTGTTGCCCTGGATGGTCGCGATCGGCAGGACCTCCGGCGCCGGGCCGACGGTGATGGTGAAGCTGACGTCGTCGGTCTGCACCGGGTCGGAGCTGTCGGACACCGTGGCGGTGACCGGGAAGGTGCCCTGCTCGTTCGGCGAGCCGGACAGCACGCCGGCGGCGGAGAGGCTCAGCCCGTCGGGCAGCTCGCTCCCGGTCGCCCACGAGTACGGCTCCGTGCCACCGGAGGCGGTCAGCGTGGCGCTGACCTGCGCGTCGACGGTGGTGACGATGTCGGACTGGCTGCCCGCAGCGAGGTCCTGCGGCTCGGGGTCACCCTCGGTGACCGAGGAGTTCTGCGGCGTCGGGCCGCCGGTGGTGAAGTCGGCCGCGTTGTCGTCGGTATCGGCGTGCGTCGCGTTGCGGCTGATCGACGTCGAGTTGACCGTACCCGGCGCCTTGCCGGTGCCCTCGAACGAGTAGGTGCCGCCACTGGCACTCCCCCAGCCGACCATGTCGACGACGCCGGGAACGCCGACCATGTTGCCGGTGCCCGGGCTCAGCAGGGTCGTGTTGTCGACCAGGAAGACCTGCCCACCGCCTCCGCCCATGGCGATGGTCCCCACGACGTCCGGGTCGGGCAGTGCGGGCTGGGAGCCGGCTCCGTCCGCGGCCTTGACGAGGAAGTAGCCATGAGCAGGAACCGTGCCGGCGAGCGGCGTGATGTTGCTGGTGCCGACCGCCGTGGCGCCGGCCTCAGCCCGGTACTGGATCGACCATCCGTCGACCGAGATCGGGGCGCCCGTCGGGTTGAACAGCTCGACGAAGTCGCTCTTGTAGGTCGCTCCGCTGTTGCCCCCTCCCCCGTAGACCTCGTTGATCACCAGGCCGGTGCCCTCCGGGTTCGCCGCGACCGGCGGCGCCGCGACGAGCGTGACCCCCGAGAGGGCGATGGCTGCTCCGAGGGAGCCGAACAACAACTGCTTCGCAGGACGCATCGATCTTCTTCCGGGAGTCGCAGAGCGGCACCGAGCAGGACGGCCCGAGGGCGCCGTGCGGGGTGGTGAGGGTGGGGAAGAGCCCTGACCCTAGACCGCGGACCCCGGTTCCTGACAAGAAGTTGAGAAAAAGTCCGGCAACGATTTCGTGAAGATCCAGTGCTGGTG
The DNA here is from genome assembly GCF_000519005.1 of Nocardioides sp. J54. Lineage (GTDB taxonomy): Bacteria > Actinomycetota > Actinomycetes > Propionibacteriales > Nocardioidaceae > Nocardioides. The sequence continues at coordinate 118,445 of NZ_JAER01000011.1, read as the reverse complement.
AACCCTCGCACCGCAGGGACGCCGGTCAGGGCGCCCGCTCCACGGACGAATTGCGTCTCACCCCGGACGCCCTCGGCCGGACGGAGGGACGCCCGGAGGCGGTGGGCGTCAGGCGGCCGGCGCGCCGGAGCGGATCTGGTGGCGCTGCTTCCAGACGTCGCGGAAGAACTCGTAGCCCGACCACAGGGTCAGCACGAACGCGATGAGCAGCAGGCCGACGGCGCCGACGTACGTCACCTCGCCGGGGACGTCGAGCCAGCCGTCGACCTCGAGCAGCGGCAGGGTCAGGAAGCCGAGCGCCAGGGCCTGGACGGCGGTCTTCCACTTGCCGCTGGCGGCGGCGGCGATGACAACAGACTTCAGCACCGACAGGCGCAGCAGGGTGACGGCCCACTCGCGGACCAGCACGACCACGGTGATGGTCCACATCCACCAGGTGTCCATGATGATCGACAGGCCGATGAAGGCCATGCCGGTGATCGCCTTGTCGGCGATCGGGTCGGCGATCTTGCCGAAATCCGTGACGAGGTTGCGGGCGCGCGCGATGTCGCCGTCGATCTTGTCGGTGACCATCGCGACGAAGAAGATGCCCCAGGCGACGGTGCGCCAGGTGACCGAGTCGCCGCCGTCGTGGAGCAGCACCCAGCCGTAGACCGGCACGAGGACGATGCGCAGGGTGGTCAGCGCATTGGGGAGGTTCCAGTTGCTCGGCTTCGCCGGGGCGGTGCCCTGCTCGGTGCCGGTCTCGCTCATCGCTGTCCTCCTGCCGGTTCGGCGATCAGGTCGACGCCGTCGCTCGCGACGACGAGCGCCGTGAGGATGTCGCCCACCCGGGCGTCCGGTGCGCCGAGCACGCGGGTGGTGCCGTCGACCTCGGGGCCCTGCTGCGCGGCGCGGCCCTCGACGGTGCCGTCACCGGTGCCGTCCGGGTCCACCTCCTCGACGAGCACCTCGACGGTGCTGCCGATGCGCTCCTCGGCCCGCTCGGACGTGAGCTCGGCGACGAGGTCGTTGAGGTGCTGGACGCGGGCGCGGATCTCGTCGTCGTCGAGCTTGCCGTCGAGGTCGGCGGCCTCGGTGCCGTCCTCGTCGGAGTAGCCGAACACGCCGGTGACGTCCATCCGGGCGGCGACGAGGAAGTCGCACAGCGTCTGGAACTCCTCCTCGGTCTCGCCGGGGAAGCCGACGATGACGTTGGAGCGCACGCCCGCCTCGGGCGCGAGGCCACGGACCTGCTCGAGCAGGCCGAGGAAGCTGTCCGGGTCGCCGAAGCGGCGCATCCGGCGCAGCACCGTGGCGCTGGCGTGCTGGAAGGACAGGTCGAAGTACGGCGCCACGCCGGGCGTGGTCGCGATGGCGCGGACCAGGCCGGGACGGGTCTCGGCGGGCTGGAGGTAGGACACCCGGACCCGCTCGATGCCGTCGACGGCCGCGAGCTCGGGCAGCAGCGTCTCGAGCAGGCCGAGGTCGCCGAGGTCCTTGCCGTAGGACGTGGAGTTCTCCGAGACGAGGAAGAGCTCCTTGACGCCCTGCTCGCCCAGCCAGTGGGCCTCCTGCAGCACGTCGGAGGGGCGGCGGCTGACGAACGAGCCGCGGAACATCGGGATCGCGCAGAAGGTGCAGCGGCGGTCGCAGCCGCTCGCCAGCTTCAGTGGCGCCATCGGGCCACCGTCGAGGCGGCGCCGGATCGCGGAGCGACCGGGGATCGCGACGTCGACGTCGGTCGTCGGCGCCTCCACGACGGCCTGCCGCTCGGCGGGGCTGATCGGGAGCAGCAGCCGGCGGTCGCGCGGCGTGTGCGGGTGCGGCTTGTCGCCGGCGAGGATCGACCGCAGCCGGCCGGAGATGTCCTGGTAGTCGTCGAAGCCCAGCACGGCGTCGGCCTCGGGCAGCGAGGAGGCCAGCTCCTCGCCGTACCGCTCGGCCAGGCAGCCGACGGCCACGACGGCCTGCGGGCGGCCGGTCTCCTTGAGGTCGGCCGCGGCGAGCAGGGTGTCGATCGAGTCCTTCTTCGCGGCGTCGACGAAGCCGCACGTGTTCACCACGACCGTGTCGGCGTCCTCGGGGTCGTCGACCAGCGCGAACCCGTCAGCGGCCAGTCGGCCGGCGAGCTCCTCGGAGTCGACGTCGTTGCGGGCGCACCCGAGGGTGAGCAGGGCAACCGAGACGGGGGTGGGAGTGCTGGTCATGTCCGGTCGAGGATACCGGCGATCCGCCCCGGGCCGGGATTCCCGGAGCGCCGGCGTGACCTGCGGCACTCCCCTGCGGCTCAGGAGCCCTTCCGGGCCGCGATGACCGTCTTGGTGACCTCGACGCCGGTCTCACCGAGCGCCTGCGGCTCCGCATCGCCCACCGCGTAGGTGACCGAGCCGTCGGTGCTGTAGATCCGGATCGGCGGCACGACCTTGAGCTCGCTGGACTGGCCGAAGGCGAGGTTGCCCTCGAAGACGATCTTGCCGTCGGCGTCGCGGACGTTGAGCGTGGCACCACCGCCGGCCGCGGTGAGTCGCAGCTTCACCGGCGTGCCCTTGGTCGTCATCTGCGTGATGCCGCCGCTCTGGTTGAGCACCGGCTCCTCCCCGACCGGGGCGGGGCCGCCCATGACCAGCCGGGCGATCGACCACACCAGGACCGCGCCCATGACGGCAGCGATCAGGACCGACCAGTTGCGGCCACCGCGGGTGCTGCGGATCGCGCCGCCGGCGCCGGTGGCGAGCTCGGACTCGAACACGCGGCGCGGGTCGACCGGCGCGTGGGCGTAGCGCTCGTCGTAGGCAGCCACCAGCGGCGCGGCGTCGATGCCGAGCACGCGGGCCAGGGTGCGCAGGTGGCCGCGGGCGTAGAAGTCGCCGCCGCACGGGCCGAAGTCGTCGACCTCGATCGCCTCGATGACGTGCGGACGGATGCGGGTGCGCTCGGAGAGCTGGTCGATCGTGAGCCGCAGGCGGTCACGGGCCGCCAGGACCTCCGGGCCGATGACCGGGTCCACGGCCGGGCGGACCGCGAGGTCGTCGAGCACGACCGTGACGGACTCCTCGGGCTGCGCAGGCACGTCCGGCAGCACCGGCGCTGCGTGGGCGCGCGGCGTCGCCTGCACCTCGACGCGGGCGGAGAGCACCGTCGGGCGGCCGGGCGCCGGGGGCTCGTCGGCCTCCCCTGCCACGTCGGTGACCGCCTCGATCTCGTCGGTGCCGGCCTCGTCGTAGCGCTCGACGTCGGCGAGCACGATCTCGTCGGTCGACTCCGCGTCAGCGCTGTCGGCGGCAGCCGCCGGGGCAGCGCCGGCGGAGCGCCGGATCCACGACATCCGCGAGCGGAGCCGGTCGACCTCGGCCGGCGCCGGGGCGGCGGCCAGGTCCTCGTCAGGCACGACGAGTGCCTCTCCGCGCACCACGGTGTCCTCGACGTCGTCGACGGCACCATCCCGGACGAAGCCGGTGCGGTCCTCGGTGCGGTCCTCGGTGCGGTCCTCGGTCCGGTCCTCGGCGCGGTCACCGTCGAAGTCAGCGTCGCTGTTCTCGTCGACGTCCTCGGCGCTGTCCTCGGCGCTGTCCTCGTCGAGCTCGTCCTGCACCGCGTCGCGGCCCATCAGGCCGGCGGCGACCCGGGCGGCGATCCCCCGCCGCTCGCCCGGCGTGCCGGCCTCGTCGCCGTAGAGGTCGCTCAGGCTGGGCACGGAGTCGCGGCGCGGCTCGTCCTCGTCGACACCGCCCGGGACCACCTCGACCACGTCGGCGCGGCCGTCGGCCAGGTCGGCGAGCACGTCGCTGAGCGACTCCGTCGACGCACCGACCACGCGGGTGGCCAGCGTCAGCGGGACCACGAGCTGCTGGTCGTCGTACCCGTCGACGAGCAGGTGGCCGTCGCGGAGCAGGCCGCGGCGCGGGAGGTGCTCGAGGCAGTCGACCTCGTCCCACGCGATGCCGCGCCACAGCGCGCCCTGGCGCAGCCGCACGCCGTGCTCGTCGGCGATGAGCAGGGGCGCCCGGCTGTCGGCGAGGGCGGCCAGGTGGATGCCGGTGACCACGAGCAGCACGCCGAAGGCGAGCCAGTCGAGCGTCGTGCCGCCGGTGAAGGCGCGTGCGGCGAACGCCACGGTCAGCAGCGCGGCGAACCCACCGACACCCGCCGCGAGGCCGGCGTTGCGGCGTACCTCTACCGCGTGGCCGGGCTCGGGGGCGGGGCGCTCCCCGGGGGCGTGGTCGTCGAGATCGGACGGCAGATCGGAGGGCAGGTGCTCGGTCATCTGGCTCACGCCTCCCCCTGGATGGTCATGATCACGGAGTCGAGTTCGTCTGGCTTGACCAGGACGTCGCGGGCCTTGGAGCCCTCGCTCGGGCCGACGACGCCGCGGCTCTCGAGGATGTCCATGAGGCGACCGGCCTTCGCGAAGCCGACGCGCAGCTTGCGCTGCAGCATCGACGTCGAGCCGAACTGGGTCGACACGACCAGCTCGATCGCCTGGACCACCAGGTCCATGTCGTCACCGATGTCGTCGTCGAGGACCTTGTTCGACGCCGCCGGGGCGGTGACGTCCTCGCGGTAGACCGGCTCGAGCTGGGTCTTGCAGTGCTTGACGACCTGCTGGATCTCCGGCTCGCTGACCCACGATCCCTGGACTCTTATGGGCTTCGACGCACCCATCGGCAGGAACAGCCCGTCACCCTGGCCGACGAGCTTCTCGGCCCCGGGGGTGTCGAGGATGACGCGGCTGTCGGCGAGGCTGGAGGTGGCGAACGCCAGTCGGGACGGGACGTTCGCCTTGATCAGGCCGGTGACGACGTCGACCGACGGACGCTGCGTGGCGAGCACCAGGTGGATGCCGGCGGCGCGGGCGAGCTGGGTGATCCGGACGATCGAGCCCTCGACGTCGCGCGGGGCGACCATCATCAGGTCGGCGAGCTCGTCGACGATGACGAGCAGGTAGGGGTACGGCGTGAGCGTGCGCTCGCTGCCCGGCGGGACCTCGACCTTGCCCTCGCGGACGGCCTTGTTGAAGTCGTTGATGTGGCGGAAGCCGAAGTTCGCCAGGTCGTCGTACCGCATGTCCATCTCGCGGCACACCCACTCGAGGGCCTCGGCGGCCTTTTTCGGGTTGGTGATGATCGGCGTGATCAGGTGCGGCACGCCCTCGTAGGCGTTCAGCTCGACCCGCTTGGGGTCGACCATGATCATCCGCACCTCGTCGGGTGTGGAGCGCATCAGCACCGAGGTGATCATCGAGTTGATGAAGCTCGACTTTCCGGAGCCGGTGGCACCGGCGACGAGCAGGTGCGGCATCTTCGCGAGGTTCGCGACGACGAAGCCGCCCTCGACGTCCTTGCCGAGGCCGGCCACCAGCGGGTGGTGGTCGTTGCGGGCGACGTTGGAGCGCAGCACGTCTCCGAGGGAGACGATCTCCTTGTCGGAGTTCGGGATCTCCACACCGACCGCGGACTTGCCGGGGATCGGGCTGAGGATGCGCACGTCCTCGGAGCCGACGGCATAGGAGATGTTGCGCTGGACGCCGAGGATCTTCTCGACCTTGACGCCCGTGCCGAGCTCGATCTCGTAGCGGGTGACCGTCGGGCCACGGGTGTAGCCGGTGACCTGGGCGTCGACGTTGAACTCGTCGAGCACGGTCTGGAGCCGTTCCACGACCTCGTCGCTGGCCTTGGAGCGGGCGCGGTGCGGGTCGCCCGGCTTGAGGGCGGAGGGGTCCGGGAGCGTGTAGACGATGTCGCCGGACAGCGCGAGCTGCTCGACGCGCTGCGGCAGGTCGGCGTGCGGCGGCGGCTCGAGGTCGCCGGTCTCGTCCGGCGTGGCGGCTGCCGCCGCGGCCTGGGCCAGTCGGCGGCCGATGAGGGCGTTGGACCCGGCCTCGGGGTCGACCGGCTCGTCGTCGGCGAGCGGCACGTCGATGGGCTCGCGCAGCTCCATCGACTCCTCGACGGACGGGTCCGGCTCGGCCTTCTTGCGGCGACGCTTCTTCGGCTCGGTGAGCACCGGCGAGTCGTACGCCGGGTCGCCCTCGCGCTCGAACACGTCGTCGAGGCGCAGGGCCTGGGTGTCGTCGCCGTCGTAGTCGTGGTGGCGGCCCAGCAGGACGTCGCCGAGCTCGCGCATCCGGTCCGGGATCCGGTAGAGAGGCGTCGCGGTGATCACCAGCACGCCGAAGAACGCCAGCAGCGCGAGCAGCCCGACCACGACCGCCGGCGAGCGGAGCAGGTCGAGCAGGAGCGCCGAGACGACGTACCCGACGGCGCCGCCGCCGTCGCGGAGCGCGGTGGTGTCACCCTGGACCGGCTCGGGGGTGCCGTTGGCGATGTGGACGATGCCGAGCAGGCCGAACGAGAACGCCGTCCAGCCGATGACCTGGCGACCCACCGGGCCGTTGCCGATCGGGTCGCGCATGACCCGGCCACCGGCGAGCAGGACGAGCAGCGGGACGAACCAGCCGATCTTGCCGACCGTGCCGGAGACCGCAGCGCGGGTGAAGTCCATGACGCCGCCGGGGACCTCGAACCAGACAGCGGCGGCGATGATGAGGGCGACCCCGCAGAGCAGGAGGCCGAAGCCGTCGCGGCGCTGCTCCGGCTCGATCTCGCGCGCGCCGTGGCCGATGCCACGCGTGACCGCGCCGACCATGTGGGCGAAGGCGAGCCAGAGGGCGACCACACCCCGGCCGAGCGCCGTGAAGGTGCGGAAGACCGGCCCGGGACCACTGCGGACGGCACGGGGTGCCGGCCGCCGGGCCGAGCTCGACTTCTTGGCCGGTGGCTTCTTCTTGGAGGTCGTACTACGGGATCGCGAGCTGGTCGTCTTCTTCGCGCCCGAGCGTGAGGAAGAGGTGGTCCTGCTGCGCGACGCCGTCGGGGAAGACGTACGGGTCGCCATGCTCACAACCTACCCACAAGTCCCATGTGTCACAGGGACAACACGCGCGGGGGTGCGGCGGGTGTGGTGTTTCACCACCTGGGTGGTGAAACCCCCCGGATCAGGCCCCTGATTTCGTGTGCTCAGTCGTAGTTTCACCACCCAGGTGGTGAAACCCCACCCGCCTCACGCCTCGACGACCACCGGGATGATCATCGGCCGCCGCTTGTGGGTGTTGCTGACCCAGCGGCCGATGGTGCGGCGCACGACCTGCTGGAGCTGGTAGGTGTCGGTGCTGCCCTCGTCGAGCGCGCGGTTGACGGCATCCACGATCGGCTGCTTGATCGCCTCGAAGTCCGAGTCGGCCCAGGCGTGGCCTCGGGCGTGGATCTCGGGGCCGGCGGAGACCTTGCCGGCGACGGAGTCGACGACCACGATCACCGAGACGAAGCCCTCCTCGCCGAGGATCCGGCGGTCCTTGAGCTCGGACTCGGTGACGTCGCCGACGGACTGGCCGTCGACGAACACGTAGCCGCACTCGACCTTGCCGACGACCTTCGCGACGCCGTCGACGAGGTCGACCACCACGCCGTCCTCGGCGTAGACGACGTTCTCGACGCCGGTCTGGCGGGCGAGGTCGCCGTTGGCGAGCATGTGCCGGACCTCGCCGTGCACGGGGAGCACGTTGCGCGGGCGGACGATGTTGTAGCAGTAGAGCAGCTCGCCGGCGCTGGCATGGCCGCTGACGTGCACGAGCGCGTTGCCCTTGTGCACGACGCGGGCGCCGAGGCGGGCCAGGCCGTTGATCACGCGGTAGACGGCGTTCTCGTTGCCCGGGATCAGGCTGGAGGCGAGGACGACGGTGTCGCCCTCCTCGAGGTGCACGAAGTTGTGGTTGCGCTGCGCGATCCGGGCCAGCGCGCTCAGCGGCTCGCCCTGTGACCCGGTGGAGATCAGCACCTGGCGCTCGGGGGCGAGCTCGGCGAGCTCCTTGGCCTCGACCATGACGCCCGGCGGGACCTTGAGGTAGCCCAGGTCGCGGGCGATCGCCATGTTGCGCACCATCGAGCGGCCGACGTACGCCACCTTGCGGTTGTGCTTGACCGCGGCGTCGAGGACCTGCTGGACGCGGTGCACGTGGGAGGCGAAGCAGGCGACGATGATCCGCTGGTCCGACTCGGCGAAGGCCTGCTCGAGCACCGGGGTGATCTTGCGCTCGGCGGTGGTGAAGCCGGGGACCTCGGCGTTGGTGGAGTCGGTGAGGAAGAGGTCGACGCCCTCCTCCCCCAGCCGCGCGAACGCGCGCAGGTCGGTGATCCGGCCGTCGAGCGGCAGCTGGTCCATCTTGAAGTCACCGGTGTGCAGCACGAGGCCGGCGCCGGTGCGGATCGCGACCGCGAGCGCGTCCGGGATGGAGTGGTTGACGGCGACGAACTCCAGGTCGAAGGGACCGAAGGAGATCCGGTCGCCCTCCTTGACCGTGTAGAACGGCGTCTGGCGCAGGCGGTGCTCGCGCAGCTTGGAGTTGACCAGCGCGAGGGTGAGCTCGGAGCCGACCAGCGGGATGTCCTGCCGCTCGCGCAGGAGGTACGGCGTCGCGCCGATGTGGTCCTCGTGGCCGTGGGTCAGCACCAGCGCCTCGACGGCGTCGAGCCGGTCCCGGATCGCAGCGAAGTCCGGCAGGATCAGGTCGACGCCCGGCTGGTGGTCGTCGGGGAAGAGCACGCCGCAGTCGACGATGAGCAGCCGACCGTCGTACTCGAAGACCGTCATGTTGCGGCCGACCTCGCCGAGGCCACCGAGCGGGATCACCCGCAGGCCGTTGGCGGGCAGCTCCGGCGGGGCGGACAGCTCGGGGTGCGGGTGCGACATCAGAGGAGGCCCGCCGCCTCGAGGCCTGCGCGGAGGTCGGCGACCTCCGCGTCGTCGAGCTCCAGCAACGGCGACCTGACGTGCCGGTTGGCCAGCACGCCGAGCAGCTGCATGGCGGCCTTGGCGGTCGTGGCGCCGTAGTTCGGCACGGCCATCACGGCCTCGAAGGCCGGGACCAGCGAGGTGTGGATGCGCAACGCCTCGGCGTGGTCGCCCCGCTGGAAGGCCTCGATCATCGCGCGCAGTTGCTTGCCGGCGACGTGGCCGACGACCGACACGACACCGACCGCGCCGTAGGCGAGGTAGCCGAGCGTGTTCACGTCGTCACCGGAGTAGACGCTGAAGCCGAGGTCGACCAGCTGCGCGGTGCGCGCCAGGTCGCCGGTGGCCTCCTTGACCGCCACGACGGTCTCCCAGTCGGCGACGGCGCGGTAGGTCGACAGGTCGATCTTGGTGCCGGTACGCCCCGGGACGTCGTAGAGCATGACCGGGACGTCGGAGGCCGCGACGACCTGGCGGAAGTGGTTGAGCACGCCCGCCTGGCTCGGCTTGTTGTAGTAGGGCGTCACCAGCAGCAGGCAGTCGGCGCCGACCTTCGCGGCCTGCTCGGCCAGCTCGACGGAGTGCCGGGTGTCGTTGGTGCCGACGCCGGCCACGACCTTGGCCCGGTCGCCCACGGCGTCCTTGACCGCGGCGAGGGTCTCGCCGTCCTCGGCGCCCGTGGTGGTCGGCGACTCGCCGGTGGTGCCGGTGACGACGATGCCGTCGTTGCCGTTGTCGACGAGGTACTTGGCGACCTTCTGCACCCCGTCCAGGTCGACGGAGCCGTCCTCCTGGAACGGCGTGACCATCGCTGTCAGCACGGTGCCGAAGGGTGCAGAAGTCATGTCGGCAAGCCTATCGCCAAGCCGCCGGATGACCGCGTCGCCGCCCCCGCCGAGTCGGTCACGTCCCGGTCACGGCACCCGTCACGACACCGGCCACGGCACCCGTCGGCACCGCTCACGGCACCTGGCACGTCCTGCTCAGACGTGCGGCATGACCTCCGCGGCCACCAGCCGCAGGTGGTCGAGGTCGGACAGGTCGAGGACCTGCAGGTAGATCCGCTGGCTGCCCAGCGCCTCGAACCGCTTGATCTTTTCCACGACCTCCTCCGGCGTGCCGGCGAGGCCGTTGAGGCGCAGCTCGTCGACCTCACGGCCGATCGCGGCGGCCCGGCGCGCGATGGTCGCCTCGTCCTCGCCGACGCAGAGGACCAGCGCGTTCGACCAGGTGATGTCCTGCGGGTCGCGGCCGATCTCCTCCGCCGCGCGGCGCACCCGTCCGAACTGCAGACCGGTGAACTCCTCGTCGACGAAGGGCAGGTTGAACTCGTCGGCGAACGCCGCGGCCAGCGCCGGCGTCTTGCGGGCCCCCTTGCCACCGATGAGCAGCGGTACGCCGCCGCGGTGGCCGCCGTCCTGAGCCGGCTTCGGCAGGGCCGGGCTGTCGGAGAGCTGGTAGTGCTTGCCGGCGTACTCGTAGCGCTCCCCCACCGGCGTGGTCCACAGCCCGGTGATCAGCTCGAGCTGCTCGGCGTAGCGCTCGAAGCGCTCGCCGGTGTCCGGGAAGGGGATGCCGTAGGCGGTGTGCTCGGCCTCGAACCAGCCTGCGCCGAGGCCGAGCTCGACGCGGCCGCCGCTCATCTGGTCGACCTGCGCGACCTGGATGGCGAGCACGCCCGGGTAACGGAAGGTGGCGCTGGTCATCAGCGTGCCCAGCCGGATGGTGGAGGTGTCGCGCGCCAGGCCGGCCAGCGTCGTCCACGCGTCGGTGGAGCCGGGCAGCCCGTCACCGCCCATGTGCAGGTAGTGGTCGCTGCGGAAGAAGGCGCCGAAGCCCAGCTTCTCGGCCTCGAGCGCGACGGCCAGGAGGTCGTCGTAGGTCGCACCCTGCTGCGGTTCGGTGAAGACGCGGAGCTCCATGGAGACACCTTGGCAGGACCGACCAAGGCGCCGCCAGAAGGGGTGGCCGGACAAGGGCCGGACTGTGACGCCTGTCGCGACGCCGCCGCTAGGCCGTGCCGCCGCAGGCGAAGACCCGCTCCCACCACACGACGGTGAAGCCGTCGCGGGGCTCGCGGCGCACCTCGCGCCAGCGCCTCGGGCTGAAGGCCGGGTAGTGGGTGTCGCCCTCCGGGGAGAGCGGGACCTCGGAGATGACCTGCTCGTCGGCGTACGGCATCGCAGCGTCGTAGACCGCTGCTCCCCCGCCGATCATCACCTGCCGGTCGGCCGGCTGGTCGGCGAGGATCCGGTCGGCGAGCTCGAGCGCCTCGGTGATCGAGTGGGCGACCTCCACCCCCTCGGCGGCGTACGACGGGTCGCGGGTCAGCACGATCGTCGTGCGCCCGGGCAGCGGCCGGCCGATGCCCTCGTGGGTGGTGCGGCCGAGCACGAGGACGTGCCCCATCGTGGTCGCCTTGAAGTGCTGGAAGTCCTCGGGGATCTTCCACGGGATGTCGGCGTCGGCGCCGATCACGCCGTTCTCGGCGACCGCGGCCACCATCGTGACCCGCCGCCCGGCAGGGGTGCTCATCTGTGCTGGACCGACTCTCGACCTAGACCGCGATCGGGGCCTTGATGGCGGGGTGGGGGTCGTAGCCCTCGACGCTGATGTCCTCGAGCTCGAAGGCGTCGATCTCGGTGACGTCGGGGTTGAGCAGCAGCCTCGGCAGCGGCCGCGGCTCGCGGGTCAGCTGGAGGCGCGCCTGCTCGAGGTGGTTGGCGTAGAGGTGCGCGTCACCGAGCGTGTGCACGAGCTCGCCGACCTGCAGCCCGGTCACCTGGGCGACCATGTGGGTGAGCAGGGCGTAGGAGGCGATGTTGAACGGCACGCCGAGGAAGACGTCGGCCGAGCGCTGGTAGAGCTGGCAGCTGAGCCGGCCTCCGTCCCGCGGGTCGACGTAGAACTGGAAGAGGCTGTGGCACGGCGGCAGCGCCATGTCGTCGACCTGGGTGGGGTTCCACGCCGAGACGATGTGGCGGCGGCTGTCGGGGTTGGTGCGGACCTGCTCGATCACCCGCGCGAGCTGGTCGATGTGCCCGCCGTCGGGGGTCGGCCACGAGCGCCACTGGGCGCCGTACACCGGGCCGAGGTCGCCGTTCTCGTCGGCCCACTCGTCCCAGATCGTGATGCCGCGCTCCTGCAGCCAGCGCACGTTGGTGTCACCGCGCAGGAACCACAGCAGCTCGCCGAACACCGAGCGCGTGTGGATCTTCTTCGTGGTGACCAGCGGGAAGCCGGCGGTGAGGTCGAACCGCATCTGGTGGCCGAACACGCTGAGCGTCCCGGTGCCGGTCCGGTCGCCCTTCTGCGTGCCCTCGTCGAGGATCCGCTGGACGAGGTCGAGGTACGCGCGCACGGGCTCAGGCTAGTCGGCCTCCGTGCGCCCCGGGGACACCCGTCCCGCGGACCGTGACGAGGGTGCGCGACGACAGCGGCGCCGCCGCCCCGGGGCGCGCCGTCGTCGGCCGCCCCGCAGGCCCTGTGACGTCCGCTACCGCCCCCGCGGGAGGCACCGGCCACCCATCGGATCCGAGGACGAAAACCGCGCGTGACCGGGGGGGGGGGGGGGGCTCGCGTGCCACGATCTGCCGGCCCACAGCCCCCGACGCAACGAGAAGGACATCCATGGCTCCCTCCATCCGTTCCCGAGTCACCGCAGGTGCAGGAGCGCTCGCCCTCGCCGGCGCCGCCCTCAGCATGACCGCCGCCCCCGCCTTCGCCGACCACGGCGCGTCCCCGTCGGACAGCACCGCGAGCTGCGCCGAGGCCGGCGGCAGCTTCGCCGACCTCGGCGACGGCGTGACGACCTGCACGGTGGTCACCACCGCGACCCGGGACGTCGACGGGCTCCACCCGACCCGGAAGTGGACCGTCGAGCTCACCGACACCACCACGACCGTCTACACGACCACCGTCACCGAGGTGTGGGTCGAGGACGGCACCTTCTGCCAGAACCCCGGCGGCCAGAACCTCCCCCACGACGCGTGGAACCCGGAGACGCCCGGGACGGGCAACCCGAACTGCGTCGAGGCCTACCAGAACGGTGGCACCCAGCCCGGCACCCCCGGCTTCACGATCGTGGCGGCCGGCCACTGGGACGTCACCGTGACGCACGACGAGTCGTCGGAGACCACCACGGAGCGGACCGGCTGCTGGAACCACGGCAACCAGCCGGTGGACCTCGCTCACCAGTTCTGCCAGGTCACGGGCGTCGCCTGACCCCACCGGTCACGCCGGACCACAGCGGAGGAGCCCGCACCCACCCCGGGTGCGGGCTCTTCCCGTGTCATCGCCCCGGCCCGGGCGCGCGGTGCGTCCTCAGAGACGCACGGAGCCGCTGATCGTGGTGAGGGTGTCGCCGCCGACCCAGATGGTGCCGTCGTCCGCGGTCTCGACGTGCACGCGGCCGCGACGCCCCAGGACGGTCCCCTGGGACGCGACGTACGACGACGGGAGGGCCTCGCCGGCCAGCCACTGCGCCAGCGCCGCGTTGAGCGAGCCGGTGACCGGGTCCTCGGTGATCCCGGTGTCGTGGGGCAGGAAGGCGCGCACCTCGACAGCGGCCGGGCCGCCGTCGTCGTAGGGACCGACGACGCCGATGCGCTCGCGCAGCGCGACGAAGTCGGGGCGCAGCGCGAGCACGGCCTCGGCGGAGGCCAGCCGCATCCCGATCCAGCCCGGCCCGTTGTCGCACCACGCGACGTCGAGGACGTCGGAGCGGTCCAGGCCCAGCGCGGCGGCGGCTGCGACGACCCGCTCCTCCTCGACCGGCCCGGAGCGCAGCAGGTCCGGGGCAGCGAAGGCGAGGCGTCCGCCCTCGGTGCGCAGTCGCACCAGCCCGACGCCGCACTCCTGGACGACGTGCTCCCCCGAGGGAACGCCACCGGCCTCGCGCCACGCGTGGGCGGAGCCGAGGGTCGGGTGGCCGGCGAAAGGCAGCTCCTCGCTCGGGGTGAAGATCCGCAGGCGGTAGTCGGCCGACGGGTCCGTCGGCGGCAGCAGGAAGGTCGTCTCCGAGAGGTTGGTCCAGCGCGCGAACGCCGCCATCTGCTCGTCGGTGAGCCCCTGCGCGTCGTGCACCACGGCGACCGGGTTGCCGAGCATCGGCTCGGCGGTGAAGACGTCGACCTGCCGGAACGGCCTGGCTCCTGCGTCGCTGCCCATCAGCTCACGCCCATCAGCTCACGCCGAGAGCGACATCGGGCCGTAGACCTCGCGGTCGGCCTCGAAGAGGGTCACCTGGGCGACGCCGGCGTCCGCCAGCTCGGGCCAGGTCTCGCCGATCCACGACTCCGCGTCGCCCTGGCTGGGGAAGGTCTGGGCGGCGAGGTCGCCGGTGACGGACACCTCGGCGCCGGAGGCGTCCTCGAGGCGCCAGCGCCACGGCTGCTCGGCAGGCGGGCGGAACGGGGACACACCGGGCTGGTCGGGAAGGTTCATTGCTCAATCCTGCCGGACGGACGGCTGGACGAACGGGGGCTTGGTGACCTGGAAGACCTCGGGCCGGCCGCGGACGTCGACCATCACCTCGGCGCCGTCGTCGACCGCCGTCGCCACGAGGGCGAGCGCGATGCCCTTGCGCAGCGTGGGCGAGAAGGTGCCCGAGGTGACCTCACCGAGCGGCACGTCGCGCAGCAGCCGGACGCTCATGTGCGGGCGCGGGATGGCACGACCGGTGGAGACCAGGCCGACCAGGCGGCGCCGCGGGCCGGACTCGCGCTCGGCGAGGACCTTGTCGCGGCCCCAGAAGGCCTCCTTCTTCCAGCCCACGGCCCAACCCAGGCGCGCCTCGTTGGGCGTGATGTCGGGCGAGATGTCCTGTCCGTGCAGCGGGTAGCCCATCTCGGTGCGCAGCGTGTCCCGGGCGCCGAGGCCGGCGGGCACCAGGCCGTGCGGCTCCCCCGCGGCCATCAGGGCGTCCCAGAGCGCCGGGGCGAACGAGGAGGGCGCGATCAGCTCGTAGCCGCGCTCGCCGGTGTAGCCGGTGCGGCAGACGATCACCCGCGCGTCGGGGTCGGCGTCACCGTCCCCGGCCTCCCACGGCGCCTCGACGAAGGTGAGGTAGTCGTGCCCGACCGGCAGCCCGACGGCGGCGACGACCTCGTCGGCCTTCGTGCCCTGGATCGCGAGCACGACGTAGTCGCGGTGGTGGTCGACGACCTCGACACCTTCCGGCGCGGCGGCGACCAGGCGGCGTCGTACCTCCTCGTTGTTGGAGGCGTTCGGGACGACCAGGACGTGCTCGTCGTCGCGGTAGTAGGTGAAGACGTCGTCGACGATCCCGCCGGTCTCGTCGTCGAGGACGAGGCTGTACTGCGCCCGGCCGGGTCCGATCCGGTGCAGGTCGTTGGACAGCGTCGAGTTGAGGAACTCCACGGCGCCCGGGCCGCGCACCACGAGCTTGCCGAGGTGGCTGACGTCGAAGATGCCGACGCCGGAGCGCACCGCGGTGTGCTCCTTGACCACGCCGGTGGGGTACTCCAGCGGCATCAGCCAGCCGCCGAACTCCGAGAACTTCGCGCCCAGCGCCTCGTGACGGTCGTGGAGCGGGGACTGCAAGGGGGTCGCGTCGGCCATGCGTCGGAATCTATTGCATGACCCGGTCGATATCCTGCGCCGGTGACGACCTTCGCGCTCCGCTCGGCCAGCCCCGCCAAGACCAGGGCGGAGGCCGTCGTGGTCGGGGTGCTCCCCGACGGCGGCCTGGCCGCGGGCGCCGAGGACGTGGCAGCGGCGTACGGCCGCAAGCTGAGCGGCCTGCTCGCCACGCTCGGGGTCAAGGGCCGGCCCGGCGACGTCGCCAAGGTGCCGACGCACGGGACCATCTCCTCACCGCTGCTGGTGCTGGTCGGGCTGGGCGACCCGGTCGGGCCCGACGACACGGTCGACGCCGCCGCGGTACGACGAGCGGCGGGCAACGCCGCCCGGGCGATCACCAACGCCGCCTCGGTCGCGCTGGCCCTGCCGGCGGACACGCCCGAGCTGGTGCGCGCCGTGGTCGAGGGCTACCGGCTCGGCGGCTACTCGTTCACGTCGTACAAGTCCAAGCCGGGCACGCCGACGGACCCCGCCGAGGTCGTGGTGCTGTCCCCCGTCGCCCGGCGCTCCGAGGTCGCCTCGGCACTCGAGCCGGCGCAGGTGGTCGTCGACGCCGTCGTCGCCACCCGCGACTGGGTCAACACGCCGCCCGCCGACCTGACCCCGCCGAAGTTCGCAGACGCGATCGCCGCCGCGGTGAAGGCGGCCAACAAGGGCCTGCCCGCCGGCGGCAGGGTGAAGGCGACCGTCCTCGACGAAAAGCGTCTGGCCGAGCTCGGCTGCGGCGGCATCCTCGCCGTCGGCTCGGGTTCGGCCGAGCCCCCGCGGCTGGTGGAGCTGGAGTACCGCCCCAAGGACGCGGTCGCCCACGTCGCGCTCGTCGGCAAGGGCATCACCTTCGACTCCGGCGGCCTGTGGATCAAGCCGGCCGCCAGCATGGGCACGATGAAGGAGGACATGGCCGGCGCCGCCGCCGTCGTGCAGGCCACCCTCGCCGCCGCCCGGCTCGGCCTCCCGGTGCGGGTCTCCGCCTACGCCGCACTCGCCGAGAACATGATCGGCGAGGCCGCGATGCGTCCCGGCGACGTGCTGACCACCTACGACGGCACCACCGTCGAGGTCTCCAACACCGACGCCGAGGGCCGGCTGGTGCTGGCCGACGCCCTCGGCCGCGCGGTGGAGGCCGGCCCCGACGTGGTGGTCGACATCGCCACGCTCACCGGCCACATGGTGCTCGCGCTGGGCGACCGGATGGCCGGGGTGCTCGGCGACGACGCCGTGGTCGAGGAGGTGCTGTCCGCGGGCCGCGCCGCGGGCGAGGACGCCTGGCCGATGCCGATCCCGGACTTCTTCGACTCCCGCATCCGCAGCAGCACGGTCGCCGACCTGGCGCAGTACGACGGCATCCGCTGGGGTGGTGGCATCTTCGCCGCGGCCTTCCTGCGCGAGTTCACCGGCGGGCTGCCCTGGGCGCACCTCGACATCGCCGGACCGACCTTCAACAAGGGCGGCGCGAACGGCCACCTCGTCCCCGGCGCGACCGGCTACGGCGTGGCGACGCTCGTCGAGCTGCTGCGGGCGCGCGCCGAGGCCTGAGCCTCGACCGGTCCGCCCGGCGCGGCAGGCTCAGAGGTCGCGGCGGAGCTGCTCCTTCTGCGCCTTGCGCACCCGGGAGTTGTAGTCGCGCATCCGCTGCGGCACGCCGACCACCGCGGCGTCGTACGACGGCACCTGGTGGCGGTTGCAGAAGTCGTGGGCCCACTTCACCGACGGCACCCGCCGGCGGGTCCACTCCCCGTCGTGGGCGACGAGCAGCAGGGTGACCTCGCTGACCGCCGTACGCGGCTCCACGAAGCCCTCGACGCCGCGTCGCTCCTGCACCCACGTGCGCAGGTGGTCCTCGTCGGTGCGGTCGGAGGCACGCACCCGGGTCGATCCCGTGCGCGCCGCGTCCGGCGCGGGGTTACTCATGCGTACCCCGGATCGGCGCCGGAAGCGGTCGAACAAACCCATGCGACTAGTTTGCCCGAACCACGGGTGACCCGTTGCGAGTTGCCTCCACCGAAGTGCAAGGATGGCTCCCATGGCGACCGAAGTCACTCTCCCCGCGCTCGGTGAGTCCGTCACCGAAGGCACCGTCACCCGCTGGCTCAAGCAAGTCGGCGACCAGATCGCTGTCGACGAGCCACTGCTCGAGGTCAGCACCGACAAGGTGGACACGGAGATCCCGTCCCCCGTTGCCGGCACGCTGATCGAGATCCGCGCGAACGAGGACGACACGGTCGAGATCGGCGCCGTGCTCGCGGTCGTCGGCGACGCCGACGAGGGCTCCGGCGGCTCGTCCGACGAGGCCCCTGCGGAGGAGGCGGCGGAGGAGCCTGCTGAGGAGCCCGCCCAGGAGGAGCCCGCCCAGGAGGAGCCGGCCCAGGCCGAGCCCGAGCAGCCGGCGGCGTCCGGTGACTCTGGTGGCTCGGGTGGCTCGGGTGGCTCGGGCGGCTCGGGTGGCTCGGGTGGCGGTTCCGGTACGCCGGTCACGCTGCCCGCGCTGGGCGAGTCGGTCACCGAGGGCACGGTCACCCGCTGGCTCAAGCAGGTCGGTGACGAGGTCGCCATGGACGAGCCGCTGCTCGAGGTGAGCACCGACAAGGTCGACACCGAGATCCCGTCGCCGGTCGCCGGCACGCTGCTCGAGATCAAGGCCGAGGAGGACGAGACCGTCGAGGTCGGTGCCGAGCTCGCCATCATCGGCTCCGGCTCCCCCGCGTCGTCCGGCTCGTCCGACTCCGGCTCGTCCGACTCGGCCCCGGCCGAGGAGGCGAAGCAGGAGGCCGCCCCGGAGCCGCAGGCCGAGGAGGAGCCCGAGCCCGCCGAGGAGCCGGCCGAGGAGAAGCCCGAGCCGGTCGACAACGCCCCGGCCCCGGCCGACGACCAGGCCGCCCCCGCCCAGACCGCATCGGCCGAGCCGTCGTCCAGCCCCTCGCCCGCCGTCGCACAGGCCGCTGCCGCCTCGACCGGCGAGGAGGGCCCCGGCTACGTGACCCCGCTGGTCCGCAAGCTCGCCGCCCAGCACGGCGTCGACCTGTCGACCGTGAAGGGCTCCGGCGTCGGTGGCCGGATCCGCAAGCAGGACGTCCTCGACGCCGCGGCCGCCGCCAAGTCGAGCGCCCCGGCCGGATCGGCCCCCGCCGCCCCGGCCTCGTCCGGCTCGAAGGCGCCGGCCCCCGCCGCGAGCTCGAGCCCGTCGCCGCTGCGCGGCCAGACCGTGAAGGTCACCCGCCTGCGCAAGATCATCGCCGAGCGGATGGTGGAGTCCCTGCAGGTCTCCGCCCAGCTCACCCAGGTGGTCGAGATCGACGTCACGAACATCGCCCGGCTGCGGGAGAACATCAAGGAGGAGTTCCTGGCGCGTGAGGGCGTCAAGCTCACCTACCTGCCGTTCTTCACCAAGGCCGCGATCGACACGCTCAAGCAGCACCCGGCCCTGAACGCGACCCTCGACCTCGACGAGGGCACGATCACCTACAACGACCGCGAGAACGTCGCCTTCGCGGTCGACACCGAGAAGGGCCTGCTCACGCCGGTCGTCAAGGACGCCGGTGACCTGTCGATCTCGGGCCTGGCCCGCAAGATCGCCGACGTCGCCGAGCGGACCCGCACCAACAAGATCGGCCCCGACGAGCTGTCCGGCGGCACCTTCACGATCACCAACCTGGGCAGCTTCGGCGCCCTGTGGGACACCCCGATCATCAACCAGCCGCAGGTCGCCATCCTCGGCCCCGGTGCCGTGGTCAAGCGTCCCGTGGTGATCGACGACGAGGACCTCGGCGAGACCATCGCCGTGCGCCACATGGTCTACTTCGCGCTCACCTACGACCACCGCGTGGTCGACGGCGCGGACGCCGGCCGCTTCCTGCGGGACCTGAAGGCCCGCCTGGAGTCCGGCCAGTTCGAGGTCTGACCCACCGGTCGACGACGCCCCCGCCGCAGTCTGCGGCGGGGGCGTCTCGCTTTTCCGGGGCGAGCGGGCGGGCGTCGTACTCCGTGGCCGGTTCCTGGACCTGGTGGCTGCTGCAGAGGTCAACAAGCTCGGGAATCACCTCCGAGGCGGTGATTCCTGCGACCCGTGGGACGGATGGGACGTGCCCGGCCGACGCGAGCCGGCAGCCGGCTCTCCACCGGGACTTGGTGGCCGCTTCCTGGACTTCGTGGCCGATGCAAGAGCCAACGAGTTCGGGAATCACCACTGGAGCGGTGATTCCTGTGACGCGTGGGACTCCCCACCCGACCCACCACCCGCCGGACTTCCTGACCGTTCCTCGCACTTCCTGACCGTTGCACCGGTCAGGAAGCGAGGGAATCACCGCTGAAGAGGCGATTCCCACCCCCGGTCAGTGGCCGAGCAGCCGCATCGTCCCGCGGTAGGACACTGTGACCTCCTGGCCACCGATGCTGACCGTCGAGCTGCCCCTCAGCCTGGTGTCGGCGTCCACCGGGGAGATCCGGTCGGGACGTCCCGTGATCGTGCCGCTGCCGCGCGCGGTGGACTCCACGATCTCGCCGCCGCCGGCAGCGGGGCCGGGGGTGGCTCCCTGCTCGACCTCGACCTCGACGGTGTAGCCGTCGTCGGTCAGACGGGTGAGGTCGTAGGTGGAGGTGACGATCATCGTCGCGCCGCCGACCTGCACGGTGGTCTCGGCGCGCCAGCGGGCGCCGGCGCCGACCTCCTCGCCGGGGAACGGCACGGAGGTGGCGAAGGCCTGCGAGGCGATGTTGTCGAGGAGCCGCGCGACCAGGGCGGGCGCGTCGTCCCCGAGATCGAGGGCGGTGGAGCGGGGGACGCCGTCGCGTCCGTAGACGACGTGGGCGGTCGTACCGGCGACCAGGTCGAGGGCCGGTCCCACCACCGCCTCCGCGCCCGGCGGCACGTCGCCCGGTCCGAGGGTGGGCTTGCCGTAGACGACGTCGGCGGTGACCGTCGTGCCGTCGGCCGCCGTGACGGTGGTCGTCCACGGGATGGCCACCGGGACGGTCGTCCTCCCGGACCCGAGGTCCATCGTCAGCCGCAGCTGCGCGGAGGACTTCTCCGAGTGGCCCTGCCCGACCGTCAGCTCGAGCACCCGCCGGGGCTCGCTGCCGGGGGCGAGCAGCTCGACGCCCGACCCGGCCGGCGCCGGGGAGTCCGCGCTGGCGTCGTCCCCCGGCGTGGCGGTGGCGCTCGCCGTGGGCGAACCGTCTGCACCCACCGGGCGGGAGCCCTGCTCCGGCTCGGGGTCGTCGCTGCAGCCCGCGAGTGCGAGCGCGGCAACGGCGGCGACGGCGAACCTGGCGGTCCTGGCGGTACGACGGCGGGGGTCGGTCACGGGTTCTCCTCCTCGGGGGGCCACAGGGTGTCATGCCCTTCCCCCGGCTGGCACGCTGTGCCCGTGACCTCCGAGCGCCTGTCCGTCGTCGTGGCCGGTTCGTCCGGCTTCCTGGGCCGCCACCTCGTTGCCGAGCTGCGCGAGCGCGGCCACCGCGTCACCGCGCTGGTGCGTCGTCCCGCGGAGGCGGGCGAGTCGACCTGGGACCCGCAGGGCGGCGAGGTCGACACCGACCTGGTCCAGGGCGCGGACGTGGTGGTCAACCTCGCCGGCGCGCCGCTGGTGGGCAACGTGCACTCGAAGCAGTGGGCGAAGGACGTGCGCTCCAGCCGGGTCGCCACCACCAGCCTGCTGGGCGCGACCATCGCTGCGGCCCCCTCGCCGCCCGCGCTGGTCAACGCCTCCGGCGTCGCGTGGTACGGCGACCACGGGTCCGCCGAGCTCACCGAGGCCTCTGACACCCGCGGCCACGCGTTCCTCACCCGGGTGAGCCGCGAGTGGGAGGCCGCCACCCGGCCCGCCGCGGACGCCGGGGCCCGCGTCGTCCTGCTGCGCACCTCCCCGGTGCAGGACCGGAGCAACCCGCCGTTGCAGGCCCAGCGGTTGCAGTTCCTCGCCGGGCTCGGCGGGCGGATCGGCAGCGGGAAGCAGTACTACCCGCTGGTCTCGCTGCGCGACTGGGTCGGTGCGGCGAGCTTCCTGGTCGAGCACCCGACCGCGTCGGGCCCGGCGAACCTGTGCGCCCCGTCGACCCCGACCAACGTCGAGTTCACCGCCACCCTCGCGCGCCTGCTGCACCGCCCCGCGCTCCTCCCGGTCCCCGCGGCCGCGATCAGGGTCGCCGCCGGCAAGATGGCGCCCGAGGTGCTCGGCTCGCTCAACCTCCGTCCGCAGGCGTTGCTCGACCTCGGCTTCGAGTTCGCGGACCGCGACGTCGAGGCCGTGCTGCGCACCGGCCTCGGGCACTGAGCGCTGGCCCTAGTCCGGTCCCGCCAGCTCCACCACCGACGCCAGTCGCCACTCCCCGCCGACCCGGCGGAAGTCCAGGCGGCGCCGGCTCGCCGAGTCGCGCGGCAGCACCCGGCGCTGCCGGTCCGGGCCGACCGCCTCGGCCCCCACGAGCCGGTCGGTGACGACCAGCACCAGCCTCCGGTCGGTTCGCCGGTGCAGCTCCACCGCGAGCACCTGCATCGCCATGCCCTCGACCCGCAGCCCCCGGGCGGCCCAGCGCCGGAGCATGCCGACGTCCGCCCGGCCCGCCGCCGAGTCACGCGTGTAGAGCCGGCGCAGCGCGCCCGGGTCCCCCGCCGCCCACGCCGCTGCCCGGGCCCGGTCCCACTCGCGCAGCACGGCCAGCGAGCCCACGGCGCGCACCACGCTGACGTCGCGCGCGCCCGGCGCCACCACCGCGACGGGTCCCGCGGCCGTCGTACGGCCGGGCTGGGGGCGGGTCGCGAGCACGACCAGCCCGGCAGCGAGCAGCAGGACGACCGTCGTACCGACGATGACCGCGCGTGCGCCCCGGATCCGCATGCCCCGATCCTGCGCCTTCCGGCGTCGACGTGCGTCCGGTCGTCCACAGGCCCCGGAGTAGGGTGACGGACGTGACGCTGGACTTCCGGGAGATCGGGTTCGGGCCCGAGGCGATCGACTACATGGCGGCGTGGGACCTGCAGCGCGAGCTGCACCAGGAGGTCGTCGACGGCTCGGAGACCCAGCCCGTGCTGCTGCTCGAGCACCCGCCGGTGTTCACGGCCGGACGGCGCACCAAGCCGCAGGACCGGCCGGTCGACCCCGGCGGCGCGCCCGTCATCGACGTCGACCGGGGCGGGGAGATCACCTTCCACGGACCCGGGCAGCTCGTGGGCTACCCCATCGTCCGCCTGCCCGACCACGTCAAGGTCGTCGACTACGTGCGCCGCGTCGAGGAGGCCCTGATCGCGGTCTGCGCCGACTTCGGCGTCACCAGCGCCCGCGTCCCGGGCCGCAGCGGCGTGTGGCTCAGGGCCGACGACCGCGGCCCCGAGCGCAAGATCGCCGCGATCGGCATCCGGGTGCGCCGCGGCGTGACCATGCACGGCTTCTCGCTCAACTGCGACGTCGACCTCGGCTGGTTCGACCGGTTCGTGCCGTGCGGCATCTCCGACGCCGGCGTCACCTCGCTCTCCCACGAGCTCGGCCGCGACGTCCCCGTCACCGAGGTGCTCGCCCCGGTGCGCCACCACCTCGCCGACCTCCTGGCGTGGGGGCCGTACGTCGCGACGCCGGACTACGAGCCGCGTCCGGACCCCGCGAAGTCGCACGCCTCTTCCGGCGTGGCGGTGCTGTCCTACCCCGCCCGCTGACCCCATACTCGGTATCCATCGGTCGTGGGCCGGTGTGACCGAGAGTGGAGTACCGGATGAGCGACCTCGTCATCGAGACGCGCGGCCTGCGCAAGGAGTTCCGCAGCCTGCGCGGCGGCGTGCGGGTCGCGGTCCAGGACCTCGACCTCGCGGTGCCCGCGGGCGGCGGGGTCCACGGCTTCCTGGGGCCCAACGGCTCCGGCAAGACCACCACCATCCGGATGCTGCTCGGCCTGTCCCGGCCCTCCGGCGGCACCATGCGGCTGTTCGGCGAGGCCGTGCCGGAGCGGCTGCCGCACGTGATCGGCCGGGTCGGCGCCGTCGTGGAGTCCCCCAAGTTCTCCCCCAACTTCAGCGGCCGGCTCAACCTCGAGCTGCTCGCCGACGCGATCGGCGCCCCGCGCTCTCGGGTGGACCAGGCCATCGAGACGGTGCAGCTGACCGGGCGCGACAAGGACCGCTACAAGTCCTACTCGCTCGGCATGAAGCAGCGGATCGCGATCGCGGCGACCCTGCTCAAGGACCCGGCCCTGCTGATCCTCGACGAGCCGACCAACGGCCTCGACCCGGCGGGCATCCGCGAGATCCGCGAGACCATCCGCGGCCTCGGGCAGGCCGGGGTGACCGTGCTGCTGAGCTCGCACATCCTCGCCGAGGTCCAGCAGGTGTGCACGTCGGCGACGATCATCGGCAACGGCCGCATGCTCGCCTCCGGCCGCGTCGACGACCTGCTCGGCACGACCACCGTGCACCGCGCCGTGGTGCCCGACCCGGCCCGCGCCGCCGAGGTGCTCGGGCGCGCCGGGCTGGCCGCGTCGGTCGACGGCGACGGCGTCCGCGTCGAGACCGAGGACGCCGCGCAGGTCACCCGGGTGCTCGGCGAGGCCGGCATCTGGTTGAGCGTACTGGCCAACGAGCGGCCCGACCTCGAGACCGTCTTCCTCGAGCTCACCCGGTCCGAGCAGCTCGGCGGCGGCCCGGCAGGCGTCCCGCCCACGGCACCACCCGCGCCACCACCGGGACCGGCCCCTGCCGTCCGTCCCGACGGCCCGGCGGGAGGTGCCGCATGACCCGGCTGCTCCGCGTCGAGCTCCGTCGCTACCTGCACCGGCGCGCCGTCGTACTGCTGCTGGCGGGGTGCCTCGCCGCACCCGTGCTGATCGGGGTGTCCACCTGGTTCGACACCCGACCGGCCTCCGACGCCGAGATCGCGTCCGCACAGGCCGAGGTCGAGCGCGCGAAGGCCGACGGCGAGTACCGCCAGGCGGTCGACGACTGCGTCGCCAATCCCATGGACTGGGGCATCACCGCGCGCGACGAGAACGCCGTGCGTGAGGAGTGCCGGGCCCAGAACGAGCCGCAGCTGGACTGGTTCCTCTACAGCCCCGAGCTGGACCTCGACGAGCAGCAGAGCCAGTCCGGGGTCGCGGTGGCCTCGCTCCTGGCGATCCTGCTGCTGCTCGCCGGCACGACCTTCACCGGGCACGACTGGAACAGCGGGTCGGTGAGCAACCAGCTGCTCTTCGAGCCGCGCCGGCCCCGTGTCTGGACCGCCAAGGCGGTCGTCGTCACGGGTGTCGCCCTCGTCGTCGCAGCCGTGGTCATGACGGCGTACTGGTCCGGCCTCGCCGCCGTCGCCGAGGCCCGTGGGGTGCTCCGGGCAGGGCAGCTGGCCGACGCCTTCCAGATGGGCTGGCGCAGCGCCGGGGTCGCGGCGACCGCCGCCCTGCTCGGCTATGCGCTGACCATGCTCTTCCGCAGCACCGTCGCGACGATCGGCGTCCTGCTCGGCGCCTCCGTCGCCGGCAGCCTGGTGCTGCTGGCGCTCGGGTTCGACGAGCGGTGGAACCCCGGCATCAACATCGCTGCGCTGATCGACAACGGCGCCACCTACTACTCCGACGAGGCCTGCGAGGCAGTGAGCGAGGAGGGGGCGTACGTCGACTACGGTCCGTGCGAGGCAGAGGTGACCTTCACCGACGCCTCGCTCTACACGGGCTCGTTCCTCCTGCTCTCCGGGGTGGCGTCCTTCGCCTCCTTCCGGCGCCGCGACGTCCCCTGAACCGGCGCCTGGACCTGGGCCGCCGAGGGGCTACTGGCCGGTCGCTCCGCGATGCCGGGGGCACATGGCCCCCGGAGTAGGCTGACCGGGTGACTGCTGCACCCGAGGGACGCAAGCTTCTCCGGCTGGAGGTCCGCAACGCGGAGACCCCGATCGAGCGGAAGCCTTCCTGGATCAAGACCCGCGCCAAGATGGGCCCGGAGTACACCGCGCTGCAGAAGCTGGTGAAGTCCGAGGGCCTGCACACGGTGTGCCAGGAGGCCGGCTGCCCGAACATCTTCGAGTGCTGGGAGGACCGCGAGGCGACCTTCCTCATCGGCGGCGACCAGTGCACCCGCCGCTGCGACTTCTGCCAGATCGACACCGGCAAGCCGCAGCCGCTCGACCGCGACGAGCCGCGCCGCGTCGCCGAGTCCGTGCAGCAGATGGAGCTGAAGTACGCCACCATCACCGGCGTCGCCCGTGACGACCTGCCCGACGGTGGCGCCTGGCTGTACGCCGAGACCGTCCGCGCGATCCACGAGCTCAACCCCGGCACCGGCGTCGAGAACCTCATCCCCGACTTCAACGGCCGCCCCGAGCTGCTGCAGGAGGTCTTCGAGTCGCGGCCCGAGGTGCTCGCGCACAACGTCGAGACCGTCCCGCGGATCTTCAAGCGGATCCGTCCGGCGTTCCGCTACGAGCGCTCCCTCGACGTGCTCACCCAGGCCCGCGCGTTCGGTCTGGTCACGAAGTCGAACCTGATCCTGGGCATGGGCGAGACCCGCGAGGAGGTCTCCCAGGCCCTGCGCGACCTGCACGAAGCGGGTTGCGAGCTGGTGACCATCACCCAGTACCTGCGCCCCTCCCCCCGGCACCACCCCGTCGAGCGGTGGGTCAAGCCCGAGGAGTTCGTCGAGCTCGCCACCGAGGCGGAGGAGATCGGATTCGCGGGTGTCCTCTCGGGACCGCTGGTCCGTTCGTCGTACCGCGCCGGTCGTCTGTATCGTCAGGCGATGGCCGCGCGCGACGCGCGCGCCGAAGCCACCGCCTGAGTCCCGCCCGAGGAGAACGCAGCACCCCATGTCGAACACGCCCCTCGACCCCTCCAAGATGAGCCGTCGCCGGCAGATCCTCGAGACCTACCGGATGACGCGGGAGGTCGACCCGTCGATCCGCTGGTGGCTGCTCGGCACCTTCGTCCTCGCCGCCGGCCTCGGCATGGCGCTGTTCCGGTTCGTGCTGCCGGCCAACGACGGCGTCTTCTCCTGGATCCTCTCCAGCATCGCCAGCTTCCTCATCGGCCTGTTCGCGCTGCTCATCGTCTTCGGTCGTCGCGCCCAGAAGGCGGCGTTCGCCCGCCTCGAGGGCCAGCTCGGCGCCGCCGCCCGCGCGCTCACCCTGCTGCGCCGCGGCTGGGTCATCGACGAGGTCGTCGGCTTCACCAAGCAGCAGGACATGGTCCACCGGGTCGTCGGCCCGCCCGGCATCGTCCTGGTCGCCGAGGGCAACGCCAGCCGCGTCCGCCAGCTCCTCATCAGCGAGCACAAGAAGCACGAGCGGGTCGTCGGTGAGTACCCCGTCCACGACGTGCTCGTCGGCAACGACGAGGGCCAGGTGCCGATCAAGAGCCTCGTCAAGCACGTCCGCAAGCTCGGCCGCCAGGTCAAGCCCGCCGACGTCACCGAGATCCGCCAGCGCCTGCGCGCCCTCGACGCCCAGCGCCCCAAGGCCCCCATCCCGCGGGGCCCGGTGCCGACCTCGATGAAGGGCATGCGCGGCAACCTCCGCGGCCGCTGAGCACTTCTCCACAGCCTGCCGCCTCCCGGTGGCGGCACTCGCCCGGATCGGGTTAGCGTCGTGCACGCGTCCCCGGTCCGGGCGCAGTCGTTTTCTCGGGAGGACCCCATGCGCCCGCTCCGCGCCCTGGCAGCGACCGCCGTCGCCCTCGCCCTGCTGGCGGGCTGCTCCGACGACGACCCCGCCCCCACCAAGCCCTCGTCGACGCCCACCGAGAGCCACTCGCCCACCGCCTCCCCCACCCCAAAGACTCCCGAGGAGCCCACGCTGCCCGACGCGGCGACCAGGGCGACCGAGGCCGGAGCGCGGGCGTTCATCACGTACTACTGGGACCTGATCAACTACGCGCAGGTCACCGGGGACGTGAAGGCGCTGAAGCGGGTATCGGGGCCAGGTTGCAACGGCTGCGATATCGGCATCTCCGCGGTGTCGGACCATTACGCCAGAGGTGGACACATCGAAGGCGGCGACTATGCGGTCTCGATCGTCAAGATCAACCAGCTGAAAGATCCGAATCTGGAGGCGCTCGCCTTCGAGGCGAAGTTGAGAGCCCGCAATGAGCCACAGGTCATCACGCACGGAGACGGAGCCGAGGAGCGGCACAAAGCCGGGCAATCGACCGCGCTTGTAGCCGTGCTGTGGACCGACAAGGGCTGGCGGCTCGAGGCGATGGAGATCCAATGAAACGCTGGTCGATGCTGCTGGCCGTATCGCTGCTCGCAGTGGTTTCGCCCGCATCCGCCGATGACTCCAATGCCGGCACGACTGACACTGGCTTCTGGTCGGACCGTATCCATGACGAGCAGAGCACGCAGTCCGGCGCCAAAGCGTCACCGGTCGGGGAAGAGCCCGACTCGCCCGCTCCAATCGCACTCGGAGACGGCGCTTGCGCCGGCGCTGAGGTGGTGGAGGGCGAGTTCCTCAATGCGACGTTCTGCCAGCAATACCGCGAGCCAGGTACCCCGGCCCTCACCACCGGACACGTCCGCCGCGCCTTCGCCGAGCTGAAGCTCCCCGCCGGCGAGATGGTGGTCCAGCCGCCCGACGGCCTGACCCTGGTCAACTTCGACACGAACTTCTACACGACGACAATCGAGCCGATCACCCGCACCGTCAGGCTCCTCGGNCGCCGGGTCACCCTCGAGGCCACACCGAGCCGCTACACCTGGACCTTCGGNGACGGGCAATCACTCACCACNACCGACCCCGGCGCGCCGTACCCCCGCCTCACCATCACCCACAACTACCTGCGCACCGGCACCTACCGCCCCACACTGGCCACCACCTACACCGGCCGCTTCCGTGTCGGCAACGTCCCCTGGCGCCAGATCCCCGGCACCGTCACCATCGACGGCACCGGCCAACCGCTCCGCGCCATCGAGGCCGAACCCAAGCTCGTCAGCTACTGACCGAAACGGCTGGTAGGCGAGACGTCATGCGAAGGGTGGGCTGTAGCCCTCGGAACGAATGACGTCCGCAGGTCGGCCCGCTCCGACCCGGCCAGTCGTGATCCACAGGCACCGAAACGCGGCACGGCTGTCCACAGGTCACACTCCGGCACGGCTCCGTCGTCACCCTCACGCGTGATCCTCAGGCGATGACCACGCCCAACACAGCGCGTCGCCGCCTGGCCGACGCCTCCGACCCTCGCAGCCACTGGATCGCCGGCCTCGCCCAGGAGCAGGGAGGCGTGCTGTCACGTCGTCAGCTGTACGAGCTCGGCGTCACGCGCTGGGAGGTCAGGGCGCACGTGCGGGCAGAGCGCTGGCAGCCGATCGGCGACCAGACGGTCGCGGTCCACACCGGCCCGTTGTCGTTGCAGGGGCACCTCTGGGCTGCCGTCCTCCAGGGTGGTCCGCGCGCACAGCTCGACGGAGCGGCGTCGCTCGTCGCTTCCGGCCTGAAGCGATTCGAGCTGGACCGGATCCGCGTGTCCGTGCCGCGCGGAGCCCGGGTGCGACGGACGACCGCCTACGACATCCGGCAGACCCGCCGCTGGTCGGCCGCCGACCTCGCACCGGGTGGCATCCCGCGCACCCGGGCCGCGGTGGCCGCGGTCCGAGGGGCGCTCTGGGCACGCAGCGACAGGCAGGCGGCCTACCTGCTGACGCTCGCCGTCCAGCAGGGCCTGGCGACGCCCGACCAGATCGGGGCCGAGGCCCTGCGGGTCCGGCGCGACAGGCGGCGTCCGCTCGTCCACGCGGTCGTCAACGACCTCCTCGACGGCGCCCGTGCCCTGGGCGAGCTCGACATCGTCCGGGAGCTTCGGCGCCGAGGCCTCCCGGCACCAGAGCGACAGGCCCTCCGGAAGGACCGGCGGGGGCGCTACTACCTCGACCTCTACTGGCCGGAGCACGGCCTGGTCGTCGAGATCGACGGCATCCACCACACCTGGGTCGAGAACGTCGTCGGCGACGCCCTGCGCCAGAACGCGCTCGTCCTCGACGGCGATCGCGTGCTCCGGCTGCCCTTGCTCGGCCTCCGCCTCCAGCCCGACGAGTTCTTCGCACAGATCGCCGTCGCGCTCGGGATCGCTGGCCGACAGGTCGCGTGACCGCGGGACGTCATGCGCTCCGTGGGCTAGAGCCCACTCTTCGTATGACGTCCTGCCGCACGAGAGCAGCCGGACGTCACTTCACCAGGGTGCGCAGGGTGGCGAAGGTGACGGTCGAGGTGCCGGCAAAGAGGTCGTGCAGGCCGCGGCCGTCGGAGCGGAAGACCAGGGGCGGGACGACGAGGGCGACCAGCACCTGGCGGCCGAAGGCCTTGACCGGGTTGAGGCGGCGGAGCCGGCCGTCGGCGGGGACGACGCACAGGCCGGTGAGCAGCTTGCCGACCGATCCCCCGGCCAGCCAGGTCAGCAGGGCCGACTCGACGACGTACACGGGCAGCACCACAACGGAGGCCACGGAGCCGGTCGTCGTGTACTCCTCGAGCCCGAACACCGCGACCACGGCGAGCGTGCAGATCAGCCAGTCGACGAGCAGCGCGAGGATCCGGCGACCCCACGAAGCGGTCTCGAAGGTCGGCGCGGGGGTCCGGTAGGTCGGCGAGGGCACGGCGGCAAGCGTAGGCGAGTGCCAGGTGTGACGGTCGCCACGCTCCCCGGCAGACCTGTTACCTCCCCGAAACATTCGGGACACGGCAGGGACCCGCCCCGTCCGTAGCGTCCGGGACGACGACCGACCAGTGACGCCGCCGAGCCGCGTCCACGCGAGGAGCAGAGATGACCGCCAACCCCGTCCGCCTGGGTGCCATCAAGGACGCGCAGTCCTTCGAGGGCCCGGCCCCCTTCTTCGACGTCGCCGAGAAGACGGGCGAGATCTTCGGCGAGAACGTCTTCTCGCTGGCAGTCATGCAGAAGCGGCTCCCGAAGGCCGTCTTCAAGTCGGTCGCGGCCACGATCCAGAAGGGTGAGCGGCTCGACCCGGCCGTCGCCGACCTCGTCGCCACCGCGATGAAGGACTGGGCGATGGAGCGCGGCGTCACCCACTACGCCCACGTGTTCTACCCGCTGACCGGCCTCACCGCCGAGAAGCACGACTCCTTCCTCGAGCCGGTCGGCGACGGTACGGCGATCTGGGAGTTCTCCGGCAAGACGCTGATCCAGGGCGAGCCCGACGCCTCGTCCTTCCCCAACGGTGGCATCCGGGCGACCTTCGAGGCGCGCGGCTACACCGGCTGGGACGTCCAGTCGCCGGCGTACATCCTCGAGAACGCCAACGGCAACACGCTGTGCATCCCGACCATCTTCGTGTCGATGACCGGCGAGGCGCTCGACCACAAGACCCCGCTGCTGCGCTCGCAGGCCGCGATGGCCGAGCAGGCGCGCCGGGTGCTGGCCCTCTTCGGCCACGAGGACATCGACAACGTGGTGTCCTACTGCGGCCCGGAGCAGGAGTACTTCCTGGTCGACCGCGCGTTCGTGAACTCCCGCCCCGACCTGCTCAACGCGGGCCGGACCCTGTTCGGCGCGAAGCCGCCGAAGGGCCAGGAGTTCGACGACCACTACTTCGGCGCGATCCCCGAGCGCGTGCTGGCGTTCATGCACGACACCGAGCGCGCGCTGCTCAAGCTCGGCATCCCGGCCAAGACCCGCCACAACGAGGTCGCGCCCGGCCAGTTCGAGATCGCCCCGGTCTTCGAGCGCGCCAACCTCGCCTCGGACCACCAGCAGCTGCTGATGAGCACCTTCCGGTCGATCGCCAAGCAGCACGGCATGGAGTGCCTCTTCCACGAGAAGCCGTTCGCCGGCGTCAACGGCTCCGGCAAGCACGTGAACTTCTCCTTCGGCAACGGCAACCAGGGCAATTTCCTCAACCCGGGCGACAACCCGCACGACAACGCGCAGTTCCTGGTCTTCTGCGCCGCGATCATCCGCGCCGTCCACCTGCACGGCGGCCTGCTGCGGCTCACCGTCGCCTCCGCCGGCAACGACCACCGGCTGGGCGCCAACGAGGCTCCCCCGGCGATCATCTCGATCTTCCTCGGCGACCAGCTGGCCGACGTGTTCGACCAGATCGCCAAGGGTGGCGAGGCCACCAGCTCGATGCAGAAGGGCGTGCTGTCCGTCGGCGTCGACACCCTGCCCGACCTCACCCGCGACGCCGGCGACCGCAACCGCACCTCGCCGTTCGCTTTCACCGGCAACCGCTTCGAGTTCCGCGCCGCCGGCTCCAACCAGACCGTCGCCTCCCCGATGGTCATCATCAACACGATCATGGCCGAGGCGCTGGACTTCGCCGCGACCGAGATCGAGGCCGCGATGGCCGCCGGCGCGGAGTTCAACGACGCCGTCGCCGCCCTGCTCAAGACGATCGTCGAGGAGCACGGCGCGGTCATCTTCAACGGCAACGGCTACTCCGAGGAGTGGCACGCCGAGGCAGAGCAGCGTGGCCTGAAGAGCCTCCGTACGACGGTCGACGCGCTCCCCGAGTGGCTGACCCCGGAGTCGAAGGAGCTCTTCTCGAAGTACGGCGTCTTCAACGACGCCGAGCTCGAGTCGCGCTACGAGGTCGGCGTCGAGCAGTACGTGATGACCGTCGGCGTCGAGGCCAACCTGACCTCCGAGATCGCGCGGACGGTCGTGCTCCCGGCGGCGCTGCGCTACCAGACCGAGCTCGCCCAGAACGTGGCCGCCCTCAAGGCAGCTGGCGTCGAGCCCGACCTCGGCACGCTGCAGAAGGTCTCCGCTCCCCTGGCCCGCCTGACCACGGCCGTCGACGCGCTCGACGCGGCCATCGAGGGCGCCCACGAGCACGAGGGCATCGCGGAGGCGGCGTACCTGCGCGACGTGGTGCTCGCCGCCATGGGTGACGTCCGCGCGGCCGCCGACGAGCTCGAGGGCCTGGTGGCCGACGACCTGTGGCCGCTGCCGACCTACCAGGAGATGCTCTACATCCGCTGACCCTGCACCACCTGCACCGCCTCGGCCCGACGGCCACGCCCCCTGCTGGCGTGGCCGTCGGGTCATTTGAGAATCTGTTACACGGCAGAAACATTTCAGTGACGGTCGGGAAACTGCCTGTTCGGTAGGTTGCTGGGCAGGAGAAGCGACGCGACGGAGCGCCGCCGGTCCAGAACCGACACCGGCTGACCGAATGGCTCGCCGCGGAGCGCAGCCAAGGAGGAACGAATGTTCAACAACAGCGAAGAGCTGCTCAAGTTCATCAAGGACGAGGGCGTCGAGATGATCGACGTCCGCTTCTGCGACCTGCCGGGCGTGATGCAGCACTTCACCGTGCCCGCCTCGTCCTTCGACCAGTCCGTCTTCGACGACGGTCTCGGCTTCGACGGCTCCTCGATCCGTGGCTTCCAGGCGATCAACGAGTCGGACATGTCGCTGTTCCCGGACCCGACGACGGCGTACGTCGACCCGTTCCGCAAGGCGAAGACGCTCAACGTCAACTTCTTCATCCACGACCCGATCACGGGCGAGGCGTACTCACGCGACCCGCGCAACATCGCGAAGAAGGCGCTGGCGTACCTCTCCAGCACCGGCATCGCGGACACCGCGTTCTTCGCCCCCGAGGCCGAGTTCTACATCTTCGACAACGTCCGCTACTCCACGGGCGTCAACGAGGGCTACTACCACATCGACTCCGTCGAGGGCTGGTGGAACTCGGGCAAGAACGACGAGCACAACCGCGGCTACAAGACCCGGCTCAAGGGTGGCTACTTCCCCGTCGAGCCGTACGACCACTACAGCGACCTCCGCGGCGACATGGTCAAGAACCTCGAGCTCTGCGGCCTCCAGGTCGAGCGCGCCCACCACGAGGTCGGCACCGCGGGCCAGGCCGAGATCAACTACAAGTTCGACACGCTGCTGCGCGCCGCCGACGACGTGATGAAGTTCAAGTACCTCATCAAGAACACCGCGTGGGAGCAGGGCAAGTCGGTCACCTTCATGCCGAAGCCGATCTTCGGTGACAACGGCTCCGGCATGCACGTCCACCAGTCCCTCTGGAAGGACGGCGAGCCGCTCTTCTACGACGAGACCGGCTACGGCGGCCTCTCGGACCTCGCGCGCTGGTACATCGGCGGCATCCTCGAGCACGCCCCGGCGCTGCTCGCCTTCACCAACCCTACGGTGAACTCCTACCACCGCCTGGTGCCGGGCTACGAGGCCCCGATCTCGCTGGTCTACTCCTCGCGCAACCGCTCCGCCTCGGTCCGCATCCCGATCACGGGCACGAACCCGAAGGCCAAGCGCATCGAGACCCGCTTCCCCGACCCGTCGGCGAACCCGTACCTCGCCTTCTCGGCCCTGATGCTCGCCGGCCTCGACGGCATCCAGAACAAGATCGAGCCGGCCGCCCCGATCGACAAGGACATCTACGAGCTCCCGCCGGACGAGATGGCCGAGATCGCCCAGGTGCCGACCTCGCTCGGTGCCGTGCTCGACGCGCTGGAGGCCGACCACGACTTCCTCACCGTCGGCAACGTGTTCACCCCCGACCTCATCGAGACCTGGGTGGACTACAAGCGGGCCAACGAGATCGCCCCGGTCCAGCTGCGCCCGCACCCGCACGAGTTCGAGCTGTACTACGACATTTAGTCCGGCGTGGGTAATGCCCACCGGCTAGGTGCCTGAAAACGGCCCCTGACCTGCGAAGACACCTTCCAACGTCTTCCAGCGTCAGGGGTCGTTTCTCGTTCTTCTGCGGCCCCAGTGCGGCCCACGTGACTGGTCAACTGCAGCGCTGTTCGGGCCACGTGATCGGGTGTCACAGGGTGCGGAACGCCAAGTCTTTGGGAGCCTTCCGCAGTCTGGGCTGACGTTCGTTTGGATCTCGGGTGTCGTCCTCGGAAACGAGCGGGTGCCTAGGGACTGGACCCCAGTTCTCCCACTGCATGCGAAGGCGTGCGAACTCGCTGCGGTGCTCTGCGAGGCGCGCACGGGTCGGACGCTGCTGGGTGATCCAGGTGCGAAGGGCTGCGACGGAACCGGCGACGCTGTCGAGACGTGGCGCCGGGGTGCCGAGATGCTGCCTCGTAGCTCGAACGGCAAGCTCCACAACGTGAAGCCTCGTATCGATAAGGGAGCGATCCTCCTCCTCCCAGACTTCGGGGCTGCCATCGATGATGCCGACCGCGTCATCGACCGCAATCCACGCGGCGGAGCGGATGGCAACGTTGTGTTGCTCGATACGCATGCGGGCGTCGAGGTTGGCTGGCAAGAAGGTCGCCAGGGGGATCTGGTCGAGGTTGGCAACCGCGAACTCCCAGGCCGGCATGGTCGCAGCGAGCGCGTCGGCAGACACGGAGATCATGACCTCACCCCCCGAGTCCCGGACAGAGAAGCTCTCGACGCTGGGCAAGAGCCGGCGCGAAAGCACGAGTGCCTGGATGCAGGGATTTACATCGGTGAGCCCGAGCCGCTCAACGCTCAGCGACGCGTGGCGTGTGTTCAGGCTCGCGTCGAGGAGGCGAAGACGGTTCGTCCCGAAGAACGCCTGAACCCGCCGCCACGTGGGCATTCTGCCCGGCTCGTCGTGTTCGGGCAGCGGCGGCACCGGGCCCGAGAGATCAAGAAATCGGATGGCAGCCAGTCCCGCCTCACAGCCCGCTACAAAGCACTGGGCAAGCTCGGCGCTGTCCACGACCTGCTGCGCGGAAATCTGGACGCCTTCGGTCACGAAGTGTTCTGCGAAGCCGTCCCACACCAACGTCTCGTGAGCCTCGCCGTTCCTTAGCTCTGGAATCACGACTCGGGCGGTGACGTGGCCCAGCCGGCCCCCAGCAGCAACGAGCCGATCACGGAGCACGCCCAAGGTCGGCGGGTCGCTCCACGTCCCTTCGCCAAGGCAGAACATCGCCCAAGAGAACTGTCTGAAGGGACCCTCTACAAGCCGCTTGTAGCTGTCCGCGAGCGCATTTGCCCGCGTCTCGTCCGACTCCCCCGCATCCCTGACCAGTTGAGAGGCGCGAGCGGCGGCGCTCGTCGCGCGCCGCATGGCTGGCTCCATGAGCGTGAGGTGGCTGCGAACAGCAATGCCGGTCTCGTGATCGGCCGAGAGGAAACGACCGATCAACTCGTCCATTTCAACGTACGCGGTCGCAGGGTCTACACGCGACACGATCTCCCCAACGACCGTGACGGCGGCAAGGACATCTGTCAGAGCGGGCACACCCAGTGAGGCCAGGTGCGGCAACAGGCGTGGCAGCAGGTCATTGCCCCTATACGCATAGTGCGCAAGCACCCACTCCGCTCGAAACTCGCCTGTCTCATCGATGGGAGGATCCGGCATCGCGAACGCCTCGCAGAGCGCAGCCCTCACACCCGCGCAGCCTCCTACGGCAGTCCACCGCTCAGCCTCATCACGGAGGACGAGATCGACCTCGACCTCATCCCCAGCGAGCAGGCGCTCCGCTACATCATTCAAGCGACGATCCACGAGGGTGAGCAGCCGCTCGGCTGCCTCGTGGTCGAAGGGCGCGAACGGCTGGAGCGCGAGGAAGTGGGAAACCACCGCGGTCGCCTCGCTCATGACATGCTCCACGCCCTGCCGGCACGCATCAAAGCCTGCGGAGAGTGACGGCGCAACCGATGCGAGGTCTACGATCGCGGAGGTCAGGGCACCGATGCGTGTCGCCCAGGCGCCCGAGGGAATCGGCAGCGAGTGCGTCGTTCGTAGTTCGACGGTCGAGTACGAACGCGCCATTAGCGGATCTACGAGTCGCTCACGCGCACTCGACGGCAATGTCACCGTCCCACTATGAACGGCCTGCATGTGGCTACAGCCGTTTCGGTCAATGGCGACTCAGGTACCGCCGATGCTGTCCGCATCTAGGTCTCCTCACATCGTCGGCTCGATACGGGTGGGCCCGAGTTGGCGGTGGACGCGAATCTGGATCCACGCGCGCTTGGGTGGCATGTGCACGGTGGGCGTACTCAGGATTCCTCTGTCTCGTCCCGGTCCGGCAGTTCGCCGTCGCCGAGTCCGTCGAGGCCAGGCAACGGGTCGCCCGCAGTGTGCCCGCCAACGTAGGCCACAAGGATCTCCGCCCGCCGCGCGAGCGCGCGCCCGTCGTTCGTCGACTGGACGAAAACGTTGTACTCGCGGAGCCTCGCGTTGGCGGGTCTGGTGTATTCCGGATCATCCTCGGCCATCTGCGCTGCCTTGCGTCTGAGATCCTCGAATTCAGCCAGCATTCCGCGATTGACCTGATCAGCAAAGGTCTTAGTAAGGAACGCGATGTAATAGACGACGACGGTGCCGATCGAGGCGAGAAGTCGATCGTCTCGCTCGAAGATCTTGACCATTCGATCGAGAGTCCGCTCGGCGTTCGCCTTGTAGCCGTCCATGTCTGCGGCGGCGATTCGAGGCGACGCACCCCGCGTCGCCACGAAGAGGTCGTAGAGGGTGTCCGCCTTCGTATCGACGATCTTCCCGCGTGTCGCCAGCTGATGCTCGATGGCCAAGAACTTCGCGCCTAGTTCGCGGTACTTGTACCGGGCGCTGCGGATGGGCGAGTGGGCGATCAACAGCTGATGTTCAGCAAGCGCGTTCGCGGCATCCCTAGTCGGTCCGGTCAGTGCGTTCCGGCGTTCTGCGGCGTTGAGAGAAGTCGACGCGTTTAGGCGCTGGAACATTTCTTCAATCAGGTCGCCGCTGTCGCTGCTGACCCTGACGATTGGCAACTCGTAATCCAGAAACCGACGCGCGAGCTGTGGATACTGCTCTTCTAGGTCCGGAAGCGTCATGCCTGCAGCTCTGACGGTTTCGTCTTCGAAATAAAGAAAGTCCTCCGCCAACGCGAGTTGACCCGCGAGAAACGCAAGGATGGCTCCCAGGCGCTGCTTCCCGTCGATGACAGCATATTGATACGCGAGGCCATCAGGCCCAACTCTTCGCGCGGTCGCGGCCTCAAAGTACAGCTTCGGCACGTCTAGACCGTTGATGATCGAGTCAATCAGGACGCTCCGAGCGGTGGGTTTCCAGACGTCGCCCTCACGTTGATAGGGCGGGTCCAGGTCCACCACGTTCTTCATACGCAGGAACCGCGAGACGCTGATCTCCGGCAGGAGTTCGGTCCTGATTTTCATGCCACGCCCCGCCCATGACCGTCCTTGATGCGGATCGCTATGCGATCGAGGTCTCGGTAGATCGAGACCTCGTTAAAGCCGAGGGCATCGAGCTGCTCACGGAGGTGTGCCTTGGTATCCCCGGGAATGGTGAAGGACTGCAACGCGCGCGCCTTTCTCAAGGGTTCGGGATCGGCGGTAGCCGCCGGAAGCTGCGCCACGGTGAAGGTTCCGGTCTGGAAGCGAATCCTGTCGAATACCAGGGGCGCGATCACGGCGCGGGGCTTCGAAGGGTTCTCAGCATCTCTTCCAGGCAGGTAGTCCCGGAGCTTGCCATCTGCGTCCGACAACAGTCGGGGATGCCCGCCGTCGCTGTCCCCCGCTTCGACGTTCAGATCGTTGGGATGGAGGACGAAGAACTCTCCGTCGGTCTCGACGCCGGTCTTATCGGAGTCTGGTCCCACCTCGCACGCGAAGAACAGCGCCACGAGTGGCCCCTGCGACCAGTCAAGGAGTCGAGTTGGCAGAGCGTGGTGTTGGGCGAAGGTGATCCAGCCCCATTCGTCGAATGCGTACTGCAATCCGGCGGCGGCAGCTTCTTGGCGAAATCTGGCGAGCATGGCTCGCTCACCGGTTCGGTGGCGCTCCACTCGGTAGGCGGATGCTTCAAGCCGCCAACTGAGGTCGCGATGACCTCGGTACCACACTTCGCGGCCGTCCGCCGTGATCGGTGCCAGCACCCGCATGAGGTCCTCCACCGAACCGATCGTCGGAATGGCAGGTTCGTCATCGGCGGCCACATCAATCACGGCCGTCAAGTTAGCAGCCGGATCTTGGCCGCGAGGGTCGATCACTCGCGCCAGTGCGAAGCGCTCGACGCGTGGTCGAACGAGGCAGCGAGAGTGGCGACCGGGGTTCCTGCACTGGGCACAACGAGTGGGGCGCGGCGGCGGCTCCCACGCGAGCGCATCCTTCGGTCGTTACGGGCCGTTTTGGTCAGCTGTGTCGGACGCGGCGGTTAGGGTCGGACAGTCGCATCCAGACAGAGCAGACGAGGGTCGAGGGAAGGGTCAACTGTGGTCGATGAGGAGGTCTCCATCGGCGGGGAGAGCATCGATGTAACGCCGCATCCACGGCTGTTGGCGGTGCTCGGTGACATCGAGTTCGCGCCGTGGCAGTGTCTGGCCGAGCTGATCGACAACGCCTTCGACGACTTCCTGTCGGACCCGCCGGAGGACGACACGCCGACGGTCACCATCAGCCTTCCCAGCCGCAACTCTGACCACCGGGACGCGCAGGTGTGGATCAGCGACAACGGCCGGGGTATGAGCCTCGATCATCTCAACATGGCGCTGTCGGCCGGATGGTCGAGCAATGCGCGCTACGGCAAGCTCGGATTGTTCGGCATGGGCTTCAACATCGCCACGGCTCGACTCGGCAATACGACCCAGGTACGCACGACCCGCGCCGGGGACTCCGAGTGGGTGAGCGTCACTCTGGACCTCCGGAAGATGGCTACCCAGGACAACTTCGTCGTTCCCGTCATCCGTGAGCCCAAGGATGATCCGGCTGAGCACGGAACCCAGGTCATCGTCAGCGATCTGAAGCAGGAGCAGCACGACCTGCTGTCGCGCCAGCAGACCAAGATCCGGGATCTACTCGGCGATGTGTACTCCTATCTCCTGCGCGAGCGTGACTTCTCGCTCCGGGTCGACGGCAAGGCCGTGCAGCCGTTGTTGCCATGCGTCTGGAACAAGGACCGGTTCGTGGTCCAGCGGGGAGTCAAGTACCCGGCATATATCGAAATCGATAAGGAGTTGCCGTCGCTGAAAGCCTGCCACGACTGCGGCCGTTGGCAGGACCTCACGGTCCGCGAGTGTGAGGAGTGCGGCAGTCCGGAGCTCGAGGAACGCGAGCGCCGGATCAGGGGATGGCTGGGCATCCAGCGCTACTCCCACAAGTCTGACTTCGGCATCGACTTCTTGCGTAACGGTCGCAAGATTCTCGTTCGTGACGTGCGGATCTTCGCGTGGGAGGACCCCAACGAACTCGGAGCTCGCCCTGAGAGCGAGTATCCGATCGAGGTGCCCAACGAAGGCAGGATCGTGGGCGAGATCCACATCGATCACGTGCGCGTCAACTATCAGAAGAACGCCTTTGAGTACAACACAATCGAGTGGAAGCAGGTTGTGCGCACGCTGCGCGGGGACGGTCCTCTCCGGCCGAACATCGCACGCGACGCCGGTTACCCGCCCAACGAATCACCGATCGGTCGTCTCTTCACCGGTTACCGACGGCTCGACCCCGGCCTTAAGTACCTGGTCCCCGGAGACGGTGATCACGCGATCCATGAGAAGGCCCGTGAGTGGGCGAAGCTGTTCCGCAAGGGCGACCCCGAGTACCAGGACGATCACATCTGGTACGAGCAGGCGAAGCAGCACGACGAGCCGAAGGTCATCGTGCCTCCCGAATCAACCGGTCCCGGAGACGGCGACGACGACGCTCGATCCCGGCTTGACATCCCCGATCCAACTGACTCACAGCCGCAGCCCGAGGACCCGACCCCACCACGTGAGACCGAGGATCAGAAGCAGGAGCGGTACCGCCAGCAGGGAGAGGTCCTCCACGACATCTCGGGCGAGTATTCGCTGCCCGGATTCGGGAATGCTCTGAAGGTGACTGTCTACGGCCTGAACGGCACCGAGGTCTCGGACACGAACGGTCAGCGGGTCCCCGTCTACGTTCAGCAGCAGCGCGGAACCGACGTTCACGTGTTCGTGGACTTCGGCCACAGTCTCTTCACTGACTTTGGCGCAGACCCGCGTGAGTACGCCGTCCTCGGCGTGGCTGAGCACATCCGAGATCGTCGAGGCAGCACACAGGCGCTCAGCTCAATCATCGCTGACCTGATGGATCGTTGCCTTCCCGACCAGAAGGTGACACCGACGGCGCTCGGCGGCGCGGCGCACGCCTTGCTCGATCGCGTCCGGAGCACGATGCGACCAGTGATCTCGGGCAACTCGGAGGGTTTCTGGGGCTACGTGATGGAGCCTGAGCAGGCAGCCGCCGAGCAGCGTTTCGCTCAGGAGGGGATGGACGCCGACTGGCAGGACGCTCGTGAGAGCGGCGCCTGGATCCTGTACGCGTCGTCCGCCGCGCTCTCCCGCCTCATCCAGCAGCGTCCTGGAGAATTCCTCGATGGCCGAGTGTTCCGTGCCCCCTACCAGACGTTCACGGACAGCCACGCCCGTGCGCTCACGGTCAACCGTCTGATTGGGTACTTGAACGATGCCGGCCAGTTGGCGGAGCACCAGACACGTCGGCGGCCCGATGAGCTCAACCGCGGTCGGTTGAGTTGCCGCCTGCTTGAAGCCGAGCTGGTTGATGCACCCGAGGACTCGTCGTGAACGATTCCTTCGTCGATCCACGGCACCTGATTCTTGGGGGTGAGCGTCGGTTCACGACGCAGGTCGAACGACTCCTTGGCCTCCTGAGGTACAGCGACATATCGAATATCGACGGCGCCGGCGACGAGGGCGGCGACCTGCTCGCCACGATTGCCGGGCAGACGTGGGTGTTCCAGGCCAAGTGGCAGAAGCAGGGCAGCGTTCCGAAGAGTGCGGTCGATGAGGTCTCCAACGCGATGGACCACTACCGCGCCAACCGCGGCGTTGTCGTCACCAACGTTCGGCCCAGCCGAGACGCTATTGCGCGCGCTCAGGTCCTGGCTCGCACGGGTCAGCGCATCGACTTCTGGACCGGCGCCGACCTGCTGCAGCTCTGGGAGCAGGCTGCGGACCAGCCGGTTCGAATCCGACTTCGGGACTACCAGAGCGAAGCCGTCGCCTCGTTGATAGAAGACCTCGACACCGAGGGCCGCGCGCTCCTCGTGCTCGCCACGGGCTTGGGGAAGACCGTCGTCGGCGGCGAGGTCATCGCTCACCACCTCTCACTGGACCCGAAGGCGGACATCCTGGTCACGGCTCATACCAAGGACCTGGTCGCGCAACTAGAGCGCGCACTCTGGCGACACCTGCCGAAGACCGTGAGGACCCAGGTTCTGACGGGAGACGAGAAGCCGAAGGACTTGCGCGGGGTCACGTTCGCGACCGTTGCGAGTGCCCTCAACGTGGCGCTCGCTGGATACCGACCGTCCTTGGTCATGGTCGATGAGACTCACCATGTGGGAGAGGACGGCCAGTACGGACAGCTGCTGGCCGAGTTGAGCGACTCAAGCCAGTTCGGGGTCACCGCGACCCCGTGGCGTGGTGACAAGTACGACATCGAGAGCCATTTCGGGCCCGCTTCGTACAAGTTGGGCATCGGCGAGGGGATGCGCCTCGGCTATCTCGCCCAAGTTGACTACCGGTTGTTCCTGGACAACATCGATTGGGATGTCGTCAAGGACGTGTCACGGCGCTCGTACTCGATGAAGGAGCTCAACTCGAAGTTGTTCTTGCCGCAGCGAGACGAGGCGATCCTTGACGAACTGAGCGCTGCCTGGCGGTCGACACTCGATCCGCGGGCCATCGTGTTCTGCCAGACCAAGGAACACGCAGAGCGCATGGCGGAACTGATCCGCCGCTCGCCGGAGTGGTCGAACGCCCAGGCCATCCATGAGGGGCTGAAGGTTCGCGATCGACAACTTCGCCTTCTCGACTTTCGTTCCGGCCGGGTTCCGATTCTGACTGCCGTCGACATCCTGAACGAGGGCGTAGACGTGCCCGATGTGAACATCATCTGCTTCGCCCGCGTCACCCACAGTCGTCGGATCTTTGTCCAGCAACTGGGGCGTGGCCTGCGGCT
Organism: Nocardioides sp. J54; assembly: GCF_000519005.1. Classification (GTDB taxonomy): domain Bacteria; phylum Actinomycetota; class Actinomycetes; order Propionibacteriales; family Nocardioidaceae; genus Nocardioides. Next base: position 76,253 of record NZ_JAER01000011.1, on the reverse strand, counting down.
CCGCGAGGGCAAGCACAAGGTGATCGCACTCGACTTCGTCAGTGACCTGCGTCGTGTTGCTGCCCTCCTCAACCTGCGTCGGCAGACCAATGCGGATGAGATTGAGGTCGTCCCCGACGTGCCGCAACCGGAGATCAGCTTCAACGACGCTCGGGCCGAGTCTCTACTCGAGCAGTGGATTCTTGACGCTGCTGACCTTGAGACCGCGAACGATGACGCACGTCTCCAGTTCCTCGACCCGGACCTCCCCGCATCATGAGTGCCGCAGAATCGCGCCGCGTGCCGAAGGATCAGATCGACGGTGTGGTCAAGGCTCTCTACGACGCAGCAGATCGGCTCGACTGGGAGCACCTGCCCGCCAGCAATCGGACCGCGCAGTACGACGATTGGGTGACCGATCCTGAGATCGGCGGCGTCCTCACCAAATACATGAGCGCCGAGAACGCCCGCTCGTGGATCAAAGACGGCCCGATGAAGGAGTACGGACGGGCTCGACTGGGAGCTGGGAGGTATGCGAGGTTCGGCTCCACCGTCGGACCCACCGCTGAGCAACTCGTCCAGCACGTTCTAGGCTCCGACTCCGTCGTCCTCGACAACAGCACGGGGGTCAAGCCGTTCCACTGCCTCGCCAGAGTCGACGGCACGACGACCTACGTGGTGTGGGACGCGGCCAAGAACCTCCGTCACCTGGTGTGGGCGACAATCAACCACCTCGCGGGCAACCCGAGCCACGAGGGGTGCGTCGTGATCTTAGAGACCTTGGATCACCCGGTCACTCGGGGAGAGAAGGCACACCACAAGCGGATCGCTGAGCGCTGTTCTATCGCGATTAAGTACTACCGCGTGGCTTCTCGCCAGCCGAAAGGCGGTGAGCAGGCGTGACGCGCGATCCCGAAGTGACCTCCCGGATCATGTCTGCAGTCAGGCATACCGGGACCCGACCCGAAATGGCTCTGCGCCGTGAGCTGCACAAGAGAGGACTCCGCTTCCGCGTGTCAACGAATCTGGTGGGCAAGCCCGACATCGTGTTCGGGCCAGCCCGGGTCGCCTGCTTTGTGGATGGCGACCGTTGGCACGGCAACGGATGGCGGATCCGTGGCTACAAGTCCTTCGAGGACGAATTCCGCCACGCAAACTCTGACTTCTGGAAGACCAAGATCAGCCGCAACATGCGGCGAGACGAGCAGGTCACCCAGACGCTCTCCGACGACGGCTGGTTGGTGATGCGTGTCTGGGCATCCGAAGTCGAGCGTGATGTCGAATCGGCGGCTGATCAGGTCGAGCGTGCCGTTCGCAGTCGGCGGAAGGCCGTCGGCCGATGAGCAACTCGTTGACCTCAGTGGAGTTGTTCGCGGGCGGAGGCGGAATGGCCCTCGGGACGCGGAATGCCGGGTTCGAGCACCTTGCGCTGGTCGAGTGGTACAAGCCCGCCGCCGCGATCCTTCGACACAACGCAGAGCTGCACCCGAGCCTCTGGAACATGGACGATGTGCACGAGAAGGACGTCCGCATCTGGCTAAATCAGACGGACCTCAAGGAAGGGCAGGTCGACCTAGTAGCGGGCGGGCCCCCGTGCCAGCCGTTCTCGCTGGCGGGTGTGCACGCTGGTGACGAGGACGATCGAAACATGTTTCCGGCTGCACTGGACGTCGTCCGCAAGCTTCGTCCGAAGTTCGTGATCTTCGAAAACGTCCCAGGGCTCACGCGCCCGTCCTTCTCTCCGTACTTCTCCTACATCCGGCATCAGCTTGAGAAGCCGACGGTTACCCCCAACGCGGACGAACTGTGGGTAGAGCATGATGCTCGGATCCAGAAGGCCCGCCCACGGTCGTTGCGCTACCACGTCACGCAGCACCTCATCGACGCTGCTGACTTCGGTCTCCCCCAGAACCGGCGCCGTGTCTTTCTGATCGGGATCCGAACTGATCTTCCAAACGCTGATACCTGGCCGGACCAGATCGACGGCGAGTTCAGCCGTGATGCGCTGCTCTACGACCAATGGGTCACGGGCGACTACTGGACCTCACACGGCATGGCAATGCCTGTACTGCCTGACGGCATGGAGGAGCGCAAGCGCGTACTAAAGGAGCTAGGTCGGCCGGAAAAGGCGCGCTGGCAGACCATCCGCGACGCAGTTGTCGGGCTACCGGAGCCCGTTGACGGCATAGATGCCGAGGGCTTCACGAACCATCGAGGGATTCCCGGTGCTCGTGCCTACCCGAAGCACTCGGGAAGTCCCTTCGACTGGCCGGCCAAGACGATCAAGGCCGGAGTCCATGGAGTCAGCGGTGGCGAGGCAATGATTCGGTTCGACGACAACTCGCTGCGCTACTTGACCGTGCGCGAGTCGGCTCGGATCCAGGGTTTCCCTGATTCCTATGAGTTTCCGGTTGCCCGTTCCCGCAGCATGGGTGCAATCGGAAACGCTGTCGCCGTGCCGATCGCGGAGTTGCTCGCCCGACGCCTCCGGAACCACGTGGGACTCTGACGCCCGGGCAGCGGTTTACGCCTCGGCGCCCTCTACCCAGGTCCACCCGGTTAAGTCGAAGATCGCCCGTCCGTCGGGAAGCGTGCCCACCTTCGGAAACTCGTCCGCAGGCTCGTCGTCGTCGGACCGGCTGCAAACTAGGGTGTCTCCCACCTCAGTGGCCCAGCCCCAGATCCCGTTCGGATCATTCCGTCTCCACGCGTCAAGGAAGCTGCCGAAGGCGTCTGCGGTCGCAAGGGGCCGGAGCCATCCGTTCCAACGCTCGTTGAGGACCGAGACGACCCTCAACCCCAGCTCAGGGACGTGGTTCTCAGGGGCGCTGTCGAGGTAGACGATGGTCACCCGACGATTGTCGACTTCGTCAAGCACATGTGCCACCGATCTGAGAAAGCCGTCTGCTTGACGCGATAGTGATTGCAAACCTTCGCACGCAGCCAGTGGCCTCGAGGCAGGAAGCCACCGCGAACTTGATCGTGTCCCACGCGAGGACCAAGACGAGCAGGTTCAACCAGCCCGGCGCGCCACTGGAGATTGCCAACGTCAGACCTTGAATCGCCATGAGCAAGAAGAGCGCAAGCACAACGAGAGTCGCGCATCCCCTACAGCTAGGCCCCGCTCGGCGGACGCGTGTGATCAGCACGTTCGACGGGGCGACCGCCTGCAGGAATCGTTGCACGAACGCGACCGCCGCGATGACCGGTATCGCAAGCAGGATGAGCATCGGGACCTCCCGTGGATTGGTGGACACGCCCGTCATAGGCCAGACCGCCGCCGGGTCTACGAACCTGACGTCTGCCTGTGGAAAACCGGATCACTGGACAGACCTATGGGATTGAGATGGCATTCGCAGTTGTCCCGACTGTGCGCTCGGTCGCGGACGCGGCCGCCAGGCGTTGTGCCTCCCGGGCAGCCCACTGGGCCCGCCTACGGTCGGCCCGCTGTGCGTCGTGCGCGGCTCCTCCCCCGACGGGCAGATCAGACACAACCTTGTAGCGGTCGCGGTACGCCGCGACTGTGGCTGCGGCGAGCATCCAGGACGCGTGGTCGTTCGGATCGGCCGGCGGCCTCCCCAGTCGGCGAGTCCAGGGCGCACCGGCGTCCACAGCTGCCGTCGCGAGGGCGAGGGCCCGGGCCTCGATGAGCTCGGTGCGTTCGTCGATCGCCTGGCGGTCCTCGGCGGACATCTCCCCCAGCGGCTCCGGGACGAGGCCTGCGATCAGGCGTGGGCGGAGTCCGCAGCCTCGAGGCAGGGACGCGGTTGCCTGCTCGACCCGGTAGCGAAGCACCGCGGCGATGTCGTCAGCATCGTCCAGCGCGTGCTGCGCAATCACGCGCGGAACCAGCTTCTCGAGATCGTGGTGGTAGGCCTCCGCTCTGCGGAGGGACGCGGTGAGCGGACCGAAGGCGCTCGACTGGACGACCGCTTCGTGCTGCTCAGGCGTGAGACCGGACCGCCGCAGGAGTTCCACGAACCGGTCGCGCTGGGCGTGTCCCGCGATCGTCTCGAGTTCAGCGGCGAGACGGTCGATGCCGCCGTGGATCGCGTACTCGGCCTCCATCGTCTGGTGCGCCGACATGCTGGCGCCGCTGTGTTGGAGCACGCCGAAGAGCACGGTGCGGGCCGTGACGTCGTCAGGCTCGGGAGTCGAGTGGCTGTCGTCGGGCTGGTCGAGCGCGACGTACGCGATGTTCGACTCCCGACCGCGACTCATGGAGACGTAGAGGTTCTCTCTGGTCGTCGAGGGTGTGACGACGACGTGGGAGGTGTCGACCGTGATGCCCTGGGCCCGATGTGCGGTGACGGCATACCCGAGGTCTACGTACTCGCTGACGTAGTCGGGCGGCAGCACCGTCTTGCCTCGACGTCGTGGATCGAGCCGGTCAACGAGCATCGAGCCGTCGCAGCGTATGTCGACCACCCGCCAGCGGTCGCCGTTCTTGACCCAGCCACCGCGAGAGGTCCGCAGGGTGCGCTCGTTCCGCCGGGTGATGACGACATCCCCAACCGAGGCGGTATTGCCGGCGGCCAGCGGCATCTCGCGACCGTCGACGGCGCCCTCGAGCAGCAGCCGTTCGGCGCGGGCCCGCTCGTTCAGGGTTCGTACGGCATGCGACGACTCGGTCACGAGGATGCTGGCCTTCCCGGCGCTGCAGTCCGCACGCCACGCCTCGTACGCCCGATCGAGCATCTCGTCGGTCAGTCCCTCGCGGATTCGCTTCTGGCGGATGTACGTCGAGAGGACCTCGACCTCACCCCGGCGAAGGGCGAGGGAAGCGTGCTTCTCCCACTCGTTCACGAAGCGATGGATGTCGGTCAGCTCCGGGGCATCGGTGCGGCGATCGACCAGGAGCGCGAAGGCGCCCCCGGCCTCGACGGACTGAAGTTGATACGGATCACCGACGAGCAGGACCTTGGCTCCCGCGGGCTCTGCGATGCTGCTGATCCGGTCGAGCGTGGCCGTTCCCGCGAGCGTGGCCTCGTCGATGATCACCAGTTGCCCGGCGCGCAGATCCGTGCGCCCTTGGTCGTACTCATGCAGCCACTTCGCCGTGTTGTCACAGGCGACCCCCAGGTCGTCGGCCAGCGCCTGTGCAGCTGTCGCCGATGGCGCGAGCCCGATGACACTCCCCTGCCCATGCTCGTCGATCCACGCGGAGCGAAGGGCGCGCATCGTTGTCGTCTTGCCGGCGCCCGCGGGGCCAACCAGCAGGTCCAGCTTCCGGCCGGACGAGGTGATGCTCTCGAGCGCGGTCCGCTGTTGGGTGCTGAGGCGACCCCTCGAATGCCTCACCACCCGCGCCAGCGTGCTGCCCCGCACGGTCGGCGCGGTCGTGGCTTCCGAGCGGTCCAGGAGACGTGCTTCTGCATCGATGATCGCGGTCGAGGAGTACTTGGCCGAGTGCCGCGGCCGGAAGAGGCTCGTGCCGTCCTCGCGCTGGAAGCGGATCGGACTGCTCGCGAGCTCCGGCGGAGTCAGCGACACCGACTGACCCTGAGCTGCGTCGACCACCATGGCAACCACCGCCTCGCGGTCCGCACTAGTCGCGAACCGTAGGTCCATCGTCTGCTTCGACGCCTCGGCCATGAGGTTCCAGTGGGTCCACACCGCCCTCTTGACCTCGACCGCAGCCACGACGTCAGCGGCGATCGCCTCGATCGCTGCCAAGGGAACGTCGTCGACGGTGAGCGGTGCCCCAGCACCAAGGAGCGTTGCTGCCCACGCGGTCGCATCCGCGCCCAGTCGCTCGGATGCGCGGCGTCGCCACTCGGCTGTCAGGTCAAGGAGCGACCGGAGCTCCTTTGGTGGCCGAGTCGCCAGGGTCGCATGGGCGCGCAGCTCCACGATGGTCCTGGCCGACGGCATCCGACCGTGCCGTGTCACGTACTCGGCGATGAGCTCGTCCTTCTTGAGTTCGATCTCGCGGGTCCGGCTCGAGAACTCGGCGATGAGCTCATCGCTGATGCCGGCGATCTCCCATTGCGGGTTGCGGTCGGCACTGCGTTGGCGCAGCTCCCACTCGACGCCGATGTCTCGGCTGAGTCGGTCGGCCAGCAGGGCGTTGTAGTGCGCTGACAGTCCCGTGACGGAGGAGAACACCGGGCGGCCGTCGAGGCTGCGCCACCGTCCGTCCATCACGGTCAGCACCTTGTTGGATACCACCACGTGCGTGTGGAGCTGTGGGTCTCCGGCGCGGGAGTCGAAGTGGTCGTAGGCGACGGCGGCGACCCCTGCCACGCTGACCTGGGCCACGGCGCCGTCGCTGTCGGAGATTCCGGCCCGCGTCGCGGCCACCTCTCGCTCGAAGAAGGCGATGACGTCGGCGACAGCCGCATGATGTGCTTCTGCGATCCGCTCCTGGGTGGCCGCATCGGCGACTGCCCATAGCACCGACACCGACTTGGGGACGCTGAAGGTGAGATCGAAACCCGCCACGGCCTGGCGCGTGCCGGCAGCGGTCTCCTCGGCCTCGATTCGGCTCGTTTCGGCCGCGCAGTCCTCCTGCGTCATCTCCGGATCGAGAGCCGCCACGCGCTCGTCGATGCGGTCCACCAGGCGCTTGTACGTCGGATACGCGCGCCCGAGCTGCTCTCCCGTGATCGGATCCCGCCCCATGCCGATCAGCAGCGCGAGCTGCTCCTCGGTCACCTGCATCCCCGCAGCCAGCTGACCGCTCCCCAGCGCACGGACTCCGGAGCCGAGCCAGCGGCCTGGCGGCGTACCGACCTCGGAGTAGTACCGGGTGAGCGGCGTCGACAGGGCCCTGCTGCCGTCACCGACGGCGACGCTGCGCAGCAGGTACTGGTAGCCGCTGCCAGCGGACATCCGCCGCAGCGACACCGTCACGGCCGTTTCCGTTCCACAGCCTTCAGGTGCGCTTCTCCATCCACAGACCCCTCGATCTGCAAACCGTGTGAAGGCGAGAGGGGCTGGGGTGAACGAGGTGGAGCCGGAAGGCGAAGAGCAGGGACGGAGCGAGGGCGGGAACGGAAGGTGGCGGGAGGAGGTGAAGAAGGACCAGGGAGAGGTGGAGTTGTCCGAGAGGTTGGAAGGTAGGGAGCACCTGAGCGGTGGCCCGGGAAGGCAAAGAACGGACGGGCCGAAACCGAGAAACGGGCTTACGATGAGGCCCAGACGATGCACGCACCGCCCGCTGGGTGTCGTCTGCGCCTCGAGCCGAGCGGCGAGAGGATGCGAGCAAACGCCATGAAGATTCGACTCGGGTTGATCTCCTGGGCGACCGGCATGCTGATGTTGGCCGCGGTCTCCGCCTGTGGCGGCAGCGATCCTGATCCCCCGGCGACCGCCGAGCCGTCGTCGACACCGTCGAGCTCAGCGGCAACGCCGAGCGCTTCGCCGAGCTCCCCGTCGGACGAGGCGAGCGCCGGTGCAACCGACGCGGTTCGGAGCTACTTTATGGTGGTCGATCAGCTCCGCAGCGATCCTGGGGCCGACCTCAAGAAGCTGAAGACCGTCGCGACTAGCGCGCAGCTCAACGCCGTCACGACCTTGATCGACCGGTCGCGCGACGAGGGCCAGCGGCAGACCGGCACGACAGCCATCAACGAGCTGCAGGTCCAGTCGGTCAATCTCGACAACTCCGACCCGAAGGCCGGCAAGGTACCCACGGTCGTCATCGACGTCTGCTGGGACGTCAGCAAGGTCGACGTGCTCGACAAGAGCGGCAAGTCGATCGTCTCCCCCGACCGCCCGGACACCGGGTGGACGCGTTACACCGTCGCTAACTACAAGTACGCCGCCGACCCGACCGGCGGCTGGCGCGTGGCGACGGGCCAGGACCTCAAGCAGACGCCATGCGCGGCATCCTGACTCGCCTCCTCCTGACTGCGCTCACCGCCGCCGGCCTCTCCATCCTCGCCCAGACTCCGTCGCATGCGGACACCGTGTGCTCGCAGACCGACCCCGCGACGGGCGAGTGCCTCATCTGGATCGAGGTGCCGGGCACGCCGGGTACCCCAGGTGAGCCAGGCGACGACGGACCACAGGACACCGGCAGCGGAGCCGCCTGCTACTGGGACGGCACGAGCCAGGGCGTCACGAAGCCACCGCCAGGGCCCGTCCCCTGCACGAAGGACGGCGCCTACTGGTCGAACACGTACCACTGCTATATCAGCCCGGTCGAGCCTCCGCCGCCTGCAGGCGACCCGAGCTGGCAGGGTCATGAGCCCGGCGACGGCGCTGTGTACTACTGCGACCAGCCGCAGACGGGTCTGCTCATCACGATCTGGTCCCAGGACCCGCCGCCGAACTCCGGCACCGGACCAACTCCGCGCGAGGTGGCGCAGATCGCGATCGAGGAGATGCATCTGTCGGCCATCAACATCGGCATCGCGCCGGAGCCGGGTCCGGACAGCGTCGGCCTGGTCGGAATGCCAGTCTGGATGTGGGCCAAGGATCCGAACGCCCACACCGTCGGGCCCATCACTGAGAGCGCCTCCGCCGGCGGCATCACAGTCACGGCCACCGCGAAGGTCCTCCACATCACCTGGGACATGGGAGACGGCACCGAAGTCGTCTGCGACACGGCGGGCACGCCGTACAAGCCGTCGTACGGGAGGAAGGACTCCCCCGACTGCGGCCACACCTACACGAAGTCGAGCGCGCACGAGGCCGACGACGCCTACACCGTCACGGCCACGTCGAGCTGGGTCATCACGTGGTCGGGCGCCGGCCAGACGGGAACGATCCGGCTCGACGGCCTCAACCGCTCGACACAGATCCGGATCGGCGAGGCGCAGGTGCTCGTGAACTGACGAGCTGCGCGGGAGGTACGACGAAGTGTCCACAACTGCCCGAGAGGACCGGCGGACCGGCCCGCGCCCCACCACGCCGGAGACCGCCGCCACCATCACTCCTCCGCCCAAGCTACGGAGACGCCCTGCGCTCGTCGTGGCCGCGGTCGTCGTGACCGCGCTCGGCTGCCTGCTCGGCGCGTGGGCCTGGAGCGCGACGACCAACACGCAGGAAGTGCTCGCCGCCCGCGACACCATTCACCGCGGCGAGGTGATCGAGGCCGAGGACATCCAGCGGATCCGGATCAGCGCCGACCCGGCGCTGTCGCCGCTGCCCGCTTCGGCGTTCGACCATGTCGTCGGGCAGCGCGCAGCGCTCGACATCGCGGCTGGCGGCCTGCTCACCAGCGAGTCGACGGCCGACGAGCCGCTACCTCCGCAGGGCCAGTCGATCGTCGGAATCTCCCTGACACCCGCACAGGTGCCCGGAATGCCTCTGTACGGCGGCGACAAGGTCCGCATCATCGTCACGCCGGGCGACAACGGAGGGGCACCCGCCAACTCCCCGCAGTTCACGGTCGCCGAGGTCGTCGACACCTACCTGGACGAGACGACCGGCAACACCGTCGTCAACGTCTTGGTGCCTCATGCCGATGCCGGACTCCTTGCCGCGCGAGCCGCCACCGGGAACGTCGCCTTGGTGCTGGACTCCGGAGCCGAATGATGGCCGTCATCTGCCTGACCTCTGCATCCGGCTCGCCCGGCGTCACCACGACGGCCGTCGGGCTCGCGATTTGTTGGCCGCGCCCTGTGCTTCTCGTCGAGGCGGACCCCACCGGAGGCTCCGGCATCCTCGCCGGGTTCATGAGGGGCACGACGCCGTACGACGCTGGACTCGTCGAACTGGCGCTCTCGCCGCTGAGCACGGCGGATGCGCTGCGGGACGTCGTTCGGCCATTGAGCCCGAACGTCTCCCTCGTCGCGGGAACCCGGACACACGCCCAGGCGGCGGCACTCCGCGACGTGTGGGAACCACTCGGCTCGGCCTTGCGGGAACTCGAAGCAAGCGGGCAGGACGTCATCGTCGATGCGGGCAGGCTCGGGCTGGCGGGGTCGCCCCAGCAGCTCCTGGACTCGGCTGACGCAACCCTGCTGGTCACTCGCGCCAACCTGCCGGCAATCTCCGCGGCACGCTCATGGGCCGACACCGTCCGCGAACCCGGGACCGGATGGAGGCACCCGGGCCTGCTCCTGATCGGCGAAGGTCAGCCCTATCGAGACAGCGAGGTCTCCAAGGTGCTCGGCATGCCCGTGGTGGCCGACCTCCCCGACGATCCGGCGGCGGCCGCCGTCTACCACCGCGGCGCGCACCCGCCCCGTCACTTCGAGACAGGCCCCTACATCCGGGGGCTCCAGGCAGCAGCTCAGTCGGTCCAGGCACACGTCGCACGTGGTCGGTTCGCCATCGCCGAGGAGGCCAGGCGATGACTGAGGCCTCCCGCTACATGAGCGAGTACGGCGAGCTGTCGCGCCTGCCGCTGTTTACCCAGCCGAGCAACGGGTCGACGCCAGTAGCCGCGAAGCTCGGCGCTCCAGTCACCGCTCCTCCGCCGTCGGGCCCTGATGTCGACTGGCCGATCGTCGCGGAGCTGCGCGCTCGAGCGTCCGAGCAGCTGAGCCAGGCCGTCGCCTCAGACCGAAGCCGACTCGACAGAGCAGCTCAGCAGGAGCTCGGGCGTTCGATCGTCCTCGACCTCATCGAGTCAGCGATGGCCGACGACGTCGACGCCGGCCGCGGCGCTTGGAGCCCGGCGCGCCAGCAGGCTACGGCGCAGGCGGTCTTCGACTCGCTCTTCCGCCTGGGTCGACTGCAGCCTCTGGTCGACAACGACGACATCGAGAACATCGTCATCGTCGGCCACGACAACGTCCTCCTGGAACTGGTCGACGGCACCTTGGTCGATGGCCCATCAGTCGCTGACTCCGACCAGGAGCTCATTGACTTCCTGGTCTTCCTTGCCTCGCGCAGCGAGGTCAACGCTCGGTCCTTCTCCGAGGCCCAGCCGAGGCTGCATCTGCGATTGGACGGCGGATCCCGCCTGGCCGCCGCGGCCTGGGTCACGCCCCGTCCCTCAGTCGTGATCCGTCGACACCGGCTGATGCAGGTCACCCTCGACGACCTCGTCGCCAGAGAGATGATGACGCCAACCGCGGCATCGTTCCTGCGCGCCGCTGTCCGAGCACGACGCTCGATCGTCGTGGCTGGCGCCCAGGGAGCGGGCAAGACAACCCTCGTCCGCGCGCTCTGTGCCGAGATCGACGCCATGGAGGCGATCGGCACCTTCGAGACCGAGTATGAGCTCCACCTCCACGAGTTGGGCCGCCACAAGGTCGTCCACGCCTGGGAGGCACGGCCGGGGTCCGGAGAGCGCGGGCCTGATGGCCGCCAGGCCGGCGAGTTCACTCTCGACGAGGCCCTCGTCGACTCCTTCCGGTTCAACCTCTCCCGTCAGATCGTCGGCGAGGTACGAGGCAAGGAGATCTGGGCGATGATCAAGGCGATGGAGTCCGGCACCGGCTCCATCTCGACGACCCACGCGGCTGATGCCGTGTCGGCCGTCCGCAAGCTCGTCACCTGTGCGATGGAGGCCGGGCCACACGTCACCCAGGGGCTCGCCACAAGCAAACTCGCGGCCACGGTGGATCTGATCGTCCAGCTGAGCATGAAGACCACGGCCGTTCCCGGGGGCGCACAGCGGACGAGGAGGGTCGCCGAGATCATCGCCCTCACCCCCGGCGAGAAGGAGGTGGGGTACGCGACCACACACGTCTTCCGTGCCGATGCGTCAGGTGTCGCCGTACCGGACGTGCTTCCCGACGAGTACCGCGCACTGGCCCACTACGGCTTCGACCTTGCGGCGTACCTCTCGACCCAGCCGTACGGAGGCCAGCCGTGACTCCCTTGCTTCCCGCCCTCGCGGGTGGACTGATCGCCGCCGGATTCCTCGGCATCGTCCTCGGCCTGCGGCCAACGGCCGAACCACCTCGCCAGAAGCGGTTGGCCCAATCCCGCCGTGTGGCCTTGACCTCGCGCACCCGGATGCTTCTCCTGGCCGGCGTCGGGCTGGGCATCCTCGGCTGGATCATCACCGGATGGGTACTTGCGCTGGTCATTGCGCCGGTGGCGGTCATCGGACTGCCGGCTCTGCTGGGCGCTCCGCCCGCCGCCACCCAGATCAACCGTCTCGAGGCGATGGAGGAATGGACGCGTTCGCTCTCCGGCGTCCTCACCGTTGGTATCGGGCTCGAGCAGGCGCTGGTCGCGACGCTGCGTTCCACGCCGGCGCCGATCAGCCCTGAAGTCAGTCGGCTCGTCGCTCGCCTTCGTGCCCGGTGGGACACCGAGACGGCGCTCAGGGCCTTCGCGGACGAGCTCGACGATGCGACCGGCGACCTGATCGCCGCGAACCTCATCCTCGGAGCACGCCGCCGCGGCGCCGGGCTCGCGAGCGTTCTCGAAGGTCTCGCGGAGTCGGTCGCGGCCGACGTACGGGCCCGCCGCCAGGTGGAGGCCGACCGAGCAAAGCCTCGCGCGACCGCTCGCTGGGTGACACTCATCAGCGCCAGCGTCCTGGTCGTCCTGGCCCTGTCCGGCCAGTACGTCGAGCCGTACGCGACCGCCATCGGCCAAGTGATCCTCGTCGTGCTTCTCTCGGCGTACGTCGGCACCCTGATCTGGATGCGGCGCATGGCCACCGGCAAACCGCTGCCGCGCTTCCTCGAAGCCCGACCCGATGCGGTGGCGACGCCATGATCACGGGTCTCCAGTTGGCGGTCCTGTCCGGCGGCCTGATCGGCCTCGGACTCGCTCTGGTCGTCGCGCGACTCCTGCCCGCGGAGCCGGACCTCGCGGACGCGTTGGAGAGGGTCTCGTCCACGCGCCACCGCATCACAGGCGGTGCCGCAGCCGCCCGGACCGGTAAGGAACGACTCGGGCTCTGGGGCATGCGGGTGTTGCCTTCGGGAGTGTGGGTGCGGACGCCGACCCGCGAGCTTGCCCTGCTCCGGATATCCGTCGCGCAGTTCTACGGCGAAAAGCTCACCTTCGCGGGCCTCGGTCTCCTCATCCCACCCGGGCTCACTCTGCTCTTCAACTCCCTCGGCCTCGGCCTTCCACTTCAGATCCCGGCGCTCGCGTCGATCGCCCTCGCGGCCGTCATGTTCTTCATCCCGAACTACAACGCGCTCGATGAGGCGCGGAAGGCGCGCGTCGAGTTCGCGCGCGCCCTCGGCGCCTACATCGACCTGGTCGCACTCGAAAGGCACAACGGCATAGGTGTCCGACAGGCCATGGAGGCAGCGGCGGAGGTCGGCGACTCCTGGGTCTTCACCCGCCTCTCGGAGGAGCTGACCCGGTCGCGCTGGTCGGGCCTCCCGCCTTGGGACGCATTGCACACCTTGGCAGAGGAGCTCGGACTGCCCGAGCTCGACGACTTCGCCGACATCATGCGGCTCTCCGGCGAGGAGGGAGCGAGCGTGTACGCCACCCTGCGTGCCCGGTCCGCCGCCATGCGCACGGCGATGCTCAACGAAGAGATCGCCCAGGCGAACGCCGTCGGCGAGCGGATGACCATCCCCGGCTCGCTGCTGGGCGTCATATTCATGGCCCTGCTCGTTGCCCCCTCATTGCTTCGCATGTTCACGACCTCGTGACACGGAAGGACAGATCCAAGGAGGAACTCATGTTGAAAGTCCTGATCCTGCTTCAGCTGGCGGTCCTGACCGCGTACGACGACCTGCGAGCCGCCCGGCGAGACGAGCGTGGCTCGGTGACCACGGAGCACGTCCTCTGGGCTGTCGCCGTGATCGCCATCGTCGGGATTGTGGTCGCGGCCGTGACGACCTATGTCAAAACTCAGGCCGGCAACATCAAGTAGCCGCCGCCGGCGGCGCGACGACCGGGGCTCGGTCTCCATCGAGCTCGTCATCCTGCTGCCCGCGCTATTCGCGGTCATGTTCCTTGGGATGCAGGCGGCGCTCTTCTACCACGCACGGACGGTCGCCATCGCCGCGGCGCAGGAGGGCGCACGAGCGGCCGGTGCTGAACACGGCCGGGAGGCTGACGGCGTCGGAGCGGCCAACGACTTCCTCGCTGAAGCTGGTGGCGACGACGTGATCACCGGGACCTCGACCACCGCCAATCGCACGACCACGACCGCGACAGTCACGGTCACGGGGTTCAGCCTGAGCGTGATCCCCGGATGGAACGTTCGGATCACACAGAGCGCGTCGGTCCCCGTTGAGCGGCTCACTGCTCCCAACGCGGCGGGGACACCATGAAGCGGCGAGACGAGCGCGGGTCGGCGGCCATCGAGTCGGCGATCGGCGTACCTGCCTTCGCGCTGTTTGTCGGCCTGATCATCTTCGGCGGCCGCACGGCGACCACCCACGAGGCGCTGCAGTCGGCCGCCGCGGACGGCGCCAGATCGGCCTCGCTGGCGCGGGACGCGCAGACCGCACGCGCCGACGCTCACGCGGCAGCTATAGCGAGTATCGCGAACCAGAAGATCGGCTGCTCCGACGTGGACGTCAGCGTCGACACCAACGACTTCAACAAGCAGCCCGGTGTCCCCGGCTCAGTCGACGTCACGGTCTCCTGCCGCCTGAACCTCTCCGACCTGGCGGTCCCGGGCGTCCCCGGCTCGCGGGTCATGCAGGCGACCATGTCCAGCCCGATCGACACCTGGCGGGAACGATGAGCCGGCGGCGCGACGAGCGCGGCTCGATCACCGTCTGGCTGGCCCTGGCCAGTTTCGTAATGATGTTCCTCGTCGGACTCGCCGTCGACCTCGGCGGCCAGGTGCACGCCCACGAACGAGCCCACGATGTGGCAGCCCAAGCGGCACGCGCCGGCGGCGAGGAGGTCGAGGGTAGTGCGGCCATCCAAGGGCGGGAGCTCACCATCAGCCCTGCTGCCGCTCGTGCCGCCGCCCAGCGCTATCTCGACTCCGCGGGCGTCACCGGGACGGTCGAGATCACCAATGGCGACACGATCACGGTCACAGTGCAGGACTCGTATGACCCGCGGTTCCTGGGCTTGATCGGCATCCATCGTCTTGACGTGTCGGGCACCGCGACGGCTCGCCTGATCCGCACCCTCGGAGGTAGCCAGCGATGAGCACTCTCAACTCCCGCATGCGTGGCCTGGCAGCCACGCTGGCCCTTGTCGCTTTCGTGCTCGGTGTACCGGCCGTCTTGGTCGCGATCGACGCGGTTCCGGACCTGGCGCAGTTCGCGTGGTCGCGACTCACCGCACCGGACGACGGCACGCTCGTGGTCGAGCTGATCGCCGCGGTCTGCTGGATCGCCTGGGCAGTGTTCACCTGCCAGGTCGTCGCATCGATCGTCGCGCAGGTTAGGGGCATCCGCACGCCACGGTTGCCTGGACTGGCCGTGCCGCAGGTCGCGGCCGATCGACTCGTCGCGGCAGCTGCCCTGCTCTTCGTCGCCTTGCCGACGGCGACCACGCTCCTGCCCCAGCCGAGGGCCGAGGCCGCCGCGACAGCCACACCATTGCGCGATGACTCCCGAGTCACGGTCGCGCCCGCCGCTGCCGCTGCACCGGCGCCAACGGTCGAGCACGACCAGGAGAGAGAGCCAGAGGTCGAGCGATACACGGTCAAGCGTGGCGACAGCCTCTGGAAGATCGCCGAAGAGCGCCTCGGCGACGGCACACGGTACGTCGAGCTCGTCGCGCTCAACCGGGCCGTCCTCGACGGTCGTCCCGACTTCCTCCTGCCGGGCACCATCCTGCGAGTGCCTGTCGCCGAGACCGCTCCGGCGGACGCCTACATCGTGCAGCCCGGCGACACCCTCTCGGAGATCTCAGAGCACGAGCTCGGCGACGCCGACGCCTACCCCACGATCTACGAGGCCTCCCGGAACACCGTCCAGCCCAACGGAGACCGCCTCACAGATCCCGACCTGATCCTGCCCGGGTGGAAGCTGACCATCCCCGGCCAGCCGCCGCCGGACTCACGGGAACCGAAGCACGCCACGCCGCCCGAGAAGGCTCCCGATACAAGCCCACCCCCGCCCGAGGTGACGCCTTCTGAACCGGTCGGCGAAGCGGAGGCTGACTCCGACGCGCCAGGCAAGAGTTCGGATGACAGCGTCGTGCCCAGCTGGCTCGTTCCCGGCCTCGCCGGGGCGGGAGCGGTCCTCGGCGGCGCGCTCTGGATCGCGCTGCGCGCGCAACGACGAACCCAACTGCGCCATCGACGTCCGGGGAGGGTCATCCCTCCCCCGCCCGCCGAGCTAGTTCCAGCCGAGAAGACGGCACGGGCCACCGCATCGGTGGTCGCGCCCCGGATCGACGCACTCGACGCCGCAATGCGATCTCTGCCGGCGCTGCGCCTGGTCACCGCGACGCTCTCTGCCGACGAGATCTCCCTCGTTCTTGGCGAGCCAGCCCAGCTGCCAGAGCCATGGTCGGGGGCAGGCACCGAGTGGCGAATCGGTCTGGCCGCGGTGCCCGAGCGCCCCGAGAACTCGTTCCCGCCCTACCCACTCCTGGTGAGCGTCGGGCAAGGCAACGACGGCTCCTTCCTGTTCCTCAACCTCGAGGAGCTCCGCACGGTCACCGTCACGGGCGACACCGACCGGAAGGCCTCGTTCGCACGCCACGTGGCGGCTGAACTGGCCGTCAACCCGTGGTCGATCGTCACGACGGTCGACCTCCTCGGCCTCGGCGCCGACCTGGCATCTTTCAACCTCGGACGCCTACGCACGCACTCTCCCGGAGACACTGGCTTCATCGCCGAGCTCACGCGCAACTTGTCGTCCAGCAACGAGCCGGTCGACCCCGACGACTTCCACGCGGTGATCATTGCTTCGGCGGACGCCACCACATCGGGTCTCGATGCGCTCGCAGAGGCGATCGAGGCGGTCCCCGGTCGCTCGGCGGCAGTGCTGGTGGATCTCGACGGCGAGCCTCGCTCCTCGAGCGCTCACCTGCAGCTCACCGGCGACGGGCGCCTCCAGTCGCCCAACCTCGGAGTCGATGTTCTCGCGGCGGAATTGAGTGCGGACGAGGCCCGCGCGTGTGCCCTACTCCTCGACCTCACGCTCGACGAGACCGTCGTTCCCGTCCCAGACCGCGAGGAGGACAACGTGGTCTCGGACCTCGGGGGTGCGCTGGTTGACCAACTGACCGAGCCACGCTCCGAGGGGGCGGTCGGCGAGGCGTCCCTGCTGCCTCTCGATGCACTCGTCTACGCCGAGTCCGCCGCGACGACCGTGGAGGACGTCGAGGTGCTCGCGCCGAAGGCAACGCGTGAGGCTCGCACGGCTGTTGAGACCGCGGACCCGGGCCTGGACGAGGATCTCGCCCGCTGGGAGTCGCCCGCGCTGTCATCGCCCAAGCTGGTGCTCCTCGGACCAGTCGGGGCCCGGACGACCGGGGACACAAAGGCAACGGCACACCGACGGCCGTTCTACGTCGAACTGTTGGCGTACCTCGCCCTCCACCCCAACGGGGTCACCGCGCATGACGTCGCCGACGCGTTCGGGATCCGCCCGGAGCGGGTCCGGGTCGACATGAGCCAACTGCGCCGATGGCTGGGTACGAACCCGCGAACCGGCGAGCCGTACCTGCCGAAGGCCGCTTCTGCCGGTGGTACCGAGGCGCCGGCCCTCTACAGGCTCGACGGCGTCCTGTGCGACCTGGATCTCTTCCGGCGTCTCCGCGCGCGAGGCCAGAGTCGCGGGGCCGACGGCATTGACGATCTGATCGCGGCGCTTCGACTGGTCACCGGTGAACCGTTCACGGAACTGCGCAAGGACCACTGGAACTGGCTTCTCGACGGTGACCGGTGGGACCACATCATGACCAGCGCCATCGTCGATGTCGGACACATCGTCACCACCCACGCGCTTGCCGCCGGCGAGCCTGCACTCGCGATGTGGGCTGCTCAGGTCGCCTACACCGCGGCGCCGTACGACGAGGTCGCGCAACTCGACATGATCCAGGCGGAGAGGGCCAACGGTCATGACGGGGAGGCAGACCGGGACCTGAACGACAAGGTCATCAATCGCCGCGACGACGAGCTGCCGCCGATCGAACTCCCGGGGCGGACTGCGCAGATCGTCCACGGCAAGGACTGGGGAAGACGCCCACCGCGCCCTCGGCAGACCGGCTAGTTGTGATGTCCAGGGAGGTTGGTCAGCCGGGTGATCGGCGGTTTGCCTCCGATTGCTGAGTGGGCGCGGTGGTGATTGTAGAAGTGGAGCCATCCCGGCAGCGCGTCGTCGCGTTGCGCGGTTGAGTCGTAGAGCCGGGCGTAGGTCCAGCCGTCGGCCAGGGTGCGGTGGAAGCGTTCGATCTTGCCGTTGGTCTGCGGTCGGTAGGGCCGGGTCCGCTTGGGGGTGATCCCGAGGTCAACGCAGGCGTCGCGCCAGGCGTAGGAGCGGTAGGCCGAGCCGTTGTCGGAGAGCACTCCCTCGATGGTGACGCCGTGGTCGGCGAACCAGGCGGTCGCTCGTTGCAGCACTCCGATCGCGGTGGCGGCCTTCTCGTCGGGGCAGATCTCGGCATAGGCGGCCCGGGAGTGGTCATCGATCACGGTGTGCACGAACGCGGTCCCGATCGCGGGGCGGGAGCGCTTGCCGCGTTCACCGGTCCTTCGAGCCGTCGCGCGGGCGTTGAGTTTGCTCTGCTGCCTGCTCAAGAACCGATGGCCGCTGCCGTCGGGGATGTTGGCGAACTTGGTGACGTCGACATGGATCAGTGAGCCGGGGTGGGGTGTTCGTAGCGGCGTAGTGGTTCGCCGGTGACCCGGTCGATGTGGGAGAGCCGGTTGATCCGGCAGCGCACGAGCACTGCGTGCACGGTCGAGGCCTGCATGCCGAGCCGGCCGGCGGAGCTTGTCAAGATTTCTGTGTAAGCGATCGGTCCCTCGTGGTGGGTTTCTCTTACAGGTAGGGGTTGATGCGGTCGGGGTAGGCGATGGCGAGCTGGCCCAGTGCCTGCTTCCAGTTCGTCACGACCTGCCCCTGGACGAGTCGGGGCTTGGCCTTCCGCTGCGCAGCCGGCTTGCCGCGTTCCTTGGCTCGCTCGCGGGCCCGTTTGTCCTCGATGTTGCAGATCGCCAGCCACAGCAGCTTCACGACGGCCTCGTCGTTGGGGAAGTGACCGCGGTTCTTGGTGACCTTGCGTAGCTGGTAGTTCAGCGACTCGATGCTGTTGGTCGTGTAGATCACCCGCCGCAGCTCGGGCGGGAACGCCAGGAACGGGATGAACCGCTCCCAGGCCGCCTCCCACGTCGCCACGGCGTGGGGGTACTTCTTGCCCCAGTTGGAGTTCGCGAAGTCCGCGAACGCCTCCCGGGCGGTCTTGTCATTCGACGCGGTGTAGATCGGGCGCAGGGCCTTCGCCACGGCCTTGCGGTCGCTGTAGGACACGAACCGCATCGACGCACGGATCAGGTGGACCACGCAGGTCTGCACGGTTGCCTGCTGCCAGGTCGCCTCGATCGCCTCCGGGAGCCCGGTCAGGCCGTCGCAGCACACGATGAGGACATCGCGGACGCCGCGGTTGGCCAGCTCGGCGCACACACCGGCCCAGAACTTCGCGCCCTCGTTGTCCTGGATCCAGATCCCCAGGACGTGCTTGACGCCGTCCATGTCGACGCCGACGGCGATGTGGGCGGACTTGTTGATCACGTGCCCGCCGTCGCGGACCTTGACCACGATCGCGTCGAGGTAGACCACCGGGTAGAACGCGTCCAGCGGCCTGGCCTGCCACTCCAGGATCTCCTCGGTGATCGCATTGATGATGTTCGAGATCGTCTCGTGGGAGAGCTCGGTCCCGATCGTCGAGGCAAGGTGGTGGGCGATGTCGCGGACCGTCATCCCGCCGGCGTAGAGGCTGATGATCATCTCGTCCAGCCCGTTCAGCCGCCGGCTGCCCTTCGGCACCAGAAGCGGGGTGAAGCTCCCGTCACGATCGCGCGGGATCGCCAGCTCGACATCACCGGCCGTCGTGGCGACCGTCTTCGGCGTCGTCCCGTTCCGACTGTTCGACACCGCCGATGCCTCCGGAGCGCCCTTCTCGTAGCCCAGATGGCCCGTGAGCTCGGCCTGGAGCCCGCGCTCGAGGGTGGCCTTGATCAGCCCGGGGATGAAGCCACCGTCGCCGGTCAGCTCGATCTCACCAGCATCGATCTTCGCGAACAGCCCGTCCAACGCTCCCGACGCAGCGAGCTCGGCAGCAGCCTTCGCGCCCGGCATATCAGCGCGGTCAGCCCGCCGAGCGGCGGCCGCCTTCTCTTGTAGTCCGGTCGCCCGGTTCCCTCGGTCACAGCACTCATCTTCGTTCCTTTGCTGAGACCGACCCCTTACACAGACCATCTGACACCCCCGGCCGGCGATCTGCGCTGGACCGAGCCGTTGACGCCATCGCAGCCGCACGATCTGACGGACCTGATCTGGACCGGTTCTCGTCGGACTCGAGTGCGGCCGCGAGCTTCGGTCAGCCATCCCGGCCGGCCCGTCAGCCCGGTAGCGGTCCGCCCATTTCTTCGCGGTGCGCGGGGCGACCATGAACATCTTGGCTGCCGCGGCGTAGGTCCAGCCGCGGTCGACGACGAGCTGGGCGAGCCGCAAACGGGCGCGCGGGGTCAGGGCAGCGTTAGCGTGGGACACGAGGGCCTCCGGTCGGTGAAGCGTTCAACTAGACAGCTCCACTTCACAACCGGAGGCCTTCACCTGTCAGGCAGGCTCACCGATGCCGGGCGGTACAACCTCCCTGGACATCACAGCTAGTCAACGACCTCAGAGCCATGGTGTCACTCCGGCACGACAAGATCGACGAGCACCCGGGCAAGGTCAGCCAGGCAGCTGACGTCGGGTCAAACGGAAAATTCATCGGGGACGATGCCCGCCATCAAATTGAATGCGCCGGTCAAGACGTTGAGCACGACGATGCCTACGACGTCCGTGATCTTTCGGTTGCTGAACCCCGAGGGCGCGCAGCTGTTCGACGTGTTCGTCGGTGATGGCAGCGGCTCGGGGTAGACTTGGCCACAGCCACATTGCAGGTCACCGGCCCGGCGGCCGAGGCCTGCGCGGTCGCACAGCCATGCCGACGCCGGCTACCAGAAGTGTCACTTGCTTGGTTCGTCCACGTGCCTTTGTGTGGTGATCTGTAGGACGTACTCCAGGGCGGCGGTGACCCGGCGCTCTTCAGCCGGCGATGAGATGTCCTCGGCCGCGGTGGCCTCGAAGTCGGGGACGGGGCGTTCTTCTGCCTCCTCCTTCGTGGTGGCAAGGCCGTTCTCCTCGATGTCCTCGAGGAGCCACTCCATCTCCTTGATCTCCAGGCGCTGGGTCTTGATGATCTGGTCGGCCAACTCGCGGACCCGGGCGTCCTCGATGTCCGCGCGTTCGCTGGTGAGGATCGCGATCGAGTGGTGAGGGACCATCGCCTTCATGTACCTCTCGTCGTCGATGAACAGCTGGGTTCGGGACGCGTAGAAGGCGCCGAGACCGACGATGAGGGCCGCCACCACGATGACGATGTTCAGGACGCGGTTCTTGTACATCATGGTGGCCATGTAGGCGAGCATCACTAGCGCCATCGCACCAGTGGAGGTGAGCGCCATGTAGAGGCGCTCCTGACTGTAGTGGATGTGTCCGACGTCGTAGACGCTGCTGTACATGAGCACGAACATCACGGCGGCCGACGTCGCGATCATGGCGGCGAACTTCAGGTACATGCCTCGTTCGTGCTTCTTCTTCATCTCGTCCTGGCCGCCGTCATGGTTGTGAGCGCCGTCTTGGCCGCCGGTAGCGTCGGCCGGCTGGTCGTCGTGCGGCTGGTGATTGGTCTGGTGAGATGAGCTGTTCATGGCGTGCCACCTTTCGTTTGTGATGCGTGCTCGTCTTCGTCCAGGGGTCCGCGGGACATCTCGATGAGCTGACGCAGGCAGTGCTGTCGCAGTGGGTCTGGGAACCCCTCGGCGAGCCGGTAGTAGACGACCCTGCCTTCCTTTCGGCGGGTGACCAGGCCCGCGGTGCGCAAGATCCGCAACCCGTAGGAGACCGCGTCCTCGCTGACATCGAGGACCAGGGCCAGGTCACCGACGCAGAGCTCCTCCACGACATCGAGGGCGTACAGGAGCCTGGCCCTGGTCGGGTCTGCCATCAACGACAGCACGCCGGTCAGCCGGTCCCCCTCCTCGCCCGTCGGGACCCGTTCGCGGGCCCTCGCGACCCGCTCTGGGTCGACGGGATGCCGGTGCTCGGAATCCTGAATCTGCTCCATCACGACGTTCCGCTCTTCGCCGGAGCCAGAACATCGGAGCGTGGAGCTGCGTGACCTTCGCCCACGGCGCCGCTTTCGCCTTCTGCGGCGATCGAGACGATGAGACCGCCCAGCATGAAGGCGGCGATCACCGCGACGAGTGTGGACGTCGGGAAGGTCGGGATGTACCGGCGAACGCCGGTCACCGCGGCACTGGACCCGTGGTGGTACTGGTGGGTGAGGGCGTGTCCCTTGCCGCGCTGGAGCAGGTATCGGTTGACAGGGTAGGCGGCGAAGAACGCGACCGTGAGGGCGATGGCCATCCCGACCCAGAAGATCCAGTTCACCAACCCGGCGTCCATGGCGTTCGGGATGAGCGCCATCACGGCGTTGTCGACGATCTCCATGACGGCGATGGAGAGCGTGTCGGCCGCGAACACCACGCCCAGCGCCGCGCCCAGGCCGAGACCCGTCTTCACCAGCGGAAGGGTCGAGAGCAGGTAGCCGAAGAAGAACGCCAGACCGACCGCGAGGGCGATGGTCCAGCCAGTGCTGAGGCCGATCGCGGTGCCGATCATGAGGCCGCTGATCTCGCCGACCGCGCATCCTGAGAGGCAGTGCAGGGTCGCGCTAGCGGCCATGGCCCTACTACCGGAATCCGGGTGCCCGCCATGCGCGCCGTGGCCGCCGGAATGGCCGGGTTCTGAACGATCGTCATGTTCGGGGTGCTGCCCGTGATGGTCGTCCGGCCCGTCACCGACGGAGCCGTGACTGCCGTGGCCGGGGTGAGCCTCGCTGTCTCCTGGAACGTCGGCGCGGTGTGTGGGCTGTTCCTGCATGGGTTCCGCTTTCCGGATCGTCGTGGCATTCGTGGGTGCCGGTAGGGGCTTGTGCGTGCATGCGGCGGCTACCCGGCGCCTTCCCATGACCAGCCGTCGCTGGCCACGAGGCGATGCAACTGGGTTCGGCGTTCCCGGTGGTGCTCGGCGGCCTGGCGGACGGCGGCGCCGCTGACTGGGATTCCGGCATCGAGGGCCTGGCTCGTCTCGGGCGGGGGCGGAGCGTCGACCTTCGGTGCCCACGTGGTGCTGGAGGCGGTGGTGAGGTAGCGGCCGATGGACGACCGCAGCGGATCCACCACAGCCGGCCGTGGGCGCAGCGGGGGCTTCAAGGTCTCGATCAGGGTCAGAGCCTCGTCGAGGTGTCCGATCGCGACCGGTGCGGCCAGGTCTCGGGAGCTGGCGTGGAAGTAGTGCAGCACCGGGTACGCGAGATGTTGCTCGGCCGAGGTGGCCACAGAGGACGACAGCGAGATCAGCTGCTGCTGGAACATCGCGTCGAACCCGTCGCCGGTCCAGCCCTTCCTCATGATCTGCGTCGGGCTGTCACCGAGTCCGTGGATCTCCTGGGCGAGCACGCGACGGCTAACGACCGCGGAGAGAACCGACAGGAGATAGGTGATGGCCAGGGTGATGAGGAACAGACCTGAGAACGCCGCAACGGCCATCGCGATCCGCCATCCCGCTGAGGATGCGACGAAGTCACCGGTGCCGAGGGTGAACAGCGTGAACCCGGTGAAGTAGACGACATCGGCGACGCCCGCCGGGCGGCCCTTCTGCGCGGTCACGACGGAGTCCGAGCCGACGAACAGCAGCGTCCAGCCAGCCCAGAGTGCGGTGACCCACGTCAGAACGGTCACGATGAGCATCACTGGCCCGGCGAATCTGAGAAGGCTGGACTTGCGGTCTCGGCGGTGCAGTCGCAAGGCCACCCGCCAGGCGCCACCGAGGATGCCGGTCGTCAACGGGCCGGCGCCGCCGGAGACCGCCAGGGTGGTGGCCAACGCGTCGAAGAAGACGAGCGCGACGACGACGGCGCCGACAACGACGAGGAAGGTCTCGAGCAAGACGGTCCTTGGCGGTAGGGAGGCATATGCCTCCGGATCAGATTCGCGAAGCGATCGGAGGCCCGCTGCCGACATAGGACAGCGAGCCGCCGCAACCAATCTCGACGGTCAGCGCAGCGCGGCGAGCAGCTCGCGGCAGGCGTCTTCGCAGCGGCGGCAGGCCTCCGCGCACACTGCGCAGTGCTCGTGCTGGTCGCCGTGCTTGGCGCATTCGTCGCCGCAGGCCTTGCACGCGGCCGCGCATGCCTCCAGGATCGTGCGGACGATGTTGGCGTCACCGGCGGTCTGGCGCGACAGGACGGATCCGGTCGCGGCGCAGACATCGGCACAGTCCAGGTTGGTGCGGATGCAGGCTCGCAGCTCGGCCACCATGTCCTCGGCCAGGCAAGCATCAGCGCAAGCCGTACACGCCTGGGCGCACTCGAAGCACGCGGCGATGCACGCCGCCAGCTTCTCCTGGTCGATGTTCCCTACGTCTCCGGGATAGGTGTTCAGCATCTCCTGGTGCTTCATCAGTCCTCCTCGCCAACGACGGTCGAGCCACCCTCGTGGCGACCCGGACGCCCCGCCGCATCCCTCCCGCAGTACCCCAAGGACCCGGACCTCATCCGCACAGCCGCACGGGTATTCCTGTGGTCCTCGTGCCCCTCGAAACGCGGACGAGACGTGTCACAAGGCAATTGGCTGAGGAACTCGCCGCCGCATCTAGCACCCGTGTCGATGACGAGCTCGTCCTATTCGAGGGCGTACGTGCGATCGGGGTTTCGCACGATCAGTCGCTTGGGTCGAGCTCGCGGGCGCGCAGGGCCGCCAAGATTTCGGCGTCACTGCCGCCGATGGCTACCAGGTGCATGGGGCTTCCTAGGGATGGCTCGTCAACGGAGGTGTGGCAGGACGACATCGTCGGCCTTTTCGCCGGCGTCGGGGTAGAGCGCGAGGATGACCGCGACACCGACACAAAGGCCGAGCAGCTGCATGCCGATGAATGCAGGTGCAGACGCCGGGTCAATGCCGGTGAAGGTGTCGGAGAAGATCCGGCCGATCGTCACCGCGGGGTTGGCGAACGAGGTCGAGCTGGTGAACCAGTACGCGGCGCCGATGTAGGCGCCGACCGCCGGGGCCGCGATCGCGCCGCGGTCCGTGCGGACCAGGGCGAAGATGAGCGCGACCAGGACCGCGGTCGCGACGACCTCGGCCACCAGGTGTCCGCCGGTCGCGCGCTCCTTGGTGGAGATCGCTGCGTTGACCTCGAACATGACGTTCGCGAGGACGGCACCCGCGACGCCTCCACTGATCTGCGCGACGGCGTACGTCCCCACCTGCACGAGGCTCAGCCCCTTCCGTGAGCGGCGGCCGAGGTACCAGTCGGCCAGCGACACTACGGGATTGAAGTGGGCGCCGGAGACGGGACCGAACAGCAGGATCAGCGCTGTGAGGCCAAGGACCGTTGTGGTCGAGTTCTGCAGCAGCTGCAGGCCGACATCGCCGGGTGACAACTCTTGGGCAGCGATGCCGGACCCCACGACGACAGCAACGAGGAGGCCGGTACCGAGGAACTCGGCGAGCAGGCGCCGGGCGATGGATGGAAGCACGCGAGCATTCTTGACGCGGGACGATCACTCAGTCAAACTTGAGTCAATGAATCCTGAGTCAAAGACGGACCTTGAGCGACGTGCTGCTGTGTACGCCGCACTCGGCGATCCGGCGCGCTTGCGGATCGCCGACATCCTCAGCGTCGGCGATGCCTCTCCCTCGGAGCTGGCAGCAGCGCTCGACATGCCGTCGAACCTGCTCGCCCACCACCTGAAGGTCCTACGCGAGGTCGGGCTGGTGACCAGCCACCGTTCCCAGGGCGATGGGCGGCGCCAGTACCTCCGGCTCGCGGACCGGACCTTGCTACCGGCCACCACCGAGCCGCTCGCGGCTCCGGCCCGGGTGGTGTTCGTGTGCACCGCGAACTCGGCTCGATCCCACCTTGCCGCCGCGCTGTGGCGAAGGGCCAGCCAGGTCCCGGCGGCCTCGGCCGGCACTCATCCCGGTGACCGGATCGACCCGGGCGCGATCGATGCCGCCGCCCGGCACGGCGTACCACTCCCACGGGTCCGACCGCGCATGATCACCGACGTGGTGACCGAGGACGACCTGGTGATCACGGTGTGCGATCTGGCTCACGAGGAGCTGCGTGTCTGGGCCGAGTTGCACTGGTCGATCCCGGATCCGGTCAGCGTCGGAACGCCGAAGGCGTTCGACGCCGCCCTGGCCGACATCGAGGGCCGGGTGCTGTCCCTGGTGCCCCGACTCGCCTCCTAACCCATCACCTGCCCCTGCACCTTTCACCACCGGAAGGCTCACGATGAGCAGCACGCATGACATGTCCGTCACCCTCGACCAGCAGATCGCCCTGAAGACGGCGGCCACCCGACTGTCCGAGGACTTCGCCGGGGTCTTCAACCTCGAGACGATCGAGCGGTTCCTGCACTCCTCGTTCAACGAGTTCGCTGGTAAGGCCACCGTCGCAACGTTCCTCCCGCTACTGGCCGAGCGGTACGCCAAGCAGCAGCTCCAGGCCGCCGCGAAGATCGAGGGCAAGTCCGCGGACGGCAAGCCGGTCGTGCTGTTCCTGTGCGTACACAACGCGGGCCGATCCCAGATGGCACTGGGTTTCTTCAACCACCACGCCGGAGACGCGGCCGTCGCGTGGTCCGGAGGCTCGGAGCCGGGCGAGGCCGTCAACCGGGCTGCGGTCGCGGCGATGGCCGAGCGGGGCATCGACATCGCTCAGGAGTTCCCCAAGCCGTGGACCGACGAGATCGTCCAGGCCGCCGACGTCGTGGTCACCATGGGCTGCGGCGACGCCTGCCCCTACTTCCCCGGCAAAAGGTACGAGGACTGGGAGCTTGAGGACCCAGCCGGCAAGGACGTCGCCGACGTCCGTCCGATCCGCGACGAGATCGAACGCCGGGTGCTCGCTCTACTCGACGAGCTCGACGTGCCGGGGCAGCGCTGAGAGGACGTGGTCGTTGGCGGTTCGGGCCCTCGAGCCAGCACGCGAAACGTCAGCCCGGCACGACCTTTGACGGTAGGGCCAGGCGCTCCATCGACCGCCGAGTCCGCAGCCTTCATCCACGCAGCCAGCGGAGGACTACGCGACGGCTCTGGAAGGAGTGCTGAGCGTCATGAGCAGCGCACCGGTCGCGGCGATCAACGACAACAGTCCGTACGTGGTGGCGTAGCTTCCGGTGAGTTCGGCGAGGGCGGCACCGACCCACGGCGCGAGCGCGGACGCGAACACGACCGGAGCACCGAGGATGCCTGACAGTCGGCCGTAGGCCCGCGGACCCCAACGGTCGGTGACCGCGGTGGCGTGTAGCAGGGTGGCGATCCCGCGAGCGACCCCGGCCACCATGGACAGGCCGATGAGGATCAGCGCGTGGCCCGGTGCGACAGCGAGCGCCGCGATGCTGGCTGCGGACAGCGTGAACACCAAACCCGTCCGGGACCGCAGGCTTACCCGGTGGGCCGAGAGGGTGTAGACGATCCGTCCGGCGACCTGACCCACGCCACCCAGCCCGAGGGCCCAGGCGGCCACACCCGCCGAGATACCCTGCTCGAGCAGGAGCGGCACCAGGTTGATCAGCGCGGCGTACATCGCCAGCGACGCGGCGGTGAGCCCGATGACTAGGAGCCGGAACCGGGCGGTCGTGGTCACCGAGGCGGCGTACTCACCGACATCTGCCGACTCGTCGTCGTGTCCGTGGGAGTCCGGCGGCCAGGGTCGGCGTAACCCGATCGCATGGGCGGGCACGGTGACCACGAGTAGCCCGATCCCGAGGACGAGGTAGACGCCACGCCAGTCCAGGCGCGCATCGAGGCCGGCGGTCAAGGGTGCGAACACGGTGCTGGCCAGGCCCGCCACCAAGGTGAGGGTCGCGAGCGCCGGGAGGTGGCGGGCGCCGTACCAGCGGGTCAGGGCCGCGAATGCCGGCTGGTACAGGACCCCGGCCATCGCGACCCCGGCGACCGCCCACGCGAGCGCGAAGACGGCCAGGTTTGGCGACCAGGCGATCAGCCCGACCGCGAGCCCGGCCAACACCGACCCGGCCGTCATCACCGCACGCGGCCCGCTCCCGTCGAGCAGGCGGCCGACCGGGATCCCGACCACCGCGGAGGTGACCAGGCCCGCGGAGAAGGCGGCGCTGATCGCGGTCAGCGACCAGCCCGTGTCGGCCGCGATGCCGGGAGCCAGCACCGGGAAGGCGTAGTACAGCACGCCCCAGCTGACGATCTCCGTCAGGCACAGCGCCGCGAGCACCGTCCGCAACGCCGGCCGAACCGGCGGCGTCGCGGACGGGATGGCGTGTGCGGCGCCCGGCATCGCGGCTGGTTCAGCCACGAACCGCCGCCCTGCGCGTTCTCGAGCCCAGAGCGGCTATCACGTAACCGGCGTCGCGGTGCACACCGCGCAGGGTGTTGGAGGAGAAGGAACGCTGGAACTCCAACCCGAGGTAGGCCAGCCCGGGGTGGGTGGTGGACAACCCGCGGTCGTGCAACGGGGTGCCGTCCCCGGCCAGGGCTCCGATGCCGTTCAGATAGGGCAGGTGTGGCCGGTAGCCGGTCGCGAAGATCACCGTGTCGACTGGCTCCGTTGTCCCGTCCGCCCACACGACGCCGTCGGACGTGAACGAGGTGAACACCGGGCGCTGCGGCAGCCGGCCGGCCTCGACGGCGGCCCGGTACTCGCCGGTGTCGAGCACCGGTGTGCCCTTGACCAGCCGGACCAGCACCGCCGGCGGCAGCAGGTCGAGCTTGAGCTTGTCGAGCCAGAAGTGGAGGTCCCGGCCGCCGCGTACCTGGGGCACGAACTGGATCGGGGAACGCACCGCGAGCGTAGTGTCGGCGACCGTAGCGAGCTCGTGGCCGACCTGAACCGCTGAGTTCCCGGCCCCCACCACGACGACCCGCTTCCCGGCGTAGGGCAGCGGTGAGCGGTAGTCGGCGACGTGCAGCACCTCGCCGGCGAACTCATCGCGGCCCGGGATCGCGGGAAGGTAGGGGTTGGCGAACGAACCGGACGCGGCCACCAGAGCGTCGCCCTCGACATTCGTGCCGTCGTTGAGGTGGGAGACGAACCGCTGGCCGTCGGTGGTGACGTCCTCGACCCGGGCGCCGGTGCGGATGTCGACACCGAGCCAGGACGCGTAGCCGCGCAAGAAGCCCACGACCTCGTCCCGGGTCGGGTAGCGGCCCGGCTGGCCGGGGAACGCGTAACCGGGAAAGCCGCTGTACTTACTGGGCGAGAAGAGCCGCAGGCTGTCGTAGTAGCGCGGCCACGACCCGGTCGGCTCCTCGCCGGCCTCGAGCACGACCGGCTCGAGGCCGGCGTCGCGGGCGGCGCGGGCGGCGGCCAACCCGGACTGGCCGCCGCCGACGATCAACACTCGCTGGGTGTTCATCGGACGCCGAGACCTCCGAGCGTGAGGACCTGCGGTTCCGCCGGAGCTCCGCAGCAGCCACCACCGCTCGCGGTGGCGGTCGCGTCGTCGAAGGCGCCGGCGCCGTCGCACACACCGGTCTCAGGCAGCACCAGGTCGACCCGGTCGGCTGCCTCGAGGTCGCCGTCCAGGGCGGCGACCACCGAGCGGACCTGCTCGAACCCGGTCATCGCCAGGAACGACGGCGCCCGGCCGTAGGACTTCATCCCCACCAGGTATAGGCCCTCCTCCGGCTGGCCGAGCTCCTTGTAGCCGTGCGGTGCCACGTCGCCGCAGGAGTGGTGATCGGGGTGGATCTGCGCGGCGAGGAACCGGGCCGCGCCGAGGGCTGGGTCGAGGTCGAGCCGCACCTCCGAGAGAAAGCTGAAGTCGGGGCGGTAGCCGGTGACCACGATGACCTCGTCGACGTCCGTGACCTGCTGGCCGTTGGTCGAGGTCAACGTGAGGCGGCCGTCCGGCTGGGTCTCCACGGCGCGGGTGCGGAACTGGGTGACGTTGACGACGTGCCCGCTGGAGGTGGCGGCCTTGGCGGCTTGGCCGAGCTTGCCGCGCTCCTCCAGCTGGTCGTTGTCGCCGCCGCCGAACGCGTCCCCGACGCTGGGGCGGCGCAGCAACCACGAGACTCGAGTCCCGGGGTCGCGCTCGGCGAGCCGGGCGAGCCCGATCAGGACGCCCTGCGCCGAGGCGCCCTTGCCGGCCACGGCGACGTGCTTGCCGGCGTAGCGCGCGGACACGGCCGGGTCGGAGAAGTCCGGGATGCCGTAGGCGAACCGTGCGGCGTTGTCCCGCTCACCCAGCGCCGGGTAGCCGTCGGCGCCGAGCGGGTTCGGCCGGGCCCAGGTGCCGGAGGCGTCCACCACGGCGCGTGCCAGCAGGCGCTCGTGCCCGGTCTGGGTTTCGACGTGGATGGCGAACGGGTCGCCCTCGCGGCCGGAATCGACCACCAGGTCCCGGCCGTCACGGCTGACACCGACCACCCGGGCGCCGTAGCGCACCGAGCCGTGCTCGGTCTTGTCGAGGATGTCGGCCAGCGGCTGCAGGTATCGGGTGCGCCACTCACCGCCGGTCGGGTAGGTCTTCTCATCCGGAGCGGTCCAGGTGCCGGTCGCGTCCAGCAGCCGGCGGGCGACCGGGTCGACGAGCTCGGACCAGGCGGAGAACAGCCGCACGTGTGCCCACTCCCCGACCGCGGCGCCGGCCTCCGGACCCGCTTCGAGGACGACGAAGTCGATGCTGCGGTCGGCGGCGTTCGCGGCGGCGGCCAGGCCGATCGGGCCGGCTCCGATGATGACCAGGGGGTGCTGCATGACAGGGGACTCCTCAGAACAGTCGGCTAATCTATCGACGTCCGTCGATGGATTTGGACTGTATCGACCCCCGTCGATGAAAGCAAGGTATTCTTTCCCCATGCCGACAACCCCGGTCACCCAGCCGCCCGCGCGGGCCGCCGACAGCCGCCGGCTGCCGCTGTACGAGGACGTCCGCCCGGCGCCGTCACTGACGAAGACGGACGCGGAGAACTACGCCGAGTGGTTCGCGCTCCTGGCCGACCCGACGCGGGTCCGGTTGCTGCACGCGCTGTCGACGTCGCCGTCCGGCGCGCTGCGGATCGGCGATCTCGCCCGGCAGCTCGGGATCAGCCAGAGCACCTGCAGCCACCACGTCGACCTGCTCAAGAAGGTCGGTTTCGTGATCGTGGACAAGGTGGGCACCTCCAGCATGGTGTCGGTCAACGCGGCCTGCTGCACAGGCCTCCCCCACGCCGCTGACGTCATCATGGGCACCCTCTCCTCGCCGCCGTGCTGCCCCGAGGACCTTCCGACCGACGTCACCACCCGCCCGGTCGTCGACGCGGACATGCCGCGCGTGCTCGCGATCTACGAGGAGGGCCTGGCCACCCGCAACGCCACCTTCGAGACCCAGGTGCCGACCGCGAAGCAGATGCGGGCCAGGTGGCTGCCCGGACTGGCCTGGGTGGCCGAGCTCGATGAGGAGGTCGTCGGCTGGACCGCGATCACCCCCGCCTCCAGCCGCGAGTGCTACCGCGGCGTCGGCGAGACCTCGGTCTACGTCACCGAGGCCGCCCGGGGCCGCGGCGTCGGCAAGGCACTGCTGTTCACCCAAGTCACCGAGGCCGACGCCGCCGGCATGTGGACCCTGCAGACCTCGATCTTCCCCGAGAACCGCGCCAGCCTCGCGCTCCACCACTCAGCCGGCTACCGGACCCTCGCCGTCCGCACCCGGATCGCCCAACTCGACGGCGTCTGGCGCGACACCGTCCTGCTCGAGCGCCGCAGCCCGGTCAACTGAACCCCGCCGCCCCGGACGTGCGCGACGTCGTGCGGGAGGTCGACGTCGCCATCATCGGCGGCGGACAGGCCGGCCTCGCCACCGGCTACTATCTGCGCCGCGCCGGCCTAGTCCCCGGTGAGAACTTCGTGATCCTCGATGCCGGTGACGGACCCGGCGGCGCCTGGCCCCGGATGTGGGACGGCCTGCGGCTGTTCTCGCCCGCAAGCTTCTCCTCCCTGCCGGGATTGATGATGCCGCCCTGGAACGACGCCGCCCTCGGGTTCCCGCCCCGTCAGCACGTCGTCGACTACCTCGCCGCCTACGAGTCCCGCTACGAGCTGCGCCCGCTGCGCCCGCACCGGGTGACCCGGGTCCAACGCGTCGACGACGACCCGCGCGGCCGGGTGCTGGTGTCCGCGGCGGGCTTGGACGTGCACGCACGCGTGGTGGTGTCGGCGACCGGGACCTGGGACCAGCCTTTCTGGCCGCGCTACCCCGCCATGGAGACCTTCGCCGGAGAACAGCTGCACGCCGCCAACTACCGCAACCCCGACAAGCTCGCGGAGCGGCGTGTGGCGGTGGTGGGCGGCGGGAACTCCGCGGCCCAGATCCTCGCCGAGGTCTCCGAGGTAGCAGAAACGTTCTGGTTCACACTGCGACCGCCGCGGTTCCTGCCCGACGACATCGACGGCCGGGTCCTCTTCGCCGAAGCCACCCAACGAGTCCGCGCCCTCCAGGAAGGCCGCGAACACGCCGGCGTGGCCGGGCTCGGCGACATCGTCATGGTGCCCACGGTCCGCCGGGCCCGGGACCGCGGCGCGCTCCAGGCTCGGCCGATGTTCGACCGGCTCACCCGCGACGGGGTCGCCTGGGCAGACGGCAACACGGAAGCGGTGGACACCATCATCTGGTGCACCGGCTTCCGCCCCACCCTCCGACACCTCGCCCCGCTTGGCCTGCGCGGGCGGGAAGGCCGGATCGCGACCAGCGGCCCGTCAGGCACCCAGGCCGTCGGCGAACCGCGACTGTTCCTGGTCGGGTATGGCGACTGGACCGGGGCGGCCTCTGCCACTCTGCTCGGCGTGGGACGGACCGCCGGCCGCACGGTGGCAGCGATCAACGAGCGCCTCAGTCTCGCGGGGCCGTGATCGCGCGGTCGAACCAGGCCGGGCGTTCGCGTCACGGCAAGGGACGACCACTTCCTCTCACAAGCAGCCAACGCCAGCAACGCCCGGGTTTCTTAGGGAACGCCGCTGACCTGCGGAAACGCATCGTTCCGCTCGACGTTCGCCGCCCTTGTTACCGGAATCCGGTAACGCTCCCGGGTCAACGTCGGGGCATGTTCGACCCGGCAAAGCCAGTCCCCCAGTGGACAGTGTCAACGATGCAACGCGTCGCAGCCGAGCCCACCCTGGCCGGCGCCGCGGTCCGCTACGCCAACCTGGGGATCCCGGTATTCCCATGTGTCCCGCGCGGCAAGCAGCCCCTCACGCCCAACGGATTCCATGACGCGACGTCATCCGCGCGCGTCGTTCACAGCTGGTGGGAGCGCACCCCCGAAGCGAACATCGGTCTTCCCACCGGCACCCACACCGGCATCGTCGTCGTCGACGTTGACGTCCACACGGGAGGCAGCGGATTCGGTGCGTTCGAGCGCGCGCGCTCCGAGGGGCTCGCCGACGGCTGGGGCTGGCTTGTCCGCACTCCGTCAGGCGGGATCCACGCCTACTACCCCGCCGAGCCGGACCACGAGCAACGCTCCTGGCAGGTTCCGTCCGCCCACGTCGACTTCCGGGGCGATGGCGGCTACGTCATTGCTCCCCCGTCGCGACTCGAGGTCGACGGCGCGAACAGGGCGTACGACGTCCTCGCGGTGACGACCCAGCCGGCGAAGTCGCTGGACGCCGCCATGCTGCGCCAGTTACTGGAGCCGCCCCGACTGAAGCCGGTAGGTCCACCCTCCCGCCTCCCACCCACAGGATGTCGACCAGAGGCACTCGCCCGGGTAGTTGCACTGACTCCCGAAGGCGGACGCAACCGTGCCCTCTTCTGGGCGTCATGCCGCATGGCCGAAGACGGCCAGAGCCGCGCGAACGCCGTCAGCTACTTGATGCCCGCCGCCCAGTACGCCGGCCTCCCCGATCGGGAGATCGAGTCGACCATCGACTCCGCCTTTCGGATCGCGTCCCGGCTCGGCCCCGGGAGCCGCCTGGGCCCTACTCAGCGGACTGAGGCGATCCACCTGTGAACACCCACGTCGAGTACCACCGCCACAGCTACCGTCCGCCCGAGCCAACGGTGCCGAACACCGACGCGGCCGCGAGCGCCCTCGCTCATCACCAAGATCCGTCACTGTCGGCGACTGAAGCGCACGCTCCGGCAAAGGCGCCCAAGGGCATCGCCTGGATTCGCCCGACCGAGCTCGCTTCGTACGTCACTCCTATGGTCGGGCGCGGCATCGACCTCCATGCCGAGATGATCCGCCGCGCACGCCGTACTCCCATCACGAAGCAGCGGTCCGTCCAACGAGGGGTCCACTCCCCCGCGCCGATACCGGCGGCAAATCAGACGGAAGGACTGTCGCTATGAGCCACTCATTCGAAACCGCAACTGGACTGCGCCGGCTGCTCGTCCGTCTGCGGGTGTCCGGCCAGAACGCGTGGGAGCACGACGCCGAGGCCCACGACCTCATGCTCTACGCCGCCCGGAAGTACGAGGCGCTCGCGATCAAGCACCGCTGCGACCCGACCGCCGGAGCTGCAGCAGCGTTCGAGGCAATGCGGACCTACGCGGTGCGCACGGCCGATGACCCGTGGGCCGTCGTCACCATGGCGGTCAAGGTCACGCTCATTGCCGAGGAGCGCGCCGACGGGCTCCTGTGTTCTGTCGACCAGGCCAGGCGGCCAGAGATCTCCAGGCATCATGACGTACGCCGGTTCTGCGACACGGACGCCGACCTGCCCAACTTCCTTCCCGCGCTCGCCGTCGAGCCGTTCAACCGGGACGAGACTCCGCCGACGGGCGCGTACGAAGCGGTCGACGCGACGATCGACCTCTTCACCGCGCTCGGCTGGCCACGAGACACGGCGACCTGCACGCTCGACTACATCTCCGCCCGCCTAGTCGAATCCGGATCACGCCCCAAGGCCCACGCGGCCCTCCGTCGCGACCACACCGCGCGGGCACTCCTCGACATCGAGCAAGAGGCATGGTCGACGGTGCTGCGGATCGTGCTTGGCAATCCGAACCCCGACGAGGCATGTACGTCGGACGGCCACGGCGTCCTTCTGCGACTTCTCATCGGCCACCCGGTAGCCGAACTCCTGGACGACGACCTCCTCGTCTTCGAGATCAGCGAGACCGCTCCTCGACCGAAGGCTCGGATCCATGCCTGACATCCGCGGCCACATCGAACTCGACCGAGCGCTCGACTCGATCACGGTCGGCGTCCGCCACCGCAAGGACCCCGGCGACCTCAAGCCCCTCATGGAGTCGATCGAACGGCTCGGCATGCTCCAGCCGATCACCATCACCCCCGAAGGAGTCCTCGTGTGCGGGTGGCGGCGGCTCGAGGCCGTACGCCGGCTCGGCTGGCGCACCATGAAGGTCTGGGTGCGCTCCGGGATCTCCGACAAGCTCTCGCTGCTGCTCGCCGAGCAGGATGAGAACCAGCTGCACAAGCCGCTCAACGAGCTCGAGAAGGCAGCGCTCTACCGAGAACTGAAGGCGCTTCGAGCCGAAGACGCGGAGCGGCGGATGCAGGCGACGCAGTTCGGGGGCTCCGGGTCCGCACCCGGTGCGGAGCCAGGTGAAGCCGGTGACGCTCGGTCACATGCGGCCATGGCAATCACCGGCAAGGCGTCGTACAACACCCACGAGCGGGTCTGCGCGCTCATGGACTGGGCCTCCCGAAAGGCGACGCCGCCGGAGATCCGCGCGATGGCGAACGACGCGCTGAAGAGGATCGAACAGGGTGAGCCGGTGAAGCCGCTCTACGTCCAGGTCAAGGAAGCCTTCGACCAGGCGCAACGGCCTCAGCCGGAGGAAGAGACGGATCTCGCGCGGCTGGCGCGCGAGGCACGGGAGCGTGCCGAGCGCGAGGCGCGCGAGAAGGGCCGCAAGAACCTCAAGCGCAGCCACGGACCGAGCAGCCACTACAGAAGCGTCCGCTCCTTCAACCTGACCTGGACCGAGCTCGACGGGTGGACGGAGCTGTACGACGTCGACGCCCTCGCCGCCCAGCTCACACGCAGCGATTGGGAGCGCTTCGACCGCGTCGTGACAGCGACGATCGCGTTCCGCGACCAGCTCGTTGCCGCGCGTCGGCACGCCGCGACATCGGCATAGTCAGCGCACCTATCGGGCGTCCCTGAAATACGTCGCCACTCGGAGCTCCGATGT
The DNA here is from genome assembly GCF_000519005.1 of Nocardioides sp. J54. Taxonomy (GTDB): domain Bacteria; phylum Actinomycetota; class Actinomycetes; order Propionibacteriales; family Nocardioidaceae; genus Nocardioides. Next base: position 40,118 of record NZ_JAER01000011.1, on the reverse strand, counting down.
CCAACCTGACCGGCCGCCAGATCATGCTTCTCCTCGGATGCGCGCTCGCGATTCTGACCGCGGCCATCGGCATCTACGGCCTTATCCGCGGACCTGGCGGCACATCCTCCGGAGCACCCGACGGGCCACCCACGGCTGTCGAGGTCGTGGCGGACCCGACCAACCCGGTCGACACCCTGCGGGATCGCTCTCTGCCGCACACTACCGACGCGGTGGCCTACGCCCGGGCCGTGGCGGTCTCGCTGTTCGACTGGGACACAACGGCAGGGTTCCTTCCGACCGACTACACCTCGGCAGTCCTGGCCGACGCCGATCCCTCCGGCGAGGAGACACCCGGCCTGCTAACCGACGTCGCGACGTACCTCCCGACCGTGGAGCAATGGCTCGACCTCGGTGCGATGGAAGTCGAGCAGACCATGGAGATCGACGAGGCCTACGTGCCTGACTCCTGGGCAGACGCCGTCGAGCAAGCACACGGGCATCTGCGCCCAGGGACGACAGCCGTGACGATCACGGGCACCCGTCACCGCACCGGAGTCTGGAACGGCGAGGTGGCCGAGTCGTCGTACCCGGTCTCCTTCACGATCTTCGTCGCCTGCCAGCCGTCCTTCGAGCGCTGCCACGTCCTGCGCCTCTCCGAGCTCGACAATCCACTGAGGTGAGCCCGGATGGGCATGAAGGTCCTCGCCGTCGGCGCCGCAGCCGCAGTCCTGCTCGCGCCTGGAGCCGCCGTCCTCGGAGTGGCAACACTCGTGAGCCCGGCAGCCGCAGGATCAGGCAGCTGCATGTGGGACGGCCAGGCGACCTCGAGCCTCGGCGTTGCTGGCCCTGTCCCGGAGGGGCTCTCCGCCACTAACACGCACGGCGAGACAGTCACCCTCGACAAGCAACAGCTCACGCGGGCCGCGACGATCATCGCCGTCGGCAACCAGCAGCAGATACCGGCGCGCGGTCAGCTCATCGCGATCATGACCGCCCTGACGGAGTCGTCACTCCGAGTCCTGTCGAACACGAGCGCCTACCCACATTCCGCGGACATCCCCAACGACGGTGACGGCAGCGACCACGACTCCGTTGGCATGTTCCAACAGAGACCCGCCGCAGGCTGGGGCGCGGTCGAGAACCTCATGGATCCGGTCTGGTCGACCCGTGCCTTCTACGGCGGGCCGAACGGGCCCAACCACGGGTCTCCGCGCGGACTCCTCGACATCAATGGTTGGCAGTCGATGGACCCAGGAGCCGCAGCGCAGGCTGTGCAGGTATCCGCGTATCCGGACCGGTACGCCGTCAACCAGCCGATCGCCGAGAAGGTCCTGAGCGCTCTCAGCGGCGTCGCGCTCACCAGCAACCTCGACTGCGCCCAGCCCGCCGGCGAGCTTCCCGCGAACCTCCCACCGGGCTTCCCTGGGGCCTTCGTCACTGCGGCAGCCACACAACTCGGCAAGCCGTACGTCTGGGGCGGAGGCAACTTTGAAGGACCCACCGGCGGAGGTTTCGACTGCTCCGGCCTCGTGCTCTACGCCGCATACCAAGCCTCAGGGGGACGCATCCGACTCCCCCACTACAGCGGCTCCCAGATTCACGCCGGACAGGGCATCGCGTGGAGCGACAAGCGGCCCGGAGACCTGATCTTCTTCGGCTATCCGGGCGCCGGCCGCCCACACCACGTCGCCATCTACGTCGGCGGCGACCGGATCCTGCACGCGCCCCGGACTGGCGATGTCGTCCGCTACGGAACGATCGGTGAGTTCGCGGGTGAGGTCATGACCGTTCGCCGGCTGGGTTGACCGCCAAGAAGTGTCCACCGTTTGAGGGCTCGACCCCGCCAGATGCGCGCGGTCTCCGCCGCGCACCTGATGACCGTGAGCCCACGCAATCTGGTCAGGGCTGAAGTTGGCCCAGACTTCGGTGCAGTCGGCGGCGCCGGTGACCTCCGAGCCATCGTCGGTGCCCTCCTGACCTATGGCCTGATCATCGCCGTACTCATGCTCGTCATCTCGGCTACGACCTGGGCCATCGCGTCCAACTCTGGTAGCTGGCACACAGCCCAGAAGGCGAAGGTTGGCTGTTTCGTCGCGATAGGCGGAGCCACGCTGACCGGTGCCGCCCTGGGTTGGGCGAACTGGCTGCTGGACATCGGCGCACACCTCTAAGACGTCCGCCCGTCCGACGTCAGGAGCCCTCCGATGAACCTTCTCACTGCAGCTCTCCTGCTCCCCCTCGACATCCAGATCGATCCGAACTCCAACGGCCTGCCTGGAATCGGCCAGCTCAAGAAGATCGTCGGGGCATCGATGACGGTCGGTCTGGTCCTCGCCGTACTCGCCCTGATCATCTCGGCCATCGTGTGGGCGTTGGGAGCCAACTCGTCCAACCCGCACCTCGCCGGTCGCGGCAAACTCGGCGTCCTCGTAGCGCTCGGCGCCGCGATTGTCTGCGGCGCCTCCGTGACCCTGGTGAACTTCTTCTGGAACGTCGGCCAGCAGGTCTGAGGAACCTGTCATGAGTGTCTGCGACGTCCCGGTGATTCACGAGGTCTGCAACGCCGCTGGCGATGCGGCCGGCGCAGTTGTGACAGCGCCATTCGATTGGCTCGCCCAGGGCATGGGCGGTGCGGCCGAATGGATGTTCACCTCGGTGTGGAAGGTCATCGACACCACGACCGTCGTCGATGTGACCAGCGGTGAGTACACGAAGGTCTACAACATCATGTTTGGCGTCGGCGTCTTCGTGATGCTCGGCTTCTTCATGCTCCAGGTCATCGGCGGCATGATCCGCCGTGAGCCAGCCGCTCTCTCCAGAGCTGCGCTCGGGCTCGCGAAATCGATCCTGGGATCCTTCGTCGCCCTCGCTCTGCTCGCTACGGCGCTCGAGATCACCGACCAGCTCTGCATCGGCATCGTCAACGCCGCCGGCACCAACATGAACGAGATGGGCGACAAGGTCGCCGTACTCGCCGCCGGACTCGGCGCGATCAACCTCAGCGCCCCGGGCGCCGGCGCGATCCTGACGATCTTCCTCGCCAGCCTCGCCATCATCGGCGCGATGGTGGTCTGGATCAGCCTCCTGATCCGGAAGGCCCTTCTGCTCATCGCGATCGTGTTCGCGCCCATCGCCCTGGCCGGATCCAGCTGGGACCACACCCGCACCTGGCTCAGCCGCTGGGCGACCTTCGTGATCGCCATGATCCTCTCGAAGGTCGTCCTCGTGGTGATCTTCCTGCTCGCCACCGCTCAGGTCTCGGCCCCGATCGACGCGGACCTGGAGTCCGTGAGCCAGCCGATGGCCGGCGTCGTCCTGATGCTGATGGCCGGCTTCGCGCCGTACCTGACCTACAAGGCCATCGCCTTCATGGGCTTCGACATGTACCACGCGATGTCCGCCGAACAGGAGGCCAAGGCGTCGCTCAACCGGCCGATGCCGATCCCGCTCGCGCGCCGCACCGGCAGCGAGCCCACCAAGATCCTCGGGGACGGGGGCGGAGGTATGACGACCGGTGGGCCGCCCGCGGTCACGCCAACGGCGGGCGGTGGCGGACCGGCCGGAACGACGTCAGGCGGCGCCACCGCTGGTGGCGGTTCCCGTGGCCTGACGGCAGCCGGTGCCTCGGGGGGCGCGGCCGCCGCGGGCGGCGCGGTCGCCGCGGGCGGCGCGGTCGCCGCGGGCGCGGTCGTGGCGAAGGAAGCAGCGGCGGCCGGCCCACGGCTCGGAGGCTTCGTTGCCGCCCAGGCGACGGGTCAAGCCCAGGCTCACGATTCGGCGGCGCCATCGACGGTCCCGCCGCCGGTCGCGGACTCGACACTTGCCGAGTCCGCAGGATGGAAGTGATCGGCAGTGAGTACGCCGAGCAGCGCCGAACCGTCGCTGACACCGATCAAGTTCTCGCGGCTCACCAAGCGCGGGATCCTCCTCGGGTTGTCAGGTCCGCAGCTCGTGATGGCGAGCCTGGCCGCCGGGACCCTGATCCTGGGCCTCTATCTGGGCGCGGTCGTCATGACCTTTCCGATCATCCTCGTCTTCGTCGTGTTCGGATTCGTCGGCGTCGGTGGCCGGAAGATCATCGAGTGGGGACCCATCGGAGCACGGTGGCTTTGGCGCTCCGCTGGCGGTCAACTGTTGTACCGACGCCGCGTGGTCAAACCGCGCCCGGCAGGAACACTGGCGCTGCCCGGTGATGCCGCTCGGCTCAGGCAGTGGGTCGATCCGGAGACCAGCGCAGTCATGGTCCACGACCCGCACGCCGCCACACTCACCGCGATCGTCGGCGTCTCCCACCCCGCCTTCGTGCTGCTCGACCCCGCGGAGCAGGAACGTCGGGTGGTCAGCTGGGGGCGCGTGCTCGCGACCGCCTGCCGATCCGGACGCCTGGCTTCGCTCCAGGTCATGGAGCGCACGCTCCCCGACTCCGGAAAGGGACTGGCGGACTGGTGGGAGCAGCACGGGAACCGGACCGAGACCTGGGCGTCGAGGACTTACGGCGAGCTCGTCGACCGCGCCGGCCCGGCCGGCGAGCGCCACGCAAGCACCATCTCGATCTCCCTCGACATCAAGACGGCTGGTCGAGCGATCCGGGCCGCAGGTGGCGGGAACCGCGGCGCTGCCGCAGTACTCCGCCAGGAGATGGCGACTACGCTCGCGGCCCTTCGGTCAGCAGACCTCTCCCCCTCGGACTGGCTTACGCCTGGCGACCTTGCCCTCATTCTTCGCTCGGCCTACGACCCGGCCGTCGCGGGCGCCCTGGAGCGGCACGGCGATGTCGGCCGTGATCTGGCGACAGCCGGCCCGGTAGCTGTGACCGAGTCGTGGGGCAGCCTTCGCAGCGACTCCGCGCACCACTGCGTTCTCTGGATCAGCGAGTGGCCGCGCTCACTGGTCTTCCCTGGCTTCCTGGCACCACTGCTCCTCTCCTCCGGGATCCGGCGGACGTTCTCCATCCTCTATACGCCGATGCGCACCGACAGAGCGGCTCGGGACATCCGCAAGAAGAAGACCGAGTACATCTCCGACGCCGCCCAGCGACAGAAGATCGGGCAGATCGACGACGCACAACAGGCGGCCGAGTACCAGGACGTTCTCCAGCAGGAGGCGGACCTGACCGCCGGCCACGGCGTCCTACGGGCAACCGGCTTCGTCGCCGTCAGCGCGAGCGATCCTGACGAGCTCGAGCGCGCTGTCGCCGCGATCGAGCAGGCGGCGATCCAGGCGTCGTGCGAAACGCGGCGGCTCTGGGGACAGCAGGCTCAGGGCTTCGCCGTAGCCGCGCTGCCACTCGCGCGAGGCGTCTAGAGACGCCGGAACCACCTTGAAATCTCGATTCCGGGGACAACGGCCGACGGCATACTCCAAGATTCTGCCCAGACCCCGCAGGTGACCCGAGACGCCTGCGGGGTCTTCCGTTCCCCAGAAGGTGTCGGACATCCGGCGTAGCGTTCCTCCATGGCCTCGATCCCGCACCAACCCCGCCCTCCGTGGCGGGTGTTGTTCACGGATCGGAGTCGTCACCATGGCGGACTCGCCTCACCGGCAGCACAAGGGCTGCCAGCTCTGTAAGCCCCACAAGAACCGTCGCAACGGGCGCGCCGTGCGCGAGCCTTGACCCGTGCTTCGCAAGACAGGCAAGCGCCGCCGTGTCCGCCGCCGGGACATCGGCGACGCCGCCGACGAGTAGACCGGCTCAGTTACAGGGGGCGCCCTCACAGCAAGGCCGGATGTAACCGCAGCCGTCGCAACGCTCGTGAGAGGTCTCCCAGCGCATCAGGGTGCCGCAGTTCGGGCAAGGCTCAGTTAGGTCGGCCACGGCCCTAGGGTAGGTCGGCCCGCGAGCGCGACCCCGGCGACACGGCGGACCATCACGCGCACCTCATCGATGAGAAGCCCATCGACTGAGGAGCACCAATGCCGACCTTCAACGACCCGGTCGCCGACGCTGACGAACTCCGGGAAGCAGTCCGCGGCCTCGCCCACGCGACGCGCTCGATCGAGGATCCGACCGCGATCTATGCCGTGCTCGGGTCCATCACCTCCACGCTCGCGTCGCTGAGCCAGTCGCTGCACCAGCTCGGCCAGTTCCACGATGGCCCAACTCGCAAGCAGGCGTGGATGAACGGCGATGCACACGCCGGGCGGGCGGCGTCGTACAGGGAGTCCTGGGAGCTGCACCGCGCCGCCGAGATGATCCACCAGGTCGCCGAATGCGTGGACCGGGCGCACGAGATCGAGGCGACGATCGCCTACGACATCCACGACTACCCGTCATTCGCACCGGTTCAGCGCTCGCCGCACCAGCCAGGGATGTCGCTGTGACCGGGTGGCAGGACGGGCGCCTCCACTCAGCCGTCCTCGTCTCACCAGGCCGCGAACGGCGGCACGATCGCAAGCTCCGCAAGGCGGCTGCGCGAGAGCTCCTGTCCACCGATCGCGAAGCCCGGCGTACCGAGGCGAAGCGCAAAGCTGAGCAGCTCTCGGCTGAGAAGCGGGCAACGGTGACGCTACCCCGCCCCGGCGAAACGGGCCCGGCCGCTCTCCGCACGCCCGGACGATTCCGAGTCCCACGCCATCAGGACACGTCAGCAACCCTGGCGGGCGCGTACCCGTTCCTTGCCGAAGGCGGCCTGGGCAGCGAGGGCGTATTCGTCGGCCAGGACCTGTACTCCGGCAGCTCGTTCGTCTACGACCCCTGGATCCTCTACGCCCGCGGCCTCATCACCGCACCAAATCTGGTCCTTGCCGGCATCGTCGGTTCCGGCAAGTCCTGCCTCGCCAAGAGTCTCTACACGCGATCCATCCCGTTCGGCCGCCGCGTGTACGTGCCCGGCGACCCCAAGGGCGAGCACACCGCGGTCGCCGAGGCCGTAGGCGGCCGAGCCATCGCCCTCGGCCACGGGATGCCCAACCGACTCAACCCGCTCGACGAAGGCCACCGACCATCTGGCCTCGACGATGCGCAATGGTCCAACCAGATCGCCTCCCGCCGCCGAGACCTCGTCGGCGCGCTCGCCGAGACCGTGCTCGACCGCCGCCTCAGCCCGCTCGAACACACAGCCGTCGACATCGCGATCGACCGCACAGTGCGGAGCACCGACGTACCCGTCCTCCCGATGGTCGTCGACCGGCTGCTCGCACCGGACCGCACCGACGACCCGGATGGGCGCCTCACCGAGGACGGGCGACTCGTCGGGCACGCCCTCCGTCGGCTCGTCGCCGGCGACCTCGCCGGCCTCTTCGACGGGCCGTCCACGGTCACTTTCGACCCAACGCTCCCGATGATCTCGCTCGACCTCTCCCGCGTCACCGAGAACGCGACCCTCATCTCGGTCCTGATGACCTGCGCGTCGGCGTGGATGGAGTCAGCGCTCCTGGATCCCGCCGGAGGTCAGCGCTGGGTCGTGTACGACGAAGCGTGGCGGCTCATGTCGCACCCAGCCCTGCTGCGGCGGATGGACGCGCACTGGCGGCTCGCTCGCCACTACGGCATCGCGAACATGCTGATCTTCCACAAGCTCACTGACCTCGACAACGTCGGCGACCAGGGTTCGGCAATGCGTGCGTTGGCCTCCTCGCTTCTGGCGAACGCCGAGACACGGATCGTCTATCGCCAGGAGTCCGACCAGCTCGGCGCCACCGCCACCGCACTCGGGCTCACCGGCACCGAACAGAGCCTCATCCCCACGCTCGGCACGGGCCAAGGCTTGTGGCGGATCAAGCACCGGTCGTTCGTCGTCCAACACCAGATGCATCCTGCCGAGGTTCAGCTCTTCGACACAACGGCCCGGATGACTGGAATGCTCTAAGAAGCCGAAGCTACTCGGTGCGCGGTGCCCTCTTCCGCGCCGGATATCGGGTGCTGTCACACCCCGTTGAAGTGTTCGCGAGGCCAGGCCGCTCATCGGCCAGTTCCTCCAGCATGCGGCCGAGGGTGTCCGCCAGGCGACGCGTCCCGGCATCGACCGCGTCAGGCACGGCTCCGCGCTGCGTGAGATCGGTCAGATCCAGCGGACGACCGATGCTGATCGTGACCGTCGTGCGCTTGGACAGTCTCGGCCGTCGACCATAGGCGGGGAGGATCTCTTGGGCGCCCCGCTGTGCTACCGGAATGAGCGGTGCACCTGTCTCTAGCGCCAATCGGACGGCGCCTGTCTTGAGAGGCATCATGCGCCCACCTGGGTCTTTCGTGATCGATCCCTCGGGGTAAACCACGAGAAGTGCACCGCCACGAAGTGCCATCAACGCGGCGCCGAATCCGTCCGCACCATGCGATCGATCCACCTCGACATGCCCGGCAGCGCGGAACCACCATCCCACGACGCCCTTCCTGAAAAGACTGCTCTTGGCCAAGAAGGCCGGAGTCCTGCCGTGCGCGAGCACCAGCTCGGCGATGAGCAGGGGATCCACATGGGAAACGTGGTTCGCGGCAAGGACAGCGCCGCCACACGACGGGATCTGTTCGAGCCCACGCCAGTCTCGACGGCGGACCAACACCAACACCGGCTTGCAGATCAAGAAAGCGACCCACCACGCCACGCCCCAACCAGGCCGGATTGCATGAATCCTCACCGGCACTCCGCCTCCAGCTGTGTTTCTGGGTCAACCGCGGTGAAGTGTTCAGGGCCGACCACCACGAAAGTGGCCCCGGCCGATCCGGCCTTCTGACCGGCGTCGTCCCACGCGTCCGCATGAAGTAGCAGCCGACGTCCTTCGTGTTGCGCCACATGGGCACGGAACGTGTACGTCCGATGCAACCGGAACGGGGCTCGGTAATCGATGGTGAGGCTGCGTGTGACGGCGAGCGACCCAACGGTGTAGAGGGCGAACCCGAAGAGGTCGTCGAAAGCGAGAGCGACCGCTCCTCCGTGTGCGATACCAGGGGCGCCTACCTGGCCCTCGGCGAAGCGATGCACAGCTTCGACGCCCAACGCCGTGCGGACCGCGTGCAAATGCAGGCCGGAGGGATTATCTGGCCCGCACCCGGCGCAGTCGGGCGAGTGCGGGGGCAATGTCTGGCCAATCTCCACCGGAGTCTGGCCGGCGAGGTGCGACGCCCACCGCGAGATCGTTTCCCGATCGCGGGGCGCTCCTACTTCGGTGCCGCCCTGCGCATGCTGGTGGTCGCCTTGGTCCAATGCTTTCGACATCCGTGTCACTCCTGGTCCCCTGTCTGCCTCAGGACCTCCGAATGGGGCGAGCCGTCGGCAAGCTCGATGGCAGCCAGGGTGTGCAGCGCAGCACCCGTCGAGAGCAACGCCAGCTCGTGACGCAGAACTGCTGTGGTCGTCGGGAGGACGTTCAACATCGTTCTCTGCATTCGATTCCTAGATTCATGTGCACTTCTTGACGGAGCGATTTCGCAAGCACGCAACCTCGGGATGACGATGGAGATGATCAGTGATCTCTCGCGTTCAAGGAGATTGCGGCACGCTCGAGGGACTCGACGAGACGCAACTCCAACTCCGGTAGCCGGCTGGCCGTCCGGACCAGGTCGTCAATCCGCGACCGCGGATGGGTGTCGCGTTTGACCGCGGCGCGGGCGGCGTCTGTCCAGCCTTGTGCGCAACGGGCGGCTTCGGTCGCAAGCTCAGCGCTTGCCGGGTCGCCGGTCAGTCGTGCGACCTCAGCGGAACCGTCTGCGAGCAGTCGGCGGAACAGTCCGCCGCCGGTGCCTGCCTTCTCGATGAAGGCACCGAGGCTGAACAGCAAGATCCCGAGTTCGTCTTCGGGAAGCTCCGCCCAGGTCGCGATGTCGTCAGCGAACAAAGCAACCGCCTCCAGGCCTTCGGAACCGACGGCGGCAGTGGTTGGGCCGGCAATGCTGTGGCGTGACGGATTGCGCATGTTGCCTGCGGATTGGGAGAACGCGCTTGCAGCGACTTCCGCGATGCCGGGCAAGGAGGGGGGCCAGGTGATGCGGTACGTGCAGTGACGAGTGGGTTGCGGGAACGCCTGTGAGGCCCGTGCCCGAGCCAACGCTGCCAGCGGAACCTCCTGCGCCTCGGCGCGATCGTTGTCCACGACGTAGGCGAGTTGTCTCTCATCGTCATAGCCGATGACGACGATGTCGTGGCGGCTCATCTGCAACTGGACACGGAGATAGGGAAGCTCGGCGATGTCGCCCCAGATCAGGCTGGGCCTGCCGGCGTCGAGTTCCTCACGCACCCACGACCAGCCCTCCCCGGGATCGTCGGTGGTGAGCACCTGCACGACTCCGCCCAGTCGTGTCGGTAGATCGACTTCGAAGTCGGCACCTCGTCCCACCAGGTACAGCGGGGGAAACAGTTCGCTCGACCGGAGGTAGGAGAGCCCTAGGGCGCCGCCGAGCGCGAACACCAGACCCTCATCGGGCGGGCCGTCCCATCCCAGACCGTGCCAGTGCAGGAGATCGCGCATCGCACCGGAGCCGCAGTGTCCCCCCATTCGATGGGGGTAGTCCTCGACCAAGGCGGTGACGGTCATGTTGCGTCCTCTCGTGTGCCGGATGGTTCTGGAGCGTGGAGTCAGTTGTTCCGGATTCGGTCCAGGTAGGCCTGGCGCGCGCCCATGTCGACGTCGTCGAGGAAGACCGAATCCGTGCCGAGGGTCGAACCCAGCGCGGAGGCCAACCGTCCCGGCACGAACTTCATTGCTGCGACCATGCCTCCGGCGAGGCGGGTGACGCGTACGAACGGGCGGGGACGTTCGATGAGCTCGGCTGTCGCCCGAGCAATCTCCTCGGGCTCGGCGTTGCGCAGCCCCTTGGCTCCGGTGGTGCCGGCGACGAGCTCGGTGTTGGTGAATGTCGGCCGAACGGTGGAGAGCTGGACTCCGGAGTTGCGGTACTCCTGTCGAGCTGCCTCGGTGAATCCGATGACCGCGAACTTCGTGCCGCAGTAGGTAGCCAGGCCCGGTACGGGGAGCTCCCCGGCCAGCGATGCGGTGTTGATGATGTGTCCGGCCCGCCGCGGCAGCATCCGCTGGAGGGCGAGCTTGGTTCCGAAGATCACTCCGAGGACGTTGATCTCCACCTGCCGCCGGGTCACGTCGTCGTCCTCCTCGTGAGCGTGCCCGGTGGGCATGATCCCCGCGTTGTTGACCAGCACGTCGAGGGGACCAAGCTGGTCCTCGACCATGTCGAGAAATGCACGGAATGAGTCGGTGTCAGTGACGTCGAGGCGGGTGACAGCAGAGATACCGAGCTCATCCGCCGACTCCTTGACACGGGCCTCATCGATGTCGCCGATGGCGACCCGATGACCGCGTCGGATCAGCTCCTTCGCGGTCTGATAGCCGATGCCGCGAGCTCCACCGGTGATCGCAATCGTCTTGGCGGGGAGGGAAGTGGTGCGCGTCATTTGCTCTGTTCCTTGTTCAGGCCGAGGCGTTGGCGCAGGCCGCGCCCGGCTGCGGCGCGCAAGACCGTGGCGGCGATGGCCGTGCGCCGGGCGGAGTACGGGTACCACGTAAGTTCTTTTGGCAGGACGGGAAGTCGCGGCTCAGTGACCGCTCGGACGCGGCAGTACTTGTGCAGCCCGTCGGGTCCTCCGAGCCGGGCGCCCATGCCGGAGGCCTTCCAGCCACTGTGAGGCAACGTCATCGCGAAGAGGTTGCTGAAGACGTCGTTGATGTTGACCGCGCCGGCCTCCAGGCGCCGTGCGACGCGGCGGGCGCGAGCGTGATTGCGAGTCCACACTGTCGCCGACAATCCGTACGGCGAGTCGTTGGCCAGTCGGATGGCCTCTTCTTCGTCGGCGACGCGCATCACCGGGATCGTGGGTCCAAAGGTCTCTTCGGTCATGCAGGACATCGTGTGATCCACGCCGACGAGGACCGTTGGCGCGTAGTAGTTTCCGGCCGCTCCCCGTCTGCCGCCGGCCACTAGCTTCGCTCCCGCCGCCACCGCCTCGCTGACGTGGCGATCCGCGATGTCAACCTGTCTCGCGGTCACCATCGCACCGACATCGTTGCCGGCGTCCGCACCCTGGGTCAGGGACTGCACGCGCTCTGTCAGGCGGGCCACGAACTCCTCGTAGACCGCAGCGACGACATACACGCGCTCGACTGAGATGCAGACCTGCCCTGCGTTGAACAGGCCACCCCAGGCGACGCCCTCGGCCGCTCGAGCGAGGTCGGCGTCCTCCAGCACGATCGCCGGATCCTTGCCGCCCAGCTCCAGACTCACCGGTTTCAACTGCTCAGCACAGCGGAGGGCGACCTGGCGCCCTGTCGCTGTCGAGCCTGTGAACTGGACGAAGTCGGCGGCGTCCGCCACTGCGGCACCAGCGCCGCCGGCTCCTGTGACATGGGCCAGGACTGGTGGAGCGCCGATCTCACGCCAGCCGTCGATGACCCGCGCACAAGTCAGCGGTGTCTCCTCCGAGGACTTCACCAGTACCGCGCAACCAGCAGCCAGTGCGGGGGCTGCGTCCATGAGGAATAGGGTGATCGGGAAATTCCACGGGGTGATCAGACCGACGAGAGGGTAGGGCTGGTAGGTCCGGGACAGTCGCTTCGGCAGGCTCAGGACGCCCGCGGTCTTGACCCTTTCGTCGGCGAGGAACTCTTCCGCATGGTCGGCGTAGTAGGTGATGAACTCGCACGACGCGGTCGTCTCTACGAGAGCGTCAGGACGCACCTTGCCCGTCTCGGCCTGTAGCAGGTCGGTGAGCTCATCGGAGTGAGCGAGGATCCAGTCGCGCCAGAGGCGCAGCCACCTGGAACGATGCCGCGGACCAGCCTCGGCCCATGCACCTTGGGCCAGGCGGAGCTGCGTGGCACGGCGGTTCACGGCGTCACGGTCGTCAACGGACACGGTTCCCACCAGCCGACCGTCGGACGGGTTGCGCACTTCGAGTGCGGCACCTGTAGTCGTTGTGATCATTGATCCTCCTGAGGCGAAGTGGACCGACCTGAGGAACCATCGGCTCTGACCGGGCTGGCGGGCCCGGCGGTGAAGGCGTCGTCGATCGCGTGCGCCGAGGCCTGGACCATCGATCCATATGTGGTCCGGAGCTCGGTCAGGATCGCGGTCAGGGGAAGGTCGTCAAAGACACCTCGGTCGCGGACGTACTCCATGTGCTGGGTCCCGTCCCCAGTGAAGGCGTGCATGAGCGCGTCGTGCTCACCGTCGAACTCCACAGGCGGGACACCGAAACGAGCGCACAGTTCGACGTTGAACGCCGGGGTGGCCTTGAGCCATTTCCCGTCGATGTGGAGGCTGCTGTATCCGTGGTAGACGAACAAGTCGGTGCCGCCCATGAGGGTTCGCAACGATTCGGTCTGCAGATGGTTGCGCACATCGGCGAACCCCAACCGCGCTGGGATTCCGGCTGCACGGCACACCGCGGTCAAGAGCACCGCCTTCGGGACGCAATAGGCGCGCCCTGCTTGGAGGACGAAGCTCGCGCGGTAGTGGGTGGGGTCGGTCGACACGGTGTAGGGGTCGTACCAGACTTGGTCGCGGACAGCAGTGAAGAGGCGCTTCGCCTTTTCTTTGTCGCTGCGCGCGTCCCCCACGGTGGCCTCGGTGAAGGCGCGGACGTCCTCGTGCTCGGTGTCGAGAAACTCGGTCGCCGCCAGGAGCGTCGCTGGTGCGCGACTCATCGTCGCTCCAGTGTGATCGGCAGCCCGTCTACCGGAATCGGTAGGGATGTGTTGTCCCATCTGACTTCGTAGCCGTCGGGGACCGTCCATCGATAGTTGCGCAGCATGTGGTGAAGGATCGCCTTGACCTCGAGTGTTCCGAAGTGGAGACCAATACACTTGTGCACTCCCCCGCCGAACGGGATCCACCCGAAGCGGTGATGCTGGTCCTCGCGCCGCGGCTCGCTGAATCGGCTCGGGTCGAAGGCGTCAGGGTCGGTCCAGCACGATTCATCGAAGTGGTTGACCGCCGGAGCGACGGCCACCAGTGTGTCAGCTGGAATGTGGTGACCCGCGATCTCTGCATCCTCGATGGTCTTGCGCATGACGATCGGCACTGGCGCCGCCAGGCGCAGCGTTTCCTTGATCACGAGATCGAGAGTCACCAGCGACTCCAGGTCGTCGATGTTCGGGGTCCGTTCACCGATGCGGTCGGACTCGGTCCGGGCCCGTTCCTGCCACGCCGGGTGCTTGGCGAGAAAGTAGGCGGCGGCCGCGGTGGTGATGGTGGAGGTGTCGTGGGCCGCCATCATCAAGAAGATCATGTGGTTGATGACGTCCTCGTCGGTGAAGGCCTGTCCTTCGGGCGTCCGCGCATGACACAGTCCCGCGAAGAGGTCGCTGCCCTGACCGTTGCGCGCTGCCGGAAGGTGACGCGCGAAATAGGCCTCCAGCAAGGCGCGCCCACGGACACCGGCTCTCCAGCGCGTGCCAGGCAGCGGGACCCGGACGATCGAGCTGGCGGCGCGCACGGTCGCCACGAAGGCTTCGTTGATCGCAGCGGCGTCCTCGCGTCCGCCCCGCCCTGCCATGAAGACCTCTGTCGCAACGTCCAGGGTCAGCGTCTTGAGCAGCGGGTAGATGCGCGTGGACTTGCCGGCAGTCCACTCCGGGATTCGCGCCTCCAGCGTCGGTCCGAGCTGGTTGACGTATCCAGCGAGCCGATCGCGGGTGAACGCCTCCTGCATGATCCGTCGATGCATCTTGTGTTCGTCGAAACTCATCAGCATCAGGCCCCGGTGAAAGAAGGCATCGATGAGGAAGGTCCATCCGTCCTGAGAGAAGGACTTCGCCTTGGTGGTCAGCGCCTCCTGTGTGGCGTCCGGGCCGGCCACTACCACCACCTTGGTGCCAAAGGCGCCCATCCACGTCACCGGCCCGAGCCGCTCGTGTCTGGCACGCGCGAAGTCGGATCCGTATCGGATGTAGTCCAGGGTGTGGCCGAGAACCGGGAATCCGGCCGTCCCTTGAACGGACTTGAGGCCCGAGCCTGCCGGAACGGGGGCGAGGTCGCGGACCGGCCACCGGTCCTGGGCCTCACACAGGGCTCTGTCTACCCGAGCCGGTAGCGGGACGAGAAGCACCGACGACAGTCGGGCGCGTCGGTTCGGCGCCAGCCGAAGGAGGTTCGTCATCGGTTGTCCCTTCTACGAGCGGTTCCGCTTCTCGTTGTCCTGCGACTACCTGATGGGCCGGTTCTCCGGACAACCGCGGCCCGACTCAGGCCACGACGGTGATTCGACTCGAGGGCCATCACGCACCGAGGTCACTCACGGTCACCAGGGGCAACTCTGCCCGCCCAACGCCCTGAGTTGCTTGCGTTAGAAGCCGCTTGCTGAAGACGAAGTCGCGGGGGCGGTTGACACAGTCCGCGGCGATCAGCTCGCCTTGGCGGAGGTAGAAGCAGGTGAAGTCGCGGTCCCGGTTCGGATCACCGCTGAGGACGACTTCGTCGTACCCGGTGTTGAGTCCAGCGATCTGGAGCTTGACGTCGTACTGATCTGACCAGAACCACGGAAGCGCCGTAATCTCCCTGCACTTTCCAGAGATTGTCGCGGCCGCCGCCTTCGCCTGCTCCCCCGCACTGGGCACGCACTCCAGGCGGACCCGACTGCCGTAGCGGGCGATGTCTCGACTCGTGCAGTCGCCGGCCGCGACGATGTCCGGATCGCTGGTCCGGGCCCGGTCGTCAATCACGACACCGTTGTCGATCACCAGGCCAGCGGATGCGGCGAGTTCAGTGTTCGGCTCGATACCGATACCAACAATGACGAGGTCTGCCGGGACTGATTCACCGCTGGACAGGACCACTTCGCGGACCCGAGCATCACCCGCGAGGGCCTCGACCAGGGCGCTCGTCTGAATGCACACCCCCTCCTCACGGTGGATTCGATCGAAAAATGCCGAGACCTCGGGGGCCGTCACGCGTTCGAGGACTCGCTCGGTCGCCTCGAGGACGGTGACGTCGAGACCCAGCGCGCGGAGTGAGGCGGCCGTCTCCAGCCCGACATAGCCGCCACCGACGACCACCGCCCTGCTGCCCGGTTTGGCTGTCGCTCTGATCAAATCCACGTCCGCGGCGGTGCGAAGGTAGTGGACTCCGGCAAGGTGGGCTCCCGGAACCCGGAGCCGTCGCGGACGCGCGCCGGTGCACAAAGCCAGCTTGTCGTAGCCCAGCGACTCGCCGGTGCTCAGCGATACTCGACCAGCAGAGCGGTCGATCCGCTCCACGGTCGCACCGAGAAGGCGGATCTCTTGGCGCGCGTAGAACTCTGCGCTGCGGATCGCCAGTTCCGCGAGTGTGCTCTTCCCTGCCAGGTAGTCCTTCGACAAGGGAGGGCGTTGATAGGGAAGTGCCGACTCGTCACCGACCAGGACAACCTCGCCGGCCCAGCCTTCCTGGCGCAGACTGGCGGCGACTTGGGCACCGGCATGGCTTGCCCCGACGATCACCGCTCGCTGCACGCTCATGCGGTGGGCTTCGCGGTGAGCCGGACCATCAGCTTGCTGATGCCCCGTACGAAGTTGGACTGTACGTACTCCGGCTCCCCCACGACCTCGATCTTCTCGAAGCGCGGGAGCAGTTCCTCCCACAGGACCCTCAGCTGGAGCTCGGCCAGCCGATTGCCCATACAGCGGTGGACGCCGAAGCCAAAGGCGATGTGGTTGCGCGCGTTGGGCCGATCGATGATCAGCTCATCCGGACGCTCGAACACGGTCTCGTCGCGGTTGCCGGAGGCGTACCACATCACGACCTTGTCGCCCTTGCGGATGAACTGGCCGTTCAGGACTGTGTCCGCCTTGGCGATCCGGCGCATGTAGGCGAGCGGAGTCTGCCAGCGGATGATCTCCGACACCATGTTGGGGATCAGGTCGGGGTTGGCCTTCAGCTTCTCAAATTGATCGGGGAACTGGTTGAGCGCAAGAACGCCGCCACTCATCGAGTTGCGGGTCGTGTCGTTGCCCCCGACGATCAGCAGCACCAGGTTTCCGAGGAACTCCATGGGGCGATCGATCAGGTCCTTGGTGTTCTCGTTGCTCTGCAACATGGTGATCAGATCGAAGCCCGGTTCCTCCCCTGCGGCAGTTCGGGCGGCCTTGTCATGCCAGAGCGCGCTGAGACCTCGCGCCATGTCGCGCATTCCGTGGAAGACCTCGTCGTTGTCAGAGGGACCGCCGTTCGCCTGCTCCATCGACGACGCAAGATCTGACCAGTAGGTCAGCTTGTGTCGTTGCTCGTACGGAAAGTCGAGCAAAGTGGCCAGCATGCGGCCCGTCAGCTCGATCGACACGTGTTGCACCCAGTTGAAGGGTTCGCCGACCGGAAGGCCGTCCAAGACCTCGCGGACGCGCTGTCGGATGAGACTCTCCATCTCGCGGAGGTTCTTCGGCGCGACAACGCCCTGGACCGCCTGCCGCTGCAGGTCGTGCCGCGGCGGGTCCATTGCGATGAACATCTCGATATCGAGGAAGCGGGGTGGCACGCCGATCACGATCAAGGGTTCGGCTGAGAAGACCTCATGGTTCTTGTCGACGGCGATGATGTCGGCGTGCCGGGTGACCGACCAGAATGGCCCGAACGGGCTGTTCGACTGATAGTGGACGGGAGCCTCGTTCCGCAGCCGCTGGAAGTAGGACTGCCAACGGCCCTGTCGGTACAGGAACGGATTGCTGAGGTCGATGTCCGCGAGCTCGACTTCTTCGACTGGCGGGATGGGACGCTCGACGAACATTCGCTCACCGTTGGTGCCCGTCACCCACCTCCTCGTCTTGTCGTAGAGATGCGCACCCTGGATCTGCCGCTCCATCGGGATGGCTGACTGAACTTTGGCAGTGATCGCCTCAGGAATCCTCATGATTTCGACGCTCCTCTCGTTGATCACATCTGGAATTCGGGCAGCCGGACAGTCAGTCCGTTCCAGGCCTCGGAGACCACCATCTGGCAGGACAACCGAGAGGTCGGTTCACGCTCGGGGTTCATGGCGAGCATCTGCTCCTCGTCGGCACCGGATGGCCCCACGCGGTCCGACCACGGAGGGTCAACGATGACGTGACAGGTCCCGCACGCAGCCTCGCCCCCGCAGTCGCCGTCGATGCCGGGCACCGCGTTGTTCGTCGCGACCTGCATCAACGACTGCCCTTCCTCCAGGGACGCCGCGTGTGTCTCGCCGTCGTGCGACACGAAAGTAACCACTGCCATAACAACTCCTGGTGCATGTCGGGGGCCGCAATGCCTTGCTCAAACTCTTGCCGCGGGCGCCGGGCCTGGCTATGTTCACCGGATCCAGATAGTTGTGAGTTCGGGTCAGAGAAAGGCTTCGATGAGCTTCACCGAACCGGGTGTCCCCTACACCGCATTCGCGCAGTTGCTCGAGAGCCAAGCGCTCGACGCGCACGCGGTCGCACAGTTCCGCGCCATCATGACTCGCGAGAGTGCCGCCGATCCGACGCTGCTGCAGCTTGAGGGCCAGGTCCCGGTGCGGTGGTTCCGGGAGGTCTACCCCGAGCTTGACGCCGAACAAGCAACCAAGCTCGGCCACGCGTTCGCAGAACACGCTCAGTTGACCTCTTTCGGCCCCTTGAGCGTTCCGCTCATCAGCGCAGGGTCCGTAGCCGAGATCATGGAACTGCTCACGTATCTTCCCTTGATCACGACGGCCGTCACGACACGGTTCCATCCGAACGAAGAGGGACTCACGGTTGGGCTCACAGGCCACATAGGTGATTCGGACCTGGACTGCCTGATCGTCACCTACTGCGGCGCCGCACTGCGGCGATTGGTCCAGATGCTCGTCGGCGACGAATCAACCGTCAGACTGCACACGAGTTGGCCAGCACCGACCGACGTGGATCAGGACGAAGCGCGGCCCGGGAACATGGTTTTCAACGCCCCGATGACGTTCCTCCACGTGCCCACCGAGGCTCTGAATGAGGTCTGTCGATTCTCCGATCCCGTTGCCTATCGGCTCGCCATTGCCGACCTCCGGGAAGCTCTCGAGCACAGGGTCGGACCCACGTCGTACTCGGCCAAGGTACGAGCGTCGTTGGACGAAGCTGCAGCGCTCAAGACGTGCCGGACGGTCGCCGAGGAGCTGTCAGTGTCCGCCAGCACCCTCAAACGGCGCCTCCACGAGGAGGGCACCACGTTCCGCGAGTTGCTCGAGTCGTCGTTGCTTGAGCGCGCCACGCTACGGCTACTCGACCGATCCATGTCGGTCAGCGAGATCGCCGTTGACCTCGGTTACAGCGACCTCACCAACTTCTCGCACGCCTTCAAGCGGTGGACGGGCCGGTCTCCACGGCAGTTTCGAGAATCGTGCCGGAGCTGGTGATCGATCCGATTGGTGTGCGGCTCGCGTAGCCGGCACAGCGCCCGGCCCGACCTACGTGCCGGCATCGATCAGATCTGTCCCGACTCGCCGTGCTCGGCCAAGGTCGGCGCCCGATCTCACGATGCGTGCCCTCCGTCGCCTGCCAGGTACTGGCTACTGCCGCCCCCAACTGCTGATTCCAGATTCCGACGAGCTCCACCGATAGCGAGACCTCCAGCGGTGTCGGCGGAGTACAGCGGTCGGAGACGCTAGCCAGCAAGGCCCTGCATCAGTACAGCGAGGACCCGTTTCGCGATTTGTTCTGCGGACGGGCGGGTGTCTTCGACGGCGTGGTAGAGACCGGCGACGGTGATGGCGCCGAAGATCGCGAGCGAGGCGTCTTCGGGGTGGGGCTGGACCTGTAGCGATCCATCGGCGGCGCCTTCGTCGAGAAGTTGTTCGATGGGTCGCTGGAAAGCCTCCTGGAGGGCGTGGGCCAGCTCCGGGAGTCTGGTGGCACGACCAAGGTCACCCACGAGCGCTCGGCATGCGGCCGGCTGGTCGAGCATGACGGCGATCTGCGCGTGGACCGCGGCTTCGAGACGCTCGCGGGCGGTTCCGGGGGTGCCGACGGCGGCCGCAACCTCCCCGGCGATGGCTTCGAGCATGTCGGTGAGTAGGAAGGCCAGGATCTCGTCCTTGCCTGTGAAGTAGTAGTAGAGCGTTGCGCGGGGGATGCCGGAGGCGGCGGCGATGTCGTCCATCTTGGCCTCGGTGATGCCGCGCTCGGCGATCAGCTCTGCTGCGCCGTAGAGCTTGCTCGCGATCGTTGCTGGCAGTTGCCGCATCTGTGCCTTGACCTTTCGGGCGAACGTCTCTGCGTTCGTTCGATGTGTATCGACTGTGGCGCCAGTCTATGTTGTACTTTGAGTACAAACCAAAGATGCAGACACCGTGGGGGTATCCGTGGGTGTTGGGGCGCCGGGCCGTCTGGCCCACTTGTGCGCGGTGGGAATCCGCTTCCCGCGTGTGGTGGTTGTGGGCTGGCTGATCGCCGCTGCGGCGGTGACCTTCGGGCTGCCGTCTCTGCCATCGGTGGTTGAGCGAAACAGCGCCGCGTTCCTGCCCGAGGATGCTCCGACGTTGGCTGCGTTGCATCGGATGGATGAGGCGTTCGGGTCGGGACGCACCGAGTCGTTCGCCTACGTCGTGTTCCGCAACGAGAAGGGCTTGAGCGCAGCGGACACGCGCGCCTACCGCAATCTAGTGCGGACCCTGCAGGCGAATGAGGAGCGGGTCTCCGATGTGCAGCACTTCGTCGGCAACAAGGAGGCCCGGCAGCAGCTGGTCAGCGAGGACGGTCAGGCCGCCTACCTGGTGGTGGGGCTGACCAGTGGGATCGGGTCGCCGGACTCCGAGCAGGACGTGCACTGGCTGCGTGAACAGGTTGACGAGCTGTCGGCGCCATCGGGAACCACGACGCATGTGACCGGCGACCCGGCGATGATCACGGACCTGACCACGGAGGTGAACGCCGCCTCGGTGAGGATCACCGTCGTCTCAGGCCTCCTCCTGGTCATCATCTTGTTGATTATCTACCGCCGGATCACCACGGTGCTGCTCACCTTGGTGACGATCGGTGTCGCACTGGCCTGCGCCCGAGGGGTGCTGGCGTGGGCCGGTGAGCAAGGAATGGCGCTGTCGACCTATACCGATGCGTTCGTAACCGCCATCGTGCTCGGCGCCGGCACCGACTACTGCGTGTTCCTGATCAGCAGATTCCGTGAGGCGTTCGGGCGCGGGATCGACCCGCTCGCGGCGGTCGAGGAATCCGCGACCAGGGTGGGACCAGCCCTGGTGGCCTCCGCGGGCACGGTCATCCTGGCCGCGATCTGCCTGGGGTTCACCAAGCTGGCCATCTTCTCCACGACCGGACCGCCGATGGCGATCTGCGTCGCGGTCACCGTGGCGGTGAGCCTGACCTTTACCCCGGCGCTGATGGTCTGGTTCGGCCCGAGAATCGGTCCGGCGCGTACGCCCACACCGACCTCGGCGTGGTCGCGTGTGGGCCAGCTCGTGGCGCGTCGACCCGCTCGCGTGCTCTTGGTCGGTACCGCCGTGTTGGTGGCGCTGGCCGCGTTCTTGCCGACGATGGTGATCTCCTACGACCAACGGAACTCCCAGCCCGAAGAGACCCCGAGCAACCAGGGCCTGACAGTGCTGGAGGAGCACTTCCCCCGCAACGAGACCCTGCCTGACTATCTGCTGGTCGAATCCCCTCGCGACATGCGCAATCCCAAGGACCTCGCCGTCCTCAACGAAGTCAGCCGTGCCGTGGCCAAGGTCGACGGCGTGACTGGTGTCCGCAGCATCACCCAGCCGGCCGGCACGCCTCTGAAGCCGGCATCGATCGCCCGGCAGCTCAAGCGACTCGCCAACGGCCTCGGGCGTGCCAGCGACGGCCTGGAGGAGGGCCAACCCGGGCTGGAACGGCTCTCCTCAGGCAGCACTCAGCTCGCGGACGCGATCGACCAGGTGGCCAACGGCGCCGACCAGGCCCACGACGGCGTTGGCCAGCTGGTAAGCGGCACCAACGACCTCACCGACGGCCTCGGCCGGGCTGCGAAGAACACCCGGGGAGCCGCGCAGGGCGCCCGCCGCCTCCAGACCGGTGCCGCCACCTTGGCGACAGGCCTCCAGACCGCGCACGACCAAGTCAGCATCGCAGTAGACGGCATCGACCTGATCGTCCAGGCACTCAACCGCGACCTGCTCTGCACCGCCGACCCAATCTGTCGCCGATCCAGGGAGGGCCTCGCCCAGATCCACCGCGGCCTGAAGAACGAACTCCTGCCCGGACTGCAGAAGGCAGCCAACGGCGCGGCACGGATCGCCCGCGGTCAAGGGCGGCTCGCGGGTGGACTCGACAGCCTCGCCGCCGGGCTGAACCAGGCCAAGAAGGGTTCCAAACAGATCACCAAGGGCCAACGCATCCTGCGCACCCGGCTGGGGCAAATGGCGGACGGCACCAACCAGATCGCCGGAAACGCCGAGGCCTTCGCTCCGGGAATCGAGGAGCTCATCAGTCAGACCAGCGTGCTCGCCGAGAACCTGGAACGCTCTGAGTCCTACCTGCGAACAGTCAACCGTCAGGCCAACACCCCAGAGGCAGGCGGCTTCTATCTACCCGCCAGCGCCCTGCGCGACCAGCGTTTCGCTTACGCCCGCGACGTCTTTCTCAGCCCCGACGGCCGCGTCGCACGCATCCAGGTCACCGGCGACACCGACCCCCTGAGCCCCGACGGGCTGCGCCGCTTCGACGAAGCCCAGGCGACCGCCGAATCCGCGCTCAACCAGACACGTCTCGACGACGCGACCATCAGCGGCACCGGAGCTGCAGGGCTCGGCGCCGACCTGAACCGCTACCTGTACGACGACGCCAAGCTCGTGCTCGCTGCGGTCCTCCTGGTCGTCCTGCTGCTCCTCATCATCACCCTGCGCTCCCTCGCCGCCCCCCTGTACCTGCTCGCCTCAGTCGCGCTCTCCTGCGCTGCGGCCCTCGGTCTGACCACCCTGGTCTTCCAAGACATCCTCGGCCACGACATCCAGTTCCCCGTCCCGGTCATCACTTTCGTGCTGCTGGTCGCCGTTGGCGCCGACTACAACATCCTGCTCATGAGTCGCATGCGCGAGAACGGCACCACCCTGACCCGCGCGGCAGTCGCCGAAGCCGTCACCCTCACCGGCCCGGTGATCACCTCCGCCGGCATCATCTTCGCCAGCACCTTCATCGCACTCCTGAGCTCACCGGTGATCACCCTCGCCCAAACCGGGTTCGCCGTCGCAGCCGGGCTGCTGCTTGACACCTTCGTGGTCCGCAGCCTCATCGTCCCCGCCTGTGCAGCGCTACTCGAGAACCACAACTGGTGGCCCGCCCGCAACCCGCGGCACTCTGAGCAACCCGCGGCATCGCGGGCAAAGACGGCCTCCTGAACCGCGCCCGCACATCTCCATCCGCTGAGCCATCCGATTGTGCCGCGCAAGGGGATCGAGTGCCGGCCTTGGCTTGCTGTGCGGATCGGAAGTGGCTCGGACTAGCGCCGACGCTCGACGTCGTGGCGCAGTTGGGGTACGACATGCCGTCTGAGTTGGCTGCTTCCCCGGAGCGCCACCGACCGCGACACGGTCTATCGCGACGCTGACCGGGGTCGCAGGGACCACGACCGCGTTCGCCGCCCCTTGGACGAGCAGGGACTCGGCAGCATAGACATCGTGATCGCAGGCTTGTGGTTCTGACCGTCCCGGTCATCGCCGTCGTGGCCCACCGGTTCGACGAGCGCCACCGCCTCTTTGGGCCTCGCGCCGATCGCCGGCGTCGTGGTCGTGGGCGCGCTCGACCTCCTCACCAGCGACGCCTCGATGGCGGCGCAGATCTTCTTTCATCTTCCCAGCGCTCTACGGGCGTCGCAGTTGTCGATGGCCGGCGAGATCGCCGTGGTCTTCCACGTTCCGGAGCCCGGGGGCAGCGCACAGCGGCGGATCGCGACTGTGGTGCGCAACCTTCAGCGGCCCGCTGCCCCGCCCTTCGAAGCAACGTGCGTTCATGCATGCATGTAGTCTCTCCCCGTGCCGGTCCAAGTCAGAACCCAAGAAGAGCGCTCGGCCGCGACGCGGCTGGCGCTCCTGGACGCCACGGTGGCCTGCCTGGCCGAACTCGGCTACGCGGGCACGACCAGTGCCGCGGTAGCGGCGCGGGCAGGTCTCTCGCGCGGCGCCCAGCTGCATCACTTCGGTACACGGGACCGGTTGGTCGTCTCGGCCGTCGAGCACTTGGCGCAGGAACGCCTACGCCGGGCCCGAGAGCAGATGGTCCTCCTCGGACCCGCTGGCGCCGGAGCAGGGAAGAGGGAGACGGCGCTCCGGTTGCTCGCCGAGGCGCTCTCCGGCCCCCTGTACGCCGCGAGCCTCGAGTTGTGGGTCGCAGCTCGCGCTCATCAGGCCCTACGGGCCGAGCTGGTTCCCGCCGAAGAACGCGTCAACGCCGAACTCGCCGAGATCTGCCGAACCTACGTCACCGAGGACCCTGTGGAGATCCGGCTCACCCTCGACCTCCTCCTCGGTCGAGGGGTCAGCGGCCTGCTGAGTCCGCATTCAGGTCAGCGTCAAGCCGAGGCCCTGGACGCCTGGGCGCGACGCCTCCAAGGACGGCCTCGTGGCTGACCTGCACACGCTGCTCTCCGCGTGGGCGGAGAAGTTCGTCAGCTACCCCGACGGCGCCGACCTGCCGCCCCACCACGACGAGTGCCTGGGGTGCGGACCGCACAACCCACACGGGCACCACCTTCGATCCGTCCGCCACGGCGATGGCGTGCACGCCTGGCACACCTTCGACAACCGCCACGTAGGCGCCCCTGGGATCGTCCATGGCGGCGCCGTGGCCACGGTCGTCGATGACCTCTACGGGTTCCTTCTCTTCCTGGAGGGCGGGCCCGCTGTCACCCGCCAGCTCTCCATCGACTACCTGGCGCCGGTGCTGATCGGAACGACCTACCGACTCCAAGCCGACGTCATCCGACGCGACGGACGCAAGTTGTTCGTCGCCGCCAGCGCAGCCGCACCAGACGGTCCCACCGTCATCACTTCGACGGCCGTGTTCGTCAAAGTGGGCGCCGAGCACTTCGCGCAAGGCACTCCATCGGGATCCCCCACCGGCTGACTCTCCACGGCGGCCAGACCGCTTCGCGCCAACCAACGGGCGCCTGTTGCGTGTCCGCTGACCATCCGCGGAGGTTCGGTGCCCCCACGGCGCGAGATACACCGGGCTCCCCAGTCACGACGCCCTCAGGCGAGACAGATGCGGCCCAACCTCCGGCCGCTCGCGCGCCCCCGGCTGGAACGCCGGCGCGCTTCCTCCTCAAGGCCGCTCCGGCAAGCCCACCCAAAAGCTGCCCGCGAAGACTTACATACATGCGCGATCGCATGTAGCCTGCTGATTGGACGGTCCTCTCGTCCCGTCCACGTGAGGCGGGGTAACCCATGCATGACCGACACGCCTGGCACCAGATGGCTGATCTGCTCTCCGACGCGGTGCTAAACGCCATGTGGTGGCTCTACGGCGGATTGATCGCCTTCGGGAGCTGCTGGTGGATGGGATACGGCGGCTACCGCGCCTGGCAGGAGTGGGATCGGGATCGGCTTCAGCGGCGCGAGGAGCGGCGGGCACACCGGCTCGAGGATGACGTCGCTCGCGGCCTGCGTGAGGTTGAGCAGTTCTTGCAGGACCAGTGTCCTTCGAACGGAGCGCACGCGGAGAAGGCGTCGAAGGCACCCCGGACCCACCGGTGGCGCCCCTACCGAGGTGAATCTCCCCGAGCCTGAGTCCGCGCCGCCACACCCACCCTGTGCGGCGACTGTGGTCGTGCCGGGCCGGCATGGGCTCCGCCGTGGCGGCGTCCTTGGATGGTCAGTCGGTTGCCTTGCTCACGGCGTCGATTCCGGGCGTCCCCTCGCTGCCCTCGCCTTCGGTGAGCATCCGCAGGAGTCGGTCACCCTCGACGTCGAGGTCGGGCAGGATCCGGTCCAGCCAAGGCGGCAGCCACCATGCCTTGTCGCCAAACAGTGCCATCAGCGCCGGGGTCAACGTGATGCGCACCAAGAATGCGTCGATGAGGATGCCGATCGCGAGCGCGAACCCGATCTGCTTGATCATCACGTCGTGGCTGGAGATGAATCCGGCGAACACCGAGACCATGATCACCGCGGCGGCGACCACGACCCGGCTGGCCTGGTCGAAACCGTGCACCACGCCGGCCTGGCCGTGGTGGCCGTGGACGTGGGACTCGCGCATCGAGGAGACCAGGAAGACCTGGTAGTCCATCGCCAGCCCGTAAAGGATTCCAGTGACGATCACCGGGACGAAGCTGAACAACGGCCCGCCGGTGTCGATCCCCACCAGCCAGCCAAGCCACCCCCACGAGAACACCGCGGTGGTCACCCCGAAGGTCGCCAGGATACTGAGCAGAAATCCGAGCGTGGCCTGGATCGGGACCACGAGTGACCGGAAGACCACCAGCAGAATCATCAGCGACAGTCCGACGATGATGGCCAGGTAGAGCGGCACGATCTCGGCGAGCCGGTCGGACATGTCGATCCCGATCGCGGTGAAGCCGGTGACACCGACTTCGACGTCGTACTCCTGTGCGACCGCCGACCTGGGTGCACGCAGCGCCTTGACGAGGTCAGCGGTGGCGTCGTCGTCCGGACCGGAGGTTGGGATGATGCTGAGGACCGTCATCTGCCCGTCCTTGCTGGTGCCCACAGGCACCGCGGCCACCACCTCGTCACGCTGCTGCAGCTGCTGACTCACCGCAGCGAGGGTCTGGCCGTCGAGGGCAGCACCCTCCGAGGACTCCACGGTCACCAGCAGCGGCCCGTTGAACCCCTCACCGAACCCCTGCGTCACCAGTTCATAGCTCTGGCGGGCGGCCGTGTCGGTGTTCGCGGTCGCACCCGTCGGCAACCCCAGGTCCATGCTCGCCGCGGGAGCAGCGCCCACGCCCAGCACCGCCACCACACCGAGGATCACCGGCCAGCGAAACCGCAGCACCGCCTTGACCCACCGGTCGGCCACGCTGTGGCTGCCCTGCCTCTCCCGCTTGTTGTGTCCCTTCTGCCGCGTCTTGGCCGAGACGATCCGCTCTCCGATCAGTCCGAGCATGGCCGGCAACAGGGTCAGGGCGATGAGGACGGCAAGCAGGACCGTGGCCGCGGCGACCAAGGCCATGGTGGTGAGCATCGAGATCCCGATGACGGTGAGCGCGACCAGCGCCACGATCACGGTGAGGCCGGCGAAGAGCACCGCGCTGCCCGCGGTCCCGACCGCACGGCCAGCTGCCTCGCGGGCATCGAGGCCGCGGTCGATGATCAGTCGCCGCTGCCGGTTGACCACGAACAACGCATAATCGATGCCCACGGCGAGGCCGATCATCAACGCCAGCACCGGGGTTGCGGTGGTCATCTCCACCGACGTCGACAGCGCAAACGCCGTCCCCACACCCACCCCGACTCCGACCAGGGCGGTGATCAAAGGAAGACCGGCGGCGACGAGCGAGCCAAGCGTGAGGACGAGCACCACGGCCGCGACCGCGAGACCGACCACCTCGGCCGCGCCGACCGGGATCTCGATCGCCTTAAGCGAGTCACTCGGCAGTACCTGCAGGCCGGTTCCCTGCTCCGCATCCTCGACCACCTCCAACACCGCAAAGACCTGCTCGTCGGTCAGCGAAGTGGACGGCACCGTGAACTGGAATTGGAGCAGCGCCACCGGTGCCCGGGTCGAGACCAGGACGCCGGGCACCGGGGTCCCGTCGACGACCATCGGCCGGTACGGCGGCGCGGTCGTCTCCGACTCCCGTTGCGGCTGGTCGACCCTCGGCTCTGCCTGAGGTTGTGCCTGGCCCTGGCCCTGGCTCAGTTCGGCCGGGTTGACGACCTGCTGCAGCTCGTAGACCTCCCGCACCGTCTCGGCGATGGCGGCCATCCGCTCCGGTGTCTCCAGCCGCTCGCCGTCCGGGACGGTGAACACGACACTCGCCTGGCCACCCGAAGCCTGCGGTAGCTCCTCGGTGACCCGGTCCAGGACCTGTTGGGCCTCGGTGTTGTCGATCTTCATCTCCGAGGTCACCTTCACCCCGTTGACCACCAACGCAGCCGCCACCGCAGCCAGCACCAACAGCCACCCGACGATGAAGGGCCAGGGTCTGCCGTAGCAGCCGCGTCCGAGGTGGTACAAGAATGTGGACATCGGGGCTGCTCCTCAGCGGGTGATGTGCGGGTCAGAAGCCGTTACGGAGGTGCTTGAAGACCTCGGTCAGGAAGTCGTCGAACTCCACGGCCCCGCGACTGGGAAGTTCGCCAGGAAGGCGGACGTCGACGAGCCCCTCGAGCGCGGAGGAGACCATGCCGTAGACGGCGCCGACCAGCAGCGTGACGTACGAAGGCGGGTAGCGCCCGGCCGCCACGGCGACCATTCGCTCCTCGACCTCCAACCGCATCCGGTGTTGGACGTGGTAGACGTGTGGCTCCAACGAGGGATTCGCGCGCGCCAACGTCAAGACCTCCCGCATCCGGGACAGTCCCGTGGTCGTCAGCTGCAGCCGCAGCGCGACCTCGACCGCATCCAGCAACCCCCGTCCCTCCGACACTTCCTCGAGTGCATCGGCGGCTGCCTCGATACCGGCGTAGGCGACCGATGCCACCGCCGCCTCCTTGCAGGGATAGTGGTTCGCGAAGGTACGGCGCGAGTACCCAGCCATCTCCGCGACCTCCTCGATCACGAACCCGTCCAGGCCGCGCTCCTTCGCCAGGTCGAAGGCGGCCTCGGCAAGTGCCCGCGCGGTCGCCGCACGCTTCCTCTCCCTCAGGCCTTCGATCACGACGCCACTCTCACAGGAATGTGCCCATTGGGCAAGATTGCCCATTACGCACCCCGGCCGTCGAGATGGGGCCACGTCGGACGGCATGAGGAGGACGGTCCTGGGCACCATGGGTCGCAGGGCTGCCCGACTGGCGTCCGCGCCGTGCCAGGGCCGGCCGAGGCTCGACGATGAGGTGAGTGGGAATGGCGATGACACCAGGAGGTCACTCCGGGACCGAGGGTTCGCGCGTCCCTGAGGCCCGCCGCGGACTAGCCAGATTGGGCCTGCGTTTGATCGCTGGTTCTGTCCTCGCCTCGGCCACGCTTCCGTGGCTCGCAGACTGGAACCGCCGCCATACCTTCGGCCCCGAGTACGGGCCGCACGCCCGCTGGCACGGCACGTCGGAGGTCGTCAGCGCGACTACGGAAGGACTTGTGGCGCTCTGGCTGCTGCGCAACCGCCAGTCGGGCGCCCCCTCCTCGGAGCGTCTCATCACCGCGGCGGCTCTGCTGCCGATCGCCCGCTGGGCGCCGTTCAACCTGACCCTGCTCATACCCGGCACGTCGCCCTACGACCAACACCACATCCCCCAACGGATCCTGGGAATGCCGGCCGCACTGCTGAGCCAGGACCTGATCGCCGCCGCAGCGGCTCTGGGCCTCATTCTGAGACGAACCGCGCGGCGAACGTGATTGCCCGAGGGCGACGGGGCGCCGACGAACGTCAGACCTGTTGGCCCGCCCACTTCTGACAGGGCCCGGGAACGACCCCTCGACTCTGCCAGAGGTCTCGACCTGAACTGTGGGGGTGTGTTGTACTCGGAGTACAAACACATTGTCGAGACCGAGAGTTACCTCTGGGGTCCTCGGCCCTGACGGGATCACCACCTTCCGGCAGCGCCCTCGCAGGACGCCCAGGCGAGACACACCAGATTCCGGCAGGAGTGCAGCGGCGTGAGCGGGCGCCTCCGCGCAAGGCACGCGACGAACACCACTTGGAGAGCGCCGATGGGCAACCAACAGCTGACCTACAGCCCCTTCGATCCCGACATCATCGCCGACCCCTACCCGATCTACCGGGAGCTTCGCAGCGAAGCCCCCGCCTACTGGTCGGAGCAGGCGAACACCTGGGTGCTCAGCCGATACGACGACGTCTGCGCAGCTCTCGCCGACCCGGCGACGTACTCCTCGGCGTCCGGGATCTTCCCGACCCCTCCGGGGGTCGACATGACCGAGTTGTTCCTGCCCATGCTCATCATGACTGATCCACCGCGGCACACCGCGTTGCGCAAGATCGTCAGCAAGGCCTTCACCCCCCGGCGAATCGCCGCACTCGAACCACAAATCCACACCATCGTCGAGGACCTCCTCAACGATTCGCCAGAATCCGGCGGGTGGGACTTCGTCTCCGGGTTCGCCGGTCCCCTCCCCGCCGTCGTGATCGCCGACATGCTCGGCGTGCCACGCGCAGACCGTGACCGGTTCCGTATCTGGTCCACCACCCTCATCCAATCCAACCCCACCCGCGGCGAGTTCGGCCCCGGCCTGGACGCCGCGGCGTCGCTCTACGAGTACTTCTCAGGGTTCCTCGAGGAACGACGCGCGCACCCGCAGGACGACCTCATGACCGCCCTGGTCCAGGCCGATGCCGACGGCGAACGCCTCAGCGAGGAGGAACTGCTCGGCTTCTGCCTGCTCCTGCTCGTGGCCGGACACGAGACCACCACGAACCTTCTCTCCAACAGCGCGGTCGTGCTCGCTCAGCATCCCGATAGCCGCCGCGAACTGGCGAACCGCCCAGAGCTCGTCACCAGCGCCGTGGAGGAACTGCTCCGCTACGACTCCCCCGTCCAGGGCCTCTCGCGCACCCTGACCCGCCCGGTCGACGTGCACGGACAACACATGACGGCTGGCCAGACCGTGCTGCTTCTGTTCGGATCCGCCAACCGCGACGACCAAGCCTTCCCCAATGCGGATCACTTCGACCTCCACCGCGCGCCAGAACGGCAGGTCGCGTTCGGACGCGGCATCCACTTCTGTCTCGGCGCGGCGCTGGCCCGGCTCGAAGCGCGCATCGCCCTGCAGACACTCTTGGCCCGCAAGCCGGACTGGCAGGTCGACCTCGACTCGGCCGTTCGACTCCGCTCTGGCCCCATCCGCGGCTACGTCTCGCTTCCCCTGGAGTAGGGGCAAGTCTCCATGGGCCCCCGGGGCCCAGGCGGCAGCAACAGCCCGTCAGCGATTGAATCGCCCAGGGGGCTGACGGAGGATCGGGACACACCAGAGTCTCCACGAAACGCGGGCGATCAATCGGCTCCGGCGACGCGAGGAACGTCGCACCATGGAATCCAGCCGCGACCTGCGGGCGGATCGCGGAGGCGATCACGAACTCATAGGCATTGAAACGGCGCAGCGTAGCCAGCGCTACACCGCTCTGCCGCCGGCTGCGGCTATCAGCCGTGATTGAGGTCGAGTGACATGGTCATTAGCCACTCGCGGACACTGCCAGCGCGTACGGTCGACCAGCTCATGCTCCAAGCCGGCTCAGCCCGCGTACCTAGAAGTGCCGGATCAACAGGGGGTCCCCGGCAACGCCCAACCCCGTCAGCCATGGACTTCGAGCGAGGCGAGCATGCGTCGACAGTCTTGCGAAACCGTTAGCCAGAGCGATGGCTCATCCGCTCTGTGTCCGCTGCCCACACACGGGCGTGACAAGCACATACTGAGGTGCGGCGCGCTGCCCTGCCGCGATGCATCGCCGCCCGACGCGATTCGGCAACCGGGATGACCGGCCAGCCCGGCGCCCGAGACCGTCGCGAGGCGAAGCTCGAGGCCCTACAGCAACAACTCTCAGCGTCGGTGTCCGCGCTCGTCACGGGTGATGACTGGAAGCGAGCGCTGACGTTTGCCGCCGAGTTCCGCTCGCGCAGCTTCAACAACACGATGCTGATCTACGCCCAGCACTACTCTGCGTTCAAAGAGGGACGCGTGCCCGAACCGACGCCGACGTACGTGGCCGGTTTCCACCAGTGGCTCACGCTCGGACGCCATGTCGAGAAGGGCCAGCACGGCTACGGGATTCTCGCGCCGGTCACTGCCAGGTTCGCCTCCGCGAACCCGTCGGACCCGGCGTCGTGGCGTCGTCTCTCGCGCGGCGAGAAGCCGGGTTCTGGGGAGTCAGTGAGGTCGAAGCTCGTCGGCCTCAAGCCCACCCACGTCTGGGACGTCTCGCAGACGGCCGGCGATCCCCTGCCCGAGTTGCCCCGCCCGACCCTACTGCACGGCCAGGCGCCTGCCGGTCTCTGGGACGGTCTCGCCGATCAGATCACGGCTCTCGGGTTTGAGCTCCGATTGGTCTCCTCCGCGGCGGCGATCGGTGGCGCCAATGGGCTGACCGACTTCCTCGCCCGCGAGGTCTCGGTACGCACGGACATGGATGACGCCGCCCAGGTGAAGACTCTGGCCCACGAGCTCGGACATCTCCTTCTCCACCCTCCTCAGGAGAACGTCATCTCCACAGACCTCGCCGCCGACGCGACCCTGCACCGTGGGATCGCGGAGGTCGAAGCGGAGTCGATCGCGCTGATGGTCGGCGCAGCGCACGGGCTCGACACCTCGTCGTACACCGTCCCTTACGTCTCGACGTGGGCAGCGAGCGTCCCCGGCAAGACGCCGGTCGAGGTCGTCCAGTCGACGGCCGAGCGGGTCAGGAACACGGCGCTCAGCGTGCTCGACAAGCTCGACACCCAGAAGGTCGGCGACGGCACCCCGCCCGGTCTCGATCGAGAGCCACTCAGCCACCGAGCTGGGATGGCGCCTGCCATCACCGGCACGCGTCGCGACGGATCGGTTATCGGGCTATGAAGGTCCCAGTCGTCCTCACCACCGTCCGCTTCGACATCGACAACGCCGGCCGGCTCGAGGTCAGCGTCGACGGGCAGCCACACGCCGACGATCGAAGGTTGTCTCGCAGCGACCTCCGATCGGTCCTCGACGAGATCACTGCGAGGCTCGGCACTGCTGTGCGTGTCGAAGTCCACGAGGCTGACGGCACGACGTACTCGGACATCGAGACTCCCGCGGAGAGCACGGCTCCGAATGCCATGGAGCCCGAGCCGGAGACAGCCACAGCGGCACTTGCCGGCGCCGGCTTCCGCCCAGGCGAACAGGTCGCCCTCGCCTACGTCGTGGCACGCCAGGAAGCCGATGCCAACGGCAATGCCGCAATCAACCTCCCACCGGCGCTGTTGACCGGAACACGCCAAGGGCTGGTTCTCCTCGGTCTGACCTCGCTGACGGTCGCGCCAGTCGAGGCGCAGGCATGAATCCGAATGCTCGCAGCGCGAATGACGAGCTCGTCAACCTTGCTCTGATGGGTCTCACCGCCCTCTTCGGCTTTGGGCTCGCCCTCGGAGTCGCCGGAGAGGTCGCAGCGTTCCTGGCCGGTGCGCCGGGGCCCCGCGGAGGTATGGCCAGCGGGCTTCGTGTCCTCACTGACCCAGGGCACCCCGGAACGGCGCTCGGCACACCCGGCCTGTCGGCCGCGGCGTACTGGCTCGTCGTCGCAGCCATGCTGACGCTGGTCGCCATCGCTGCGTGGCTCGTCTGGACCGTCATCGCGCAACTGCGCCACCGCACCAAGCAGGATCCTCACAAGATCGAGGGCATCGCCACCCGCCGCGACATCGACCTGGTGGCGTCAAAGCGAGCACTCGTACGCAGAGGCGAGACCCTCCGCCCCTCGATCGGCCGGCCGCGGCCGGAGGATGTCGGCTACCTGCTCGGGCGCAGCTGCGGCCGAGAGATCTGGGCCTCGGTCGAGGACTCGATCCTGGTCATCGGACCGCCCCGGTCCGGCAAGGGCCTGCACCTCGTCATCAACGCGATCCTCGACGCGCCCGGTGCCGTCGTCACGACGTCCACCCGCCCCGACAACATCGTCGCCACCATTGCGGCCCGTAAGAAACGCGGACCGGTGGCGGTCTTCGACCCGCAGCACCTCACTGCAGGACTCCCTATCGTCGACGGGACCGGAGTCCGCTGGTCCCCCATCCGCGGCTGCGAGCAGCCACTAACCGCGATGATCCGAGCTGCCGGTCTCGCATCGACGACCGGTCTGTCGTCCGGCGGAGTCGAGTCCGGTGGCTTCTGGGAGGGGAAGGCGAGATCAGCACTCCAATCCCTGCTCCACGCGGCTGCGATCGAGCGTCTACCCACCCGCGCACTCTTCGAGTGGTCGCTGTCGCCCTCGGCTGCGCTCGATGCGGTCGGCATCCTCGCCAGCCGACCCCAAGCCGCGCCAGGTTGGTCGGATGCTCTCGACGGGATGATCAACGCCGACCCGCGCACCCGAGACTCGATCTGGATGGCGGTGAGCCAAGCCCTCGCGTGCCTGGCCGATCCGGCTGTGCTCGACGCCGTGAGTCCCGACCCAGACGACGCCTTCGATCCGCGCGACTTCCTTCTGCAGAACGGGACGCTGTACTTACTGGGGACCGGCGCCGGCGCTGGCGCTTCCTGGCCACTCGTGGCGGCCTTCATTGAGGACCTCACCGAAGTCGCCCGGCACCTCGCGGCCGGCTCCACCGGCGCACGGCTTGATCCCCCGCTTCTTCTGGCGCTCGACGAGATCGGCAACCTCGCCCCGCTCCCCTCCCTTCCAGTCCTCATGGCGGAGGGCGGCGGGACCGGCATCACGACGATGCCCGTCCTCCAGTCGCTCTCACAGGCGCGCAACAAATGGGGTGACCACGCCGCCAGCACGATCTGGGACGCCTCGATCGTCAAAGTCATCCTCGGCGGAGCGTCGGCTTCCAAGGACCTCCAGGAACTTTCTGTACTCATCGGCGACCGCGACGAGCGCTCCGACACAGTGACGATCAGCGACTACGGCGCCCGCTCTCTACAGCGGTCGACCCGACGGGCGCCAGTGATGCCGCCCGAGCGGATCCGCACCCTCCCGTTCGGTACCGGGCTCGTGCTCTTGCGTAGCGCTCCGCCACTCGTTGCGGACCTCCGACCTTGGATCATGCGTCAAGGATCGGGCGGTGCTGACGCCCGGCGGTCACATCCCGCTTGACGGACCCGGATCCGGGGCTGACCCGGAACCGTTGCCGTGAAGCGCATTGAGAACCTTGCTAACGCCGGCTGCGCCGTAGCCGTCCAGGGTGGTCCCGTCAGGAAGCACAACGCGTTTCTTGTCGTGCCTTGCCAGAACAGCAGCGAGAACCTTCGCGAGGGCATCGATTCCTGCCGCTGCCTTCCCGAGGCTCACGAGAATCTCAATCGCCTGCTGGCCGTGGGCTGCATGCGAGAGCGGAACCTCTGCATGGAAGCCCGCGCGTTGAAGCGTTGTGGTCAAGTCGTCGGCGTAATCCGCGGAAGCGCGGAACACAAAATCACTGCCACCGATGGATCACCGCCTGCGAGTCGAAGTTCGAGCGGAGCGGTCATGGACCACATGATCCACTCTGCGGGGCCTTCTGCGCTCCACATTGCCGAACCGAGCGACGCGCCTGCTCCCGTCAAGGAACAGCCATCTGCTGGGAGGGCCAACGCACCTGATGACTGAACGCGGAGCTAAACCGGAGTCCGCTCGATATCAGGAGGCAGCATGTCCATCCCCACCCAGATGAGCCTGGTCGGCTTCATCGCCTCAGCACCCGAACTTCACTTCACCAAGGCCGGCGCCGAGTGCTGCCGCATGCGCGTCGGCATCGAGCAGTGGCGCAAGGAGGTCGACGGGAGCTTCACGAAGCTCGACCCGACCTTCCACGACATGGTCGCCTTCGAGAGCACGGCCCGCGAGACCTACGCCCGCTTCCGCAAGGGCGACTCCTTCGTGGCCAGCGGCTACGTCCACGAGTACGAGGTGGACGGCCGCGAGGGCAGCGTCATCAAGGAGGAGTTCGTCGCCCGCAAGATCGGCCACAACGTCAACAAGACTGACTACGTCGTCCAGCGCGGCCGGCACGCTGCTGACCGGTCCCTGACATCCGTGCCCCAGCCGCCCGCCGTTGGCCTCTGATCGGGCTCGCCATGAGTCCGTACCCGGACGAGCCCAACGACCCTGACGGCTACCGCAGCGTGGCCGATCTCCTGGAGCGACCGCCGGTTCCGATCAACTGGAACCTGCTGGACGCGGAGCAGGCCGAGATCGAGTGGCACGACCTGGACCAGTGGGTCAAGTGGCTCAAGAACACGTTCGGTCTCCCGCCGAACATCGTGCCGCCGTACTGGCATCGCCACGACGAGCTTGTCTGGGAACTGTCGGCGCTGCACTGCCACTGGCTCAGCTGCTACCACGAGTCGGCATCGCCGTCGGCTCCGATCAGCTGGATGCGGGACTTCGCCGAAGCTCGCAGCCGACTTCGGGACTGGGTCTCGATCTGCGGCACTCGGCTCGACCGCGACCGCCCGACTAGGCAGACCACCTGGCCCGGTGATCTCCCCGCTGATGAAGGCGGCGAGATCGAGATCCGCGACCGCAACAAGGACTTCGTCGAGTTCATCAGCGAAGACGTTCTGCGTCGTCGCCGGATCGAGGCAATCGCGAATC
Source organism: Nocardioides sp. J54 (assembly GCF_000519005.1). Taxonomy (GTDB): domain Bacteria; phylum Actinomycetota; class Actinomycetes; order Propionibacteriales; family Nocardioidaceae; genus Nocardioides. The sequence continues at coordinate 3,946 of NZ_JAER01000011.1, read as the reverse complement.
AGGAACTCATTGGGTGAGCCGGATACGTGCCATGGCCGAGTCGCGCCCACATTCGTCCACAGCATTCGCGCCGCAAGACGACTGAGAGCGATCACCGGCGCACGGTCGATTCCCGACCCCTGAAGGAGGGAACATGCTTCTCCACCACACACAGACCCTCGCCCAAGCCAGGTCGTACGTCGCCGCCCTCGCCGACCAGGCTCTGACCCTCGAGGCGTCGTCCGCTTACGAGCGGGTGCTCCTGGAACTCGACCGCGTCCACGCCGACGACTGCCCGGCGCTCAACACCGAGGACCTCACGGACGACCGCGACATCCTGCTCGCCGTCGCGAGCAACGCGGTTGAGGAGCTCGAGAACTACGGCGTCGACCCCCTGTCGGTCGAGCTCATCCTGGCAATGCTCGTCGACGCACACGATCTGGACATCGGCTGATGTATGGCGAGAACGGTGCCCAAATGCGCACGGAGTTGGCTGCGCTCCTGCGCCAGCACCGGGTAATGCACCGCCTCCCCGCTGACTCGCCCGCCGAGCGGACTGAGGTCGGGCAGCAGATCCTTCGCTTCAGGCACGCGCTCATCGTCTGGTGCGCGCAAGCCATCCGTGTGGCACAGCCGCTCACGTTCCCGAACATCCCGCCGAAGCCGGCGGACCCGTTCCGCGCGACGACCGAGCACGGCGCGGCAATCAGCGAGCTGGCGCGGGCCCTCGAACTCGCTCGCGACCAGGCAACTGCGCCCGCCGCGTCCAGTACTGAGCTCGCGACGCCAAGCTCGAACGACGTCGTCGAACACTGGCGCTTGGCGGCCCGGGCCGCGGCACTCGCGGAGCACGACACCGCGCCCGACCTGGCGGTCCACCTCACGGCAGCCCAGGCCCGAACCATCGCAGGCGACGTCGCGGCGATCAGCCAAGCACTGGTCGTGCTTGATCGTCGCTATCGGAACACACCTGACTGGGAGTCGCTCCCTGGCTGCGAGCGCCTCGGGTGGGCCGCACTCGCTACGGCGCTCGACGTCAGTCTCGGGCAGCCCGACTACAGCGTCGACCAAACCGGATGGCGCCCGCGGACCAAGCCGATCCGCGGACCGGCCAAGCCGGGGATCCTCGGAGTGCTCCAGGCCGAGCACAACCTCCTGGTCCGACTGAAGTCGTTCCCGAACGCCATGAACCTGCGGCTGATCGTCGACTCCCAGCGCCTCCTCAGCTCGCAACTAGTTCCGTACGCCGAACGCGTCGATCCCGAGCTGGCCGAGCAATGGCGAGCCCGCACCGCGACGTACACGCGGATGCAGCGCGAGCTCCGCAACGTCGGAGGACGACTCGGCAATGGGGCCGGCGCCACGACAGAGGCAGCGAACGCGGTCAGCCGAATGAAGGCGTTGCCAGCCGACACCGTGATCGAGCCGCGGATGCTCGGTGGTTTCCAGACACTCTTCCGCCGCATCGACGAGCGCATCAGCGATGTCCTCGAAGCCGGTGTCGAGCGCGGGGCATTCGTCCAGCGCGTGACTGTCCCGCGGCTGGTGAGCGGCGAGGGACGGCTGGTCCACCCCGTTCGCGAGCGCTTCGTGCCAGTCGCCCGTGCGGCCGACCTCGAGGTCATCAGAACCGCGCGTGAGCACCTGCGGCCGCCGGCAAAGCCCGTCGCGGCTTCGCCAGGCGCGAGCCGGATCGATCTCCATGCCGCCCTGATTCACCGTCCGCTCGAGAAGGGAGCGCAGCCCGATGTCCCAGGTTTCTAGCGCGAAGGCGTCCGTTCCCCGGCAAAGGCAGAAGATGGAGAGTCTGCTCTCGGTGGACGAGGTTGCCGAGTTCCTCGGCATTCCGGTGGCGACCCTCTACCAGTGGCGACACAAGGGCGCCGGCCCTGAGGCCTATCGCGTCGGCCGGCACCTCCGGTACGAGCCGGCCGCTGTGCGCGCATGGCTGGACGAACATCTGGCGGATCGCCATGGCCCACGTTGAACGGCGCGAGCGCCGCGGGAAAAACGGCCAGGTCCTGAGGTCCTACCGCGTCCGCTGGCGCGGTCCGGACGGCAAGGAGCGCAACAAGAGCTTCAAACGCAAGGTCGACGCAGACCGCTTCGCGGCCACGATTTCAGCCGATCTCGTGCGCGGTCAGTACGTCGACCCTGACGCGGGCAAGATCCTCTTCGAGACCTACGCCCGGAAGTGGCTCGCGGCCCAAACCTTCGATGAAGGCACCCACGTCGCCGTCGAGCTCAGGTTCCGCCTGCACGCGTTTCCGGTGCTCGGGAAACGGAATCTGAACGACATCCAGCCATCGACGATCCAGGGCTGGCTTCGCACGCTCACGGATCTCGCGCCGTCCTATCGACTGATCATCTTCGCGAACGTGTCGACGGTCTTCACGGCGGCGGTCGACGACGCCCTGATCGTCGCGAACCCGTGTCGAGCGCGGTCCGTCCGCCGCCCGAAGCGCGGGCACCACAAGGTCGTGCCCTGGACCCGGGATCGAGTGCTCGCCGTCCGCGACGAGTTGCCGCCGCGCTACCAACTCATGGTCTGGCTCGGTGCCGGACTCGGCATGCGGCAGGGCGAGATCTTCGGACTCTCCCCCGAGGACATCGACATCGACCGTGGTGAGGTGCACGTTCGGCGCCAGGTCAAGCTGGTCGGCAACAAGCAGATGTTCGGCCTGCCGAAGGGACGGAAGGTCCGAGACATTCCGCTGCCCGACGCGGTCCTGGAGGCGATCAACGCGCACATGACCGCCTACCCACCTATCGAGGTAACGCTCCCGTGGGACAGGACGGATGGGAAGCCCACGACCTTCTCGTTACTCCTGTACAGCCGCGAGAAGAAGGCGCTGGGCCGGAACTACATCAACACGTTCATCTGGAAGCCGGCGCTGAAGCGAGCGGGGGTGCCCATGACACGCGAGAACGGCAGCCACGCTCTCCGGCATTTCTACGCCAGCACAGCGCTCCATGAAGGTGAGTCGATCAAGGCCCTGAGTGAATACCTCGGTCACGCCGACCCAGGCTTCACCCTGCGCACCTACACCCACCTCGTCGAGGACAGTGCCGAGCGCACCAAGCGCGCCGTCGACGCCGTGTTCGGGCACCAGACGCCGGAGCCCGACCCAGACGACGCAGACAACGCAGAACCAGACGAAGGCCTCACGGAGGACGATGAGCCAGACGAGGGCGACGACGATGATGTCTGAGCACGCGGGGTTTGGCTTCATGACCGTGGCCAGAGCCGTGAAAGGGTCAAACTGGGATCGATCTGCCGTCGCCGGCGCGTGTCGCGACTCGGTGACGTGCGGCCACGGCGCGGCCCACGAGCCCTGAAATCGAGCGTTTGAGCAGGTCAGGGGCCACCCGGCGTCAGAACTACGACATCTAGACCTAGATATAGGAGAACAGCTCGAACTCGTTCTCCAGAGTCGTCGAAAGTGGCGGCTGACCTGCGGAAACTCCCCGCGCGTCAGCCGCCACTTCTCGTTGGGGTGCAGATGGGGTGCAAGCGAGTTCGATCAGATCTGTGCAACAGCTCGAACTGAGACTCGTGACACAGGGCCCCGGCGAAGTGCCGGGCCTTGCGCTCGTCCGGCGTCACGCCAGAGCGAGAAAGAGCTTCTCCATCTTCTTGGTGTCGACGGTGTCCGGGCCGCCCGAAAGAGCCCCGTGGGGTGGTGGGTTTTGAGGTGGTCCTCGGTGCCTACTCGTCGCTGCTCTTGATGGCGGCGACGGGATCAGTATTGCTGGTCTCGTAGAGCTTGGCCATGGAGCCTTCGGACAGGTAGCGGCGGTCGCCGGCGATCCATTCGTCGTGCATGTCGATGAGCACCGCGCCGACGAGTCGGATCACGGCGGCGGCGTTGGGGAAGATCCCCACGACCCGGGCGCGGCGCTTGATCTCCTTGTTGACCCGCTCGAGCGGATTGGTCGACCAGATCTTGCGCCAATGCTCGCGCGG
>NZ_JAER01000002.1 GCF_000519005.1 Nocardioides sp. J54 | reverse complement strand
GAATGTTTGTCCGGCGGCGTCCTACTCTCCCACATCCTCTCGGTTGCAGTACCATCGGCGCTGGCAGGCTTAACTTCCGGGTTCGGGATGGGACCGGGTGTTTCCCTGCCGCTATGGCCGCCGTAACTCTATGAACCCCTGTTCGGGCCGTCGGACCGGTGCCGCCCAGGTTCCGATTGCTCGGGCTGGTGGTGGGTGGTCCGTCCCTGGTGGGGGTTGGATCTTGTTAGTGGACGCGTGCGGTGTGTTGCCCCTGTTTGGAATCCACGTGTCAGGCACGTGTTGTTGGTGTGTGTTGGGGGTTTGTTGTGGCAAGTCTTCGGCCTATTAGTACCGGTCGGCTGGGCATTGCTGCTGTACACCTCCGGCCTATCAACCCAGTGTTCTGCTGGGGGCCTTAACCCACAAGGGGTGGGAAACCTCATCTTGAAACGTGCTTCCCGCTTAGATGCGTTCAGCGGTTATCACTTCCGAACGTAGCCAACCAGCCCTGCACCTGGCGGTACAACTGGCACACCAGAGGTTCGTCCATCCCGGTCCTCTCGTACTAGGGACAGCCTTTCTCAAGTTTCCTACGCGCGCGGCGGATAGGGACCGAACTGTCTCACGACGTTCTAAACCCAGCTCGCGTGCCGCTTTAATGGGCGAACAGCCCAACCCTTGGGACCTACTCCAGCCCCAGGATGCGACGAGCCGACATCGAGGTGCCAAACCATCCCGTCGATATGGACTCTTGGGGAAGATCAGCCTGTTATCCCCGGGGTACCTTTTATCCGTTGAGCGACGACCCTTCCACTCGGAGTCGCCGGATCACTAGTTCCGACTTTCGTCCCTGCTCGACATGTCTGTCTCACAGTCAAGCTCCCTTGTGCACTTACACTCGAAACCTGATTGCCAACCAGGCTGAGGGAACCTTTGAGCGCCTCCGTTACATTTTGGGAGGCAACCGCCCCAGTTAAACTACCCATCAGGCACTGTCCCTGAACCAGATCATGGCCCTAGGTTAGACATCTAGTACGACCAGAGTGGTATTTCAACGATGACTCCACCCCAACTGGCGTCGAGGTTTCACAGTCTCCCACCTATCCTACACAAGCCGAACCAAACACCAATGCCAAACTATAGTAAAGGTCCCGGGGTCTTTCCGTCCTGCCGCGCGTAACGAGCATCTTTACTCGTAGTGCAATTTCGCCGAGTCCATGGTTGAGACAGTAGGAAAGTCGTTACTCCATTCGTGCAGGTCGGAACTTACCCGACAAGGAATTTCGCTACCTTAGGATGGTTATAGTTACCACCGCCGTTTACTGGGGCTTAAATTCTGAGCTTCGACTTGCGTCTAACCCGTCCTCTTAACCTTCCAGCACCGGGCAGGAGTCAGTCCGTATACATCGTCTTGCAACTTCGCACGGACCTGTGTTTTTAGTAAACAGTCGCTTTCCCCTGGTCTCTGCGGCCCTTCCCGCTCACCCAGCAAGTGGGGTCACGTTCCGGGCCCCCCTTCTCCCGAAGTTACGGGGGCATTTTGCCGAGTTCCTTAACCATGGTTGTCTCGATCGCCTCGGTATTCTCTACCTGATCACCTGAGTCGGTTTCGGGTACGGGCGGCTCGTGGCTCGCTAGAGGTTTTTCTCGGCAGCATAGGATCACCCACTTCCCCCCTACGGGGTCGGCATCACATCTCAGACTCACCCACCAAAGGGCTGCGAACCGGATTTGCCTGGTCCACGTCCTACATGCTTACCCGCCGTCTACCATCGCGGCGGTTGGGCTACCTTCCTGCGTCACCCCATCGCTTGCCTACTACCGGGTCGGATCCCACGCTCCACACCAAGCTCTCACCCCGAAGGGATCGATACGAGGTGCTTCGGGTGGTTAGCATCACCGGGTTCAGCATGGGCGCCACTTCGCCGGTACGGGAATATCAACCCGTTGTCCATCGACTACGCCTGTCGGCCTCGCCTTAGGTCCCGACTTACCCAGGGCAGATTAGCTTGACCCTGGAACCCTTGATCAATCGGCGGAAGAGTTTCTCACTCTTCATTCGCTACTCATGCCTGCATTCTCACTCGTGTCACGTCCAGCCCTGGATCACTCCGGACCTTCACCCGTGACACGACGCTCCCCTACCCAACCGCACCCCTGAACCACCATCAAGTGATGGCTGGGGTTGATGTGCGATTGCCATGGCTTCGGCGGACGGCTTGAGCCCCGCTACATTGTCGGCGCGGAATCACTTGACCAGTGAGCTATTACGCACTCTTTCAAGGGTGGCTGCTTCCAAGCCAACCTCCTGGTTGTCACTGCGACTCCACATCCTTTTCCACTTAGCCGCCTCTTAGGGGCCTTAGCCGATGGTCTGGGCTGTTTCCCTCTCGACTACGAAGCTTATCCCCCGCAGTCTCACTGCCACGCTCTCACTTACCGGCATTCGGAGTTTGGCTAACGTCAGTAACCTGGTCGGGCCCATCGGCTATCCAGTGCTCTACCTCCGGCAAGAAACACGCAACGCTGCACCTAAATGCATTTCGGGGAGAACCAGCTATCACGGAGTTTGATTGGCCTTTCACCCCTATCCACAGGTCATCCCCTCCATTTTCAACTGAAGTGGGTTCGGTCCTCCACGCCGTCTTACCGGCGCTTCAACCTGCCCATGGATAGATCACTCCGCTTCGGGTCTAGAACACGCGACTCAAACGCCCTGTTCGGACTCGCTTTCGCTACGGCTTCCCCACACGGGTTAACCTCGCCACGTATCGCTAACTCGCAGGCTCATTCTTCAAAAGGCACGCCATCACCCTGTCACAGGCTTTGACGGATTGTAGGCACATGGTTTCAGGTACTATTTCACTCCCCGCCAGGGGTACTTTTCACCTTTCCCTCACGGTACTGGTCCGCTATCGGTCATCGAGGAGTATTTAGGCTTAACGGGTGGTCCCGCCAGATTCACACACCATTCCAGGAGTGGCGTGTTACTTGGGAAATGCTGAACACAGCCTCACACTGTCGTCTACGGGGCTATCACCCGCTACGGCACCGCTTTCCAACGGACTTCGACCTCGTCTGAGGTTTCTAACTGTGCGCCACCCCGGCAGAGACAGCAACAACACTCCCACAACCCCCAGACCGCAACGCCTGCCGGCTATCACACGACCTGGGTTTAGCCTCATCCGATTTCGCTCGCCACTACTCTCGGAATCACTTTTGTTTTCTCTTCCTGCGGGTACTGAGATGTTTCACTTCCCCGCGTTCCCTCCACACACCCTATTTCATTCAGGTGCAGGTAACACGACATGACTCGTGCTGGGTTTCCCCATTCGGACATCCCCGGATCAACGCTCGGTTGCCAACTCCCCAGGGCATATCGCAGGCTCCCACGTCCTTCATCGGCTCTCGATGCCAAGGCATCCACCATGTGCCCTTAACAACTTGCCCACAACAAACCACCAACACACACAAACACCACCCAAGCTCCTCCGAAAGAAGAAGCCTGGCCATGCCTGTCGTTTGGTGGACTCGAGTGGAACAAACCATTCAAGAGAACACACAAAACAATCAATTCAAACGAAACAACACACACCCAACGCCACTCACAACCGTGAGCTACGCGGGTGGATGCTCGCGTCCACTATCAAGAAGTCAAACAACCAGAAGCCAACCAGCACCAACACCCCAAGCAAACCCTCACGGGCCAGAAAGCTTGTTTGTGTGGATGCGGCGTCTGATGCCTCAGACACCCAACAGCGTGTCACACGTCCAGGACGAACATTGTCGCCCAGCAATACGATTGCGTTCCACTAGCAGACACCCATGATGTCCAACCACCACTCAGCAGCTGGTAAGGGTGTGCTCCTTAGAAAGGAGGTGATCCAGCCGCACCTTCCGGTACGGCTACCTTGTTACGACTTCGTCCCAATCGCCAGCCCCACCTTCGACGGCTCCCCCCACAAGGGTTAGGCCACCGGCTTCGGGTGTTGCCGACTTTCGTGACGTGACGGGCGGTGTGTACAAGGCCCGGGAACGTATTCACCGCAGCGTTGCTGATCTGCGATTACTAGCGACTCCGACTTCATGGGGTCGAGTTGCAGACCCCAATCCGAACTGAGACCGGCTTTTTGGGATTCGCTCCCCCTCACGGGATCGCAGCCCTTTGTACCGGCCATTGTAGCATGCGTGAAGCCCTGGACATAAGGGGCATGATGACTTGACGTCATCCCCACCTTCCTCCGAGTTGACCCCGGCAGTCTCCCATGAGTCCCCGGCATTACCCGCTGGCAACATGGAACGAGGGTTGCGCTCGTTGCGGGACTTAACCCAACATCTCACGACACGAGCTGACGACAGCCATGCACCACCTGTACACCAGTATCAAAGAGACCCCCATCTCTGGGGGCTTCCGGTGTATGTCAAACCCAGGTAAGGTTCTTCGCGTTGCATCGAATTAATCCGCATGCTCCGCCGCTTGTGCGGGCCCCCGTCAATTCCTTTGAGTTTTAGCCTTGCGGCCGTACTCCCCAGGCGGGGCGCTTAATGCGTTAGCTACGGCACGGAATCCGTGGAAAGGACCCCACACCTAGCGCCCAACGTTTACGGTGTGGACTACCAGGGTATCTAATCCTGTTCGCTCCCCACACTTTCGCTCCTCAGCGTCAGGTAATGCCCAGAGAACCGCCTTCGCCACCGGTGTTCCTCCTGATATCTGCGCATTTCACCGCTACACCAGGAATTCCATTCTCCCCTGCATACCTCTAGTCTGCCCGTATCGGAAGCAAGCAACCAGTTAAGCTGGCTGTTTTCACTCCCGACGCGACAAACCGCCTACGAGCCCTTTACGCCCAATAATTCCGGACAACGCTCGGACCCTACGTATTACCGCGGCTGCTGGCACGTAGTTGGCCGGTCCTTCTTCTACCCCTACCGTCACTTGCGCTTCGTCGAGGTTGAAAGAGGTTTACAACCCGAAGGCCGTCATCCCTCACGCGGCGTTGCTGGATCAGGCTTCCGCCCATTGTCCAATATTCCCCACTGCTGCCTCCCGTAGGAGTCTGGGCCGTGTCTCAGTCCCAGTGTGGCCGGTCACCCTCTCAGGCCGGCTACCCGTCAAAGCCTTGGTGAGCCATTACCTCACCAACAAGCTGATAGGCCGCGAGCACATCCTGGACCGAAAAAACTTTCCACCACCATCACATGCATGAAGTGGTCATATCCGGTATTAATCACCGTTTCCGGTGGCTATCCCAGAGTCCAGGGCAGATTACTCACGTGTTACTCACCCGTTCGCCGCTCGAGTACCCCCGAAGGAGCCTTTCCGCTCGACTTGCATGTGTTAAGCACGCCGCCAGCGTTCGTCCTGAGCCAGGATCAAACTCTCCATAAGAAAATCAATCCCAACAAAGAAACTGCTGACAATAAAGTCACAGAATCATTCATTGACAAGTCACATCCACAGAACAACCAACCCCGAAGAGCCAGCCGATCCGCCAATGCATACACAAACGTCACAATCGAATCTATGCATGACACACTGTTGAGTTCTCAAACATCACACGCATCCGCGCTTCGGACCCTGTCCGGGCCTTCGGTCGCGGGGCAACCTGTGAAACGTTAGTGGTTCGCATCCTGGCCGTCAACTCCGGCGAACCGGAGCTTCGGACCGGGGTCCGAACCACGTCCCGGGCATGACGAAGACCCCCGTTGTTGGGCCCTTGGCCCGGAGGTTTTCGCCGCGTTCCCCGCGACGAGAAGAACATTAACAGCACATGTCCCTCCCGTTGCAAATCGGGGTCCCCCTCAGCGCGAGGAGCGGGCCTCCTGGACGCGTTTGCGCAGGTCAGCGAGCTGCTCGGCCACCCGGACGGGAGCGGTGCCCCCACGACCGGAGCGCGACGCGACCGATCCCTCGACCGTCAGGACGGTGCGCACCTCGGGGGTCAGGTTCTCGGAGATGGCCGCGAACTGCTCGTCGCTGAGCTCGTCGAGCTCGATGCCCAGCTCCTCGCACCGGCGCACGCAGGTGCCGGCGAGCTCGTGGGCCACCCGGAACGGGACCCCCTGGCGCACCAGCCACTCCGCGATGTCGGTGGCGAGCGAGAAGCCCTGCGGGGCGAGCTCGCCGAGCCGGTCGGTGTCGAACACCAGGGTCGCCACCTGCCCGGTGAACGCGGGCAGCAGCACCTCGAGGGTGTCGACGGAGTCGAACACCGGCTCCTTGTCCTCCTGCAGGTCGCGGTTGTAGGCGAGCGGGAGGGCCTTGAGGGTCGTGAGCAACCCGGTCAGGTTGCCGACGAGCCGTCCCGCCTTGCCGCGGGCCAGCTCGGAGATGTCGGGGTTCTTCTTCTGCGGCATGATGCTCGACCCCGTCGACCAGGAGTCGTGCAGCGTCACGAAGCCGAACTCCTTCGTCGCCCAGAGGATGACCTCCTCGGCGATCCGGCTGACGTCGATGCCGGTCTGTGCGGCGACAAACGCGAACTCGGCGACGAAGTCGCGCGAGGCGGTGCCGTCGATGGAGTTCGCGGTGGAACCGGTGAACCCCAGCTCCCGGGCGACCAGCTCCGGGTCGAGCCCCAGACTCTGCCCGGCCAGCGCTCCCGAGCCGTACGGCGAGTCGCCGGCGACCCGGCGGCGCCAGTCGGCGAACCGCTCGACGTCGCGCAGCAGCGCCCACGCGTGGGCGAGCAGGTGGTGCGAGAGCAGCACCGGCTGTGCGTGCTGCAGGTGCGTGCGGCCCGGCATGATCGCCGGTCCCCCGTCGACGGACGTGAGGTGCTGCTCGGCCTGGGTCGCGAGCGCGTCGACGAGGTCGAGCACCAGCCCGCTGACGACGGACTCGTGGTCGAGCAGGTAGCAGCGGAAGAGCGTCGCGATCTGGTCGTTGCGGGACCGACCGGCACGCAGCTTGCCGCCGACGTCGGGGCCCACCTCCTCGATCAGCAGCCGCTCGAGCGCGCCGTGGACGTCCTCGTCGGACGGGTCCGGCTGGAGGGTGCCGTCGGAGAAGCGTTGCGCCAGCGCGTCGAGGCCGCGGTGCAGCTCGGCCTCCTCCTCGGTGGTGAGCAGGCCGGCCGCACCGAGGGCCTTGGCGTGCGCGTGCGAGCCGGCGATGTCGTAGAGGCCCAGGCGCCAGTCGAAGTGGGTCGAGCGGGACAGCGCGTCGAGCTCCGGCGAGGGACCGCCGGCGAAGCGCCCGCCCCAGAGCTTGCCGCCCTGCGTCTGGCCGGTGGTGTCGGGCTGGTTGTCGGTGTCGGTCATGACAGTCCTCCCCGGACGTGCGCGATGGCCGCCCGCATCTGGTCGATCAGGCGCGGGTCGACCGCGCGTCCGTCGTCGTGCAGCTCCTCGGGCGTCCACCAGCGTGCGTCGAAGATCGACTGCGACTCCAGGTGGTCGAGCCCGGCGAAGCTGATCGGGGTCTCCTCCACCGCGACGGCGAAGAGGGTCGACTCATTGACGTACGAGCGACCGTTCCAGGAGAACTCCACCTCGAAGGTCCCGAACGGGTCGCCCAGCGCCGCCGGGTCGACCTCGATGCCGGTCTCCTCGCGCAGCTCACGGACCCCGGCGTGCGCCAGCGGCTCCCCCGGGTCCGCGGCGCCGCCGACGGTGAACCAGTACTGCACGTCGGGCACCGCGGGGTCGCAGCCGAGCAGCAGGAGGACCCGGTCCTCCGCGCTGACCGGCAGCACCCGGGCGACCGTGCGGCGGGTGGGTTCTCCCGGAAGCCCCGTCGTCATCAGTCGGTGCCGATCTCCATCGCCACGTCCTCGAGGATGGCCTCGCTCTCGTCGCCGCCGTTGGGGTTGGCGGTGATCTGGTCGTAGCCACCGGGCGGCAGCTCACCGAAGAGCGTGCCGTTCTCGACGAGCACGGTGCCCTGGTCGAGCGGCTGGCCGGCGTACATCTCGAGCTTGGCGCGGCTGTCGGCGATGTCGAGGTTGCGCATGGTCAGCTGGCCGATCCGGTCGGTCGGGCCGAAGGCCGCGTTCTCGACGCGCTCCATCGACAGCTTCTCCGGGTGGTAGGAGAAGCTCGGGCCCTCGCTCTTCAGGATCGTGTAGTCGTCGCCACGGCGCAGCCGCAGAGTGACGGTGCCGGTGACCAGCGAGGCGATCCAGCGCTGGATGGACTCACGGATCATCAGCGCCTGCGGGTCGAGCCAGCGGCCCTCGTAGAGCAGGCGGCCGAGCTTGCGGCCCTCGTTGTGGTACTGCGCGACGGTGTCCTCGTTGTGGATCGCGTTGACCAGCCGCTCGTAGGCCGCGAACAGCAGCGCCATGCCAGGCGCCTCGTAGATGCCGCGGGACTTGGCCTCGATGATGCGGTTCTCGATCTGGTCGGACATGCCCAGGCCGTGGCGGCCGCCGATGGCGTTCGCCTCGAGCACGAGGGCGACCGGGTCGTCGTAGCGCTGGCCGTTGATCGCGACCGGGCGGCCGGCCTCGAAGGTGATCGCGACGTCCTCGGTCTCGATGGCGACCGAGGGGTCCCAGAACTTCACGCCCATGATCGGCTCGACGACCTCGAGCGAGACGTCGAGGTGCTCGAGCACCTTGGCCTCGTGGGTCGCGCCCCAGATGTTGGCGTCGGTGGAGTAGGCCTTCTCGGTGGAGTCGCGGTACGGCAGGCCGTGCTCGACGAGCCACTCGCTCATCTCGTGCCGCCCGCCGAGCTCCTCCACGAACGCCGCGTCGAGCCAGGGCTTGTAGATGCGCAGCTCCGGGTTCGCCATGAGGCCGTAGCGGTAGAACCGCTCGATGTCGTTGCCCTTGTAGGTCGAGCCGTCGCCCCAGATGTTGACGCCGTCGGCCTGCATCGCGCGCACGAGCATGGTGCCGGTGACGGCGCGGCCCAGGGGCGTGGTGTTGAAGTAGGCCTTGCCGCCGGAGCGGATGTGGAAGGCGCCGCACGCGAGCGCGGCCAGGCCCTCCTCGACCAGCTGCGGCTTGATGTCGACGGCGCGGGCGATCTCGGCGCCGTACTGCTTCGCCCGCTCGGGGACCCCGGCGATGTCGGGCTCGTCGGGCTGGCCGATGTCGGCGGTGTAGGTGCACGGGATCGCACCCTTGTCGCGCATCCACGCGACGGCGACAGAGGTGTCGAGGCCGCCGGAGAAGGCGATGCCGACGCGCTCGCCCACGGGCAGGGAGGTCAGGACCTTGCTCAACTTTCGTTCCTTTCGGCAAGGGAGGTGAATCGGTGGGCCAGGGCGTCTCCCCCGGCGGGGTCACGGCCGATGACGAGCACGGTGTCGTCTCCGGCGATGGTCCCGAGGACGTCGGCGATCTCGACCTTGTCGATCGCGCTGGCGAGGAACTGGGCGGCGCCCGGCGGGGTGCGCAGGACGACGAGGTTGGCGCTCGACTCGGCGCTGACGAGCAGCTCCGAGCAGAGCCGGCCGAGGCGCTGCTGGGACGCGGGGCTCTCCCCCAGCACCGGGGCGCGCGGGGTCCGGTCGCCGCCCTCGGCGGGGACGGCGTAGACGAGTGCGCCGCTGGCGGCGCGGACCTTGACCGCGTCGAGCTCGACGAGGTCGCGGCTCAGGGTGGCCTGGGTGACGTGCACGCCACGCTGCCCGAGCAGGTCGGACAGCTCGGGCTGGGAGCGCACCTCGTTGCTCTCCAGCAGCTCGACGATGAGCGCCTGGCGGGCGTTCTTCGTCAGCGGGGTCAGGGCGTGCTCGCTCACGTCAGCCGGTCTTCCCGGGCTGGCCGACGTGGGCCTGGAGCCAGGCCATCACGGCCTTCTGGGCGTGCCGTCGGTTCTCGGCCTCGTCCCACACGACGCTCTGCGGTCCGTCGATCACCGCGGCGGCGATCTCGGAGCCGCGGTAGGCGGGCAGGCAGTGCATGACGACGGCGTCCGGCCGCGCCTGCGCGACGAGGTCCTCGGTGACGGCGTACGGGCTGAAGACCTCGCGGCGGGCGGCCGCCTCGTCCTCCTTGCCCATCGACACCCAGGTGTCGGTCACGACGACGTCGACGCCCTCGACCGCGGCAGCCGGGTCGGTGGTGACGGCGACGCTGCCGCCGGTGGCGGCGCCGAGGGCCGAGGCCTGCTCGAGCACCCCGGCGTCCGGGGCGTAGCCCTCGGGGCAGCCGAAGCGGACGTGCATCCCCGCGGTGACGCCGGCCAGCGCCCACGAGTTGCCCATGTTGCAGGCCGCGTCGCCGAGGAAGGCGACGGTGAGGCCGGCGAGGCCGCCCTTGTGCTCCTGGACCGTCAGCAGGTCGGCGAGCAGCTGGCACGGGTGGAACTCGTCGGTGAGCGCGTTGATGACCGGCACGCCGGACATCGTCGCCATCTCCTCGAGGTCGGACTGGGCGTAGGTGCGCCACACGACCTGCGAGGCCTGCCGACCCAGCACCCGGGCGACGTCGGCCACCGACTCACGCTTGCCGATGCCGGCCAGCGCGCCGTCGACCAGCATCGGGTTGCCGCCGAGCTCGGCGATACCCGCGGCGAAGGATGCCTGGGTGCGCAGGGTCGGCTTGTCGAAGACCATGGCGACGGTGCGCGGACCGGCTAGCGGCTTGTGGTCGTAGGGCTGGGCCTTGAGCTTCGCGGCGAGGGCGAGGACCTCCGCCTGCTCGGCCGGGGTGAGGTCGTCGTCGCGCAGGAAGGAGCGGATCATGCCGCACCCCCGTCCACGGCCACGCCGGCGGCGTCGAGGATGGCGGGCCAGGCGGCACCGAAGGCGTCGATGTCCGCGTCGGTGAGCACCAGCGGCGGGGCGAAGCGGATCCGCTCAGGAGTCGCGGCGTTGATGATGAAGCCCGCGTCCTGCGCGGCGGTCACCACCTCGGCGGCCTTCGGCTGAGCGAGGGTGAGCCCGACGAGGAGACCGGCCCCCCGCGTCTCCACGACCCGCGGGTCGGCCGCGGCGGCGGCCTTCAACCGCACGCCGGCCTCGGTCACCCGACCCAGGAAGCCCTCCTCGCCCACGACGTCGAGCACGGCGAGGGCGGCCGCGGACGCGACCGGGTTGCCACCGAAGGTCGTGCCGTGGTTGCCGGGGTCGAAGAGCTTGCCCGAACCGCCCGTGGCGATGCAGGCACCGATCGGGATGCCGCCGGCGAGGCCCTTGGCGAGGGTCACCACGTCCGGCACGACCGTGCCGGAGACCAGGTCGGGGTGCTGGTGGGCGAACCAGGCCCCGGTGCGGCCGATGCCGGTCTGCACCTCGTCGAGCCACAGCAGTGCGCCGTGCTCGTGGGCGATGCGCTGGGCGGAGGGCAGGTAGTCGCGCGGCGGCACGATGACGCCCGCCTCGCCCTGGACCGGCTCGACGATGACGGCGGCAGTCGCGTCGTCGACGGCGGCCTCGAGGGCGGCCACGTCGCCGTACTCGACGAAGGTGACGTCACCGGGCAGCGGCTCGAAGGGCTCGCGGTAGGCCTGCTTGGAGGTGAGCGCGAGCGCCCCCATGGTCCGGCCGTGGAAGGAGCCGGTGGTCGCGACGACCTTCGTCCGGCCGGTGCGGCGGGTGAGCTTGAGGGCGGCCTCGTTGGCCTCGGTGCCGGAGTTGGTGAAGAAGACCCGGCCGTCGGTGCCGAGCAGGGTGACCAGCCGCTCGGCCAGGGCGACCTGCGGAGCGCTGGCGAAGAAGTTCGAGATGTGGCCGAGCGTCTGCAGCTGCGTGGTCACCGCCTCGACCAGCCGCGGGTGGGCGTGGCCGAGCGCGTTGACGGCGATGCCGCCGAGCAGGTCGACGTACTCGCGGCCGTCGACGTCCCACACGTGGGCGCCCTCGCCGCGGGCCAGCACGAGCTTCGGCGGGCCGAAGGTGTTCATCAGGGCACCGGCGTACCGCTCGGTCCAGTCTGTCGTGGTGGTCACTTGACGTCCTCCCGGGCCTTGCGCGTCTTGGTGGTCACGCCGGGCAGCACCTGCGTGCCGACGCCCTCGTCGGTGAAGAGCTCCAGCAGCACGGCGTGCTCCTGGCGGCCGTCGACGACGGTGGCACGGGCGACGCCACCGCGCACGGCCTGCAGGCAGGCGCTCATCTTCGGGATCATGCCGCTGGCGAGGGTCGGGAGGATCTCCTCGAGCGCCTCGGGGCTGATCTCGCCGATGACCTCCTCGGGGTCCGGCCAGTCGAGGTAGAGGCCCTCGACGTCAGTGAGCACGAGCAGCTTCTCCGCGCCGAGCGCGACCGCGAGGGCCGCCGCGGCGGAGTCGGCGTTGACGTTGTGCACGACGCCGTCGACGTCGGGCGCCACGCTGGAGACGACCGGCACCCGGCCTGCCTCGATCAGGTCGAGGACCGACTCGGGCCGGACCTGGGCGACCTCGCCGACGAGGCCGAGGTCGACCTCCTCGCCGTCCACGACCGTGCCGGTCGGCTCGGCGGTGAACAGCCGCGCGTCCTCGCCGGAGAGGCCGACGGCCAGCGGGCCGTGCTCGTTGATGAGGCCGACGAGCTCGCGCTGCACCTGGCCGACGAGCACCATCCGGACCACGTCCATCGCCTCGGGGGTGGTGACCCGCAGGCCGCCGCGGAACTCGGACTCGATGCCGAGCCGGTCGAGCATCTGCGAGATCTGCGGTCCACCGCCGTGGACGACGACCGGGCGGAACCCGGCGAAGCGGAGGAAGGCGATGTCCTCGGCGAAGGCGCGCTTGAGCCGGTCGTCGGTCATCGCGTTGCCGCCGTACTTCACCACGACGATCTTGCCGTGGTAGGCCTTCAGCCAGGGCAGGGCTCCGGCGAGCGTCGCGGCCTTGTAGGGGTCGGGCTTGCCGGGCTGGTTCATCTTCTCCTCGGTCATGACGAGTAGGCGCTGTTCTCGTGGACGTAGGCGTGGGTGAGGTCGTTGGTCCACACCGTCGCCTCGGCGTCGCCGGCCTTGAGGTCGATGGTCACCGTGACCTGCCGGCCGGAGAGGTCGACGAGCGAGGGGTCCTCGGCCGGTGTGCTGTTGCGGCACACCCACACGCCGTTCATCGCGACGTCGAGGTCGGCCGGGTCGAACGCCGCCTGCGTGGTGCCGATGGAGGCCAGGACGCGGCCCCAGTTGGGGTCCTTGCCGAAGACGGCGGCCTTGAAGAGGTTGCTCCGGGCGACGCTGCGGCCCACCTCGACCGCCTCGTCCTCGCTCGCGGCGTTGACCGTGGTGATCGAGATCTCGTGGTCGGCACCCTCGGCGTCGGCGAGCAGCTGCTTGGCCAGCGAGGTGCAGACCTCGGTGAGCGCGGCGGTGAACTGCTCGGCCGTCGGCGTGACGCCGGAGGCCCCGCTCGCCATGAGGGTGACGGTGTCGTTGGTGGACTGGCAGCCGTCGGAGTCCAGCCGGTCGAAGCTGACCCGGGTCGCGGCGCGCAGGGCCGTGTCCAGCTCGGCGGCCGGTACGACGGCGTCGGTGGTGATGACCACCAGCATGGTCGCCAGCGCAGGGGCGAGCATGCCGGCCCCCTTGGCCATCCCGCCGATCGACCAGCCGGAGCCGTCCGGTGCCTCGACGACGACCTGCTTGCTGACGGTGTCGGTGGTCATGATCGCCTCGGCGGCAGCCTGGCCGCCCTGGGGCGAGAGCTGTGCGTGCAGCGTGTGCACGCCGTCGAGCAGGGTCTGCCGGTCGTTGGTGAGGCCGATCAGGCCGGTGGAGCAGACGACGACGTCGCCAGCACCGATGCCGAGGACCTTGCCGACCTCCTCGGCGACCTGGTGGGTGGTGAGGAAGCCCTCCGGGCCGGTGTAGCAGTTGGCGCCGCCGGAGTTGAGGACGACGGCGCGCACGACGCCGTCCTTGACGACCTGCTCGCTCCACAGCACCGGGTTGGCCTTGCAGCGGTTGCTGGTGAAGACCGAGGCGGAGTCGAAGGTGGGGCCCTGGTTGACGACGAGGGCGAAGTCCTTGCCGCCACTGGCCTTGAGGCCGATGGCGGCGCCGGCGGCGACGAAGCCGGCGGGATGGGTGACGCTCATGGTTCGACTTTCTCGTGGGTGAGCCCGCGGCGGTTTGGGGGCGCGCGGGGCTCGGGTCTCAGACGGGGACGGCGGGGGCGACGGTGTGCCCCGATCGTCGCCACGCCTCCTCGGCCCGGTCGGCCTGGCCGGTGGGCACGAGGACCCAGTCGGTGTCGAAGGTGGAGATCACGAAGACCGGGATCGCGTCCTCGGCGAGCGGCGCCAGCAGGCCGGCGAGGATGCCCGGGGTCTTCAGGTCGAGGGTCCCGGTGACGGTGAACGCGGTCAGCGGCTTCTCGTGCCGCGCCTTCTTCGGCACGTTGCGCCCGGCGCACACCAGGGACGTCTCGGTGGCGGTCGCGGTGATCGAGAAGATCGAGGACGACTCGGCCCAGGCCGGCACCGCGGCACCCGGCGCGAGCCGGACGACGGCGAGGGTCTCGGGGTAGCGGGCGATCTCGAAGGTCTCGGGCGTCTCGGCGCTGTCGTTGGTCACGTCGCTCACGGTGCCAGTCCCACGGTGCTCAGGCCAGTGGTCTCGTCGAGACCGAGGGCGAGGTTCATGCACTGCACGGCGGCGCCGGCAGTGCCCTTGGCGAGGTTGTCGACGGCGCCGACGGCGACCAGCCGGCCGGCGGCCTCGTCGACCGTGACCTGGAGGTGGACCGCGTTCGAGCCGAGCACGGACTGGGTCTGCGGCCACTGGCCGGCGGGCAGCACGTGCACGAAGGGCTCGTCGGCGTACGCCGCCGCGTAGGTCTCGTAGGCCTCCTCGGCCGTGACCGGGCGGGCCAGCGGAGCCGAGCAGGTGGCGAGGATGCCGCGCGGCATCGGCACCAGCAGCGGCGTGAAGCTGACCTTCACCGAGGCCGGGCCACCGTCGGTGAGCCGGCCGAGGTTCTGGGTGATCTCGGGCGTGTGCCGGTGGACTCCCCCGACGCCGTAGGCGCTGGCGTTGCCCATGACCTCGCTGCCGAGCAGGTGGGGCTTCGCCGCCTTGCCGGCGCCGCTGGTGCCGGAGGCCGCCACGACGACGACGTCGGTCACGACCAGGCCGGAGGCGACCGCGGGAGCCAGGGTCAGCGAGGAGACGGTCGGGTAGCAGCCGGGGACGGCGACCCGCTTCGCGCCGCGCAGGGCGTCCCGGTTGCCGGGGAGCTCGGGCAGGCCGTAGGGCCAGGTGCCGGCGTGCGGGCTGCCGTAGAACTGCTCCCAGGCCGCGGCGTCGTCGAGCCGGTAGTCGGCGCCGCAGTCGATGACCACGACGCCTGCGTCGCGCGCCGACAGCTCGGCGGCGAGCGCGCCGGACTGGCCGTGCGGCAGGCCGAGGAAGACCACGTCGTGGCCGGCGAGCACGTCGGCCGTGGTGGGCTCGAGGACCCGGTCGGCCAGCGGGAGCAGGTACGGCTGGAGCGCGCCGAGGCGCTCCCCCGCATTGCTCGCAGCGGTCAGCGCACCGATCTCGACACCCGGGTGACCCAGCAGCAGCCGCAGCACCTCGCCGCCGGCGTACCCGCTGGCACCGGCGACCGCGACCCGAACCTTGCTCATGTGCATGAACATACAGGATGCTGCATGTTCTTGTGCAACCGACCCGCCGGTCAGGTCCGCTGGACCGCGCCGACCCGCTCCACCGCGGCGGCCACGGCGGCGTCGCGCGCCGCGCTGATCTCCGCGTCCGTGAGCGTCCGGTCGGGCGCCCGGAAGCGCAGCGCGAACGCCAGCGACTTGCGGCCCTCGCCGATCTGCTCACCGGTGTAGACGTCGAAGAGGCGCACCGACTCGAGCAGCTCCCCCGCGCCCTCGCGCAGCGCAGCCTCGACCTCGGCGACGGTCACCGACGCGTCGACGACCAGCGCGACGTCCTCCTTGGCGACCGGCATCGTGGAGAAGACCGGCCCGGGCGTGACGTCGACCGCGGCGGCCATGAGCGCATCGAGGTCGACCTCGACGGCGGCGCTGCGGGCGGGCAGCCCGAAGGCCTTGCACACGCTCGGGTGCAGCTCGCCGGCGTGGCCGATGACGACCTCGTCGATCGAGACGACCGCGCATCGGCCCGGGTGCCACGGCATCCGGGCGGCGTTGGCGACCTGGATCCGGACGCCGAGCTCGTCGGCGAGGCGGCGGACCACGGCGAGCGCATCGGTCCAGCCGGCGTCGGCGCCCTCGCCCCACCAGCCGGCACGCGAGCGCTCGCCGGCGAGGACGACGGCGAGGTGCAGCGGCTGCACGGGCAGCGCCTCGAGCAGCTTCTCCAGCTCGGCGTCGGAGGGACGCGTGTGCACGCCGTAGATCGGGGCCGGACCGTTCTCGGAGGGGAACGCGACCGTGCCGGTCTCGAAGAGGGAGACCCCGGGGGCGCCGCGGCTGACGTTGCGACCGGCCGCCTCGAGCAGGCCGGGCAGCAGCGTCGTCGTGTACGACGGCTCCTCGCTCGACAGCGGGTTGGCCAGGCCGACCGTGGAGCGCAGCGGGTCGTCGGCCGGCAGCCCGAGCCGGTCGAAGGTGGCCTCACCGACGAACGGGAAGCTGACCACCTCGACGCAACCGGCGCCGGCGAGGGTGCGGCCGATGCGGCGGCGCAGCCGCTGCGCCCGGGTCAGGCCGCGGCCGGTGGCGCGGCGCGGGAGGACGCTCGGGACCTGGTCGTAGCCGACGATCCGGACGACCTCCTCGACCAGGTCGTAGGGGTCGTTGACGTCCGGGCGCCAGGTCGGCGGGACGACCTCGAGCGAGCCGTCGCCCGACTCGGTGACCGCGGCGCCGATGGCGCGCAGGCTCTCGACGGTGGTCACCGCGGAGATGTCGATGCCGCTCAGCCGTGCCGGCAGGTCCGGCTCGAAGGAGATGGTCGGACGCTCGGGGGCGGTGCCGACCAGGGTGAACCCGGGCTCGGCGGTGGCACCGCCGTGCTCGACCATCAGCTCGACCACGCGGTCGGCCGCGGCGCCGGGCAGCAGCGGGTCGACGCCGCGCTCGTTGCGCTTGCCCGCCTCGGAGGTGAGCTTGTGGCGCTTGCCGGTGCGGAACATCGACACGGCGTCCCAGTGCGCCGCCTCGACCAGCACGCGGGTGGTCGTGTCCGACATCTCGGTGGTGGCCCCGCCCATGACGCCGGCCAGGCCGATCGGGCCGGAGTCGTCGGCGATCACGAGGTCCTCGGTCGACAGGTCGCGCACGGCGTCGTCGAGCGTGGTGAGCTTCTCGCCCTCCCGGGCGCGGCGGACCCGCAGCGCGCCGGCGACCTTGTCGGCGTCGTACCCGTGGATCGGCTGGCCGAGCTCGAGCATCACGTAGTTGGTGATGTCGACGGCGAGCGAGATCGAGCGCATGCCGGCCTGCTCGACGCGGCGCTTCATGAAGTCCGGCGTCGGGCGGGTCGGGTCGAAGCCGCTGACGAGGCGGGCGGCGAACACGGGGCAGCCGGCCGGGTCCTCGACCTCGACCTGCCACGCCCGGCCGTCCACCTCGGGGAGCGAGCGCTCGGCCGGGTCGGTGAAGGGCGCCCCGAAGCCCAGCGCGGCCTCGCGGGCGACGCCGCGCAGGGAGAGCGCGTAGGCGCGGTCGGGGTTGATCTCGAACTCGATGACCTCGTCGTCGAGGCCGAGCAGCTCGAAGACGTCGTCGCCGGGCTCACCGGCGTCGGGCGGCAGCACGATGATGCCGTCGTGGTCGTCGCCGAGCCCGAGCTCGCGGGCCGAGCAGATCATGCCGGCCGAGAGGTGGCCGTAGGTCTTGCGCGCGGAGATCTCGAAGCCCCCGGGCAGCACGCCACCCGGCAGCACGACCACGACGAGGTCGCCGGGGCCGAAGTTGTGCGCGCCGCAGACGATGCCCTGCGGCTCGCCCGTGCCGTTGGCGTCACCGACGTCGACGGTGCACCAGTTGATGACCTTGCCGTTCTTCTGCGGCTCCTTGTCCTGGGTGAGGACGCGGCCGATGACGAGCGGGCCCGTGATGTCGGCGGAGTGGATGGCCTCGAGCTTGAGCCCGAGCGCGGTGAGCCGGTCGGTGAGGACCTCGGTGGTGACGTCGGCGGGCAGGTCGACGAGCTCCCGGATCCAGGAGACAGGGGCCTTCATGGTCTACAGCTCGCTTCCGAATGCCGTGGTGAAGCGCACGTCGCCCTCGAAGAGGGTGCGCAGGTCCTCGAGGCCGTGCCGGAACATGAGGGTCCGGTCGATGCCCATGCCGAACGCGAAGCCGGAGTAGCGGCTCGAGTCGACGCCGCAGGCCTGGAGCACGCGCGGGTTGACGATGCCGCAGCCGCCCCACTCGATCCAGCCCTCGCCCCGGCAGGTGCGGCAGGTCTCGCCCTCGTCGTTGACCTGGCTGCCGCGGCACACGAAGCAGACCAGGTCGACCTCGGCCGACGGCTCGGTGAACGGGAAGTACGACGGACGGAAGCGCGTCGTGATGCCCTCGCCGAACATCTGGGTGGCGAAGTGGTCGAGCGTGCCCTTGAGGTGAGCCATCGAGATGCCCTCGTCGATGGCCAGGCCCTCGACCTGGTGGAACATCGGCGAGTGGGTGGCGTCGTACTCGTCGGTGCGGAAGACGCGTCCCGGGCACACGACGTAGATCGGCGGCGTGCGGGTGAGCATGGTGCGCGCCTGGACCGGGCTGGTGTGCGTGCGCAGCACGACGTGGTTGTCGGCCGGCTCGGTCCAGAACGTGTCCTGCATGGTGCGGGCCGGGTGGTCCGGGCCGAGGTTGAGCGCGTCGAAGTTGAGCCACTCGGCCTCGATGACCGGGCCCTCGGCGACCTCCCAGCCCATCGCGACGAAGATGTCGGCGATCAGCTCCGACCCGGTGGTCAGGGGGTGCCGGGCACCGACCGGGTCGCGGTCGGTCGGCAAGGTGACGTCGACGGCCTCCTCGACGAGGATGCGGGCCTCGTTCTCGGCCTCCAGCTCGACCTGCCGGGCCGCGAGCGCCTTGTTGACGGCGCCGCGGGCCTGGCCGACGCGCTGGCCGGCCTCCTTGCGGGCCTGGGGCGGCAGCGCACCGATCTCCCGGTTGGCCAGGGCCAGCGGGGAGCGGTCGCCGGCGTGCTCGCTGCGCACCGCCTTGAGCTGCTCCAGGTCGGCGGCAGCGGCGATCGCGGCCAGTGCGGCGTCGCGCGCGGCCTCCACCTCGGCAGGGCTCACGGCGGCGACCTCCACGGGGTCGTAGTCAGTGTTCGGGCCAGACATCGTGCGGCAAGTCTAGGAACCAGCGGGCGCCGGCGACGAACCGGTATTCACCCGCGGACCGCGGAAGACCCTCAGGAGCCGATCTCGTCGGCGACCGCCGTGAGCCGCGCCACGGCCGACGAACTCATCGGGCCACCTCCGCGACGACCGGCCACGCGGTCACGACCCGGGCACCTCCGCCGGGCCGGTCGTCGACGGTGACCACGCCGCCGTGGGCCTTCACCAGCCCGTTGACGATGTAGAGGCCCAGCCCCGAGCCGCCGCGCTTGCCGGCGGTCCAGAACTTCGTGAAGACCCGCTTGCGCAGCTCGACGGGGATGCCGTCGCCCTCGTCGGTGACGGTGACGGCGGCGAAGGAGGGATCCTCCGCCCACGGCCCGACGTGGATGCGCACCGTGCCGTCGCCGTGGCGCACGGCGTTCTCGACGACGTTGGTGAGCACCTGCATCACCTTGTCGGGGTCGGCGTCGACCGACGGCACGTCGTCGTCGACGTGCAGCTCGAGCGGGGTGGACGTGGCGTGGGTGATGGAGTCGTGGACCCGGGTCGCCTTGAGCACCAGGTCGGTGGGCCTGCGGTGCAGCTGCAACCGACCGGTGTCGATCCGCGCGACGTCGAGCAGCTCGGCGATCAGCCGGCTGAGCCGCTCCGCGTCCGCGCTGGCGGTGGTGAGCATCAGCTTCTTCTGCTCGTCGTTGAGCTTGTCCCACCGGTTCAGCAGTGCGTTGACGAAGCCCTTGACCCCGGTGAGCGGCGAACGGAGCTCGTGGGCGAGGGTGGCGACGAGGTCGGAGCGCTCGCGGTCGAGACGGGCCCGACCCCGGCCCGAGCGCAGCGAGACCGCCACCGCGGTCACCGGACCGATGGGCCGGTCCCGGTGCAGCCGGGCGGTGACCAGGACCTCGGTGCCGTCGGGGAGCAGCCACGCCTGCTCCGGCACCGCCTTGACCGTCGGCAGCCCGTCGTACGGCGTGTTCGCGTCGGTCCACGCCCGTGCCTCGTGGTCGGTGAGTGCCAGCACGTCATCGAGCTTGCGTCCGACGGCGTCGGGCGGCGCGACGTCCAGCATCCCGGCGGCGACCGCGTTGATCGCGGTCACGCAACCGTCGGCGTCGGCGACGACGACGCCGTCGGGCAGCAGGTCGAGGGGCTCGGTCACCCCGCCATCATGGCGCGGGCGCTGGCATAGAGACAGACCGCCGCGGCGGTCGCGAGGTTCAGCGACTCGGCGCGGCCCGCGATCGGGATGCTCACCCGGTGGTCGGCGAGGGCGGCGAGCTCGTCCGGCAGGCCCCACGCCTCGTTGCCGAACAGCCACGCCGTGGGCCGGGCCAGGAGCTCGTCGGCGGAGAACAGGTCGACCTCTCCCCCACCGTCGGCGGCGAGGACGGTCAGGCCGGCCTCCCTGGCCGCACGCACGGCGGCAGCGGGGTCGCGCTCGAGCGCCACCGGCAGGTGGAAGGCGCTGCCGACGGAGGCGCGGATCGTCTTGGGGTTGTAGAGGTCGACGGCATCGCCGGCGAGCACCACGCCTGCCGCGCCGGCGGCGTCGGCGGTACGGATGACGGTGCCGGCGTTGCCGGGGTCGCGCACGTCGGCGCAGAGCGCGACGAGGCGACCGTCGAGCGCCCCGGCGAGGGGCACGTCGAGGAAGTCGCAGACCGCGACGACGCCGGCCGGGTTCACGCTGTCGCTGAGCCCGGCCATCGCCCGGTCGTCGACGAGCGTGACGGGCACGCCGCCGAGCAAGGCGGCGTGCTGCTGCGCGGCGGCGGGCGTGGCGAAGACCTCGCGGACGCGGCCGGGGGTGGCGAGGGCACCTTCGATCGCCTTCGGTCCGTCAGCAAGGAAGCACCGCCGCTCGGAACGAACCGAGCGGCGGTGCAATTTCCGTGCTTCCTTGACCCTGGCGTTGCCGCCGGTCAGGGGCGCGGTCACGTCAGGTCGCGATCAGGCGGAGGCCTTGTCGGACTCGCGGGGCGCGTTGACGTCCTCCGGCAGCGCGGCCTTCGCCTGCGCCACGAGCGCCGAGAAGGCAGCGGGCTCGTTGACGGCCAGGTCGGCGAGGATCTTGCGGTCGACCTCGACGCCCGCCAGGTTCAGGCCCTGGATGAAGCGGTTGTAGGTCATGCCCTCGGCGCGAGCGGCAGCGTTGATGCGCTGGATCCACAGGCGGCGGAAGTTGCCCTTGTTCTTCTTGCGGTCGTTGTAGCTGTAGACCAGCGAGTGGGTGACCTGCTCCTTCGCCTTGCGGTACAGGCGGGAGCGCTGGCCGCGGTAACCGCTGGCCCGCTCGAGGGTGGTACGACGCTTCTTCGCCGCGTTCACTGCGCGCTTGACGCGTGCCATGTCTTAGCTCCTTGTGGTTCTGGCTCGGTTCGGACGCGGGGCCTCAGAGGCCGAGCATCTTCTTCGCGCGCGGGACGTCGTTCTTCGCGACCTCGACGGTGCCGGTCAGGCGACGGGTCACCTTCGAGGCCTTCTTCTCGAGGTTGTGGCGCTTCCCGGCCTTCTCACGAAGGATCTTGCCGCTGCCGGTCACCTTGAACCGCTTGCTGGCGCCGGAGTGCGTCTTGTTCTTGGGCATCTGTGTGTCCGCTCTGTCTCGGGTGCTTCGTCTTACAGGTCGATGTCGGGGTCGAGCGCGTCGTTGGCCCGCTTCGCCTTCTTCGTGTTCGAAGGCTGGGTGGCGGTCCGCTCCGCGCGCTCCTCGGCCTGCTCGGCAGCTCGCTCCGCGGCCGCCTCCTGCTTGGCGGCCTTGACCTCCGCCTTGGCCTCGGCCTTCTTCTTGTGCGGGCCCAGCACCATGATCATGTTGCGCCCGTCCTGCTTCGGGTTGGACTCGACGAAGCCCAGCTCCTGGACGTCCTCGGCCAGCTTCTGCAGCAACCGGAAGCCCAGCTCGGGGCGGTGCTGCTCGCGGCCGCGGAACATGATGGTGATCTTGACCTTGTCGCCGGCCTTGAGGAAGCGAACGACGTGACCCTTCTTGGTCTCGTAGTCGTGCGCGTCGATCTTGGGCCGGAGCTTCATCTCCTTGATGACGACGTTGGTCTGGTTCCGTCGTGCCTCACGGGCCTTCTGGGCGTTCTCGTACTTGAACTTCCCGTAGTCCATGAGCTTGCAGACAGGGGGCTTCCCCATCGGGGCGATCTCCACCAGGTCCAGGTCGGCCTCCTGCGCGAGCTTGAGTGCCTGGTCGGTGGGGACGATGCCGACGGTCTCGCCGTTGGGTCCCACGAGACGGACCTCGGGAACCCGGATCCTCTCGTTGATGCGCAGCTCGGTGCTGATGTGTCCTCCAAACTCGTTCGGTCGGGAGTCCTTCAGCCCTGCAAATGAGAAGAGGCTCCCGCTGGTGCAAGCGGAAGCCAGTCACGAGCCCCGTCGCCCCCGGACTGACGCCCAGGCGGGGCTCTCCATGGACCGGACCCGACGACCTGGCGGCCGCTGCGGGTGGGAGACGATGGTGCTGGTCCCCGCTTGTGGATTCGTCACGCCGAGGCATGACGAATCGGTCAACGCCAGATGTTACCCGAGTTGTTCCCCGCCGGGCGAATCGTCGGTGGCGGCGCCCAGCCAGCCCCACTCGCCGTCCTCGAGGCGGACCGGGCGCCAGCCGGCGGCGAGGCGGTGCAGGTCCTCCCCCGCGAGGACGAACCGGTGCGGGCCGGCCACGTCGACGACCAGGGCGTGCGCGCCCTCCTGGACGGCGGTGGCCGCAGCGAGCCGGGCCGCCACCGGCACCGGCCGGGCCTGCGGGTCCCACGCGGCGAGGCTGGCCAGGTCGGTGAAGGCGAGCAGCGCGAGCCGGCCGTCCGCACCGGTGAGCAGCACGGCCGCCATGTCGCTGGACTTGTCCCGGGCGAGCCCGTCCGGACCGGTCTCGACCTCGCCGAGCATCGCGACCACCGGGACCAGCAGCCGGGCACCCGCGAGCGCCCCGAGCACCTCCGGGTACGACGTCCGGCCGGCGTCGTACCCCTCGAGCGCCGTGGCGAGGGCGGGGTCGGCGGAGCCGTCGTCGTCGACGTACGCAGAGCCCTGGAGGCGCTTGGCGTCCGGGCGCGGCTGTCCCTCGGGCTTCGGCGGTTCGGTCACCGGCGGATTCTCGCATCCGTGGAACCATGACCGGCGTGCACCACTCGTTCGTCGCCCGCAACCGCCTCTGGCGGAGGCTGGGCGAGGCCGTCGCGGCCTGGCCCGAGCCCCTGTCCACCCCGACCTTCGTCGTGGACCTCGACGCCTTCGACGCGAACGCCGCCGACCTCGTGCGCCGCGCCGGCGGCAAGCCGGTCCGGGTCGCCTCGAAGTCGCTGCGCGTGCCGGCGCTGGTCAGCCGGGCGCTGGCCACACCGGGGTTCGCGGGCGTGCTCGCCTACACCGTCGCCGAGGCGCTGTGGCTGGTCGAGAACGACGTGAGCGACGACGTGGTCGTCGCCTACCCCAGCGTGGACCGGGCGGCGCTGGGCGCGCTGGTCGCCTCGCCCCGGGCCGCGTCGCGGATCACGATCATGGTCGACGACGTCGCACACCTCGACGCGGTCGACGCGCTCCGGGCGTCGACCGCCGTGCCGGTCCGGGTCGCCATCGACGTCGACGCGGGGCTGCGCTGGGGCGGTCAGCAGGTGGGGCCGCGGCGTTCCCCGCTCTTCGACGTCGGCTCGGTCGCCGCGCTGGCGCGCACCGTCGTCGAGCGCCCGGGCTTCCAGCTCGTCGGCGTGATGACCTACGAGGGCCAGGTCGCCGGCGTGCCGGACCAGGTGCCGCACCAGCGGGCGCGGTCGGCCGTCGTCCGCAAGATCAAGGAGCTGTCGGTCCAGCAGCTCGAGCACCGCCGGGCCGCGATCGCGGAGGCGGTCGACGCGCTCGTCGGCCAGGGCGGGTTCACCGGCCTGCAGCTGTGGAACGCCGGCGGGTCCGGGTCCCTGGAGACCTCGGCGGCCGACCCGGTCGTGACCGAGGTGACTGCCGGCTCCGGCCTGCTCGGGCCGACCCTGTTCGACCACTACCGCTCGTTCTCCCCGCGCCCGGCCGCCTTCTTCGGCCTGCCGGTGACCCGCCGGCCCGCAGCGGACGTGGCGACGGTGCACGGCGGCGGGCTGGTCGCGTCGGGTCCGACGGGCGCGGACCGCGCTCCCACGCCGTGGGCGCCGGCCGGCCTGCGGCTCACCGGCCTCGAGGGGGCGGGCGAGGTGCAGACGCCGCTGCTCGGCACCAACGCCGCGACCCTCGAGATCGGCGACCTCGTATGGTTCCGGCACGCCAAGTCCGGTGAGCCGTTCGAGCACGGCACCACCGTGCTGCTGGCCGACGGCGACCGGTTCGTCGAGGAGGTCCCGACCTACCGTGGCCACGGACTCGCGTTCTGAGGCCGCCACCGTCCTGACCCGGACGCTCGCCGCTCCCCCGACGCTGGGCGAGGGGCGACTGGTGTGCATCGACGGCCTGGCCGGCGCGGGCAAGACGACCCTGGCCCGCGCCCTCGCCGAGCTCGCCCCCGACGCCGTGGTGCTGGGCACCGACGAGATGCTCGAGGGCTGGCGCGGCCTGCCCGGCCTCGGCGGGACGCTGGAGGCGCTGCTGCGCCCGCTGGCCGAGGGCCGGCCGGGCACCTGGCGCCGCTGGGACTGGCACGCCGATCGGTGGGGTGCCACGGGGGTCGTGCACCCCGTGCCGCTGCTGGTCCTCGAGGGCGTCGGCTCGGCGGCTGCGGCCTACGACGACCTGATCACCCTGCTGGTGTGGGTCGAGGCGGACGTCGACACCCGGCTCGCTCGCTGGCTGGAGCGCGACGGCGAGGCCCAGCGGCAGCACTGGGCCGACTGGCTCGCCGACGAGGCCGCGCTGCACGAGCGCGAGGACACGCGTTCGCGCGCAGACCTCCTGATCACCACCCGGGAACCCTAGGCTCGGCACGTGACCACGCCCACCGGTGACCACCACGCCATCTCCTCGTACGGCTACGACGCCGTCGTCACCCAGACCGGGGTGCTCCGCGCGCTCACCTTCGAGGGCCGCGACCTCGTCGAGCCGGTCGCCGAGGACGCGATGCCGACGAACGGCAGCGGCCAGCTGCTCGCCCCCTGGCCGAACCGCGTCCGCGACGGCCGCTACACCTTCGACGGCCGGACTTACCAGCTCCCGCTGACCGAGCCGAGCCGCGGCAACGCCTCCCACGGCCTGGTCCGCTGGGTGTCCTGGACGCTCGTGCGGCACGAGTCGGACACCGTCGAGCTCTCCTACCGGCTGCCGGCGCAGTCCGGCTACCCGTGGACGCTCGACCTGACCACGACGTGGCAGCTCGGCGTGGGTGGGCTGAGCGTGACCCAGTCCGCCACGAACCGCGCGGCCGGCCCGGCGCCGTACGCCTCGGGTGGCCACCCCTACCTCGTCGCGGGGCCGGGCACGTGCGACCGCTGGCGGCTGGACCTTCCGGCAGCGACCTACCTGACCGTCGACGACCGGCTGATCCCGACCGGGCGGGCGTCGTTTGCCGGCGTCCTCGGCGAACGGCTCGAGGGCACCAGCCTCGACCACGCCGTCACCGACCTCGTCCGGGACGGCGACGGCACGACGACCGTGCGCCTGGTCGACCCGGGCACGGGGACCGGCACGGCCGTGTGGATGGACGCCCACCACCGGTGGGTGCAGGTCTACACCAGCGACGAGCGGGCGGTGCCACGCGGGAGCGTCGCGGTCGAGCCGATGACCGCCCCGCCGGACGCCTTCAACTCCGGTGACGACCTCGTCGTGCTCGAGCCCGGCGCCACCTTCTCGGCGACGTGGGGCATCGCTGCCGTCGGCTGACCGCACGGTCGATAACGTTGGGGGGCGATCAGCCGAACTGACGGGACGGGACGGACGAGGATGGCCACGAGCGATGCTGGCGGCAGCGGCGTCCGCTGGTGGCGCCGTTCCCGTGACCTCGCCCAGCAGGACGCCCGCGCCGCCCAGGCCGACGCCGCCCGGGCGATGACGCACCTCGAGTCCCTCGAGGTCGACCTCACCGAGCTGAGCGAGATCGACGCGGCCGCCGCGGCCGCGCGCGCCGGGGCCGACCGGGTCGGCTTCACCACCCCGCTCTCGCAGGACTGGGACCGGCTGTCGGTCGAGACCGGCATCGTGGCGCTGCAGTTCTACGAGCTCGACGCGGCCTACGACCCGCGGGTGGACCACGAGGAGGCCGAGGCGCGCCGGTTCGCCGACGGGTTCACGGCCACGGCCGCCCGGCTTCGCGCCCTCTTCCCCGACGTCGAGCGCTTCCGCGCCGTGCACGCCGCCGGCCTGGAGGCGGCTGCCGCGTGGCGCGACGAGACGCCGGACCTGGTCGAGCGGGCCGACGCCGCACGCACCGAGGCCCGGCAGGTGCTCGCCGAGGCGTCGGGGCTCGGGTTGCGCGACGACGACGCCACCTCGTCGCTGGCACGGGCCGGCACCGGGATCGCCGCGGCGCGGGCGGCGTCGGAGGAGCGGCGCTGGGTCGACGCGCACACCGCCGCGGCCGACGCCGTCGAGGCGGCCGAGTCCGCGCTCCGGCTCGCGCGGGACCTGCCCGACCGGGCCGAGCGGGTGCGCACCGGGCTGCTCTCCGTGCGCACCCGGCGCGACGCCATCCGCACCCAGCACGCCCGGCTGCCCGAGGTGATGAGCAACCTGCGCCGGCGCTACACCTTCGACGCCTGGCGCGACGTCGACGGCGCACCCCAGCGGGTCGAGGCGGCGCTGAAGGTGATCGAGGACGGGCTGGTCGAGCTGGACCGGCTGGTCGCGCAGGCGCCGCTCGACGTGCCGGCCGCGACCGACCTGCTCACCAGCGTGCGCACCGCGATCAACGACGCCAACCAGGACCTGCGCAACGCCACCGACCGGCTGCAGCGGCTCGACTCGCTGGCCGACGACCCGGGCGCGCTGCTGGAGCGGCTGCGGCGTCGGCTCGTCGACGCCCGCCGGTTCCTCGACGGGCTGCCCGGCGACCCGACCCGCTACGGGCCGACGCTGGACGCGCTGGCCCGGCGCACCGAGGGGCTCGTCGACCAGGTCTCGGCCACGCGCCCGAACTGGGGCGCGATCGTCGCCGAAGCCGACTCGATCGAGGCCGGGCTGGACGCGATGATCAGGACGGCACGGGGGCACTGACCGCCCCGACGCGCTCGAGCGCCCAGGCGAGGACCTCCTCGGCCGCGAGGATGCCCGACGACCTGGTCACCCCGACACCCGGGGCCGTCCAGCCGGCGTCGTGCAGCTCGCCGTGTGCCGGTCGCAGCGCGTGGTCGGCGACCAGCAGCATCTCCGCGTCGAGCAGGCTGTCGCCGCTGGCCAGCACGGTCGTCGCCGCCCCGTCCGGGAGCCGGCGCCGCAACCGCTCGACCCCGCTGCCCTTGCCGATGCCCTGCGGCACGACGTAGACCTTGCGGCCCTGCACCGAGACGGTCCAGCCCGCGCCGGCGGCGAAGTCCTCGAGCCCGGCGACCCAGGCCTCGGGGATCGCGTCACGGTCGTGGGCGACGAGGTAGCAGAACAGGTCCTCGACGTCGCGGACCAGCTTGACCCACGGCTCGTGCGCGACCGCGTCCAGCGCGGCCCGTGCGTCGGCGAGCGGCGCGGAGGCGGCCGCGAGGGTCCGCGACTCCTCGAGCCACCCCGGGTCGGCGACGCCGTCGACGAGCAGCACCCCGCCATTGGCGCAGATCGCGTGCCGGGCGGCGGAGGGCAGCCCGACCCGCTGGAGCTGGGCGGGGCTCCGGGTGGTCACGGGGACCACCTCGGCGCGGGCGGCCAGCTCGCCGAGCAGCGCCCAGGCGCGCTGCGTCATCCGCGAGAGTGGCGCGCCGCCGTACACCTCGACGACGCGGGCGTCGGCCGGTGCGTCCGGCCCGGCAGAGGCGGCGGAGTAGATCAGGGTGCGGTCGAGGTCGAGCGCGACGAGGAAGGAGCCGGCCACGTCAGGTCACCTGCCGGATCAGGCCGATGCAGGAGTACGGCAGGTCGGGGGTCGGCACGACCGGGACGTCGCGGGCCTCGGCGAGCGCCAGCACGTGGCGCAGGTCCGCCAGCCGGTCCGGGCGCACGAGCACCTGCCACGGCACGCGGCGCAGCAGCACCCGCGTGGTCTCCCCCACGCCCGGCTTGGCCAGGTTGACGTCGGTGATGCCGTACGCGCGGGCGACCTGCTCGACCGAGCGCAGGCCGGCCCAGGTGACCGCGCGGGTCGCCGGGTCGGTCGCGAGGCCCGCCGCGACCGCGTCCCGGACGTCGCCGAAGCGTGCGGCGACGGTGTCGACGAAGAGGTTGGACACGTCCTCGTCCGCCCACTCGGCGTAGAACTTCGCGCCGTGGAACATGCCCTCGCCGATGAGGTCGTCGCGGTAGACGGTGCGCGAGACCAGCCCGGAGACCGTGGAGTTCAGGCAGGCCGACGGGATGAGGAAGTCGTCGCGGGTGCCGTGGACCGAGGTGCAGCCTCCCGGGTCGGCCAGCACTGCGAGCTCGGGGTCGAGGTCCGCGTGCTCGGGGTGGGCCGCGACCCAGCCGCCGACGGCCTCGTCGAGCTCGCGCTGGATCGCGCCCTTGCCGGTCCAGCCGTCGACGAAGGCGACCGCTCCGGCGGGGTGCCGGTCGAGGACGTGGGCGAGCGCGACCTCGTCGATGCCGCGGCCGCGGATGATCGAGATCGTGTAGTGCGCCACGTCGGCACCGTGGGCCTCGGCGAACCAGCGGCGCAGCAGGACACCGATCGGTGTGCCGGCGCGGGCCAACGACACCAGCACCGGCTGGTGGCCGCGGGCGGCGTGCCGCTGCCAGAGCAGCTCGCCGACCACGCCGGCGGCGGTGGCGACCCGCTCGGCGCTCGTCTCGAGCGCCTCGTGGAAGAGCTCGAGGTAGGCCGCGTCCGGCTGGAACTCGACCGGGAGCATCTCGGAGTAGTGGGTGCCGCCCTGGATGGCCCGCTCGCGCTCCTCGGTGCTGCGCTCGAGCGCGACGTCGGAGAGGTCGCTCAGCAACCAGGTGACGTCCTCGGGCGGGTAGGAGCCGAAGCGCGCCGGCGCGGCGGGGGCGGTGCCGGTGGTGGTCATCGGGAGCCTCCGGTGACGGTGACGACGTGCACGACGTCGGCGAACGGGCGCAGCGCCTCGGCGAGCGGTGCACTGTCGTCGGCAGACGCGTCGACGACCACGACGACGTGGTCGTGGTGCAGCTGGGACCAGGCCGTGCCGTCGGCAGGCGTCGCCGTGGGGTCCACGACGTTGTGGAGGCGGGCGGGCCGGCCGGGCTCGGTCGGCGCGGGGAACTCCAGGGTGCGCCGCACCGCGTAGCCGGGCTGGTCGGCAGCGTGCACCGGGGAGCGGGTGGTCGACTGGGTGACCACGTCGAGGTCGGGGTGCTGCTCGGCGAGGTGGGCGCCGATCAGGGTCGGCAGGAACATCAGCTCCTCGGTGCCGACGACCAGCACCCGGCCGGCCAGCTCCCAGCCCAGCCACCGGGCGGTCTCCGCGGCGGCCTCGTCGAGGCGTGCGGTCCCCTGCGCGGTCAGCCCGTTGCGGGCGCCCGTCGGCTGGTGCGCGGGCCACCGGTCGTCGTACACGCGGACGGTGGCGGGCGGGCGCGTCGGCAGCGGCGCCGGGCCGGCCAGCTGCTGCCGGGCACGGACGGCGCGGTCGAGGACGTCGTCAGGGACGTCGACGGCAATCGCGGCGAGCGAGGCCACCCGGACGTCGACGCCGATCTCGGCGGCACGCTTGGCGAAGGCGTCCTGCTGCGCGGGCGTGCGGGCGTCGATGAGCGCCGCGACAACGTAGGTCGGGCGCGGGTGGTGCGCGTGCAGCGCCTCGATCGTGTTGAGGGCGGTGCGGCCGGTGGTCAGCTCGTCGTCGACGAGGACCAGCGGTCCGTCGCCGGCGAGGCTGACGTCCGGCCCCGGCTGCAGGTGGTGCGCGACGGCGTGGGAGTGCTCCTCCTCGAAGCTCACCGCGATCGGCAGGTCGGCGACCGGGGCGCGGGTGGAGTGGAGGTACGCCGTGCCCAGGCGTTGCGCGACCGCGTGGCCGAGACCGGTGGCGGTCTCGCAGTAGCCGACGGCGAGGGCTCCGGCGACCCACCCGTCGTCGAGCCCGCCGAGCTCGGCGGCGACGACCTCGGCGAGGCGGTGGCCGGCGTCGAGGACGAGCGCGGGGTGCACCGGGATGTGCTTGCCGAGCACCCTCGAGACGATCAGGTGCGCCCGGCGCGGGTTGTCGCGCAGGGCGAGGCCGGCCAGCTCGTCGAAGCCGACCGCGCCCCCGGTCCGGATCCCCAGGCCGAGCAGGGCACGCACGTCCGCCGGCTCCGTCACGGCCGGCCCGGGCAGGATCACGAGACCACCCGCACGGGGGCGTCACCGAGGTTGAACTCGTCGGCGGCGACCCGCTGGCCGATGGCGAGCAGGTCGAGGAGGGATGCGTCGTCGGCGAGCACGCCGTAGACGGCTGCGCGGGCCAGCAGCTGGTCGGCCCAGCGGGCGTGGGGGCCCACCTCGTTCATCCGGCCGTGGCGCGAGGCGGCGACGCCACCGCGGCCGCGCAGGCGGGCGATGGAGACGGCGTCGTCGTACTCGTCGACGTGGACGGCGAGCAGGCTGTTGACCACGGAGATGTGCGAGGGGTGGATGACCGTCTTGCCGTACATGCCGTTCGTCTTGTCGAGGTTGATCTCGCGCATCAGCGCGTCGACGTCGTTCAGCACCAGCTGCCGGCGCAGCGACGTCGCGTGGTGCTCGGCGAAGGGGGTCGTGCGCAGCTGGGGCTTGAGGAAACGGGGGCCGGGGATGTGCTCCCACACCGGCCCGGTGACGACGTGGTCACCGTTGCGGGTGAACTGGTTGAGGATGTCGGCGAGTGCGTCGCGCACCACCGCCACGTCCCAGATGGTCGTGTCACGGTCGCGGCGCAGGCCGAAGATGCCCGACAGGTCGGTGCCGCCGACGCGCACGCACAGCACGTTCTCGCGGTACGACGAGAACAGCTCCGCGAGCCGTCCCAGCGTGTCGCGGCGCGACTCGACGTAGGCGATCTCCGGGCTCTCCAGGATCGGCATCGCGTACATGGGGCGGTGCAGGCCGGCCGACACCTCCCGGGTGGCGGCGAGCATCGGCTCGACGCGCCCGACCTCGGCCTTCGCGAGGCTGAAGCCGGTCAGGCCGGTCAGCGCCTCCCCGGCAGCCGCGGCGAGGCGCCGGATCTGGTCGGCGTCGCGGACCCGGACGAAGACCAGCGGCATCTGCTCGCGCCGGGCCGGGTCCATGGCCCGGATCGCGGCGAGGGCGTCGACCACGCCCTCCTCGGCCCGGCCGAGGAGGGCGTGCTCGATCGCGTCCTCGAGGCACCACACCACGGACGTCGCCCCGACCGAGGCGACCCGCAGGGAGTCGCCGACCAGGTCGGGGCGCGTGCCGGGCATGTAGAGCGTCGCGCCCAGGGCGAGCGCGATCCGTTGCCGGTCGCTGTCGGGAGTGACGTCCTCGGGCGCCACCTCGAACAGACGGTCCCGAACGTCGTCTGCGAGGTAGGCGAAGTGCCTCACCCGACCGGCTGCTTCACTTGCGTGCGGCCGTCCAGTTCATGCCCCAGCCGTAGGCCTCGTCGACGTTGCGCTGGGTGCCGGCGATGTACTGGACCTGGCGGTCGATGCGCACGTCGCCACCGGTGTTGGTGAGCATCGCGATCGCGCAGAACCGCTTGTCGTTGGCGGGCTCGTCGAGCCGGATCTCGATCGGCGCGGCGCCCACCGGGAACATCGTGACGACACCGTCGGCCGCAGCCCAGTTCGGGACGCCCTCGTAGATGTAGGCGAAGACCAGGACCCGGCGGATCTGGTCGAGCCGGTCGAGGTTGACGATCAGGTTCTCGCCGCCCTGGGCGGTGCCGGAGCGGTCGTCGCCGTCGAGGAAGACGAACGGCGGGCGGTCGAGCGCGCCGAAGGAGTTGCCGAGCGCCTGGACGACGCCCTTCTCACCGCTGTTGAGCTCGAACAGGCAGCCGAGGTCGAGGTCGACGCTGCCGCCGCCTCCACCCATGGCCCGCTTGAGGAAGCCGCCGGACGGCTTGGCGCCGCCCTGGGTCCAGTTGAGGTTGATCCGGAGCTGGCCGCTGGCGCCACCGCCGCCCTTGGTCAGCGAGACGGTGGGGCTGGACTTGGTCAGCGACACCTTGGACAGGTTCACGCCGCCACCGGTCGCCGTGGGCGGCGGAGGGGGCGGGGGCGGGGTGGCCGAGCCACCGGCCGGGGACGGCGGGGGCGGCGGGGGCGGCGTGGACTTCGGCCGCTTGACGTAGTCGACCATGGGTCAGCTCCTGGGGGTGTGGTGCCGGTGGGCGCCGGTCCGGGACGAGCCCGGGCCGGCGCCGACGCAGCGGGTTGTCAGACGTTGACGCCGAAGTCCTGCGCGATGCCGCGCAGGCCCGAGGCGTAGCCCTGGCCGACCGCGCGGAACTTCCACTCCGTGCCGTTGCGGTAGAGCTCGCCGAAGACCATCGCGGTCTCGGTCGAGGCGTCCTCGCTGAGGTCGTAGCGCGCGATCTCCGTGCCGCCGGTCTGGTTCATGACCCGGATGTAGGCGTTGCGGACCATGCCGAAGTTCTGGCCGCGGGCGTCGGCGTCGTAGATCGAGACCGGGAAGACGATCTTGTCGACGTCCGGGGGGACCACGCCGAGGTTGACCTTGATCAGCTCGTCGTCGCCGTCGCCCTCGCCGGTGGTGTTGTCACCGGTGTGCGAGACGGAGCCGTCGGGGCTGTTGAGGTTGTTGAAGAAGATGAAGTGCGAGTCCGACAGGGCCTTGCCGGCCGCCGTGAGCATGATCGCGGACGCGTCGAGGTCGAACTCCCCTCCGGAGAACGAGTTCGCGTCCCAGCCGAGGCCGACGTCGACGGCCGTGAGGCCGGGGGCCTCCTTGGTCAGGGAGACATTGCCACCCTTGGTGAGGGAAACAGCCATTGGTGCTTGGTCCTTTTCGCAGCAGGGATCGGGCAGGACTGACTCTAGACAACGCCACAACTGCCCACCACGGATCGCAGCAAACCACGCTCGTGAGAACGCCCGGTGAACAGGACGGCTCGCCCGCGTGACGCTGGGCAGGCCAGACCAGCAAGGCAGGTCAGCTGCGAGGTCAGCGGTCGGTGCGCTCGGCGACCACGGCGCGCAGCTCGCGCAGCGCGACGGCCGCGCGCTGGCCGTCGGAGGAGTGGATGCCCATCAGGGCGATCCGCTCGTCCTCGTCCTGCTCGAGGAAGGGCCACGGGGCGCCGCGCGGCATCCGCACCCGTCCGACCTCGGCCCAG
Source organism: Nocardioides sp. J54 (assembly GCF_000519005.1). Taxonomy (GTDB): domain Bacteria; phylum Actinomycetota; class Actinomycetes; order Propionibacteriales; family Nocardioidaceae; genus Nocardioides. The sequence goes on along the minus strand of NZ_JAER01000002.1, from coordinate 212,525 downwards.
GTGAGCCTGCGGCGGCGGTACCCGTTGACGACCGTCAGGCCGGCCTCGTCCGCCACGACCCGCGACCGGGCGAGGGCGTTGAGCAGCGCGAGGCCGAGCAGCACCAGCCCGATGACGGTGCCCTTCTGGAAGATGTTGACCGAGGCCTGGGTCTCCGGGTCGAAGTTGACCCAGAGCCAGGCGAAGCCGCCGACGAGCACCGCTCCGAAGACGACCGCGGCGATGCGCGGGCCGAGCGGACGCCAGGTGCGCGGCAGGGCGGGCGCCGGGGCCGGCGCGGGATCGCCGGTCATCAGAGCCGGCAGGCGTGGATGTCGGTGGTGAGGATCGCGCGGGCGCCCAGGGCGAACAGCTCGTCCATCGTGCGCTGTGCGGTGGCGCGCTGGACCATCGAGCGCACGGCGACCCAGCCCTCGCGGTGCAGCGGGCTCACCGTGGGGCTCTCGATGCCCGGGGTGAGGGCGATGGCCTGCTCGACCTTCTCCGCGCGGATGTCGTAGTCCATCATCACGTAGGCCCGGGCGACCAGCACGCCCTGGAGGCGGCGGGTGAACACCTCGAGCGCGGCCGGGTCGGCGTCGGGGCGGGTGATCATGACCGCCTCGGACTCGAGGATGACGTCGCCGAACACCTCGAGGCCGGCGTTGCGCAGGGTGCTGCCGGTCTCGACGACATCGGCGATGGCGTCCGCGACGCCGAGCTGGATGCTCGTCTCGACCGCGCCGTCGAGGCGGACGACGGTGGCGTCGACGCCCTGCTCGGCGAGGTAGGCCTTCACCACGCCGTCGTACGACGTGGCGATCCGCTTGCCGGCGAGGTCCTGGACCGCCTCGGCGGTGCCGGGCCGGGCCGCGAAGCGGAACTTCGAGCGGCCGAAGCCGAGCTGCAGCGACTCGTGGGCGTTCGCCCGGGAGTCGAGCAGCAGGTCGCGGCCGGTGATGCCGGCGTCGAGCGTGCCCTCCCCGACGTACAGCGCGATGTCACGCGGGCGGAGGTAGAAGAACTCGACGCCGTTGTCGGGGTCGATCTTCGTGAGCTGCTTGGAGTCCGAGCGCTGGGCGTAGCCCGCCTCGCGCAGCATCGTCGACGCTGCCTCGGACAAGGCCCCCTTGTTGGGGACGGCGATCTTGAGCATGGGGTTCCTCAGAGGTGGGTGTAGACGTCCTCGAGCGTGAGTCCGCTCGCGATCATGAGGACCTGGGCGTGGTAGAGCAGCTGGCTGATCTCCAGCGCGGTGGCTTCCTTGCCCTCGTGCTCGGCGGCCATCCAGGACTCAGCGGCCTCCTCGATCAGCTTCTTGCCGATCGCATGGACGCCGGCGTCGAGCGCCCGGACCGTGCCGGAGCCCTCGGGCCGCGTCTGTGCCTTCTCGCTGAGCTCTGCGAACAGCTCGTCGAACGTCTTCACGGGGGTCCAGCCTACGGCGTGGCGGGCGCCACGCCTCCCCCGGTCTCACCCAGGCGACCCGGGTCCGCCGGATCAGCCCACGAAGCCGCGGCTGCGGATCTTCTTCAGCGTGGCCGCGGTCTGCAGCGCGGCGGCGGCCGCCTCGTAGCCCTTGTCCTCGCGCGAACCTGCCAGGCCCGCCCGGTCCAGCGCCTGCTCCTCGTTGTCGCAGGTGAGCACGCCGAAGCCGACGGGGGTGTGGTGGTCGAGCGAGACCCGGGTGAGCCCGTCGGTCGCCGCGTTGCACACGTAGTCGAAGTGCGGGGTGCCGCCGCGGATGACGACGCCGAGCGCGATCACGGCGTCGTACGACGGCGCGAGGGCGCCCGCGGTGACGGGCAGCTCGAAGACGCCGGGGACGCGGACCACGACGGGCGCCTCGAGCTTGTGGTCGGCGAAGGCCCGCTGCGCGCCGGCGATCAGGCCGTCCATGACCTCGTTGTGCCAGCTAGCGGCGACGACCGCGACCCGCAGGTCGTGGCAGTCGACGGGGGCGATGTCGGGGGCGCCGTGTCCGGCCATGTCAGCTGTCTCCTTCGAGGTCGGGCAGGTCGTGACCCATGCGGTCGCGCTTGGTCAGCAGGTAGGCGAGGTTGTGGTCGTTGGGGTGCGGCGTGAGCGGGACCCGCTCGGCCACCTTGATCCCGTAGTCCTCCAGCGAGCTGACCTTGTCGGGGTTGTTGGTCAGCAGGCGGACCTCGTCGATGCCGAGGTCCTTGAGGATCTGGGTGGCCGCACCGTAGTGGCGGGCGTCGGCCGGCAGGCCGAGGTCGAGGTTGGCGTCGACCGTGTCGCGGCCGCCGTCCTGCAGCTGGTAGGCCTGCAGCTTGGCGACCAGCCCGATGCCGCGGCCCTCGTGGCCGCGCAGGTAGACGACGACGCCGCGCCCCTCCTCGACGATGCGGGCGAGCGCCTCGTCGAGCTGCGGGCCGCAGTCGCAGCGGCGGCTGCCGAACACGTCGCCGGTCAGGCACTCGGAGTGGACCCGGGTGAGCACCGGGCCGTCCTCGGTGATGGTCTCGGGGTCGCCGTGCACGAGGGCGACGTGCTCGCTGCCGTCGACGGTGATCGTGTAGCCGATGGCGGTGAAGTCGCCGTGGCGGGTGGGCAGCCGGGTCTCGGCCTCGCGGACGACGTGGCGCTCGACGCGGCGGCGGTAGCGGACGAGGTCCTCGATCGAGATCATCGCCAGGCCGTGCTCGTCGGCGAACTCGCGCAGCTCGGGGGCGCGCTTCATCGTGCCGTCGTCGTTGACGACCTCGACCAGCACGCCGGCGGGCGTGAGGCCGGCGAGGCGGCACAGGTCGACGGCGGCCTCGGTGTGGCCGCGGCGCACCAGCACGCCGCCCTCGCGGTAGCGCAGCGGGAAGACGTGGCCGGGCCGGGTGAGCTCCCACGGCTCGGTGGCGGAGTCGGCCAGGGTGCGCACGGTGCGGGCGCGGTCGGCGGCCGAGATGCCGGTCGTGGTGCCGTCGCGGGCGTCGACCGAGATCGTGTACGCCGTGCGGTAGGCGTCCTTGTTGTGGGGGGTCATCAGCGGGATCTCGAGCCGGTCCAGCATGGCGCCGGGCATCGGTGCGCAGATGACGCCACTGGAGTAGCGGATCGTCCACGCCATCAGCTCGGGGGTGGCCTTGCTGGCGGCGAAGATGATGTCGCCCTCGTTCTCGCGGTCCTCGTCGTCGACGACGACCACGGCCCGTCCGGCCGCGATGTCGGCGATCGCGCGCTCGACGTCGTCGAGGCGGACCCTGGTGCTGGCGTCACTCATGCGTTGTTCTCCTTGCTGGCCTCGCCGGTGTAGGCCCGGACGAGCTTCTCCACGTGCTTGGCGATGACGTCGACCTCGAGGTTGACGCGGCTGCCGGGCTCCCGGAAGCCGAGGGTGGTGCGGGCGAGCGTCTCGGGGATGAGGCTGACGGTGAAGCGGTCGTGCTTCGCCTCCACGACGGTCAGCGACGTGCCGTCGACCGTGATCGAGCCCTTGTCGACCAGGTAGCGCGCCAGGTCGGCCGGCAGCGAGATCTCGACGACCTCCCAGTGCTCGCTGGGGGTGCGGGAGAGCACCTCTCCGACCCCGTCGACGTGGCCCTGCACGATGTGGCCGCCGAGCCGCTTCTCCGCGGTGACCGCGCGCTCCAGGTTGACCCGGTCGCCGACGGCGAGGTCGCCGAGGCTGGTCTTGGCGAGGGTCTCGGCCATCACGTCCGCGGTCCAGGTGGCGTCGGTGCGCTCGGCCACGGTCAGGCAGCAGCCGTTGACCGCGATCGAGTCGCCGAGCCCGGCGTCGGACAGGGTGACGTCGGAGGCGACGGTGAGGCGGATCGCGTCGCCCTGGTCCTCGATCGCCTCGATGGTGCCGAGCTCCTCGACGATGCCGGTGAACACTTCACTGCTCCTTGGTGGTGGGTCGGGCGGTCGGTCGGAGCAGCAGGCGGACGTTGGCGTCCGCGCCCTCCCCGACGACGGTCGTGTCGGTGACGTGGAGGCGCAGCGCGTCGCCGATGGTGCCGATGCCGAGGTCGCCGACGGCGGACCTCCCGGCACCCAGCAGGACGGGCGCGACGTAGGCGACGACCTCGTCGACGAGGCCGGCGCGGAGGAAGGCGGCGGCCAGCGTCGGCCCGCCCTCCAGGAAGACGTGGAAGCGCTGGTGGTCGCGGTAGAGCGTGCCCAGCGCGGCGAGCGGGTCGTGGGTGCGGAGGTGGACCGTCTCGGCGGCGTCGTCGAGGACCTTGCGGCCGGGGTCGACGTCGCGCTCCCCCATGACCACGCGCAGCGGCTGGTTCGCCAGCGGCTGGTCCTCGTCGTCGCGGACGGTGAGCCGCGGGTCGTCGGCCTCGACCGTGCCGGTGCCGACGAGCATGGTGTCGCACAGGCCACGCAGCAGGTGAGTGTCGCGCCGCGCGGCCGGCGACGAGATCCAGCGCGAGGTGCCGTCGGCGGCGGCGCTGCGTCCGTCAAGGGTGGTGGCGAACTTCCAGGTGACGAAGGGGCGGCCGTGGCGGTGGGCGAAGCTCCACGCCCGGTTGACCTCCTCCGCCTCCTCGGCGAGCAGGCCGGCCTCGACCTCGAGCCCGGCGTCGAGCAGGGTCTCCATGCCGCCCGAGGCGAGCGGGTTGGGGTCGCGCTGGGCGATGACGACCCGTCGTACGCCGGCAGCGAGGAGCGCTTGCGAGCACGGGCCGGTGCGGCCGGTGTGGTTGCAGGGCTCGAGGGTGACGACCGCGGTCGCGCCCCGGGCTCGGTCACCGGCGGCCTGCAGCGCCTCGACCTCGGCGTGCGGCGTGCCCGCACCGTGGTGGTAGCCCTCGCCGACCACGGAACCGTCCTCGGCGAGCAGCACGCAGCCGACTCGCGGGTTCGGGTGGAGGGGGACACCGGGACTGGCGGCCAGCGCGAGCGCGCGACGCATCGCGTCGTACTCGCGGGCGAATCCCGTTGTGCTGGTCACTGCTGGCCTCTCCGACGTCCGTGGCGCTTGCGGACTCCGGGGCTTGCAGGACGTTCGACGAGGCTGCGGCGGGCGGGCCGTCGTCGGACGCTCGTGCGTGCACTTCCCATCCGGACTTTGACCGTCGGTCCAGGAATCCCACCTGGTCAACCGACCACTGGCTGTGATCGGGTCGCGGACTTCGGACTCAGCTGGGCTTCGTCCTTCACCGCCGGCTCGGAGTTTCACCGACCCCAGAGCACGCGAGCTCTTGGGGAACATGGTGGCACAACCGTGGGAGTTCGCGGATGTGGGCCCGGTCACGTGGACGCCCCGGCTAGGTTCGAGGGATGAACTGGACGTGGCTCGGGGTCGGCTGCCTCGCCGGGGTGCTCCTGTGGTTCGCCACGGACCGGTTCGTCCTGCTCGTGCTCGGCGTGCTGGTGGGCGTCGCGCTGGGCATCGGCCTCGGCTCCGGGACGAAGTCGGAGTGACCCGGGCGCCGGGGCTCACGCGCCGACGATGAGCCCGCTCGTCGGGACACCCGTCCCCGCCGTGACCAGCACGTTCTCGACGTCCGGCACCGGATTGACCGAGGTGCCGCGCACCTGGCGCACGGCCTCCGCGATGCCGTTCATGCCGTGGATGTAGGCCTCGCCGAGCTGGCCGCCGTGGGTGTTGATCGGCAGCCTGCCGCCGACCTCGATCGCACCGTCGCGGATGAAGTCCTTCGCCTCCCCGCGACCGCAGAAGCCGAGCTCCTCGAGCTGCATGAGGACGTACGGCGTGAAGTGGTCGTAGAGGATGGCCATCGGCATGTCCGAGGGGGTGAGACCGGATTGCTTCCACAGCTCCCGCCCCACGACGCCGATCTCGGGGATCCCGATGTCGTCGCGGTAGTAGGACGTCATGACGAACTGGTCGCGCCCCGAGCCCTGGGCAGCGGCCCGGACGAACGCCGGCTTCTGCCGGAGGTCGCGGGCACGTTCGGGGGAGACGACCACGAGGGCCACCGCACCGTCGGACTCTTGGCAGCAGTCGAGCAGGTGCAGGGGGTCGGCGATCATCCGTGAGGCCTGGTGGTCCTCGAGGGTGATCGGCTTGCCGTGGAAGAACGCCGCCGGGTTGGTCGCCGCGTGGCGGCGGTCGGCGACGGCCACCCGGCCGAAGTCCTCGGAGGTGGCGCCGTACTCGTGCATGTAGCGCCGGGCCTGCATGGCCACGGTCGCCGCGGGCGTGGACAGGCCCAGCGGGTAGGTCCAGGCGTTGTCGAGGCCGTTGGTGTTGACCTGCACGGCGGCCCAGCTCTGCACCTGTCCGAAGCGCTGCCCGGAGCGCTCGTTGAAGCCGCGGTAGGCCACGACGACGTCGGCGACACCGGTGGCGACGGCCATCGCGGCCTGCTGCACGGTCGCGCAAGCGGCGCCGCCGCCGTAGTTGATCCGGCTGAAGAAGCGCAGCTCGGGGATGCCGAGCTCGCGGGCCACCGCGATCTCCGAGGAGGTGTCCATGGTGAAGGTGACCAGGCCGTCGACGTCGGCCGCGGTGAGGCCGCAGTCGGCGAGGGCGTGGCCGATGGCCTCGACGGACAGCTGCAGCTCGGAGCGGCCGGAGTCCTTGGAGAACTCGGTAGCGCCGATGCCGACGATCGCCGCCTTGCCGGACAGGGTCCGGTCAGTCGCGGCGCTCATGCGGCCACCCGGACCGTGCCGACCACATGGTCGCCGAGGGACACCGAGCCGACGACCTTGATCGTGGCCTCGCCGCCGGTGACCTCGGTGACCTCGCCGGTGAAGGTGAAGGTGTCGTAGGGGTACGCCGGCGCTCCGAGGCGGATGGCGATCCCCTTGATCTGGACGTCGTGGCCCGCCCAGTCGGTCACGTAGCGCTCGCAGAGCGCCGTGGACGTCAGGATGTTGACGAAGATGTCCTTCGAGCCGGCCGCCTGCGCGACGTCGCGGTCGTGGTGGACGTCCTGGAAGTCGCGGGTCGCGATTGCCGTCGAGACCACCAGGGTCGGGGTGATCGGCAGCGTCCACTCGGGCAGCTTGTCTCCGACCTTCATCGGGCACCTCCCTCGACCCGCCGCCAGATCGGCAGGGTCAGCTCGTCGTCGACGACGTTCCAGTCCACGGCGAGCCGGTCGCCGATCTGCAGCCCGTCCGGCCCCTCCGGCGGCACACCGGTCACCTCGGCGACCATCCGCACGCCCTCGTCGAGGTCGACGAGCGCGATGACCAGGGGCAGCTGCTTGCCGGGCACCTGCGGCGCGTGGTGGACGATCCAGGAGAAGACGGTGCCCTCCCCCTTCGCCACCACGTGGCCGCGGTCGAGGGCGCCGCAGTCGGGGCAGGCCGGTCCGGGCGGGTGGCGCAGCGCGCCGCAGGCGTTGCACTGCTGGATGCGGAGCTCCCGCTGCCGGGTGCCCTCGAAGAAGTACGCGTTGTCCCGGTTGACGACCGGGCGCACCGGGCCGCTCACGCCGGGACCTCCGCGTCCTTCGACCGGGCCTTCGGCACGAACTTGAGCACGCGGAAGAGCATGGTGGCGACCCGCTCGCTCGTGCCGTCCGGGTGGTCGACGTACCACGTGTTGCGGGAGGTCACGAAGTAGCCGACGCCCATGCCGGTGGCCTTGGGACCGACGACGGAGTCGAGCGCGGTGGTGACCCGGACCTGCTCCCCCACCGTCAGGTAGCGGTCGTAGGACTGCTCGCAGTTGGTGCCGAGCACGGCGGTGAAGCCGGCGTCGGTGAGGACCCGCATCATCGAGTGCAGCGGGTCGTCGTCGGCGGGCTTGCCGCCGAGGCCGTACATGGTCCACACCTGCGCCATCGACGGGGGCGCCTCGCCCGCCTTGAAGCGGGGGTTGTCCAAGCCCATCGCCTCGAGCCAGTTGTTGATCGTGGGCTGGTTGACGTCGTCGCGGGCGCGCCGCTCGGCGGCCTCGCCCCAGGCCTTGATCCGCTCCGCCTCCGCCATCACGTGCGCGTGCACGTCCGCGGGGACGAGCTCCTGCTGCAGTGCCGGGGCGCTCATCGCGGCACCCGCGGCAGGCCGAGGCCGAACATGGAGATCAGCTCGCGCTGGACCTCCTGGACGCCGCCCCCGAACGTGAGGACGAGGTTCCGCTTGGCCTGGGCGTCGAGGTAGTCGAGCAGCTCCCGGGTCGCCGGGTCGCCGGGGTCGCCGTGGCGGTGGACCAGGCTGACCAGGTCGGCGAGCAGGTGCTGGACCTGGTCGGAGGCGAAGACCTTCGAGGAGGACGCGTCAGCGACCTCGATCTCGCCGGCGGCGGCTGCGCGGGCGACCTCCCAGTTGAGGAGCTCGTTGATCCGGACCACCGCGGTGGTGCGGCCGAGGACCTCGCGCACGTCGGCCTCGTCGCGGACGCCGGCGGCGTCGGCCCAGCGCACGACGCGGTCGCGCAGGCCCTCGATGCGGCCGGCCGGGCCGAGCATGACCCGCTCGTGGTTGAGCTGGGTGGTGATCAGCCTCCAGCCCTGGTTCTCCTCACCGACGAGCATGTCGACGGGCACCCGGACGTCGTTGAAGTACGTCGCGTTGACGTGGTGCGAGCCGTCGGCGGTGATGATCGGCGTCCAGCTGTAGCCGGGGTCCTTCGTGTCGACGATCAGGATCGAGATGCCCTTGTGCTTCGGCGCGTCGGGGTCCGTGCGCACCGCGAGCCAGATGTAGTCGGCCTGGTGGCCGCCGGTGGTCCACAGCTTCTGGCCGTTGACGACGTAGTGGTCGCCGTCGCGGCGCGCGGTGGTGCGCAGCGAGGCGAGGTCGGTGCCGGCATCGGGCTCGCTGTAGCCGATCGCGAAGTGGACGTCGCCGGCGAGGATCCGCGACAGGAACATCTCCTTCTGCTTCTCCGAGCCGTAGCGGATGAGCGTCGGGCCGACGGTCTGCAGGGTGACCGACGGCAGGTGCACGTCGGCGTACTGCGCTTCGTTGGCGAAGATCGTCTGCTCGACCTCGCCGAGCCCGTGGCCGCCGTACTCCTTCGGCCAGCCGACGCCCATCCAGCCGTCGCTGCCGAGGCGGCGGATCAGCCGCTCGTAGGTCGGGCCGTGCCGGTCCCAGGCGCCCTCGACCGGGTCCGGGTCGTTCTGGCCGTGGAACTCCTCGGCGACCTGGCCGAAGTAGTCGCGCAGGCGCGCCTTGAGCGCGCGCTGCTCCTCGGTGAGCTCGAGGTTCTTGGTCGCGGGGTCCTCGACGGGGACCTGGCTCGCGGTGGTGTCGAGGGCGTGCGCGAGGTCGGTGCCCCACGTCGTGAGCCCGACGAGCGGGTAGGTGATGTCGACGCCCATGCCGCCGTGCAGGTGGTGGCAGGTGCGCAGCGCGTACGGCGCCACCTGGCTCGCCCAGTAGCCCGCGACCGCGAGGTCGTCACCGGCCGGCAGGCCCTCGGCGACCCGCCAGACCGCGTTGTCGGCGGCGAGGTCGAGGGTGCGGGAGGTGATGTAGACGTCGGCCATCTGCAGCGAGACGGCCTGGAACTCGGCCAGCGCGCGGCCGAACTGGCGGCGGCCCTTCACGTAGTCGGCCGTCAGGTCGCGGGCCCCGGCCAGGACACCGGCCGCGGTCACGGCCAGCCCCGCGCGGGCGAGGTCGAGCAGCCGCGCGGCGGCGCCGTCCTCGAGCAGGTCAGCCGGGGCACCGTCGAGGACCACGGTGTGCTGGGGCGTGCCACTGGAGGCGCTCGCGGGGAGCAGCTCGACGCCCTCGCCCCGCGGGTCGACCAGCGCGACGACCTCACGGCCACCCTCGGCCGCGACCACCAGCAGCCGGTGGGCGGTGTCCGCGTGCGTCACGGCCAGCTTGCGGCCGGAGACCCGGCCACCGTCGTGCACGGCGGTGCCCCGGAGCGCCGGCGTCAGCACCACCTCGCCGGAGGCGACGCCGGGCAGCAGCTCCTTGCGCTGCGCGTCCGTGCCGTACGACGCCAGGGTGAGTGCGCCGCAGCACAGCGTCTCCCACGCCGGCACCTGCACGCCGCGGCGCCCGGCCTCGCGCAGCAGCACCGCGACCTCGGTCAGGCCGAGTCCCTCGCCGCCGTGCTCCTCGGGCACCGGGAGCGCGGTCAGCCCGGCGGCGGCCCAGGCCGACCACTCCCGGGCGTCCGACTCGCGCTCGAGCACCTCGCCGACGACGGCGCGAACTGCGTTGATCGCCTCAGCATCCACGGAGCAAACTGTAACGTGTTCTAGTTCTTTGCGCACGCAGGACCCGCGGACACGACGACGGCCGCCACCCGGGCGGGCAGCGGCCGTCGTACGAGGTCAGCGGGGGGCGTGCCTCAGGAGGACACGGCCTCCGGCTCGTCCTGCGCCTCGGCGGCGGCCTCGCGCTTGTTGGCTCGGATGCTCATGAAGAACGCGGCGCCGATGAAGGCGACGCCGATCAGGCCGGTGATCACCTCGGGCACGTGGTAGCCGATCGAGACGATCAGCAGGGCCGCGAGGGCACCGATCGCCCAGTGCGCGCCGTGGTCGAGGTAGCGGTAGTCCGACAGCGTGCCCTGGTGGACCAGGTAGATGGTCACCGAACGGACGTAGAACGCGCCGACACCGAGGCCGATGGCGATGATGATCGGGTCGGTCGTGACCGCGAAGGCACCGATGACGCCGTCGAAGCTGAAGCTGGCGTCGAGCACCTCGAGGTAGAGGAACAGGAAGAACGCGGCCTTGCCGACGACCTTCATCACGTTGCCGTTGGCGTCCTCGCCGAGGTGCTCGAGCTCCTCCTCGTCGGGGCCGAAGGCCTCGGCGAGACCGTTGACGACGAGGTAGGTCAGCAGGCCGGCGAGGCCGGCGGTCAGCACGCTGGCCTCGTGCTCGTCGCCGATGGTGCGGGCGGCGACGAAGAGGATGCCGACGGCGACGATGATGGACAGCGCCTCGACCTTGCCGGCCTTCTCCAGCGGCTTCTCGATCCAGGACAGCCAGGTGACGTCCTTCTCCTCGAACAGGAAGTTGAGGAAGATCATCAGGAGGAACATGCCGCCGAACGCGGCGATCGTGTGGTGCGCGTCGGCGAGGTAGTAGCCGTAGGTGCCCGGCGTCTCCGGGTCACCCTTCTCGAGCGCCAGTTCGATCACCTCGACCGGAGACAGCCCCGCGGCCATCGCGACGACCACGAAGGGGAAAACCAGGCGCATGCCGAAGACGGCGATGACGATGCCGACGGTGAGGAAGATCTTCTGCCAGAAGTCGGACATCCGCTCGAGGACCTTGGCGTTGACCACGGCGTTGTCGAACGACAACGAGATCTCGAGGATGATCAGGATGAGGGCGAGGGCGATGCCCTCGATGCCGCCATACCACAGTGCGCCGAGCACGCCGAGGGCGGTGAAGAGGAAAGACCAGCCGAAGGTCCGGAGAATCATGGGGGTCCTCGTGGAGTAGGGAAAGGCGAGGGAAGCGTAGCCTGACCTGCCACATCGACCACTGTCCCGGGGCCCCGGGGACGGATCAGCCGGCGCCGACCCTGGCGGTGAGCCGGCCGAGCTCGGCCGGGAAGTGCCGGACCAGGGCGTCGGCGTCCGGGACCGACTCACGGCAGGCGATCGCCCCGACGTGCATGTGGCCGGCGTTGGACATCACGGTGATGTTCAGGCCGGCGCCGTGGAAGACCGGGCCGAGCGGGCAGAGCGCGTCGATCCGGGCGCCCATGAAGTAGAGCGGGATGGGCGGGCCGGGGACGTTCGAGATGACCAGGTTGTGCACGACCGGGTGCCGCTCGGCGAGGCGCAGGTTGGCGTAGGTGCGCACCGCGAGGCCGAAGGTGCGCGGCGCGGCGAACTCCGCCCAGTCCTGGAGCGCGTCGGCGCTGATCGCGTTGTGGTGCTCCTTGGCGTGCTTGTTGCGCTGCGCCATCATCTGCAGCCGCTCCACCGGGTCCTCGACGTCGGTGCCCAGCTTGGTGAACAGCGCGGACACCTTGTTGGCGCCGCCCTCGCGCCGCGAGCTGTCGCGGACGCTGACCGGGACCGTGGCGAGCAGCGAGGACGACGGCAGCTCGCCGCGCTCGGCGAGGTAGCGCCGCAGCGCGCCGCCCGCGACCGAGAGCACCACGTCGTTGACCGTCGTGCCGGTCGCCTTCTTGACCCGCCGGATCTCGTCGAGGTCGAGGTCGGTCATCGCGATCGAGCGGTGGGAGGTGATCGTGCCGTTGAACGACGTGCGCGGCGCCGAGAAGGGCGCTGCCATCGCCGTGCCCCGGCGGACGCGGCCGACGCTCTTGGCGACCAGCTCCACCGACGGCTTGAGCACCCGGGCGAGGGTGACCGGACGGGCCGCCGTACCGACGACGGCGCGGCCGAGCAGCTCACCGCGACCGGGGTCGCGGGGGTGGCGCACCTCGCCGGGACCGAGCGGCTCGGCGTCGGGCTCGATGGAGCACAGGTGCGAGAGCAGGTTGGCGCCGGAGACGCCGTCGACGGTCGCGTGGTGCATCTTCGCGAACACGACGACCTTCTCCCCCGCCTCGGGGCCGGGGCGGTAGCCCTCGATGACCCACATCTCCCACAGCGGGCGGGAGCGGTCCAGCGGGAGCGAGGCCAGGTGCGCGCACAGGTCCATCAGCTCGGCGTACCCGCCCGGCGCCGGCAGCGCGAGGCGGTGGAGGTGCCGCTCGACGTCGAAGCCCTGGTCACGCACCCACACCGGGTGGTCGAGGCCGAGCGGGACGCCGCGGATCTTGCGGGTGAAGCCGGGCACGTCGCGCACCCGGCGGTCGACCTGCTCCTGCAGGGCGGCGAACGAGTACGGCGTCGTCATCGTCGCCGGGTCGAGCACCATCACGGCGCACACGTGCATGAGCTGCGCGGGAGTCTCGAGGTACAGGAAGCTCGCGTCGAGCCCCGACAACCGGTCCATCCAGCAAACTCCCCCATGAAGTAGAACGGGTACCAGTTTCCCACAACGATCCGGATACGCTCGGGTCATGGGATTCGTACGGCGACAGGCCATCACCGCCGCGCTGACTGCCAACGCCATCCGTCCCCTGCCCGGCTTCCGCGCCGGGATCCCGGCCTTCTTCGCCGGCTGGCTCACCGGTGAGCTCGCCCCGCACGTGCTGGGCCTCACCGCCGCCGACGCCGCCGCCCACCTGACGGGCTCGCGCCGTGACTGGCGCGGCCTCGCCCTGGCCGGCGCGTCGGCCGCGGGACTGGCCTACCTGGTCCACCAGAGCCGCCAGGCGGTCACCGTCGCCGAGGACGCCCTCGTCGAGGGCCTCGGCGTCGACTACGTCGAGCAGCTCGACGCGAAGCCGACCCCCGCCGAGCTCGCCACCCCGTGGGGCCGGATCGCGAACCCGTTCGCCTTCCGCCGCGCCGCCCGCAAGGCCGGCATCGAGGTGCACCGCAACATCTCCTACGCGCCGTACGGCCCCCGCGGGCTGCTCGACGTCTACACCTCCGAGGTCACCCCCGCCAGCGGCGCGCCCGTCCTGCTGCAGGTGCACGGCGGCGGGTGGACGATCGGCAACAAGGACCAGCAGGGGCTGCCCCTCATGCAGCACATGGCCGCCAAGGGCTGGGTGTGCGTCGCGATCAACTACCGCCTCGCCCCCCGCAGCCGGTGGCCCGCGCAGATCGTCGACGTGAAGGCCGCGATCGCGTGGATCCGGGAGAACATCGCCGAGTACGGCGGCGACCCCGACTACATCGCGATCACCGGCGGCTCCGCCGGCGGCCACCTCACCGCCCTGGCCGCCACCACCCCCAACGAGCCCGAGTTCCAGCCCGGCTTCGAGGACGCCGACACCTCGCTGCAGGCCGCGGTCCCCTACTACGGCGTCTACGACTGGGCCGGCGCGAGCGGCCTCAAGACAGCACGCCTCATGCGCGACCGCTTCCTGCAGGGCTGGGTGGTCAAGGAGAAGTTCAGCGAGCACCCCGAGGTCTACGAACAGGCCTCTCCCCTGCTGCGCGTCACCCCCGACGACCCGGACTTCTTCGTCATCCACGGCTCCAAGGACACCCTCGTCGACCCCGGCCAGGCCCGCTCCTTCGTCGCCGCGCTGCGTGCCACCTCGAAGCGGACCGTCGTGTACGCCGAGCTCCCCGGCGCCCAGCACGCCTTCGACATCTTCCCGTCCATCCGCTCCCAGCACCTGGTCCGCGCCACCGACCGCTTCCTGTCCTGGCACTGGAGCCAGTGGCGCAGGGAGCACCGGAGCGGCCCGACGGTGGGGGTCGAGGATTCGGGGGCCCCGGACGCGACCTGAGGGGCTCGGCGCTGACGGCGACGCGCGGCGGGTGCGTCAGCGGGCGCGATGCGAAGCGGCCACCGCGGGGGCGTCACGGCGACCGGCACGGTGGTCCCGGCCGGCTGCCTGCCCGAGGGCGAAGGCGTGCAGCGCCAGGCTCAGCGTCCACAGCAGCAGGGCGAGTCGGTAGCCGTTGTCCCAGCGAGGGCCGTGCACAGGGACGAGGCCGTCCACATCGCCTCGCCACTGCCATGCGTCCGTGAAGAAGTAGGCGACCAGCGCGAGGAAGGTCGCGGCCGCTGCAGCCCCCAGCGACGCTCGGCCCTGGCCGAGGCGGAGTGCGAGGAGCAGGGTCGCGATGTCGCAGGCGGCGGTCGCCAGCCAGACGAGCTGCGCGGCCGCGAAGGCGTCCGGCAACCAGCGCGTCTCGCAGTCCTCGGGGTAGTCGCAGTGCTCGCTGAGTCCGCCGATCCAGTCGACCTGGACCCAGAGCTGGGCGACGACGCCCGCGATCGCGAGCAGGCCCACCACCCAACGCGTTGCACGCATGCGACTCTCCGTCCGGTCAGGTACCACTCCCCCGTCCGACGCCTGGCGAGGAGAGCATCGCCGGCAGACGTACCCAGGATCGGGTAGGCGTCGCTCGGCGCCGTCACCACCCGGGCATGCCACAGCCCCCCCCCCCCCCCCCCCCCCGGTGGTGCTCGTGGGCGGGGCGCGAAGCGTGGGAGCTAGTAGTCGTCGGGGTCGAGGCGGCGCGGGGCGTCGAGGACCCGCGTCCCCTTCGGTCCCACCAGGAAGTGACGGCCGGTCGGCGACAGCCACAGGTAGAGACCCGGCTCGACGGTCACGTAGCGCCAGAGGCTGAAGGTCTTGGCGCGGTGGTGGCGTCGACAGAGCGGGACGAGGTTGCAGGGGCAGGTGGGTCCGCCCTTGTTGTGCTCGATCGTGTGGTCGAGGTCGCAGCGGCTCGCGCTGATGGTGCAGCCGGGGAACCTGCAGGTGTGGTCGCGCAGCTGGACCCGCTGCCGGTGGCGGTCGGGGATCTCGTACGAGTCCACCGGAACGCAGTCGGCCAGGTCGATCACCGGGCGCACGATCACAGTCGTCCTCGGTGCCTGCAGCCACTCCTTCACCTGGCTGGCGAGGACCGGTCCGCCGGTTTCCTCGCAGCGGGCGACGGGGTTGTCGCCGGTCAGCGTGGCGTCGGTGACGTGGACGTTCAACGTGACGCGTCGGCCGGGTGCGGTGGCGAGGATCTCGCCGGTGTCGGGGTCGGCGAACAGGAGGTCCAGCGACAGGTCCTGCCGGGCCAGCTCCGCGGCGGCCTTGGACCGGCGGACGTCGAGGGAGGAGTCGTCCCCGCACTTGCCGAGCAGGACCGCGCGGCGGGTGACGGCCTGGTCGAGGTCGTGGCCGTCGGCGGCGTCCATCAGGCCGTGCACGATCACGTGGCCGGTGTCGCTGGGCTCGTCGACGTCGAAGTGGCGGTGGTCGCTGGCCCGCTGCCGCTCGGCCTCCGCGTGGTCCGGGTCGAACCGAACGACGGCTTCGGCCACCAACCTCTCGAGCTGCTTCCAGCCGACGTCGTCGACGGCGGCGTCGAGCTGCCGGTCGACGAACTCGGCCGCCTCAGGACTGAGCGGGTGGGTGAGGTCGGAGATCCGCTGCGCCTTCCACGTGTCCNGCCGGGGAACCTGCAGGTGTGGTCGCGCAGCTGGACCCGTTGGCGGTGGCGGTCGGGGATCTCGTAGGAGTCGACGGGGATGCAGTCGGCCAGGTCGATGACCGGGCGGACGATGACGGTCGTCCTCGGTGCCTGGAGCCACTCCTTCACCTGGCTGGCGAGGACCGGGGTGCCGGTCTCCTCGCAGCGGGCGACGGGGTTGTCGCCGGTGAGGGTGGTGTCGGTGACGTGGACGTTGAGCGTGACGCGCCGGCCGGGGGAGGTGGCGATGACCTCGCGCGTGTCGGGGTCGGCGAACAACAGGTCCAGCGACAGGTCCTGCCGTGCCAGCTCGGCGGCTGCCTTGGAGCGACGGACGTCGAGGGAGGACTCGTCCCCGCACTAGCCGAGCAGGACCGCGCGGCGGTTGATGGCTTCGTCGAGGTCGTGGCCGTCGACTGCGTCCATCAGGCCGTGGATCACGACGTGGCCGGTGTCGCTGGGCTCGTCGACGTCGAAGTGCCGGTGGTCGCTGGCCCGCTGCCGCTCGGCCTCCGCCTGGTCCGGGTCGAACCTCAGGATCGCTTCGGCAACCAACCTCTCGAGCTGCTTCCAGCCGACGTCATCAATCGCGGCGTCGAGCTGTCGGTCCACGAACTCGACCGCTTCGGGGCACAGAGGGTGGGTGACGTCCGCGATGCGCTGGGCCTTCCAGGTGTCGACGCGTCCGGCGACGACGGCCTGGTAGAGGCGGGGCAGTCGCCAGGCGCACTCGATGACTTGTCCGACGTAGGCACGGCCACCGATGGGTGAGCGGCCGAGGACGGCGATGAGCTCCATCAACGCGAACTCCGACACCAGAGGTGCGCCGGGGCCGGCGATCGGGACACCAGTGTCCACGACACCGTCCAGCAGCGTCGCCGCACCCTCTTCGGTCTCAATCACGTTCTGGTCGGCCCAGGCGACGATGGCGATCCACTCGTTGATCATCGCGGTGGTGCGGATCCGGGCTCCAGTGCGGAGCTCGGTGAACAGCTCGGCGACCGAGTGGCCGTCGTACTGCTCCACCGAGGGAGCGCTGGTTCCGAGATCCATGACTGGATTCTTCCAGACACCACCGACAAAAGGTGGGCCGGAAACCCGCCTGTGGACTGGCGATTCTCCCAAGTCTCCATCGACGGTCCGGCTTCAAGGCCCGGTGGTTTCGAGGCTCGGCGCTGGGGCGCCTCGCACCTCAACCACCGGGAGCCGGCGGTGCCGACGCGACCGCAGGCCGACCGCCGGAGCCAGCCACCCGCCGTACTCCCTCGTCGCTGCCTTTCGGAACTGTGCCGACTACGCAACCGCAGCCCGCAGAGATCAGGGACCTACGCGACCGCAAGCCGACCCGCCGGACCCGACCACCCGCCGGGAGTGAGCCGGGCAACAAAACGGACCCGGATCAGCCACGCGAGCGGGGGTACCACGAGCGCATCGCACCCGACGATCGAGAGGAGAGCACCATGGGGCTCGACGACAAGATCAGCAACGCCGCCGAGGAGAAGGGCGGCAAGGCCAAGGAGGCCTTCGGCAAGGCCACGGACAACGAGGACCTCGAGGCCGAGGGCAAGGGCGACCAGCTCAAGGGCAACCTCAAGCAGGCCGGCGAGAAGGTCAAGGACGCCTTCAAGTGACAGCTTGAGGGTCAGCACGAGAGAGACGCGAAGGGGCTCCGGGGACACGGAGCCCCTTCGTCCTGTCCGGGGCGGAGCGTTGGCCGCCGACCCGCCGGGTACCGGCCGGCCATGACGCGATTCGGCTACACCCTGATGACCGAGCAGAGCGGGCCGCGTGAGCTCGTCTCCTACGCGCAGGACGCTGAGCGGACCGGCTTCGACTTCGCCGTCTGCAGCGACCACTACTCGCCCTGGCTGGTGGAGCAGGGGCACGCGCCGTACGCGTGGACCGTCCTCGGGGCCGTCGCGCAGGCCACCTCGGACCTGCAGCTGATGACCTACGTGACCTGCCCGACCACGAGGTACCACCCTGCGGTGGTGGCGCAGAAGGCCGCCACCCTCGCCGTGCTGTCGGAGGGTCGGTTCACCCTCGGGGTCGGCACCGGGGAGAGCCTCAACGAGCACGTCGTCGGCGGAGGCTGGCCCGGCGTCGGGACGCGCCAGGAGATGCTGGCCGAGGCGATCGAGGTGATCCGCGCCCTGCACACGGGGGAGCTGGTCGACCACCACGGGGAGTTCTTCGACGTCGAGTCCGCGCGGGTCTGGGACCTGCCCGACGACCCGGTCCAGATCGGCGTCGCGGTCGGGGGTGATCGCGCGATCGAGGCGCTGGCACCGCTCGCCGACCACCTCGTCGCCGTCGAGCCCAAGGGGGAGTACGTCGAGCAGTGGAACCGGACCGACGGCGCCCCGCGGGTCGGTGACGGTGGCGCGCGGGCGATCGGGCAGGTGCCGATCTGCTGGGCGCCCGACGAGGAGTCGGCGGTGCAGCTCGCGCACGACGAGTTCCGCTGGTTCGGCGGTGGCTGGAGCGTCAACGCCGACCTGCCGACGCCGGCCGGGTTCGCTGCCGCCAGCCAGTTCGTACGGCCCGAGGACGTCGCCGGGTCGATCCCGTGCGGACCCGATCTGGACGCCATCGCCGAGGCGGTCCTCGCGTTCCCGAAGGCGGGTTTCACCGACGTCGCGCTGGTCCAGGTGGGGGACCGCTACCAGCAGCAGTTCCTCGACGAGGTGGCCGGACCGCTGCTGGAGAAGCTGCGCGCCGGCTGAGGCAAGTGTCGCGCGGCACACGTGGACCGGTTCGGCCGGACGGCGCCGGGACCGGTAGGGTGACACCCGTTCAGACATCCTTTAAGGAGCCGTCCTGTGAGGCGGAGAAGGAGGTCAGGCACACATATGCCTACCCACGCGCAGGTCCCCGCAGAGGGCCGCGTCGTCCTCGACGCCGGTGACATCAACCGGGCGTTGACCCGCATTTCCCACGAGATCCTCGAGCGCAACAAGGGCGCCGAGGATCTCCTGCTTCTGGGGCTGCACACCCGCGGCGTCCCGCTCGCCCACCGGATCGCGGCCAACATCGCGTCCGTCGAGGGCACCACCGTCGCGACCGGGTCGCTCGACGTGACGATGTACCGCGACGACCTGAAGTCGCACCCGACGCGGGCACCGCACCGCACCGAGCTGCCCGCCGGTGGCATCGACGGCAAGACCGTCGTGCTCGTCGACGACGTGCTCTACTCCGGGCGCACCATCCGGGCCGCACTCGACGCCCTGTCCGACCTGGGCCGGCCCGCCGTGGTCCGGCTCGCCGTGCTCGTCGACCGCGGTCACCGCGAGCTCCCGATCCGCGCCGACCACGTCGGCAAGAACCTGCCCACCGCGCGCAGCGAACGCGTCAGCCTGCGCCTCAGCGAGATCGACGGGGAGGACGGGGTGACGATCCAGTGACCCGCCACCTGCTCAGCATCGACGACCTGACGGTCGAGGAGATCCACGAGATCCTCACCACCGCCACCGAGATGCACGACGTGCAGAAGCGTGCGGTGAAGAAGCTGCCCGCCCTGCGCGGCCGCACCGTCATCAACCTCTTCTTCGAGGACTCCACCCGCACCCGTTCGAGCTTCGAGATCGCGGGCAAGTGGCTCTCCGCCGACGTCATCAACCTCTCCGCGAAGGGGAGCAGCGCCAGCAAGGGCGAGTCGCTGCGCGACACCGCGCTCACGGTGACCGCGATGGGCATCGACGGCCTGGTCGTGCGGCATGCGGCCAGTGGGGCCGCCGAGCAGATCAGCCGCTGGATCGACGTGCCGGTCATCAACGCCGGCGACGGCACCCACGAGCACCCCACCCAGGCGCTGCTCGACGCCTACGCGCTGACCCGCCGCCTCGGTTCGCTCGAGGGCAAGCACGTCGCGATCGTCGGCGACGTGACGCACAGCCGGGTGTTCCGCAGCAACGTCAAGAGCCTGGTCAAGCTCGGCGCCAGCGTCACCGTCGTCGCCCCGCCGACGCTCATGCCCGCCGGCGTGGGGGACTGGTCGAAGGCGGCCGGGTTCGCGACGTCGTACGACCTCGACGCGGTGCTGCCCCAGGCGGACGCGGTGATGATGCTGCGTGTCCAGCGCGAGCGGATGAGCGGCGGGTTCTTCCCCACTGCCCGCGAGTACACCGTCGGCTACGGCCTGACCCGCGACCGGCTCGCGCTGCTGCGACCCGGAGCGCCGATCCTCCACCCGGGCCCGATGAACCGCGGCCTGGAGATCTCGCCGGACGCCGCCGACGCCGCCGACAGCCTGGTCCTCGACCAGGTCTCGGCCGGCGTCGCGGTGCGGATGTCCGTGCTCTACCACCTGCTCGCCGGCGACGGCCAGAACGAGGGAGCCACCGCATGAGCACCCTGATCAAGGGCGCCACCCTGCCCGACGGCACCACGAGCGACGTCCTCGTCGCCGACGGTGTCATCGCCGAGATCGGCAAGGTCTCCGCGACCGCCGAGCGCACCATCGACGCCGACGGCCTGCGCCTGCTGCCCGGCTTCGTCGACCTGCACACACACCTGCGCGAGCCCGGCCGCGAGGACGCCGAGACCGTCCTGACCGGCTCCCGCGCCGCGGCGGTCGGCGGCTACACCGCCGTCCTGGCCATGGCCAACACCAACCCGGTCACCGACACCGCCGAGGCTGCCGAGCGGGTGCTCGACCTCGGCCGGGCCGCCGGCCTGGTCGACGTGCAGCCGGTGGGCGCGGTCACCAAGGGGCTCGCCGGCGAGGAGCTCGCCGAGCTCGGCCTGATGGCCCGCTCCCGCGCGAAGGTGCGGGTGTTCTCCGACGACGGCAAGTGCGTCCACGACGCCCGCGTCATGCGCCGCGCGCTGGAGTACGTCAAGGCGTTCGGCGGCGTCGTCAGCCAGCACAGCCAGGACCCGGCCCTCGCCGGACCGACCGCGTGCTGCCACGAGGGCGAGCTCTCCGGCCGCCTCGGCCTGCCCGGCTGGCCCGGCGTGGCCGAGGAGGTCATCGTCGCCCGCGACGTGATGCTCGCCCGCCACACCGGCAGCCGCGTCCACGTCGCGCACGTCTCGACCGCCGGCAGCGTCGAGGTGATCCGCTGGGCGAAGGCGCAGGGGATCGACGTCACCGCCGAGGTCACCCCGCACCACCTGCTGCTCACCACCGACCTGCTGGCCGGGTACGACCCCACGTTCAAGGTGAACCCGCCGCTGCGCCCGTCCGAGGACGTCGAGGCGCTGCGCACGGCGCTCGCCGACGGCACCATCGACGCCGTCGCGACCGACCACGCCCCCCACGCCCGCCACGACAAGGAGCACGCCTTCGTCGACGCGGCCTTCGGGATGCTCGGCCTCGAGACGGCACTGCCGGTCGTCACCACGGTGATGGTCGAGAACGGCCTGCTCGACTGGGCCGGCGTCGCCCGCGTCATGAGCACCAACCCCGCCCGGATCGCCGGCCTCGCGGACGGCGACCGCCCCCAGGGCCGCCCGGTCGCGGTGGGCGAGCCCGCCAACCTGACCCTCGTCGACCCCTCCGCCCAGGTGGTCGTCGACCGCGCCGCCAGCGTCTCGCTGAGCCGCAACAACCCCTGGCACGACCGCAAGCTCACGGGTCGGGTGATCGCCACGCTCCTGCGTGGCACGCCGACCGTGCTGGAAGGAGCCCTCGCATGACCGCCCCAGCCCTGCTCGTCCTCGAGGACGGACGCACCTTCCACGGCGAGGCCTACGGCGCCGAGGGGGAGACCTTCGGCGAGGCCGTCTTCAACACCGGCATGACCGGCTACCAGGAGACGCTGACCGACCCCTCCTACCACCGCCAGGTGGTCGTGATGACCGCGCCGCACATCGGCAACACCGGCATGAACGACGAGGACCCGGAGTCCCGGAAGATCTGGGTCGCCGGCTACGTCGTGCGCGACCCCGCCCGCGTCCCGAGCAGCTGGCGCTCGCGGCGCACCCTCGACGAGGAGCTCGCGGCCCAGGGCGTGGTCGGCATCTCCGGCATCGACACCCGTGCGCTGACCCGCCACCTGCGTGAGCGCGGCGCGATGCGGGTGGGCATCTCCACGGTCGAGACCGACCCGGCGAAGCTGCTGGAGAAGGTCAAGGCGTCCGCCGGGATGACCGGCGCCAACCTGTCCGATGCCGTCTCGACGGCCGAGGCCTACGTCGTCCCGGCGCAGGGGGAGAAGCGGTTCACCGTGGCCGCCCTCGACCTCGGCATCAAGGACATGACGCCCTACCGGATGAGCGAGCGCGGCATCGAGGTGCACGTGCTGCCCGCGACCTCCTCCATCGAGGACGTCCTCGCGGTCCAGCCGGACGGGCTGTTCTTCTCCAACGGCCCCGGCGACCCGGCTGCGACCACCGGCCAGGTCGAGCTGCTGAAGGAGGCGCTGGGTCGCGAGCTGCCCTACTTCGGCATCTGCTTCGGCAACCAGCTCTTCGGCCGCGCGCTCGGCTTCGGCACCTATAAGCTGAAGTACGGCCACCGCGGCATCAACCAGCCGGTCATGGACCTCACGACCCGCAAGGTCGAGGTGACCGCGCACAACCACGGCTTCGCGGTCGACGCCCCTCTCGACCGGGCCGCCGAGACGCCGTACGGCAGCGCGACGGTCAGCCACGTCTGCCTCAACGACGACGTCGTCGAGGGCCTCGAGCTCCGCGACGCCTCCGGTGCGCTCAAGAGCTTCTCCGTCCAGTACCACCCGGAGGCCGCCGCCGGCCCGCACGACGCGGCGTACCTCTTCGACCGTTTCGTCGAGCTGCTCACCGCCCGCTCGACCAGTGAGGAGAACTGACGTGCCGAAGCGCGACGACATCAAGTCGGTCCTGGTCATCGGCTCCGGCCCGATCGTCATCGGCCAGGCCTGCGAGTTCGACTACTCCGGCACCCAGGCCTGCCGCGTGCTCAAGGAGGAGGGCCTGCGGGTCGTCCTGGTG
This sequence comes from Nocardioides sp. J54, assembly GCF_000519005.1. Taxonomy (GTDB): domain Bacteria; phylum Actinomycetota; class Actinomycetes; order Propionibacteriales; family Nocardioidaceae; genus Nocardioides. Next base: position 189,799 of record NZ_JAER01000002.1, on the reverse strand, counting down.
AACTCCAACCCGGCCACGATCATGACCGACCCGGAGTTCGCCGACGCCACCTACGTCGAGCCGATCACCCCGGAGTTCGTCGAGAAGGTCATCGCCAAGGAGCGCCCTGACGCGATCCTGCCGACCCTCGGCGGCCAGACGGCGCTCAACACCGCGACGGCGCTGCACGAGAACGGCGTGCTGGAGAAGTACGGCGTCGAGATGATCGGCGCCTCCTTCGAGGCCATCCACCGCGGCGAGAACCGCGAGATGTTCAACGACATCGTCCGCAAGGTCGGCGGTGAGGTCGCCCGCTCCTTCATCTGCCACTCGATGGACGAGGTCGAGAAGGCCACCGAGGAGCTCGGGTTCCCGGTCGTCGTGCGCCCCTCCTTCACCATGGGCGGCCTGGGCTCCGGCATCGCCTTCGACGACGAGGACCTGCACCGCATCGCCGGCGCCGGCCTGTCGGCCTCGCCGACCACCGAGGTGCTCATCGAGGAGTCGATCCTCGGCTGGAAGGAGTACGAGCTGGAGGTGATGCGCGACAAGAACGACAACGTCGTCATCATCTGCTCCATCGAGAACTTCGACCCGGTCGGCGTGCACACCGGCGACTCGATCACCGTCGCGCCCGCGATGACGCTGACCGACCGCGAGTACCAGCACCTGCGCAACCTGGCGATCGGCGTCATCCGCGAGGTCGGCGTCGACACCGGCGGCTGCAACATCCAGTACGCCGTCAACCCCGAGAACGGCCGGGTCATCGTCATCGAGATGAACCCGCGGGTCTCGCGCTCCTCGGCGCTCGCCTCGAAGGCCACCGGCTACCCGATCGCCAAGATCGCGGCGAAGGTCGCCATCGGCTACACCCTCGACGAGATCGAGAACGACATCACCGCCGGCCCGCAGGGTTCGACCGCGGCCTCGTTCGAGCCGACCCTCGACTACGTCGTGGTCAAGGTGCCCCGGTTCGCGTTCGAGAAGTTCCCGACCGCCGACTCGACGCTGACCACGCACATGAAGTCGGTCGGCGAGGCGATGGCGATCGGCCGCAACTTCTCCGAGGCGCTGAACAAGGCCTTGCGCTCGCTGGAGTCGAAGGGCTCGGCGTTCACCTGGGTCGGCGAGCCCGGCGACAAGGACGCGCTCCTCGCCGACGTGCAGCGCCCCCACGACGGCCGCATCCAGAAGCTGATGCAGGCCATCCGCGCCGGCGCGACGCCGGAGGAGATCTTCGACGCGACGAAGATCGACCCGTGGTACGTCGACCAGCTCTTCCTCATCGACGAGGTCGCGCAGGCGGTCGCGGAGGCGCCCGAGCTGGACGCCGCCGTGCTGCGCCGGGCCAAGCGCCACGGCTTCTCCGACGCCCAGGTCGCCGGGCTCCGGGGCCTGGACGAGGCCGAGGTCCGCGCGCTGCGTGGCGAGCTCGGCGTCCGGCCGGTCTACAAGACCGTCGACACGTGCGCGGCGGAGTTCGCGGCCAAGACGCCGTACTACTACTCCTCCTACGACGAGGAGACCGAGGTCCTCCCGCGGGCCGAGGGCAAGCAGGCCGTGATCATCCTCGGCTCGGGCCCGAACCGGATCGGCCAGGGCATCGAGTTCGACTACTCGTGCGTGCACGCCTCGCTCGCGCTGGCGGAGGCCGGCTACGAGACGATCATGGTCAACTGCAACCCGGAGACCGTCTCGACCGACTACGACACCTCCGACCGGCTCTACTTCGAGCCGCTCACCCTGGAGGACGTGCTCGAGATCTACGAGGCCGAGAAGGCCGCTGGCCCGATCGCCGGCGTCATCGCCACCCTCGGCGGCCAGACGCCGCTGGGCCTGGCCCAGGGCCTGCAGGACGCGGGCGTGCCGATCGTCGGCACCAGCCCCGAGGCCATCGACCTCGCCGAGGAGCGCGGCGCGTTCGGTCGGGTGCTCGCCGAGGCCGGCCTGGTCGCGCCCAAGCACGGCACCGCGGTGTCCTTCGAGGACGCCCAGGAGATCGCGCACGCCATCGGCTACCCGGTGCTGGTGCGTCCGTCGTACGTCCTCGGCGGCCGCGGCATGCAGATCGTCTACAGCGACGCGGCGCTGAAGGCCTACATCGAGGCCGCGACCGAGATCAGCCCCGACCGGCCGGTGCTGGTCGACCGGTTCATCGACGACGCGGTCGAGATCGACGTCGACGCGCTGTACGACGGCGAGCAGCTCTTCCTCGGCGGCGTGATGGAGCACATCGAGGAAGCCGGCATCCACTCCGGCGACTCGTCGTGCGCCCTGCCGCCGGCCACCCTCGGTGACGCCGAGATCGCGCGGATCCGCGAGGCGACGGAGGCGATCGCCCGGGGCGTGGGAGTGCGCGGCCTGATCAACATCCAGTTCGCGCTCGGCGCCGACGTGCTCTACGTGATCGAGGCCAACCCGCGTGCGTCGCGGACGGTCCCGTTCGTCTCCAAGGCCACCGGCACCCAGCTGGCCAAGGCCGCTGCCCGGGTGATGCTCGGCGAGACGATCGCCGACCTCCGCCAGGCCGGGGCGCTGCCCGCCGAGGGCGACGGCGGCACGCTGCCGGCCGACGCGCCGATCGCGGTCAAGGAGGCGGTGCTGCCGTTCAACCGGTTCCGCACGAAGGAGGGCAGCTTCGTCGACACCGTCCTCGGGCCCGAGATGAAGTCGACCGGCGAGGTGATGGGCTTCGACGCCGACTTCGGCACGGCGTTCAGCAAGTCGCAGGCCGCGGCCTACGGCTCGCTGCCCACCGAGGGCAAGGTGTTCATCTCCATCGCCAACCGCGACAAGCGGACGATGATCTTCCCGGCCCGCGTCCTGGCCGACTACGGCTTCGAGATCCTGGCCACGCAGGGCACCGCGGAGGTGCTGCGCCGCAACGGCATCCAGGCCACGATCGTGCGCAAGCACTTCGAGGGTCCCGGCCCGCACGGCGAGAAGACGACCGTGCAGATGATCCTCGACGGCGAGATCGACCTGATCGTCAACACCCCGCACGGCAACACCACCGCCGCCGGCGGTGGCGGCGACTCGCGCGTCGATGGCTACGAGATCCGCGCCGCCGCGGTGCTCACCGGCACCCCGTGCATCACCACGGTGCAGGGCCTCGCGGCCGCGGTGCAGGGCATCGCGGCCATTCGCGCCGGGTCCATCGGCGTGCGCTCCCTCCAGGAGTGGCACGCGCGGTGACCCTGTACGACAAGGTCTTCGACAACGTCCTGGTCCGGATGGACGCCGAGAAGGCGCACCACCTGACCTACGACGCCCTGCGGCTCGGCGGCCCGCTGCTCAAGCGCACGCCGGTCCGCGGGGGAGAGCCGGTCGAGCTGATGGGGCTGACGTTCCCCAACCGGCTCGGCCTCGCGCCCGGCTTCGACAAGACCGCCGAGGTCTGGGACCGGATGGGCGCGTTCGGCTTCGGGCACGTCGAGATCGGCACGGTCACCGCGCTGCCCCAGCCCGGCAACCCGAAGCCGCGGCTGTTCCGGCTCCCCGAGGACCGGGCGATCGTCAACCGGATGGGCTTCAACAACGACGGCGCGGAGGCGGTCGCCCGGCGGCTCGCGAAGCGCCGCCGCAAGCCCGGCGGCCTCGTGCTCGGCGTCAACATCGGCAAGTCGAAGGTCGTCCCGGACGAGGACCAGCAGGCCGTCGAGGCCGACTACGAGACCTCGACCCGGTTGCTCGCCCCGCACGCCGACTACCTCGTCGTCAACGTCAGCTCGCCCAACACCCCGGGGCTGCGTAACCTGCAGGCCGTCGAGCGGCTCGCGCCGCTGCTGGCCCACGTGCGGCGCACCGCCGACGAGGCGACCGGCGTCGGCACCGTGCCGCTGCTGGTGAAGATCGCGCCCGACCTGTCCGACGACGACGTGCGCGCCGTCGCCGACATGGCGCTCGACCTGCGCCTGGCCGGTGTCATCGCGACCAACACCACGATCGCCCGCGAGGGCCTGCGCTCGGCCCCGGCGACCGTCGAGGCGTGCGGCCTGGGCGGCCTCTCCGGCGCGCCGCTGCGCGAGCGGTCCACCGAGGTGCTGCGCATCCTGCGCGAGCAGGTGGGGGACCGGCTCGTGCTCATCGGCGTCGGCGGCATCACGACCCCGGCGGACGCGCGCGAGCGCATCGACGCCGGCGCCGACCTCGTGCAGGTCTACAGCGGCCTCATCTACGGTGGCCCCCGGTGGCCCCGCCACGTCCTCGCGGCCCTCTGACCAGGAGAACCAGATGACCTTCGGCACCCGCTACGCCGCCGCCCTCGCCGAGCGCGGCCAGCTCTGCGTGGGCATCGACCCGCACGGCGCGCTGCTCCGCGACTGGGGGTACGACGACGACCTCTCCGGCCTCGAGCGGTTCGCCCTGGGCGCGGTCGAGGCGGTGGCGCCGCACTGCAGCGTCGTCAAGCCGCAGTCCGCCTTCTACGAGCGCTTCGGCAGCCGTGGGATCGCCGTGCTGGAGCGGGTCATCGCCGAGTCCCGCGCCGCGGGCGCCCTGGTGCTGCTCGACGTCAAGCGCGGTGACATCGGCTCGACGTCGCAGGCCTACGCCGACGCCTACCTCGACCCGGCCTCGCCGCTGGCGTCCGACGCGATCACGGTCAGCCCCTACCTCGGCTTCGGCTCGCTGCTGCCGTTCGTCGACGCTGCGCGTCGCCACGACGCGGGCCTGTTCGTGCTCGCCGCGACCTCCAACAAGGAGGGCCCTGAGGTGCAGGAGGCCGTCACGTCGGAGGCGTTCGGCGGACGCACCGTCGCCTCGGCGATGCTCGACCACCTGCGCGAGCTGAACGCCGGCGCGACGCCGCTCGGGTCCTTCGGTGCCGTCGTGGGCGCCACCATCGACGGCAGCGGCCTCGACCTCGACATCGATGGCCCGATCCTCGCGCCCGGCTACGGCGAGCAGGGCGGCACCAGCAGCGACATCCTGCGCATCTTCGGCGCCAGCGCCCGCAACGTCGTCGCGTCGTCCTCGCGCGGCGTGCTGCGGCTCGGCCCGGATCCCGTCGCGATGCGCGACGCGGTGCTGCGCGCCAACGACGAGCTCCGGGCGCTGCTGGGGTGAACGCCGAGGCGCCTGCGCGCGAGGGACGGCGCCGGCCGTCCCTCGTCGTCGTCCTCCTGCTCGCCGCCGTCGTGGTGGCGGGCTTCCTGCTGTGGCGGGGACAGGAGACCGACGACCCGTTCGCGAGGTACTGCTCGGCGGTGGAGGACCACCGCGCCGAGCTCGGCGCCGCGCTGTCGGCCGGCAAGGAGACCGGCCTGCTGCGCGCGCTCCCGGTCTTCGAGGACCTCGCCGACAAGGCGCCCGACGACATCCGCGACGAGTGGGGACTCGTCGTCGAGCGGATCAGCGCGCTCGAGGAGGCACTCGACGCGGCGGGGGTCGAACCGGCGTCGTACGACCCGGCCCGCCCGCCGGAGGGCCTCTCCGACGAGGACCGGTCCGCGATCCGCACGGCGGCCACCCGGCTCGGAGCCACCGACACCAGGGCCGCCCTGACCGGGGTGGAGCAGCAGGCGCGCGACGTCTGCAAGACGCCGCTGAGCCTCTGAGCGTCTCGGAGGTCACACCTGCGTCCCGCGGCGAGGGCCCCGATTGCCCCGGTAGTTCGGGAATGGCTAGATTGACCGGCGTCGGCCCACCCGCCGTCCCACCTCGATCAACACCGAAGGACTCCTGCCTCGTGGCCCTGCCCCCTCTCACTCCCGAACAGCGCCAGGCCGCCCTCGAGAAGGCAGCCGCCGCACGCCGCGAGCGGGCCGAGGTGAAGAACCGGCTGAAGAACTCCGGCGCCTCCATCAGCGAGGTCCTGCAGCAGGGCCAGGTCAACGAGGTCATCGGCAAGATGAAGGTCGTCGACCTGCTCACGTCGGTCCCCGGCCTGGGCAAGGTCCGCGCCCGCCAGGTGATGGAGCGCCTCGGCATCGCCGAGTCGCGGCGGGTCCGGGGGCTCGGCGCCAAGCAGGTCGCCGCCCTGGAGCGCGAGTTCTCCTCCGAAGGATGAGCCGGGCGAAGCTCTTCGTCCTCGCCGGCCCGACGGCCGTCGGCAAGGGCACGGTCGCTGCCGCCATGCGCGAGCAGCACCCCGAGATCTACCTGTCCGTCTCCGCCACGACCCGCCAGCCGCGGCCGGGCGAGGTCGACGGCGTGCACTACCACTTCGTCACCCACGAGGAGTTCGACCGGCTGGTCGACGAGGGCCAGATGCTCGAGTGGGCCGTCGTGCACGGCATCAACCGGTACGGCACCCCGCGCGGCCCGGTCGAGGAGGCGCTCGCCGCCGGTCGTCCGGCGCTGCTCGAGATCGACCTGCAGGGCGCGCGCCAGGTGCGCGAGTCGATGCCGGAGGCGGTCTTCGTCTTCCTCAAGCCGCCGTCCTGGGAGGAGCTGGTGCGCCGGCTCGTCGGGCGCGGCACCGAGGACGAGGAGGAGCGCGAGCGCCGCCTCGCGACCGCCCGTCAGGAGCTGGCCGCCGAGTCCGAGTTCGACGTCACCATCGTCAACCGTGAAGTTCACGCTGCCGTCGAGGAGTTGGTAGCCTTGATGGTTGATTCCGTCCACAACGAGTGAGGACCTACGTGTCTGCCCCGAACATCGCCGCCGAGGGTGTCACCAACCCCCCGATCGACGACCTGCTGTCCAAGACCGACAGCAAGTACAAGCTGGTCCTCTACAGCGCCAAGCGCGCGCGGCAGATCAACGCCTACTACTCCCAGCTCGGCGAGGGCCTGCTGGAGTACGTCGGCCCGCTCGTGGAGACCCACGTGCAGGAGAAGCCCCTCTCGATCGCGCTGCGCGAGATCAACGAGGACCTGCTGACCTGCGAGGACGTCGACCCGGCCGAGCTCGCCGCCGAGCAGGCCGCTGCTGCCCAGGCCGCCGAGGCCCCGGCTGCCGACGCCGAGTGATCTGACGACCCACATGTCCCGGCCCCGCGTGGTGCTCGGCGTCTCCGGCGGTATCGCCGCCTACAAGGCGTGCGAGCTGCTGCGGCGGTTCACCGAGTCCGGCCACGACGTGACCGTCGTGCCGACCGCGGCGGCGCTCGAGTTCGTCGGCGCGCCGACGTGGGCCGCCCTGTCGGGCAAGCCGGTCTCCGCCGAGGTGTGGACGGGCGTGCACGAGGTGCCGCACGTCCGCCTCGGCCAGACCGCCGACCTGGTCGTGGTCGCCCCGGCGACCGCCGACCTGCTCGCGAAGGCCGCGCACGGCCTCGCGGACGACCTGCTCACCAACACCCTGCTCACGGCCCGCTGCCCGGTCGTGCTCGCCCCGGCGATGCACACCGAGATGTGGGAGCACCCGGCCACGACCGCCAACGTCGCCACCCTGCGCTCGCGCGGTGTGCTCGTCGTCGAGCCCGCCGAGGGCCGGCTCACCGGTGCCGACACCGGCAAGGGCCGGCTGCCGGACCCCGAGGAGATCTTCGAGGTCTGCCGCGACGTGCTCGGCAGGGCCGCGTCGGGCACGAGCGCCGCGACCGGGGGCGCAGCGGACCTCGCCGGTCGCCATGTGGTGGTGTCGGCCGGCGGCACCCGGGAGCGCCTCGACCCGGTGCGCTTCCTCAGCAACCGGTCCTCGGGCCGGCAGGGCTACGCCCTGGCCCGCGCCGCGGCCGCCCGGGGCGCGGAGGTCACCCTCGTGGCCGCCAACGTGGCCCTCGCCGACCCCGCCGGCGTCAAGGTGGTGCGGGTCGAGTCGACCGCCGAGCTGCGCGACGCCGTGCTCTCCGCGGCCGCCGGCGCCGACGCGGTCGTGATGGCGGCCGCCCCGTCCGACTTCCGGCCGACCACGACCTCCGACACCAAGATCAAGAAGGCCGACGACGGTTCGGCACCCTCGATCACGCTGCAGCAGAACCCCGACATCCTCAAGGAGATCTCCCACCACCGGGCCCGCCCGGACCAGGTGGTCGTTGGGTTCGCCGCCGAGACCGGCGACGCGACGGGCAGCGTGCTCGACCTCGCGCGCGCCAAGCTGGCCCGCAAGGGCTGTGACCTGCTGGTCGTCAACGACGTCAGCGGGGGAGCGGTCTTCGGCAGCACCGACAACGAGGCGGTGATCCTCGGCGCGGACGGCTCCGCGGTCGACGTACCCCACGGGTCGAAGTCCGCGCTGGCCCACCAGATCTGGGACGAGGTCGTCGCTCGCCTGTCGAGACCGGCGTCTTCTGGTTGATGAGACGTTCGGGCATCACCCCTGCCCGTCCGTATCGTTGGAACGGCACCAACCCGAGTTCAACACGTAGAAAACGACACTTGACCGCGCCGGCGAGGGGGTTCCGCCGCGGTACATGAGAACCAGGAGTTCCCACGCCATGACCGGACGTCTGTTCACGTCGGAGTCGGTGACCGAGGGTCACCCGGACAAGATCGCCGACCAGATCAGCGACACCGTGCTCGACTACCTCCTCGAGCACGACCCCTCCAGCCGCGTCGCGGTCGAGACCCTGCTGACCACCGGCCTGGTGGTCGTGGCCGGCGAGGTGACCACCGAGGCCTACGCCCCGGTCGCCCAGCTGGTGCGCGAGAAGATCCTCGAGATCGGCTACGACTCCTCCGACAAGGGCTTCGACGGCAACTCGTGCGGCGTCCAGGTCGCGATCGGTGCGCAGTCGCCCGACATCGCCCAGGGCGTCGACACCGCCGAGGACGTCCGCCTCGGCGGCTCCTCCGACGAGCTCGACCGCCAGGGTGCGGGCGACCAGGGCCTGATGTTCGGCTACGCCTGCGACGACACGCCCGAGCTCTTCCCGCTGCCGATCAAGATCGCGCAGACCCTCGCGGAGAAGCTCACCGAGGTGCGCAAGGACGGCACGCTGCCCTACCTGCGCCCCGACGGGAAGACCCAGGTCACCATCGAGTACGACGAGGACGACCGCGCCGTGCGCGTCGACACCGTCGTGCTGTCGACCCAGCACTCCGAGGACGTCTCGCAGGAGCAGATCGCTGCCGACGTCACCGCGAAGGTCATCGAGCCGGTCCTCGAGCAGTTCAAGACCAGCGTCCCGTTCGACGGCTACAAGCTGCACATCAACCCGACCGGCAAGTTCGTCGTCGGTGGCCCGATGGGCGACGCCGGCCTGACCGGACGCAAGATCATCGTCGACACCTACGGCGGCATGGCCCGCCACGGTGGTGGCGCCTTCTCGGGCAAGGACCCGTCGAAGGTGGACCGCTCGGCTGCCTACGCCATGCGCTGGGTCGCGAAGAACATCGTCGCCGCAGGCCTGGCCCGTCGCGCCGAGGTCCAGGTGGCCTACGCGATCGGCGTCGCGAAGCCCGTCGGCGTCTTCGTCGAGACCTTCGGCACCGGCGTCGTCGCGGACGAGAAGATCCAGGAGGCGGTGCTCGAGGTCTTCGACCTCCGCCCCGCCGCGATCCTGCGCGACCTCGACCTGCGCCGCCCGATCTACGCGAAGACCGCTGCCTACGGCCACTTCGGCCGCGAGCTGCCGGAGTTCACCTGGGAGCGCACCGACCGCGCCGAGGCGCTGAAGGCCGCTGCGGGCCTCTGACCCGCACGACCCCGGTCGTCCTGCACGAGCCCGCCGTCCCGCAGTGGACGGCGGGCTCGATGCGTCTGGGAGCGCTGGTAGAACTGCGCCCATGACGCCCACGCACGAGGAGCCGGCACTCGACCTGCCCGGCCTCGTGCGCGACCGTGCCGCCGAGGGCCGCGCGAAGGCCGCCGCCACCCGCGCCCGCAAGGCGGCGGAGGCGAAGATCGCCGAGGTCGACCCGGTCGCCCGGGTGGTCCTCGACCTGCCGCTGGCCCACCTCGACCGGCCCTTCGACTACGCCGTGCCGGTCGCGATGGCCGAGGGTGCGGTCCCCGGCGCCCGCGTGAAGGTCCGCTTCGGCGGCCAGGACGTCGACGGCTTCGTCGTCGCCCGCAGCGCCGCCTCCGAGCACGACGGGCGGCTCGCCCCGCTGCGCCGCGTGGTCAGCCCCGAGCCGGTGCTCAGCCCGGCCGTCGCCGAGCTGTGCACCCGCGTCGCGGAGCGGTACGCCGGCGTCAGCGCCGACGTGCGCCGGCTGGCCGTGCCGCCGCGGCACGCCACCACCGAGAAGGAGGAGTCGCCCGCCGAGCCGGCCCTCGACCTCGAGCCGGGACGGTGCGAGGAGGCGTGGTCGTCGTACCCCGCGGCGGGGGCGTTCGTCGCCCACCTGCGCGACGGCGGCGCCCCGCGGGCGGTCTGGGGCGCCGGTCCGGGCGAGGACTGGCCCGCGCTGCTCGCCCACCTCGCCGGCGCCGCGCTCGCCGCCGGCCGCGGCAGCATCCTGTGCCTGCCCGACCACCGCGACGTCGCCCGCGTCGACGCCGCGCTGACCGCGCTGCTCGGCGAGGGCCACCACGTCACACTGCGCGCCGAGCCGGGACCGGCCGCCCGCTACCGCGACTTCCTCGCCGTCAGCCGCGGCACCCGGCGGATCGTCGTCGGCACCCGCTCGGCGGCGTTCGCCCCGGTCCACGACCTCGGCCTCGTGGTGATCTGGGACGACGGCGACGACCTGCACGCCGAGCCGCGTGCGCCGTACCCCCACACCCGCGAGGTGCTGCTGCTCCGCTCCGAGTCGGAGGGCGCCGCCGCGCTCGTGGGCGGCTTCGCGCGGACCGTCGAGGCGGACCAGCTGCTGCGCTCCGGCTGGGCGCACGAGCTCGCGCTGCCCCGCGCCGCGCTGCGCGAGCGGGTGCTCGTCGGGATCACCGGCGCCTCCGACCACGCGCTGGCCCGCGACCCGTTCGCGTCGACGGCGCGGATGCCGAAGGAGGCCTTCGACGCGGTCCGCTGGGGCCTGGAGCGCGGCCCCGTGCTGGTGCAGACGCCGCGCGCCGGCTATGCCGTGAAGCTGGCCTGCGAGCGGTGCCGCACGCCGGCGCGGTGCGCGGAGTGCACCGGACCGCTGGAGCTCACCGGCCCGACCTCGCCGCCCCGGTGCCGCTGGTGCGCCACCGAGGCGACCGACTGGTCGTGCCCGGAGTGCGGCGGCACCGGCCTGCGCGCCCCCGTCCTCGGCGACGCCCGCACCGCCGACGAGCTCGGCCGCAGCTTCCCGTCCGTCCCGGTGGTCACCTCGTCGGGGGAGCGGATCCGCTCGGAGGTCCCGGGCGGCCCCCGGATCGTGGTCGCCACGCCCGGCGCCGAGCCGGTCGCCGACGGCGGCTACGCCGTGGTCCTGCTCCTCGACACCTGGTGGGCGCTGGGGCGCGACAGCATGCGCGCCCAGGAGGAGGCGCTGCGCCGCTGGTGCAACGCCATCGGCCTGGTCAGCCCCGGCGGTCGGGCGCTCGCCGTCGGCGACCCCGCGCTGCCGGTGCTGCAGGCGCTCGTGCGCTGGGACCCCGCGGGGTTCGCGCGGCGCGAGGCCGAGGACCGGTGGGCCGCGCGCCTGCCACCCGCCGCCCGGGTCGCCACCCTCACCGGGGCGCCGGGCGCGCTGGACGACCTGCAGGCGCTCGTGGCGTTGCCGGAGTCGGCCGACGTGCTGGGGCCGGTCCCGGCCGACGACGAGGACGAGCGGCTCGTGGTGCGGGTGCCCCGCGCGCAGGGCGCGGCGCTCGCGCGGGCCCTCGCGGAAGCGCAACGGCTGCGCTCGGCGCGCAAGCTGGAGCCGGTGCGGGTCCAGCTGGACCCGCTCGAGATCGCCTGATGCGGGGGAGCGACCGCTCCCTCACTAGGATGACGCGGTGGCCATCCGACCCATCCGCCTGTTCGGCGACCCGATCCTGCGCAAGCCCGCGATCGAGGTCGTGGAGTTCGACGCCGAGCTGCGCCAGCTCGTCACCGACCTGACCGACACCATGCTCGACGCCCCGGGCGCCGGCCTCGCCGCGCCCCAGATCGGCGTCGGGCTGCGCGTGTTCACCTGGTACGTCGACGGCGAGGTCGGCCACCTCGTCAACCCGGTCCTCGACCTGTCCGAGGAGACCCAGGACGGCCCCGAGGGCTGCCTGTCCCTGCCGGAGCTGACCTATGACTGCCTGCGGGCGATGTCGGTCGTCGCCCGCGGCTTCAACATGCACGGCGACCCGGTGACCATCGAGGGCTCCGAGCTGCTCGCCCGGGCGATCCAGCACGAGACCGACCACCTCGACGGCATCCTGTTCATCGACCGCCTCGACGACGCCGGTCGCAAGGCCGCGATGCGGGAGATCCGCGAGTCCGAGTGGTTCGGCCTGGAGAAGCCGACGATCAAGGTGTCCCCGCACGCGACGGGAGGGTTCGGCCGATGAGGGTCGTGTTCGCCGGCACCCCCGAGGTCGCCGTCCCCGCGCTCGACGCGATCGCGAAGTCGGGCCACGAGCTGGTCGGCGTCGTCACCCGTCCCGACGCCCCGGCTGGTCGCGGCCGCAAGCTCACCCCGAGCCCGGTCGCCCAGCGCGCCGAGGAGCTCGGCGTACCCGTGCTGAAGCCGACGCACCCGCGCGAGCCGGAGTTCCAGGAGGCGCTGCGCGCACTCGAGCCCGACTGCTGCCCGGTCGTCGCCTACGGCGCGCTCATCCCGCGCAGCGCGCTCGACATACCGCAGCACGGCTGGGTCAACCTGCACTTCTCGGTCCTGCCCGCCTGGCGCGGAGCCGCGCCCGTGCAGCACTCGATCTGGGCCGGTGACGAGTTCACCGGCGCCACCACCTTCCGCATCGTCGAGGCGCTCGACGCCGGGCCGACCTTCGGTGTGATGACCGAGCGGATCCGCCCGACCGACACCGCCGGCGACCTGCTCGCCCGGCTCGCCGAGGGCGGCTCCAGCCTGCTGGTCGCGACCCTCGACGGCATCGAGGACGGCTCCCTCGAGGCGCGCGAGCAGCCCGAGGACGGGGTCAGCCTGGCGCCGAAGATCTCCGTCGACGACGCCCGCGTCGACTGGACCGAGCCCGCCGTCGCGGTCGACCGCCGGATCCGTGCCTGCACGCCGGGCCCCGGCGCGTGGACCACCCTCGACGACGACCGGGTGAAGCTCGGCCCGGTGACCGTCGAGGCCGGCGTGGACGACCTCGCTCCCGGTGCGATCCGGGTCGCGAAGAACCACGTCCTCGTGGGCACCGCCACCGACGCGGTCCGCCTCGGTGACGTCAAGGCGTTCGGCAAGAAGCAGATGGGCGCGGCCGACTGGGCCCGTGGGGTCCGGCTCCCGGAGAGCGCGACCTTCCGGTGACCGCGGCGCGCAAGCGGGTCGACCCGGCTCGCCTCGCCGCCTTCGAGGTCCTCAAGGGCGTCCGCGTCGACGACGGGTACGCCAACCTCCTGCTGCCCGCCGCGCTCGCCCGGCACGGCCTGACCGGTCGCGACGCCGCCTTCGCCACCGAGCTCGCCTCCGGCACCATCCGCCGGCAGGGCACGTACGACGCCGTGCTGGCCGCCTGCATCGACCGACCCCTGCGCAAGGTCGAGGCCAAGGTCCTCGACGCGCTGCGCCTGGGCGCCCACCAGGTGCTGGGCATGCGGGTCCCGACCCATGCGGCGATCGACACCACGGTGACGCTCGTGCGGGCGAAGGTGAACCAGGGCGCCGCCGGCTTCTGCAACGCGGTGCTGCGCAAGGTCGCCGCACAGGACCTCGACGCCTGGCTCGCCCAGGTCGCGCCGGGCGACCTCGCCGTGGCCCACAGCCACCCGGCGTGGGTGGTCGAGGAGCTGCGGACCGCGCTGCGCGACGCGTCCGGCGAGCTCCCGGAGCTGCTGGCCGCCGACAACCTGCCGCCGCGGGTCACGCTCGTGGCCCGGCCCGGTCGCGCGACCCGCGACGAGCTGCCCGGCACCCCGACGTCGTACTCCCCGCACGGGGTGGTGCTGGAGGGCGGTGACCCGTCCGCGGTGCCCGCCGTCGCGGAGGGCCGCGCCGGGGTGCAGGACGAGGGCTCGCAGCTGGTCGCGCTCGCCGCCGCGGACGCGCCGGTCGAGGGCCGCGACGAGGCGTGGGTCGACCTGTGCGCCGGACCCGGTGGCAAGGCCTCGCTCCTCGCCGCCCTCGCCGCGCAGCGCGGCGCCCGCCTCGTCGCCGTCGAGCGCCACCACCACCGTGCCGGGCTGGTACGACGGGCCGTCGGTGCCGACCCCGGGGTGCTCGTCGTGCAGTCCGACGGCACCCGCGCACCCTTCGCCGACGACTCGGTCGACCGCATCCTGCTCGACGCCCCGTGCACCGGCCTCGGCGCGCTGCGCCGCCGTCCCGAAGCCCGGTGGCGCCGCACTCCGGAGGACCTGGCCGAGCTCGTCGAGCTCCAGCAGGCTCTGCTCGAGGAGGCCGTCCGCGTGCTGCGCCCCGGGGGAGCGTTGCTCTACGCCACCTGCTCGCCGCTGCTGGCCGAGACCGCCGAGGTCGTGGCGCGCGCCTCCGGGCGCGAGGGCGTCGTGGTCGACGACCTCGCCCCCGTCCTGCCGGCCGTCAGCGGCGCCGACGGACCGCTGCCCGGGACCCTGCAGCTGTGGCCGCACCGCCACGGCACCGACGCGATGTTCCTCGCGCTGCTGCGCAAGCAGTGACGGAATGATCCGGGAAGGTTGACGGTTCAACCAGTCATGAAGAAGATCGGGTTCCTCTCCTTCGGGCACTGGACGCCGAGCCCGCAGTCACAGACGCGCTCGGCCTCCGACACGCTGCTGCAGTCGATCGACCTGGCCGTCGCGGCCGAGGAGCTCGGCGCGGACGGCGCGTACTTCCGGGTGCACCACTTCGCCCGCCAGCTGGCCAGCCCGTTCCCGCTGCTCGCCGCCATCGGCGCGCGCACCAGCCGGATCGAGATCGGCACCGGCGTGATCGACATGCGCTACGAGAACCCCATGTACATGGTCGAGGACGCCGGCGCGGCCGACCTCATCTCCGGCGGCAGGCTCCAGCTCGGCATCTCGCGGGGCTCACCGGAGCAGGTCGTCGACGGCTGGCGCTACTTCGGCTTCGCCCCGGCGGAGGGCGAGACCGAGGCCGACATGGCGCGGCGCCACACCCAGGTCTTCCTGCGCCTGCTGGAGGGCGAGGGCTTCGCGACGCCGAACCCGCGCCCGATGTTCCCCAACCCGCCGGGTCTGCTCCGTCTCGAGCCGCACTCCGAGGGCCTGCGCGAGCGGATCTGGTGGGGCGCCGCGTCCAACGGCACCGCCCGCTGGACCGCCGAGCTGGGCATGAACCTGATGAGCTCCACCCTCAAGGAGGACGAGGGCGGGCAGCCGTTCCACGTCCAGCAGGCCGAGCAGATCCGCGTCTTCCGCGAGGCGTGGGCCGAGGCCGGCCACGCGGGGGAGCCGCGGGTCTCGGTGAGCCGGTCGATCTTCCCGATCGTCTCCGACGAGGACCGGATGTACTTCGGCGGCCGTCCCGAGGGCGACCAGGTCGGCCAGATCGACAACATGCGCGCGATCTTCGGGCGCTCGTACGCCGCCGAGCCGGACCAGCTGGTCGAGCAGCTGCGCGAGGACGAGGCGATCGCCGCGGCGGACACGCTGCTGCTGACGGTGCCGAACCAGCTCGGCGTCGACTACAACGCACACGTGCTGGAGTCGATCCTCACCCACGTCGCACCGGAGCTCGGCTGGCGCTGAGCCGGACGGGTCACCGGTCCTGGGCGGCGAGCACCTTCCGGATCGTGTCCCGGCTGCGGACCAGGCAGGCGATCCGCTGCTCCAGGCCGTCGAGCTCGGCGGCCAGGAGCGCGGCCACCTCGCGCGAGCAGGCCGCGGCCTCGGTCGCGCAGGCCGCCTCGGCCTCGAGCAGTGCCCTGACCAGCCGGGTCGGGATGCCGGACTGGACGAGCCCGGCGATCCGCCCGACCTGCTCGACGTGCTCGTCGGTGTAAGTCCGGTAGCCGTTGGGCAGCCGGTCGGCCTCGAGGAGGCCCTGCTGCTCGTAGTAGCGGATCAGCCGTGCGGCCACCCCGGTCCGCTCCGCCAGCTCGCCGATCTTCATGTCCGTCGCCTCACGTCGTCATCTCGACCTTGACATTGACATCAGTGTAAATCTTTACCGTCGAGAGCATGACGACGACGTGCTCTCGACCCACCCCGACCCGTCCCGCTCCGGCCCCTGCGGTCGTCGGGCCGGACCTGCCTTGGCCGGCCCTGCTGGTGCTCGGCGGAGCGACCCTGACCATGGTGACCGGCGAGATGCTGCCGACCGCCGTGCTCGGTCCGATGAGCCGCGGCCTCGGCGTCAGCGACGCCGCGGGCGGGCTGCTGGTGAGCGCCTGGGCGGCCGTCGTGGTGGTGGCGAGCTTCCCGCTGGTGGCTCTGACCCGCCGGTGGCGCCGCACCACGGTGATCACCGGCAGCCTGGCCGCATTCGCGGTCGCGTCCGCGTTGACCGCCCTCGCTCCGTCGTACGGCGTCGTGGTCGGTGCGCGCACGCTCGGTGCCGCGTCCGTCGGCCTGCTGTGGTCGACCGTCAACGCCCACGTGGCCGACCTCGTCCCGGACCGCCTGCTGGGGCGTGCGACGGCGGTGGTGCTCGGCGGCGCCACGCTCGGCATGGTGCTCGGCACGCCGGTGGGCCGGTTCGTCGCGGACCTCGCCGGCTGGCGGGCCGCCTTCTGGGTGCTGGCTGCGGCGAGCGTCGTGGCGGCCGTGCTGGTCCGGGTCGTCGTGCCCGAGGAGGGGCACGCTGCCGGAGCCGGCGCGGGGGAGCAGGCGCCGGGGACCTCGCTGTGGCCGATGGTCGTCGTGACCGCGCTCGTGGCCCTGGCGCTGGTCGGGCACCACGGTGCCTACACCTTCATCACGCGCCTCGGTGAGCCCGCCGCCGACCTGCTGCCGGGAGGCGTGGCTAGCGTGCTCCTGGTCTTCGGCCTGGCGTCGGCGGTCGGCGTGGTGCTCGCCGGGCGGGTCACCGGCGACACCCGCGGCGGCCTGGTCATCGCCACGGCGGGCACGGCGGCGGCGATCCTCGCGGTCGGTGCCGCCGGGTCGGCGGGGTGGCCCGTGCTGGCCGCGGTGGTCGCGTGGGGCGTGCTTTCCGGCGCGCTGCCACCGCTCGCGCAGACGCTGGTGCTCCGGCTGGCCGGCCCGACGCACCGCACGATGGCCGGCGCGCTGATCCCGGTGCTCTTCAACGGCGGGATCGCCGTCGGTGCGGCCCTGGCCGCGGGAGTCGTGTCGGTCGGCGGGGCCGGGGCGGTGGCGGCCCCGGCTGCCGCGCTGGTGGGCGCGGCAGCCGTCGGCATGGTGGTGCTCAGTCGACCCAGGTGAGCGAGCGGCCGAGCTCTTCGACGTCCTCGGGAGTGGCGTTGGAGCCGGCCTGGACGGAGATGAAGATGCCGTCGTGTGCCTCGGTGACCCAGGCGTCCGGCGTGGCGCCCTTGTCGGGGTCGGCCAGCCACGCGTCGCGGTCGGCGGCGTCGCGGACGACCAGGGAGGCGAGGGTGCCGTCGGTGCGGGTGCAGCTGGCGCTGTCGTCGGCGAGGAACCACTCGCAGGTCCATTCGGCGCCGACCGTCACGGGGACCTCGTCGACCTTGCCGAGCATGCCGAGCGCGCCGGCGTCCGTCTGGGTGATCGCGACGGTGATCCCCGGCCAGTCCTCCAGCAGCGGGTCGAGGCCGTCGGAGGCCCACCACGCGTCCAGCGCGGCGACGGGTCCGGAGACGACCGCGACGAACCCGCGACCGGGGCCGGGGGAGGTGCTGGCCCCCAGCCGGTAGAGGCCCTTGTCGTCGGCGGCGATGGTGGCGCTCAGCCCGTCACCGAGGTCGAGCACCTGCCCGACCGTCAGCCCGTCGGTGGTCGGCGCGTCCTCCTCCGGCCCGGACGCGACAGGGGTCTCGTCGACCGCGCCCGGCGTGGCTCCGCCGGCCAGTGCAGCGGCACCGAGACTGGCGGCCGTGACCAGCGCGACGCCTCCGACGGCGACGCCGATCGTGCGGCGGCGTCGCTGCGTCCGGCCCTGCCGCAGCGCCCCGGCGGCCAGGTGCTCGAGGTCGGGGTGCTCGGTGGCCATCCGGTCCCGCAGCGCGGGGCCGAGGCGGGTGTCGAGGCCGGTCTCGAGGCCGTTGTCGAGGCCGTTCTCGAGGCTGTTCTCGAGGTCGGGCAGGTCGTTCGTGCTCACGGGAGGGTCCTCTCGGGGATGTCGACGAGCGGGCGCAGGCGCTGCAGCGCGCGGCGGGCCCGGGTGCGGACGACCGCCTCGGTCAGCCCGAGGTCGGTCGCGGTCTCCGCGACGCTGCGGTCCTCCCAGTAGCGGTGGACCACGACGGCCCGGTCGACCGGCGCCAGGGTGCGCAACGCGGCGAGGAGGTCGACCCGTTGCCCCGGGTCGGGCTCGTGGCCGGTGTCCGGCGGTGTGACCTCCGCCGGGACCTCCGCACTGCGGCGCGGCCTGCGGTGGGACAGGAAGGTGTTGAGCAGGACGGTGCGGGTGTACGCGAGCGGGTTCTCCGTGCGTCGTACCTTGCGCCAGTGGACGAACACCTTCGCGTACGCCGCCTGGGTGAGGTCCTCGGCGGCGTGGTGGTCCCCGGTGAGGAGCACATCGCCGCCCGGTGGAGCTGCGTGCCCGTCTCCCGCACGAACGCGGTGAACTTCGCGGCCTGCTGGCTCGTGCTGCTGTCCTTCACACCCATTCGACGCTCCGGGGTCGTCATCGCGTGACACGTGGTCCGGCCCGACTAGTGTCGCCCCATGGCGTCCCCGTCGGTGGAGATCGAGGTCGAGAGCCGCGTCGTCCGGGTCAGCAACCCCGACCGCGTCTACTTCCCGGAGATCGGGGCGACCAAGCTCGACCTGGTCGAGTACTACCTCGCCGTCGGCGACGGCATCGTCAACGCCCTCTACGAGCGGCCGTGCATGCTGCACCGCTTCCCGAAGGGGCTCGACGGCGACAAGGTGCACCAGAAGCGGCTCCCCTCCGGCGCCCCCGACTGGGTCGAGACGGTCGAGCTGTTCTTCCCGCGGTGGAAGCGCACCGCCGACGAGCTCTGCGTGACCGAGCTGGCCTCGGTCATCTGGGCGGTGCAGATGTCGACCGTCGAGTTCCACCCCTGGAACAGCCGCCGCGGTGCCACCGAGATGCCCGACGAGTGGCGCATCGACCTCGACCCGGGCCCGGAGTCGTCGTACGACGACGTCCGGAGGACCGCACACGTCGTGCACGAGGTCCTCGACGAGCTCGGTGCCGTCGGCTACCCGAAGACCAGCGGCAGCAAGGGCCTCCACGTCTACGTGCGGGTGAAGCCCGAGCACGACCACAAGGGCGTCCGCCGCGCCGCGCTCGCCTTCGCCCGCGAGGTCGAGCGACGCGCGCCCGACCTGGTCACCACCGAGTGGTGGAAGAAGGACCGCGACCCTGCGGCCGTCTTCGTCGACTACAACCAGAACGCCAGGGATAGGACCGTGGCGAGCGCCTATTCGGTGCGTGGTGTCCCAGACGCACGGGTGTCGACACCGATCCGGTGGGATGAGATCGATGACGCTGACCCGCGCGACCTCACGATCAAAACCGTCCCGGCACGGTTCGCTGTCCTAGGTGACCTGCACGCGGCCCTTGACAACCACGTCTTCGACCTGGGTCCACTGCTGGAGTGGGCAGACCGCGACGACGGTGAGGACGGGCAAGGCACGCCCTAAATCTCGGCTGCTGGCGCCGCTCAAGAGGCTCTCAACTAGGCTCGGGTGGACGCGAAAGAAGGTTGCAAATGGACTACTCCGATCTCACTGCCATAGTCACGGAGCGCCGACGGAACGTCGACGTGCAGACGACCAACTTTTCTGTGCGTGAGCTCGTCCGGATGGTGAGCGAAGGCGAGCTCAACGTCTCGCCGGAGTATCAACGCCTCTTCCGCTGGGATGTGCAGAGCGAGTCACGGCTGATTGAATCTCTGATTCTTGGTTTGCCGGTGCCATCGCTCTTCGTCGCGACAAACGACGATTTCACACTCGAGGTGGTGGATGGGCTCCAGCGCCTCTCGACGTTGGTGCACTTCGTGGACCCGACCAAGGACAGCTTGAAGGCGCTAGGTAAAGACAGCGCACTCGTCCTGAACGAACTTGAGACGGTTCCGCAACTTAACGGCGTCTCTTACGCGGATCTACCGAAAGAACTGCAACTACACTTCTCTCGGACGACACTTCAGTTGACAGCCTTGACAGACAAGTCGGACTACGACGTGCGATTCGAGTTGTTCGACCGCCTGAACGCAGGGTCGCTCAGGCTTACCAACCAAGAAGTCCGAAACGCCGTCTACCGCGGACCCTTCGTTGCATTCCTTCATGAGATGGCTGCGCTGCCGAAGTTCAGGTCCTTGATACGACTCGATGAGCAGCGTCTCCGGGACGGAACACTTGAGGAGACTGTCCTCAAGTTTTTCGGATACCGCCACGCCCGCGCTTCCTACCGGGGTCCCATCAAGCCGTTCTTGAACGACTGCATGAAGCTTTGGCGTACGCAGTTCCCCGAGGCGCAGTTTCGCAAGGAGTTCGTCGGTGCCGTAGACATCTTGCGGACAGTTTTTCCAGACGGTCCTTATCTTCGCGCCGACTATCACTCGACGCCGATGGTGCCGTTCGAAGCTGCTCTTCTGGCGGCGGCCCGCCTTGCCGATTCTGAGCAGGTCGCGCAACCTCAGGCCGGCTGGAAGGAAGATAAGCGCCTTCGAGCTGTTTCCGGCGGGGGGCACAACACGCCTGGCAAACTCGACGAACGCATCGACTTGTCGTACCAGTTGTTGCTTGGCGCGCAGCCGGAGTAGCCAGGGTGCTGGCAACTCAGGAAGCTCGATTCGAGCAGCGCCTCGATCAGTGTTGGCTCTCGATCATGGTCGCCGACGTCCTGCAGCTGGGCAAAGTGGCCGGTTGGAAGTCGGTGAGCCGCGATGTTCGCGCCGGAGCCGTGGTCATGGCGATGGCCGAGTTCGAGTGCTTGATCAAGACATGCGTTGAGGAAGTTAACAGCGCCATTGAGCAGTCGGGCCACGCGGTCGGTGCCTTACGTCTGGGCCTGCGGATGCTCCATCTGGACTCGCGATTCGCTTCTGCTTCGAGTTCGTCTCTCGAAAAAGTTTGGGAGTCGCGGCTGCAGGTGGCCGACGCGCACAATAGCGGCGACGTGCCTGCGTTGCCGCGCGCAGACTCCCGTGGCTTCATTCAGCCGCTAGGGAGCAGTACGCCAAAGCCCGCCATGATCGCTCGTCTGTGGCTCGTCTACGAGTTGCCTGGTTCTCCGATCCCGAAGTTGTCCTGGCGCCGGGCACTCGGCGAACTAGCGGAGATCCGAAACGACGTTGCACACGCTCGCCTCCCGTTGAATCTTGCGCTGAACGGCCCTGATCGATCGGCCGATGCGGTGGCGGCCTTTGTGCTGGAGTTGCGCGACCTGGGCCGCCACATCGTTGAGAGCGTCACGGCGTACGTGGACGGCAACTCCTATCTGGCCTGAGTGATCTCGGTCAACGAGGTCATACAGCGCAGGCGATTTAGGCGGTCGATCTGCGACTGGGACAGTGCGCGAGAGTTGCGCACTACCCGTTCCACATGCTCACGCTCGTCCTCGGTCAGATCTTTGAGCATGTCCTCGATGTGTTCTCGCACAGCACCGTTTTGCCACGTCGGCCTGCCTCAGGGCGATTCCGCAGCCGCTGACCGTGGGTGGCGTCGAGCGACGCCGGCGGAGCGTGGCTGCTTGTCGCCGATGGAAATGCATGACGTCACGCGTTCTGGTTGTGCTCGGTGTATTGCAACGTTAGAGAACAACATGTGACCACACCATCGCGGCCGCCTACTCCGTGCGCGGCCTGCCGGACGCCCGGGTGTCGACGCCGATCCGCTGGAACGAGGTCGACG
The DNA here is from genome assembly GCF_000519005.1 of Nocardioides sp. J54. Lineage (GTDB taxonomy): Bacteria > Actinomycetota > Actinomycetes > Propionibacteriales > Nocardioidaceae > Nocardioides. Next base: position 168,051 of record NZ_JAER01000002.1, on the reverse strand, counting down.
ACGCCGACCCCCGCGACTTCACCATCCGCACCGTCCCCGCCCGCTTCGCCGAGCTCGGCGACCTGCACCACGACATCGACGACCAGGTCTTCGACCTCACCCCGCTCCTGGACTGGGCGGACCGCGACGACCTGCCGGAGTGATCGGTACCCGGAGCAAGCCGACCTGTCGCACGCTCATGCCGATGAGCGGGCGACTCCTCGTTCGGGCAGGATGCATCCGTGAGCACGCCGGTGAAGGTCCGATTCGCGCTTGAGCGAGATCAGGACGGGTGGACGCTCGCCGAGTCCGAGGGACTCTGGGCCGTGCCAGTTGGAGGCGACCTCTACCGACTGGACAACACGCCATGGTTCGTAAGAGGAGTCGCCGCAGACGATGTAGTCGAAGCGCACCCAGACGCTGACGGCGTGCTCTGGTTCGCCGAGGTTCGAGAGCGCGGGGGCCGCGTCGTCGTCAGGGTGATCCCGCGAGAGGACGGCCCGCTCCACGGCGACCGCCAAGCCATCCTCGACGTGTTCTCGCCCCTGGGCGTTGAGGCCGAGGGAATGTCGAGTCCGGTCAACATGGTCTCGCTGGACATCGGGCCGGACGCACCGCAGTCCTCAGTGAAGTCGCTCCTTGCCAGCGGCGAATCCGAGGGTCGTTGCTACTACGAGGAAGGGTGCGTCACCGAGGCATGGCGTGGGCTGCAATAGCAGCACCGAAGGCCCGACCATGCCGCTGTCGGGGCGGAGCGCCCGACCATGCCGCGCTGTGGGCATGGCGTGCGAACCCGCTCGTGCCGCCGGTCGGGCCTATCACTGCACTCCTGCGGGTCGACTTGGCGTGGTCGATCGCTGGGCCGAGCGGCCGGTGACGAGGTTCGAGCGCAAGGGGACTGCCGCCGCCCGCGGCATCGCCGACCTGCGGTACCGGCGGACAGCCTGACCGACCGGGCGCAGCGCGGATCGGGTAGGTCAGCCGCTCCCGGCGATGTTGACCAACCACGAGGTCCCGAACCGGTCGACGCACATCCCGAACTCGTCGCCCCACGGCTGGGTGGCCAGCTCGACCGTCACGGTCCCTCCGTCCGACAGCGCCCGCCAGTAGCCGCGCAGTTCCTCGGCGTCGTCCCCGCCGAGGCTGACCGCGAGGTTGTTCCCGGGCCGCAACGTCTCGCCCGGCAGCATGTCGGCGGCCATCAGCGTGAGGCCAGACGTTGTTTCGAGCTGACCGTGCATGACCCGGTCGCCAATGCCGTGGTCGTCGGTGCCGAAGTCACCGAAGTGGTTGATCGTGAGATCGCCGCCGAACACGTCCTGGTAGAACGCCAGGGCGGCGGAGGCATCACCCGCGAAGCTCAGGTAAGGGTTCAGTCGAGTGGTCATGGACCGACGGTAGAGGGCTCATCCCCATCGAGTGTGCAGGTCGGGGTCTGAAGCCGCCGGTCTCGACGGCACCAGCCGTCCGGTTCGACGACCCGGCACGCGAGGACTGCGCGAACCGTCCGCTCGTGCCGCGCTGGGTGCAGGTCTTTCGCCGTCGGGTGTCCTGGACGTACCGCCCGCCGTACGACAGGGCCCGACTCACCAGCCAGGAGCGCAACCGGGACCCGACGTCACCCGGTCCCGGCGACCTCGCGGGTGTCGACGAGTGCGGCCCGCAGTGCCTCCCGGGCCGCGGAGTAGCGGCTGCGGGCCGTGGACGGGTTCAGGCCGAGGAGCTCGGCTGCCTCGGCCAGGGTGAGGCCGTCCCAGTGGACCAGCATGACCAGCTCGCGGTGGGCCGCCGCCAGGTCCCGGACGGCGGCCTGGACGGCGATGGCTTCCGCGTGGTCCGGCGCGTGGGAGGCTGCCAGGTGGTGACGGACCCGGTCCGCCAGCGCCGCGCGGCGGCGCGACCCGCGGCGCTGGTTCGCCAGGACGTGGGCCGCGATGGTGAACAGCCACATCCGGCGCCGGTGCGGTTCCACGGGGAGGGAGTCGACGCGGCGCCACGACTGCAGCATGACCTCGGCGAGGAGGTCGGCCGCGTCCTCGCGGACGAGGACCCGACGCTCGAAGTAGGCGAGGAGGTCGGCCGACGTCGCCTCCAGTGCGACGCGGAGGGAGTCCGCGCTCACTCCGCGCACCCGCCCGTGCTGCCGACGGTGCTGACGATGACGTGCGGGTCCATGCCCCGGGACTCGAGGTGCGCGGTGAGGTCGGCGACGACCTTCCGGGAGACGGCGTGCATCTCCAGGTCGTCACCGGTCAGGAGCTGCTGGGCCTCCTCCGGTGCTGCCTCGGCGCGGACCCGACGCTGGGCTGCGTCGGCGTCCTGCACCGCTGCCTCGCGGTCGACGGCGTCGAAGTCGTAGGCGGCCAGGTAGTCGCGCGCCGCAACGGCGACCTCCTGCTGCTCCTCGAGGCTGGGCCACGCGGTCCGGCCCGCCATGACGGCTGCAAGCTCCCCGCTGGCAGCGCCCTCCGGGCCCACCGGCCGTACGTCGAACTCCAGCTCACAGCTCTCGCCGGAACCGGTGCTGGTGAACCACGGGACTCCGCCGTTGATGGCCGCCGCAGCGCCCACCGCTCCCAGGCCGAGCAGCCCGGCCGTTACGCCGGTCCCGACCAGCACGCGGATCGGGCGGCGGCCGGGGCCGCGCGGGGCGCTGGCCCGGACCATCGCACCGAGGTCGTTCTCGAGCTCGGCGCTCGGCGGGGTCACGGACGGTGCGGAACGGTCGAGCAGGTCGTCGAGGTCCATGGGGGTGTCTCCTTCGTTGGGGTACACCCCCTACATGTCCGGACCATCATGATGTGTCCATCCGTGGACAGGGGAAGTGGCTCCCGCTTCTGGAGAGGCGGAGACGAGGCTCAGGAGCCGTTGATGCTGAAGGTGGTCGTCTGCGTCGTCGTCCTGCCGGCCGTGTCAGTGACGGTCACCACCAGGGTGTAGGTCCCGCTGGTGAAGTTCGGCTGTCCGTTGCCGTTCTGCCACGTGAGAGCGGCCCCCGACTCCCAGGTGCTGCCGGAACGCTGCAGGTCCAGCTCGGGACAGGTTGCGTTGTCGAAGGTCGAGCCCGTCCAGCAACGGCCGTTGGACTTCGTCAGCGTGATCCTCACCGATGCGACCTCGACGTCGTCGGTGGCGACGACGCAGATGCGGGCTGCACTGCCGCTGACGCTGCACCCCATGCCGGTCCAGCTGCCGCTGGCGCCGCTTGCGGGCTGGACGCTCACGATGACCGGGGGCTCGGTGTCGGTCTGGACCGCCTGGACGGTCACGCCGACGCTGGTGCTGGCCGGGGCGTGGTTGGCGTCGCCGGGCTGGGTCGCGGTGAGCACGCAGGTGCCGACGCCGACGTAGGAGACCTGGGTGCCGGTGACGGTGCAGACCGTGGCCGGGCTGGAGGTGGAGAACGTGATGGTGGTGAGGCCGCTGCTGGCCGTCGCGCTGAGCGTGGCGGTCGTGCCGGCGTCGGCCGTGGCGGCCGGGGAGAAGGTGACGACCTGGGTGTCCTTGGCGACGGTGAACGTCTGGGTCGCCTGCGCCGCGGCCGAGTGGTAGGTGTCGCCGGCCTGGTCGGCGGTGATCGTGCAGGTGCCGGCACCGACGAAGCTGATGGTCGCGCCGTTCGTGCCCGCGCTGGTGCAGACCGCGGGGGTGGTCGTGGCGAAGGTGACCGGGTTGCCGGACGCGCCGCCGGTGGCGGTGACGGTGTAGTCCGCGCTGCCGTAGGCGGGGGAGCCGGGGGATGAGGTGAAGGTGATCGCCTGCGACGCCTGGCCGACCGTGACCGGCTCGCTGCGCGCGGAGGTGGCCGTCCACGACGCGTGCACCGCGACGACGACGTAGGTCCACGTGCCCACGGGCACGGCGTCGTCGGTGCAGGAGGTCGTCGGGACGGTGGTGCTGGCCGACGTCCCGCACGCGTCGACGGCCGGGCCGTCGCCGGGGACGCGCTGCACGCGGTAGCCGTCGGGGGTGGCGCCGCTGGCGGGTGCGGTCCAGGAGACCTCGACCTCGCCGGTGCCCGCGGTCGAACCGGCCGCGATCGCGGTCGGCGCCTCGAGGGTGCCGACGGTGGCGGTGCCGGTGCCCGTGCCGGTGCCGGTGAAGTACGCCGCCGCGACGCCGCCGACGCTCAGGGCGGTGCCGAGGGCGAGGGCGGCAGCGCCCGGGGCGCCGGCACGGCGCAGCAGGCGGGCCACACGGCCGCGGCCGCGGTGGCGGGGCGGGCGGGGAGCCCGACGGCGTGAGGTGGTGGAGTAGTGCAACATCAGCTCACGCCCCGTTCCCGGCGCCGCTGTAGGCGAGCTGGACGACGGCTCCCTTGCAGGCGTCCTGGTTGGTGGGCAGGTTCAGCATCCGCACCGCCGGCCACTGGGCTCGCGGGACCCCCAGAGAGGACAGCGTCCGCGTCGAGCCCGCCGGCACGACGAGGGGCAGCGGTCCGTCGTACGCGTCGACCGCGTAGCTGTCGACGGTGCAGCCGGCCTTGTCCGTGCCGGTCACGTCGACACCGAGCCCGGTGACGGTCATCGGGGAGCCGAACGGGTTCGTCAGCGCGAGGTCGATGGCCGCGGGCGCGCTGCCCGGGGCGAGGGCGCGGTCCGGCGTGCCGGAGATCGGGAAGTCGTCGAAGGTCCGCGGCACGACGGTGAGGTACGCCGACGCGGTGGCCGACGACAGGAGGGCCTGGCCCTTCACGGTGATCAGGTAGGTGCCCGGCACGACGTTGGTGGCGGTGCTGATCTTCACCGTCGCCGTGCTGCCGAGCAGGGACAGCGACGGGGAGACGGTCGCGGTCGCGTGCTGCGGGACGCCGGTCACGGAGAGTCCGATCGGGCCGGCGAGGAGGCCGCGGTTGACGTCGAGGTTGAAGGTGGTCGACTGGCCGTCGACCACCGTCGCGGCTGGTGGCGACATGGCCATGGTGAAGCCGGTCGCCAGGGAGATGGTGAGCTGCACCGAGACCGAGACCGACTGCTCACCGCTGGTGGCGGTGATCCGCAGGAGGTGGTTGCCGACCGGCGTCGCGCCGCTGGTCTGCACCGCGACGACCGCCGGGATCCCGTTGACGACGGGGTTCGGCAGGATCGTCACGTTCGCGCCCGCCGGGACGCCGGACACCGAGAGGTGGACCGGCCCGAGCAGCGAGCCCGGCTGGCTCACCGTGACCGCGACCAGCGCCTGGGAGCCGAGGGTGATGCCGATCGAGGAGCGGTCGACGCTGATCCCGAGGTTCGCACCGACCGTGGTCGCGGTCGGCTTGAGGGCACTGGCGCCGAGCGACGTGGCCAGGAGCGCAGCGAGCAGCAGCACCAGCAGGCGCAGGCGCCCGGTGTGCTTGCGGATCCCGGTGGTCCCGGCCACGTCGACTCAGCTCCTCGTGCTCGACAGCGTCAGTTGACCGAGACCTGGAGGTTGACCGTGGCGCCCTTGCAGGCGTCCTGGTTCACCGCGCGGTTGAGCATCTCGAGCTCGAACGTGCCGTCGACCGTGCCGCTGGAGGCGACGTCACCGGTGGTGACCGAGGTGTTGCTGATGGCGAAGTCCGCAGCGGTGCACCCGGGGTCCGAGGTGTCCACGACGGTGGCGACCGCACCCTGCAGGTTCTGGACGCCGTCGCTCTCGTTGGTCACGTGGAAGTCCACCTCGACCGTCCCGCTGCCCGGCGCGAGCGTGCCGGGGACGGCGTCGATCTCGACCTTCCAGTCGAGGGACGTGCCGACCTCGGCCGACCCGGTGCCGGTGCCGGTGCTGGTCCAGTACGCGAAGGCCACGCCCCCGGTGACGAGGACGGCGACGGTGCCGCCGACGACGGCGGCCTTCTTCTTGTTCATGCGGCGCATGGTGATGCCTTTCCCTGTGAGCTGCCGATGGAGGGCTCGGCGACCCGTGCTTCCCGAGAAGGCGTTGACCCCCGAACAGGGGTGGGACCTGCGTGGTTACGAGGAGGTTCGGCAAAAACCCGTGAACCAGCGGATGTGAGGACATCGCCTCCCGATAGGTTCGCCCGGTGAACCTCGACCCCGCGCCCCTCGACGCCGCCGACCCGCTCGCCGCCCACCGCGACCGCTTCGTCGGGGCGGAGACGCCGCTGGTCTACCTCGACGGGAACTCCCTGGGCCGACCGTTGCGCTCGACGGCGGAGCGGATCTCCGGCTTCGTCACCGGCGAGTGGGGCGGCCGGCTGATCCGCGGGTGGGACGAGCGGTGGTTCGAGCTGCCGCTGGCCCTGGGGGACCGGCTCGCCGCGGTCGCGCTGGGCGCGGGCCCCGGCCAGACCGCCGTCGCCGACTCCACGACCGTGCTGCTCTACAAGCTGGTCCGCGCCGCCGTCGCCGCCCACCCCGGCCGGACCGAGGTGGTCATCGACCGCGACAACTTCCCCACGGACCGGTACGTCGTCGAGGGCGTCGCGCACGAGTGCGGGCTCACCATCCGCTGGCTCGACGTCGACCCGGTCGGGGGAGTGACGCCCGAGGCGCTCGCGGCCGAGGTCGGTTCCGCCACCGCGCTGGTCGTGGTCAGCCACGTCGCCTACAAGTCCGGCTGGATGGCCGACGTGGAGGCGCTCACCCGGATCACGCACGACGCGGGCGCCTGGATCCTCGTCGACCTGTGCCACTCCAGCGGGGCGGTGGAGGTCGAGCTCGACGCGTGGCAGGTCGACCTCGCCGTCGGCTGCACCTACAAGTACCTCAACGGTGGCCCCGGCTCCCCGGCGTTCGGCTTCGTCGCCCGCCGACACCTCGAGGCCGGGGCGTTCCGCCAGCCGGTGCAGGGCTGGATGGGCGCGGCGGACCCGTTCGCGATGGGCCCCGCCTACGAGCCCGCCCCGGGCATCCGGCAGCTGATCAGCGGGACCCCGCCGGTGCTCGGGATGCTCGCCCTCGAGGACATGGTCGGCCTGCTCGAGGAGGTCGGCATCGCGGCCGTGCGGGCGAAGTCGGTCTCCCTCACGTCGTACGCGCTGGACCTGGTGGACCGCGACCTGCCGGAGGTCGAGGTCGTCTCGCCGCGCGACCCGGCGCTGCGGGGCGGCCACGTCACGCTGGCCCACCCGCGCATGCGCGAGGTCACCGCGGCGCTGTGGGAGCGCGACGTGCTGCCGGACTTCCGCAACCCCGACGGGCTGCGGATCGGCCTGTCACCGCTGTCGACGTCCTTCGCCGAGGTGGCGCAGGGTGTCGCTGCGATCGGGGAGGCGCTCAGGCGCTGAGCCGGAGGCGCAACGCCTCGCGCAGCTCACGCGCCTGCTTGTGCAGGATCACGGCCGCGAAGCCGTTGCCGGCAGCCTCCTCGCGGGCTGCCTCGAGGTCCCACGCGTCGGCGAGCCTGCCGGCCACCTCGCGCGGGTCCTCCGCCGCGTCACGGATCTCGAGGCACCGCTTGCGGGCCTCGCTGTTCATCATGGCCATCGGATGACCTCCCGTCGGGGACACGCCCTTGGTTCCCTGTCCCCATGATCGACCAGCCCGAGCCGGTCCGGAGGGGAAATTCCTGATCAGCGGAACCGGATCGGGCAACGCGGGCCACCGCTCCTAGACTGGTCGCCCGTGGGCCACATCCAGATCACGCCGTCGATCCTCAACTCCGACTTCGCCCGGCTGGGCGAGGAGGTGGCCCGGATCCCGGGCGCCGACTGGGTGCACGTGGACGTCATGGACAACCACTTCGTGCCGAACCTGACCTTCGGCCCGACGATGGTCGAGGCGCTCGCCCGGGTCAGCCCGGTCCCGCTGGACGCGCACCTGATGATCGAGGACGCCGACCGCAACGCACCGGCGTACGTCGAGGCGGGGTGCGGGTCGGTCACCTTCCACGTCGAGGCCGCGAAGGCGCCGGTGCGCCTGGCCCGCGAGATCCGCGCCGCGGGGGCGCGGGCGTCGATGGCGCTCAAGCCGGCCACGCCGATCGAGCCCTACGAGGACCTGCTGCCCGAGCTCGACATGGTGCTGATCATGACCGTCGAGCCCGGCTTCGGCGGCCAGAAGTTCCTGGACCTGTGCCTGCCGAAGATCCGCCGCGCCCGGGCGCTGATGGACAAGCACGGCGTCGAGACCTGGCTGCAGGTCGACGGCGGCGTCTCGCTGGAGACCATCGAGCGGTGCGCCGAGGCCGGCGCCGACGTCTTCGTGGCCGGCTCGGCCGTCTACTCGGCCGAGGACCCCGACGCGATGGTCGCGGCGCTGCGCGGGAAGGCCGAGGCGGCGCGGGCGTAGGTCCCGCGGCCGGGCTAGAGCTCGGGGCGCCGGCCGACGTCGATCGGCAGCTCCGGCTGGTGCTCGGCGAGCCACTGCCGCACCTGCGCCAGCGGCTTCTCGCCGATCCGCCCGTCGAGGATCGCGACGAGCGACGCCTCCTCCGGCGTGATCGAGAAGGAGTGGCCCAGGCGCTGCGACAGCTCGGTCGGCTGCGCCCGGATCACCGCATCGAAGCTGGTGACGAAGCGCAGCACCGGCAGGTGCTCGGGCTCCTCGACGTAGGGCGGGACGATCTCCCACCAGGCCACCTCGACCATCATCAGGTCCGGCCACGCGACGTGCGCCCAGCCGCCGTCGCGCGCCCCACCGGTGTGCACCGCCACGCCCGACTCGTCGAGGCGCAGGACGGCGTCGTGGCGCAGCAGCGACGTCGGCCGGCCGAGCTCGCGCAGGCCCCATCCGGCCATGACCACACCGGCCAGCACGATCATCAGCGCGTCGAGCCGGTCGAGGGAGTCGAGGCCCTGGCTGGCCAGCGCGGCGAGCGGGCCGACCACGAGCAGGGTGCCGACCAGCACGGCGGCATAGGGCCACGGGGACCGCAGCGCGCCGACGGGCGAGGGCAGGCGGACCTCGAGCATGCCCGCCACCCTAGTGTTGTCGCGTGCAGGTTGAGGCAGGGGCGCCGGTGGTGGAGTCGATCCACGTCGCCAAGGCGACCCGCCTGCCGATGCAGGCGAAGGAGGCGGTCGAGGTCGAGGCCGGTCGCGGCATCGTCGGAGACCGTTACCACGGCACCCGGCACCGCCACGTCACCGTGCAGAGCCGGGAGTCGCTCGACGAGGCGGCGACGGCCTACGGGCGCCCGGTGCCCTCGGGTCTGACTCGCCGCAACCTGACGATCAGCCACGGCGTCGTACCCCGGGAGCCGGGGGCGCGGATCCGCGTCGGCGACGTGCTGCTCGAGGCGGTGCGGGTGGCCGCACCCTGCAAGCTCCTCGACGACACGATCGGCGCCGGGGCACAGGAGGCGCTGCGGCGCCGTGCCGGGACCGTGTTCCGCGTGCTCGAAGGCGGGTCGATCCGGGTGGGCGACACCGTGGACTTGTCGACGGAAACTTGCGGTTAGTGGCCGTTGCAACGGCCGACAACCGCAGGAATCCCCGGCCAGGCGGGGATTCCTGCAGCTGGCTCAGCCCTCCAGCGCCGCGTCCAGCGTGATCGGCACGGCGGCGAGCGCCTTGCTGACCGGGCAGCCGGCCTTCGCGGCGCCGGCGGCGGCCTGGAAACCTTCGTCGTCGAGGCCCTCGACCTCGGCGCGCACGGTGAGCTTGATGCCGGTCAGCTGGAAGCCGCCGGCGGGGTCCGGGCCGAGGCTCACGTCGGCGGAGACGTCGAGCGCGACGGGGGTGCCGCCGGCCTGGGCGATCTCGTTGGACAGGGCCATCGCGTAGCACGAGGAGTGCGCGGCCGCGATGAGCTCCTCCGGGCTGGTCGTGCCGTCGGCGTCGTCGGCGGCGCGCTTGGGGAAGGACACGTCGAAGGTGCCGGCGCCGGAGGAGGTCAGCTCGACCTGGCCGGTGCCGTCCTGCAGGCCGCCGTTCCAGGCGGTACGTCCGGTGCGAGTGGGCATGGGTGGATCCTCTCGTTGGGGGAGACGGGCGAGTGCCTAGTGCACAAGTTAATCGCCCACGAGGTATATTCCAAGCATGAGGAATTCGTCCCTCGCCGCGCCCGTCCTGGATGACCTGCTCTGCTTCGACCTGTACGCCGCCTCGCGCCAGGTGACGGCGGCCTACCGCCCGGTCCTCGCCGAGCTCGGCCTGACCTACCCGCAGTACCTCGTCCTGGTGGTGCTCGGGGCGCGCGAGGACGTGCTGATCAAGGACGTCGGGCGCGAGCTGCGCCTCGACCACGCCACGTTGTCGCCGCTGTTGCGGCGCCTGGAGCGCGACGGGCTCGTCACCCGTCGTCGCAGCGCGGACGACGAGCGCGCCGTCGTCGTCGCGCTGACCGACGCCGGTCGCGAGGTGCACGCCCGCTTCGGCGACGTGCACTGCCGCGTCGGCGAGCTGCTCGGCATCTCCGCGGAGGAGGCGGAGCAGCTGCGCACGCTGCTGCGCCGGCTCACGGCCAGCCTGGACTGACCGGCCGGCGGATCAGGCCAGAGGATCAGGCCAGAGGATCAGGCCAGAGAGAGCACGCAGTCCGCGAGGACGGGGGAGCCGTCGCGGTCGCCGCCCTCGATGGTCGCGGAGCCGATGATGCCGGCGTCGGTGCGCCAGCCGGCGACCCGGATCGTCTCGCCCGGGAAGACCACCCCGGCGAAGCGGCCGGTGAAGCCGCCGACCCGGGAGGCGTCGCCGCCGAGCAGACCGTCGGTGAGCTCGCGCAGGACGATGCCGTAGGAGCACAGCCCGTGCAGGATCGGCGCCGGGAAGCCGGCGGCCTTGGCGAAGTCGGGGTCGGCGTGCAGCGGGTTGCGGTCGCCGCACAGGCGGTAGAGCAGGGCCTGCTGCGGCGTCACCGTGTACGACGACACGTGGTCCGGCTCGCGGTCGGGGACCTCGACCGGCGTGGCCGAGCCGCGGTCGCCGCCCCAGCCGCCCTCGCCCTTGACGAAGATCGACGAGCACACCCGCCACAGCTCCTCGCCGGTGGCGTCGGAGGTCGCGACACCCTCCTGCCAGATCACGGCGGCCTTGCCCTTGTCCCACACGTCGGTGAGCGTGGTGCGGATGGTCGCCGTGCCGGACGTCGGCAGCGGACCGGACACCGAGATCGCCTGCGAGCCGTGCACGACCTGGGCGAGGTTGATGTCGCAGCCCGGCAGGTCGAGCGGCGGCGGGTCCGTCTCGTGGAAGGTCGGCGCCACCACGCCGAAGGACGGCAGCACCTGCAGGGCGGCGTCGTCGAGGGTGTAGCGCAGCGCAGAAGGCGAGAGGTTGTCGCCCGGACGGGAGCCGGCGCCGATGCCGAGGTGGTAGAGCAGCACGTCGGACTCGGTCCAGCTGAAGGTCCGGGCGCCGAGGTCGGCGCCGATCGCGACGGACGGGTCGATGGGCATCAGGCGTTCTCCTTCGCGATGTCCTCGGCGGCCAGGTAGCCGAACACGAGCGCGGGACCGATCGTCCCGCCGGGGCCGGGGTAGGTGTGGCCCATGACGGCCGACGAGACGTTGCCCGCGGCGTACAGGCCCTCGATCACGCTGCCGTCCTCGCGCAGCACCCGCGCACGCTCGTCGGTGACGAGCCCGCCCTTGGTGCCGAGGTCGCCGGCGACGATCTTCACCGCGTAGAACGGGCCCTTCTCGATCGGGGCGAGCGAGCAGTTCGGCTTCACGGTCGGGTCGGAGTAGTACTTGTCGTAGGCGCTCTCGCCGCGGTGGAAGTCCTCGTCGACGCCGCTGCGGGCGAAGCCGTTGAACCGCTCGACGGTCGCCTCCAGCGAGCCCTCGGGCAGCCCGAGCTTGTCGGCCAGCTCGCCCAGCGAGTCGGCGCGGGTGACGACGCCCTCCTTGTACCAGCGGCCCGGGAAGGGCTGGCGGCCGGCGAGGCCGGCGAAGAGGTAGCGGTTGCGGTAGGTCTGGTCGAAGACGAGGTACGACGGCACGTGGCTCACGCCGGTCGCCTCGCCCTTGTACATCTCGTGGGTCGCCTCGACGTAGGGCAGCGCCTCGTTCATGTAGCGCTTGCCGGCGGCGTTGACCATGATCGAGCCGGGCAGGTTGCGCTCGGCGAGGCAGAACCAGGCGCGGCCCGGGAGCGGGATGGTCGGTCCCCACCAGGCGTCGTCGAGCAGGTCGGTGGCCGCGCCGGCCGCGGTGCCGGCGAGCAGTCCGCCGCCGGTGTTGGCCGACGAGCCGGTCGACCACTCGGTCGAGGTGGGCTGGGGCAGGAACTTCTCGCGCAGCTCCTGGTTGTGCTCGAAGCCGCCGGAGCCGAGGATCACGCCGCGGTGGGCACGGACCTCCCGGCGCTGCCCGTCGTGCTCCACCACGACCCCGACCACGCGGCCGTCCTCGACAAGGAGGTCCTGCAGCGGCGTCTCGTACTCGACCGGCACGCCGGCGTCGACGAGGCCCTTGCGCAGGCCGATCGCGATGGCGTTGCCCATCGCGTACATCTTCCGGCCGAGCACCAGCGCCAGCACGCGCTTGAGCATGACCTTGAGCATCGTCAGCGGGCCCTTGATGGTCCGCATGCCGAGGCTGATCTTGCGGTAGTCGCGCTGCATCACGATCAGGTTCGCCGGCGCCTTGGTGTAGGCCGGGTGCAGCCGGTCGAGCTCGTCGCCGAGGAAGCGGGCGTCCATCGGCTCGGGCTCGACGCTGCGGCCGCGCGGGCGCCCGCCGGGCTGCTCGGGCAGGTAGTCGGCGTACTCCGGGACCCAGGTGAACTCGAGCGGGGTCTTCTCGCGGATGAAGTCGAGCACCTCGGGCCCGCGCTCGAGGTAGGTGTCGCGGCGGACCTTGGGCACGACGTCGCCGACGATGGCGTCGAGGTAGGTCCTGGCCCGGTCCAGGTCGTCCGGGTCGGTCTGCCCGGCGGACTTCAGTGCGTAGTTGCCGGGGATCCAGACGCCGCCGCCGGAGCGGGCGGTGGAGCCGCCGAAGTAGGCACTCTTCTCCACGACCACGGTGTCGAGGCCCCGGTGGGCAGCGGCGAGGGCGGCGGCCATGCCGGCGCCGCCGGCACCGACCACGACGACGTCGTACGACTCCTTCATGCGAAAAACTGTAACAGGTTCTAGTATGGCCGCGTGACCTCCTCCCCGACGATCGAACCAGCCGCGATCGCCGCCGCCGTCGAGCGCCTCGCGACCGCCCAGGCGACCCGCGTGCCGTGCTCCGCCGTGCGCGACCTCATCGGCACCGACGACCTCCCGGCGGCGTACGCCGTCCAGCAGGGACTGGTGCAGGCCCGCCTCGACGGGGGCGTCACCGTCGTCGGCCGCAAGATCGGCGCGACCTCCGAGGCGGTGCAGCAGCAGCTGGGAGTCGACCAGCCCGACTTCGGCTACCTGCTCTCCGACATGGACGTCAGCAGCGGGGTCGACGGCACGCCGATCTCCATGCGCACGCTGGTGCAGCCGCGGGTCGAGGCCGAGGTGGCGTTCGTGCTCGCCCGTGACATCGACGTGCCCGAGGACGAGATCACGATCGACCTGGTCCGCGACGCCGTCGAGGTCGCCCTGCCGGCCCTCGAGATCGTGGACTCGCGAATCGAGGGCTGGGACATCGGGTTCACCGACACGGTCGCCGACAACGCCTCCAGCGGGCTGTTCGTCGTCGGTCGCGACGGCCGCCCGCTCAGCGAGCTCGAGCCGCGCGACGTCACCATGTCGCTGACCATCAACAGCGAGGAGCGCTCCACCGGCACCGGCGCCGCCTGCCTCGGCGACCCGCTCGAGGCGCTGCGCTGGCTGGCCGTGCAGGCCACCCGCTTCGGCGACCCGCTGCGCGCGGGCCACCTGATCCTGTCCGGGGCCCTGGGCCCCTTCGTGCCGTTCGCCCCGGGGGACCGGGTGACGGCGTCCATCAGCGGCTTCGCTCCGCTGACCGTCCAGTTCGAGGAGTGACCCGCATGACCACGACCAGGAAGCTGACGGCCGCCATCGTCGGCCCCGGCAACATCGGCACCGACCTGCTGTTCAAGCTGCTGCGCTCGGACGTCGTCGAGCCGCGCTGGATGATCGGCGTCGACCCGTCCAGCGAGGGCCTGCGGATCGCCTCCGACAAGGGCCTCGACGTCAGCCACGAGGGCGTCGACTGGCTGCTCAAGCAGGACGAGCTGCCCGACCTGCTCTTCGAGGCCACGTCGGCCTACGTGCACCGCGAGTACGCGCCCCGCTACGCCGAGGCCGGGATTCGCGCGATCGACCTGACCCCGGCCGCCGTGGGCCCCGCGGTCATCCCGCCGGTCAACGGCCTCGAGCACGTGGGTGCGCTCAACGTCAACATGATCACCTGCGGCGGTCAGGCCACCATCCCGATGGTCAACGCCGTCTCCCGCGCCACGCAGGAGAGCGGGGGAGTCTCCTACGCCGAGATCGTCGCCTCCGTCTCCTCCGTCAGCGCCGGCCCCGGCACCCGAGCCAACATCGACGAGTTCACCCGCACCACCGCCGCGGGTGTCGAGTCGATCGGCGGCGCCGCCCAGGGCAAGGCGATCATCATCCTCAACCCGGCCGAGCCGCCGATGATCATGCGCGACACGATCTTCTGCGCCGTCGACCCGGACGCCGACACCGACGCGATCGCCGAGTCGGTGCACGCGATGGAGAAGGCCGTGCAGGAGTACGTCCCCGGCTACCGGCTGCTGCAGGAGCCCCAGTTCGACGGGCCCTCCGACTTCACCCGCGGCATGCGCCGGGTCTCGATCTTCGTCGAGGTCGAGGGCGCTGGTGACTACCTGCCGCCGTACTCCGGCAACCTCGACATCATGACCGCCGCCGCAGCGCAGGTCGGCGAGAACATCGCCCGCTCGATCCTCGCCCAGAACTGATACGGAGCCCGAGATGACCGACGTCAACACCCTGCAGCGCACCTGGTCCGGCACCCACGGCGACGAGCCGTTCGGCACGATCGACCTGCGCCTCACCGACACCTGCCTGCGCGACGGCTCGCACCACAAGCGCCACCAGTTCACGGCCCGGGAGGTCGAGGACATCGTCCGCTCCCTCGACGAGTCCGGCATCCCCGTCATCGAGGTGACCCACGGCGACGGGCTCGGCGGCAGCAGCTTCAACTACGGCTTCTCCCGCACACCGGAGCAGGAGCTCATCAAGATCGCCGCGGAGACCGCGAAGCGCGCGAAGATCGCGTTCCTGATGCTCCCCGGCGTCGGCACCAAGGACGACATCCGTGCCGCGCAGGACAACGGCGGCCAGATCTGCCGGATCGCAACTCACTGCACCGAGGCCGACGTCTCGATCCAGCACTTCGGCCTGGCCCGCGAGCTCGGCCTCGAGACCGTCGGCTTCCTGATGATGAGCCACACCCAGTCGCCCGAGGTCCTCGCCAAGCAGGCCCGGATCATGGTCGACGCCGGCTGCCAGTGCGTCTACGTCGTCGACTCCGCCGGCGCGCTGATCATGGAGCAGACCGCCGACCGCGTCTCCGCCGTGGTCGCCGAGATCGGCGGCCAGGCCGACGTCGGCTTCCACGGCCACGAGAACCTCGGCCTCGGCGTCGCCAACACCGTCATCGCCGCACGTGCCGGCGCCACCCAGATCGACGGTTCGGTCCGCCGCTTCGGCGCCGGCGCCGGCAACACGCCGCTCGAGGCCTTCATCGGCGTCTGCGACAAGCTCGGCTGGACCACCGGCGTGGACTTCCTCAAGATCGTCGACGCCTCCGAGGACGTCATCCGCCCGGCCATGCCCGAGGAGTGCCGCCTCGACCGGATGACCCTGATGATGGGCTACGCAGGCGTCTACTCCAGCTTCCTCAAGCACGCCGGCAACGCCGCCGAGCGGTACGGCGTCTCCGGCGCCCAGATCCTGCTGGAGGCCGGCAAGCGCAAGCTCATCGGTGGCCAGGAGGACCAGCTCATCGACATCGCCCTGCAGCTGCGGGCGGCACAGGAGTCGCCGGCCGCGGTCTGAGGAGCACCGTAGGGAGCACTGCACGTGGCCCCACCGTCCTGTCGTGGGAGGGTGGGGACGTGCGGGCGACTCAGGAGATGGGACACGGGCTCGGCGAGCGCCTCGCGGGCGGCGTCCTCGGCGCTGCGGCCGGAGCCGGCATCGTGTGGGCGGTGGTCACCGTGCTGCGTGCGCTCGACCCGGTCGTGCTCGGGTGGAACCTGCCGTGGGGCGTGGCGCTGCCAATGCTCGTGGTGTGCCTCGCGTTGCCGTGGGCGCTGCTCCTACCCGTGCTGCGCCCGGTCGGCTATCACGCAGGGCACGTCGCCCTGCTGACGGTCCTGCCGCTGGCCGCGCCGGTCGTCGGCTGGTGCGTGGGGGTGCGCACGGTGGAGCTGCGCCGCATGCATGCCCCACCTGTCACGGTGTGACGTACTCGGCAACTCGTCGAAGTTGCCCGACCGCGCGGTCCGGGACCCCTATCCTCGCGTGGTGCTGCGTCGTTCCCCCCAGACGCTCCTGGGCCTGCTGCTGCTCCTGCTCGTCGGTTTCGTGCTCACCCAGGCCGACGTCCACGGGCGTACCTACGACGAGCCGTTGCAGGACGACTACGGCCACCGCGTCCTCGACTGGTACCTGAGCCTGGGCAGCGACACGAGCTTCCTCGACTACCCGGAGAAGATGCAGCTGCCCCAGCACGGGCCGGTCTTCGAGACGGTCGTGGCATTCGTGCAGTCCAGCGCCGGACGCCTGTTCGACGCAGATCCGTGGCTGGTGCGCTCGCTCGTCTGCGGGTTCACCGGGATCCTCGGCGTGGCCCTCATGGCGCTGTGCGCCCTCGAGGTCGCCCGCCGTTCGCGACGGATCGGGGACCACGGTGCGTGGTGGTTCGCGCTCGCGGCGGCCCTCGCGCTGGCGCTCTACCCCCGCTGGACCGGCGGGATGATGACCAACTCGAAGGACCACACCCTCGCGGTCGCGATGCTGGCGGTGCTGTGGCTGACCCTCCTGCTGGCGAGGCGCTGGGAGGAGCACCCGGACCGGTTCCCGGCCGGCCCGCTCGTCGCCCTCGGCGTGGTCTTCGGCATCGCCGTCTCGATCCGTGTGATCGCGCTGCTGTGGGTGCCCGTGGTCGGTGTGATGGCGCTGCTCTGGCTCCTGCTGCGGGCCCGCGACGTCGCAGGCCTGCGGCGCGTCGGGCTGGGCACGCTGGTGGTCGGCGTGGCGTCGTACCTGACGATCCTGGCGGTCTGGCCGTTCATCTTCCTCAACCCGGTCACCGGCCTGCCCGACGCGATCTCGTCGATGTCGAAGTACCCGTGGGACGACCCGATCCTCTACAAGGGCGAGATGGTCGAGGCCATGGAGCTGCCGTGGGACTACGTCCCCACGTGGCTGTGGCAGGGCTCGCCGTGGCTCTCCGTCGTGCTGGCCGTCGCCGGCACGGTGCTGGTCGTGGCCGACCTGGCGCGCCGCCGGGGGACGGCCGCCGACGTCGCGCTGCTCGGTGCCTTCGTCTTCCCGGTGCTCGTGCTGGTCGTCCTCGACCCCACGCTCTACAACGCGCTGCGCCACTTCATCTTCGTGGTGCCGCCGATGCTGCTGCTGGCCGCCTACGCCCTCGTCGTGGGTGTCGGCGCGCTGCTGCGCCGGGCGGCGACGGGTCGCGTCGTGCCGTGGCGGGCGTGCGCCGCCGGTGGCGCCGTCCTCGTCGCGGTTGCCGCGCAGGCCCAGGTCCTCGTGGGTGTCGCGCGGATCTACCCCTACGAGTACATGTACTTCAACGACGCCACCGGGGGCTTCGCGAAGCAGCACACCGAGTTCGAGACCGACTACTGGGCCGCCTGCAGCCGTGACGCCGCCCTCTGGCTCGCCGAGAACTGGCGCGACTACACCTCCCAGGAGACCGCGACCGTCCAGAACCGCTGGGGCGTCGACGGCCAGGTCCGCGAGCACCTGCCGAAGGAGCTGACGATCCTCGAGGAGGGCCAGCCGGACTTCGGGATCTACACCCTGATGAACTGGCGCCGCGACCCGTGGCCGAAGTACCCCACGGTCGCCGAGGTCGAGGTCGACGGCGTCGTGCTCTGCGAGGTCCAAGTGCACCCCGACCTGCGCTGATCCGCGCGATCCTCGCGGTGCTGATGGCGCGAGCGCGTCGGCTGTCGAGGGCGGTCTCCCGGTGGTTGAGGTGTGACGAGCGCTAGCGAGGAGCCTCGAAACCTCCGGGCCTCCTGGCGGGCTGTGGCGGGCGCAGGCGGGTGAATCGGGGCCGGTGGTTTCGAGGCTCGGCGCTGGGGCGCCTCGCACCTCAACCGCCGGCAGTCCGGCGGCAGGCCTCGGGGTTCGCTTCGTCGTACTCCCGGTGGTTGAGGTCCGACGGGCGCCAGCGAGGAGCCTCCCCCGGTGGTTGAGGTGCGACGAGCGCCAGCGAGGAGCCTGCCCCCGGTGGTTGAGGTGCGACGAGCGCCAGCGAGGAGCCTCGAAACCTCCGGGCCTTGATGGCGGGCTGTGGTGGGCACAGTCCGGTGGACGGGGCCGGTGGTTTCGAGGCTCGGCGCTGGGGCGCCTCGCACCTCAACCACCGGCGGCTGGCGGCTGTCGAGGATGGGACCCACCGTCGCCGTCGCGTCCGTCCTCGTCGTAGCTCCCGGTGGTTGAGGTGTGACGAGCGCCAGCGAGGAGCCTGCCCCCGGTGGTTGAGGTGCGACGAGCGCCAGCGAGGAGCCTCGAAACCTCCGGGCCTGCCTGGCGGACGGTGCCAGGCACAGTGCGGTGCACCGGGGCCGGTGGTTTGGAGGCTCGGCGCTGGGGCGTCTCGCACCTCAACCACCGGCGGGCACAGCCGCTCGCTCCTGGTCCGGCGCGGGGTCCACGCCGGTGCCGGTGGTTCGCGCACACGGTGAGGCTCGCCGGCCGACCCGGCAACGCGCCCGATGGGAGTGCCACGTGGACCAAAACGAGAACGTGTTCTAGTATCTGTTCTATTCGGATCCCTCCACTAGGAGCGCACATGCACCACGACTTCTCTCCCGAGGTCACCGCCGTCCTCGACGGCGTCCGCGACCTGCTCCCGACGTTCCGTGACCGGGCAGAGGAGGGCGACCGCCTCCGGGTCATCCCGGACGCTTCGATCAAGGAGCTCGAGGAGACCGGGTTCTTCCGGCTGCTGCAGCCCCAGCGGTACGGCGGCCTCGAGGCCGACCCGGTCGCCTTCTACACCGCCGTCCGCGACATCGCGTCGGCCGACGGCTCGACCGGCTGGGTCGCCAGCGTGGTCGGCGTCCACCCCTGGCAGGTGGCGCTCTTCGACGACAAGGCCCAGCAGGCCGTGTGGGGCGCCGACCAGAGCGTGCGCCTGTCGTCGTCGTACGCGCCGACCGGCAAGGCGGTCGTGACCGAGGGTGGTTTCAAGCTCTCCGGCAAGTGGAGCTTCTCCTCCGGCAGCGACCACTGCTCGTGGGTGCTGCTCGGCGGCCTCGTGTTCAACGAGGAGGGCCAGGTCGTCGACTTCCGCACCTTCATGGTCCCGCGGGAGAAGTACCAGGTCGTCGACGTGTGGAACGTGGTCGGCCTGCGCGGCACCGGCTCCAACGACATCGTCGTGGAGGAGACCTTCATCCCCGAGGAGTTCACGCTCTCGATGGGGGAGACCGGCCAGTGCAAGGGCCCCGGCCAGGCGGTCAACACCAGCGACCTCTACAAGCTGCCGTTCCACTCGATCTTCACCTCGACGATCGCCACGCCGATCATCGGCATGGCCAAGGGCGCGTACGCCGAGCACGTCGAGATGCAGCAGAAGCGCGTCCGCGCGGCGTACCTCGGCGAGAAGGCGTCGCTCGACCCGTTCGCCGCCGTCCGCATCGCGCGTGCCTCGTCGGAGGTCGACGCGGCCTGGGCGCTGCTGATGAGCAACATCCGCGAGGAGCAGGCCCACGTCGCCCGCGGCGAGCAGATCCCGCTCGAGCTGCGCCTGCGCGTGCGTCGCGACCAGGTGCTCGGCACCGCCCGGGCGATCGAGGCGATCGACGCGCTCTTCGAGGCGTCTGGTGGTCGCGCGCTCGCCGAGGGCACCTACCTCCAGCGCGCCTGGCGCGACTCGCACGCCGGTCGCGTCCACGCCGCCAACGACCCCGAGCGTGCGCTGCAGATGTACGGCGCCCAGCAGTTCGGGCACAAGGTCGACCCGGGGATGTACTGAGGTGAGCGGATCCAGCACGGACTACTCCAAGGAAGCGACCCGTCGCTCCGCGAAGGCGGGCGACATCACGCTGAACTACTACGAGGCCGGTCCTGAGGGCGGCTCGCAGGTCGGCGGTGGCCTGCCGTTCGTGATGCTGCACGGCGGCGGCCCCGGCGCGTCGGCGTGGAGCAACTTCGGCTCCGCGCTGCCGAAGTTCGCGCAGAGCTTCCGCACCCTGCTCGTCGACCAGCCCGGCTTCGGGCAGTCCGACAAGCCCGAGGTGAAGGCCAACTACTTCCGCCACTCGGCGGAGTACGTCGTCAAGCTGCTGGACGAGCTGCAGGTCGAGCGGGTCCACCTGCTCGGCAACTCCCTCGGCGGCGGTACGGCGATGCGGCTGGCCCTCGAGCATCCCGACCGCGTCGGCCGGCTGGTGCTCATGGGCCCGGGCGGGCTGTCGGTCAACCTGTTCCACGCCGACCCGACCGAGGGCGTGCAGCGGCTGATGGACTTCAGCATGAACCCCAGCCGCGAGGCGCTGCGGGCGTTCATCTCGACGATGGTCGTCAACCAGGCACTCGTCACCGACGAGCTCGTAGAGGAGCGCTTCGCCGACGCCACCGCCCCGGGCTCGCTGGAGGCGATGCGGTCCATGGGCGCGTCGTTCTGGAACCCGGAGTGGGCCGAGGACGGCATGCTCTGGCGCGAGGCGCACCGGCTGCGCAAGCACACCCTGCTCACCTGGGGGCGCGAGGACCGAGTCAACCCGCTCGACGGCGCGCTCGTCGCCCTCAAGCAGATCCCGAAGGCCCAGCTGCACGTCTTCCCGAACTGCGGCCACTGGGCCCAGATCGAGGCCGCGGACGAGTTCGCCGAGATCTGCACGGCCTTCCTGGCCCGACACGTGGAGAGGAGCCGCTGATGACCATCGACATCAAGTCCATGGGCTACATCCGGGTGGCGAGCACCGACCTGGACGCCTGGCAGAAGTTCGCCGGCAAGGTCCTCGGCCTCGCCGAGGGCCGCGGGCCCAACCCCGACCACCAGTACTGGCGCGTCGACGAGGTCTCCGCCCGCGTGGTGGTCTTCCCCTCCGACGTCGACCAGCTCGACTGCACCGGCTGGGAGGTCGCCGACCACCAGGCGCTGCAGGCCGCGCGCGAGCACCTGCAGAAGGCAGGTGTGGAGTTCGAGGAGGGCACCCCCGAGGAGCTCGCCGAGCGCCGGGTCCAGGAACTGGTCCGCTTCTGCGACCCGTGGGACAACGTCTTCGAGCTCTACCACGGCATCACCTACGAGTCCCGACCCGTCGTGACGCCGTACGCCGCGAAGTTCGTCACCGGCGACCAGGGCCTCGGCCACATCGTGGTCCCTGTCCTCGACGACGTCGAGGCGCTGCGGTTCTACACCGAGGTGCTCGGCTTCCGCCTGCGCGACTCGATGAGCATGCCCGGGGAGTTCGTCGGCAAGGAGCCGGGGTCGAAGGTCTGGCTGCGCTTCCTCGGGGTCAACCCGCGCCACCACTCGCTGGCGTTCCTGCCGATGCCGAACCCCAGCAAGTGCGTGCACGTGATGTTCGAGGTCGACAAGCTCGACGACGTGGGTCGTGCGCTGGAGCGCGTGCGCAAGCACGGCGCGCCGCTGTCGGCGACCCTGGGCCGCCACATGAACGACGAGATGATCTCGTTCTACGTGAAGTCCCCGGGTGGCTTCGACGTGGAGTTCGGCACCGACGGCATGACGGTCGACGACAGCAAGTGGGTGGCGCGCGAGTCCACCGCGGTCTCGTACTGGGGCCACGTCTTCGGCGGTCAGTGAGGTCAGGACTACCGTGGGCACCGTGGCAGAGAACCAGGACGCGATCCCCGAGGGCATCAGCCCCGACGCCCGCGAGACCTGGCCCCACCCCGAGCTGATCCAGTCCTGGCTCGGCGACGCGGACATCGACTTCGAGCTGCGTCCCGGCGAGGAGGTCGCCGTCCACGACGACCCGGAGGCGCAGGCTGCGGCCCGCCGCTTCCGCGACGTCCTCGGCTGCTTCGCCAGCGGGATCACCGTCGTCACCACCATGAGTGGCGACGAGCCCGTGGGGATGACCTGCCAGTCGTTCTCCAGCGTCTCGCTGGACCCGCCGCTGATCACGTTCATCCCCGCCCGCAGCTCGCGGGCCTGGCCGCTGATCCAGCGCTCGGGACGGTTCTGCGTCAACATCCTCGCCGCGGACCAGGAGCACGTCTCGGGGCAGATGGCGACCAAGGGTGCCGACAAGTTCGCCGGCATCGACTGGACCCCGGCCGCGGTGACGGGCTCGCCGGTGATCGCCGGCACGCTGGCCCACCTCGACTGCACGGTCCACGCCGTCTACGAGGGCGGCGACCACTTCATCGTGGTCGGCAAGGTGGAGCACCTCGAGCAGCACGAGCCGGACGCCGCAGTCACCGAGCCGCTGCTCTACTTCAAGGGCCGTTACCGGACCACTGACTCCTGACCGCCCGGCCGCGGTAGCGTGCCGTCAGTCGGTTGTCCGTCGGGCTACATGGGGGGTCGTCATGACGAGGACACGCACGCGCTGGCTGGCGGCACTGTCCGGGGCCCTGCTGGTGCTCCCCGTCGGGCTGGTCGGGCCGCGCGCTGCCGCGACCGATCCCGGCGAACCCACCCCGGGGCCCGGCACCGCGGAGGTCGCCACCGCTGCTGACGCCGGTGCCGTCCGCTCCTACTGGACACCCCGTCGCATGGAGGCTGCCGTCCCGCTCGACCTCGACCAGGACGGCGACCCGATCCCGGCGGACGACCGCTCCGGCGGCCGCGTGGCAGCACCGCGCTCCACCACGCTGGCCACCCCGCGCACCGCCGGCAAGCTGTTCTTCACCACCGCCTCCGGCGACGCGGTGTGCTCGGCCGCCTCGGTGAACACCCCCGAGAAGAACGTCGTCATCACCGCCGGCCACTGCGTCAACACCGGCGGCCAGCGCGTCCTCCTCGGCGGCTGCACGGCCGGCAGGTACTTCTCGAACTTCCTCTTCGTCCCGCGCTACGACCGCGGCCGGGCGCCCTTCGGGTCGTGGGTCGGCACCCACGTCGTCACCCACCCCGAGTGGGTCAACCGCTGCGACGACTACGCCCACGACCAGGCACTGCTCGTCGTCGCCCCGCGCAACGGCCGCCGCCTCGTCGACGTGGTCGGCGGGAACGGCCTGGCGATGGGCTTCCCGGTCCAGCAGCGGGACCTGGTCGTGTGGGGGTGGCCCGCGCGGTCGCCGTACGACGGCGAGACGGCCCGCCGGTGCGCGGGGCGCACGACCGCGCTCGACCCCACCGGCGACGCCTTCCTCCAGTGCCCGATGAACGAGGGCGCGAGCGGGGGACCGTGGTTCGTCGGCATGGTCAACAAGAACGTCGGCTACATCTGGGCGGTGACCTCGCGGCGGACGGTGAACCGCACGCCGGCCTACCTCGTCGCGACGCCGCTGGACGCCTCGGTCCGCGACCTCCTCAGCACCGCGCGCGCCGCCCGGCCGGTCGCCGTGCGGGCGAACGCCGGCATGTCCGGGCCGGTCCTGACGCCGCGCGCGGGCGCCGTGCGCCGCCCTGCGCTGCGCAAGCAGCGCACCCTGGTGGGCCGTGGTCAGCCGATCCGGCTGCGTGCCCGTGGCCAGGCGCGCACCGCCCTGGTCCTCGAGGTGCGCCACTCGCCGAAGAAGCGGTGGGTCAAGGTCGCCACGCTGCGCACCGACGCCTCGGGGGTGGCGCGGTGGGACCGCCGCGCCGTCCGCACGGGCGACCGGTGGTACCGGGTGCGGATCAGGCAGCGGGCGAGCCTGCCGGCGCGGGTCCGGGTCGCCAGCTGCCCGCTGCCGCACCAGCGCGCCAGTGCTGTCCTGCGGGCCACCTCCTGCACGAAGCCGTCGGCCTGACGTCGGCGACCTCAGAGGGTGACGGCCGCCCGGTGCCGCTCGGGGGAGCCGAAGAGGTGCCCCAGGGCGTGGGCGCGCTTGAAGACCAGGTGGGCGTCGTGCTCCCAGGTGATCGCGATGCCGCCGTGCAGCTGCACGCACTCGCTCGCCGCGAGCCGTGCCGTCTCGATCGCGTACGACGCCGCGGCGTGCACCTGGAAGGCGGCCTCGTCGGCGTCGACGGCCTCGTCCGCGAGCGCGTACGACGCCGCCCAGCTCGCCGACCGGGCGAGCTCGGTGCGGGCGAACACGTCGGCCATCCGGTGCTTGAGCGCCTGGAACGAGCCGATCGGGCGGCCGAACTGGACGCGCTCCTTGCTGTAGTCGACCGTCATCCGCAGGGCCCGGTCGGTCAGGCCCACGGCGAGTGCCGCGACAGAGGCCGCGCCGACGAGCTCGGCGCGCCGCGCTGCGGAGGTGCCGTCGCCGAGCGGCTGGGTGCTGGCCGCGGTCATGTCGAGGCGGGCCAGGCGCAGGCTCTGGTCCATGGTCTCGGTCCAGGTCGCCGTGGCGCCCTCGACCTCGACGAGCTCGTCGCCGAAGACAGCCAGCACGATGTCGGCCCGGTCCCCGTCGAGAACGGGCGCGGCGCCGAGCGCGAGCGTGGCCACCTCGCCGGCCGCGATGCGGGGGAGCAGGCGCTGCTTCGCGTCCTCGGTGCCGCCGGCCAGCAGCGCCTCGGTCGCCACGGTGGTCGCGAGCAGCGGTGACGGCGCAAGGCTGCGGCCGAGCTCCTCGAGCACGACCGCGGTCTCGAAGAAGGTCGCCCCCACACCGTCGTACTCCTCGGGCACGGCGAGGGCCGCGACGCCGATCTGCTCGCACAGCGTGGCCCACAGGGCCTCGTCGTGGCCGCTGGGCGACGTCGACGCCGCCCGGACGGCCGCGGAGTCGGCCCGCTTCTCGAGCAGGCTGCGGACGGTGGCGGCGAGCTCGGACTGCTCGTCGCTGAGCGCGAACTCCATCACGGCCTCCCGGTGAGCGACTCGAGGATGCGGGCGCGGTGGTCGGCCGTCGTGCCCCACGCGGAGACCAGGGCGCGGACCTTGGTGATCCACACGCTCAAATCGAACTCCTGCGTGTAGCCGATGGCGCCGTGCACCTGCAGGCCCGTGCGCGTGGCGAGGTAGGCCGCGTCGCTGCACGCCACCTTCGCCGCCGACACCGCGCGCGGGGTCGGCTCGAGGGCCGCGCCGAGGACCAGTGGGCGCGCGAAGTCCAGCGCGATCCGCACGTCGGCGAGCTTGTGCTTGATCGCCTGGTAGGAGCCGATCTCGCGGCCGAACTGCCGGCGCTGCTTGGCGTAGGCGACCGAGTCGGCGAGCACGCGCTCGCCCGCGCCCAGCAGCTGCGCGGCGGTGGCGAGCACCGCGAGGTCGTACGCCGCGTCGAGGTCGCCGTGCTCGACGGCCTCGCCGGGGGCGGCCGTGAACAGCCGGCGGGTCCGGTCGACCGAGACCTGCCGGTCGCCGGCCGTGGCGGTGCGGAGCGCCCCGTCGGCGGCGACGTAGACCTCGTCGGCGACGTCGGCGTCCAGGGCGAGCGGCACCCGCGGCGGGACCGCGACGGTGGCGACGCCCTCGACCTCGCGGCCGAGCGCCACGGGCAGGTAGGCCGCGGCCTCCACCCACGGACCGGGCACCGCGTGGCGCCCGAGCGCCTCGAAGGCGACGCACAGCTCGACGGGGGTGGCGTCGGTCGCCAGCATGGTCAGGCCCTGCTCGGCCAGCCGCTGCCACAGCTTCAGGCCGGGGTCGTGGTCGCCCTCGGCCCAGGCGCGGGCGGCAGCAACGGTGTCGGCAGCGGAGAGCAGCGCGTCGAGGGACGCGGCGAAGTCCCGCTGGTCGGTGGTGAGCTCGAACATCACTTCTGCGTTCCCTTCGGCTCGCGCGGGAGTCCGAGGATCCGCTCCGCGACGATGTTGCGCTGGATCTCGTTCGTGCCGGCGTAGATCGGGCCGGACAGCGAGAAGGTGTAGCCGTCGAGCCAGCGCGACTCCAGCTCGGCGTCGGGACCGAGCAGGTCGAGCGCCGTCTCGTGCAGGGCGACGTCGAGCTCGCTCCACCAGACCTTGTTGACCGAGCCCGAGGCACCGACGTCGCCGCCGTCCTTGAGCTTCGTGACCGTGCCCCACGTGTAGAGGCGGTAGGCCTCGGCGCGCAGCCAGGCGTCAACGACCCGGTCGGCGAGGCGCGGGTCGGGGCGCTCGTCGTACAGCGCGAGGAGGCGGTCGGCAGCCGCGGTGAAGCGACCGGGGGAGCGCAGCGAGAGGCCGCGCTCGTTGCCGGCGGTGCTCATCGCGACGCGCCAGCCGTCGCCGGGCGCTCCCAGCACGTCGGCGTCGGGGACGAAGACGTCGTCGAAGAAGACCTCCGCGAAGCCGGCCTCGCCGTCGAGCTGCGCGATCGGGCGCACGGTGACTCCCTCCGCGTCGAGCGGGAACAGGAAGTAGGTGAGCCCGGCGTGCTTCTGCGCCTCGGGGTCGCTGCGGAACAGTCCGAAGCCCCAGTGCGCCAGGGCGGCGCGGGAGCACCAGATCTTCTGCCCGTTGAGCACCCAGCCGCCGCGCGCCTCGTCGCGTCGAGCCGTGGACTTCAGGGACGCGAGGTCGGAGCCGGCCTCGGGCTCGCTCCAGCACTGGGCCCAGACCCGCTCGCCGGTCGCCATCGACGGCAGGAAGCGGTCCTGCTGCTCCTTCGTGCCGTGCTCGAAGATGATCGGTGCCAGCAGGAAGATGCCGTTCTGGCCCACGCGCAGCGGGGCACCGGCGCGGTAGTACTCCTCCTCGAAGACCACCCACTCGACGAGCGACGCGCCGCGGCCGTGGTACTCCTCGGGCCAGGACACGACCGACCAGCGGGCGGCCGACAGCCTCGCCTCCCACTCGCGGTGCAGCTCGAAGCCCTCGGGCGTGTCGAGGGAGGGCAGCGGCTCGGCCGGCACGTTCTCCGCCAGCCAGGCCCGGGCCTCGGCCTGGAAGGCCAGCTCGGAGTCGGACAGCTCCAGATCCATCAGTTCTCCTCGGTTCCTGAGGTGCGAGCCTGCGAGCCTCGAAGGGCGGTCTTGAGCACCTTGCCGGACAGGTTCCGGGGGAGTGCGTCCACGTGCTCCACGAAGCGGGGCACCTTGAAGTTGGCGAGGCGCTCGCGCGCGAACGCGACGACCTCCTCGGCGGAGACGCTGCCGACGACGTACGCCTTGCCGACCTCGCCCATCCGCTCGTCGGGGACGCCGACCACGGCGACGTCGTCGACGCCGTCGAGGCGCATCAGCGCCTGCTCGACCTCGGCGGGGTAGACGTTGAAGCCGCCCGAGATGTACATGTCCTTGAGCCGGTCGGTGATCCGCAGGTTGCCGGCCTCGTCCATGACACCGACGTCGCCGGTGTGCAGCCAGCCGTCGGCGTCGATCGCCTCGGCCGTGGCCGCGGGGTCGTCGAGGTAGCCGAGCATCACGAACTCCCCCCGGACCAGCAGCTCGCCGGGCTCGCCGGGCGTCGTGGCGTCGATGCGGGTCTCCATGCCCGGGATCGCACGGCCGCAGGTGGTCGCCACGAGCTCGGCGTCGTCGCCGTCCCGCGCCATCGTGACCACGACGGCCTCGGTCATGCCGAATGCGGTGACGACCTGGTCGATGCCCAGGCCCTCGGGGGCGGCCTGCCGCATCCGCTCGATGAGCACGACGGGTACGACGGCGGCGCCGGTCACCGCGAGCCGGAGGCTCGACAGGTCGCGCTGCTCGCGGCCGGGAGCCGTCAGCAGGGACTGGTAGATCGCGGGCGCGCCCGGCAGCACGCTGATCCGCTCGGTCTCGATCAGCTCCATCGTGCGGTCGAGGTCGAAGGTCGCCAGCGGGTAGAGCGTGGCGCCGGTCGTCAGCCCGGTCACGATGCCGACCTTGTAGCCGAAGGAGTGGAAGAACGGGTTCACCACGAGGTAGCGGTCCTCGGCGCTCACACCGCCGAGCTCGCCCCACGCGCGGGCGACCCCGACGGTCTGCCGGTGGGCGCTCATCGCGCCCTTGGGGCGGCCGGTGGTGCCGGAGGTGAACAGGATGTCGGCGACGTCGTCGGGACCGACCGCGTCGGCCACGGCGTCGATGTCGCCGGGCTCGGTCATCACCTCGGCGAGGGCGGCGATGTCGACGACCTCACGGACCTTCGGCAGGTCGGACGCGCTGCGCAGCTCCTCGACCTGGTGCCGGCCGAGGAAGCCGTCGGCCACCACGACGAGCGTGGCGCCGGAGCGGTCGACGATGTCGGCGGCCTCGTGGCCGGTGTAGCGCGAGTTGAGGGGCACCAGCGTGCCGCCGGCGTAGGAGACGGCGAGCGCGGCGACGACCCAGTCCACGCTGTTCGGCGCCCAGACCGCGGCGCGCTCACCGGGGGAGAAGCCCCGTGCGCGGTAGCCCGCAGCGGTGCGGCGGACGAGGTCGAGGAGCGCGGCGAACGAGACCACGCGGTCGCCGTCGACGTAGGCCGGCCGGTCGCCGTGCTCCTGCGCGGCGGCGCGCAGGACGGCGGGAATCGTCTGCATGAGGATCACCCTACCAAGCATTTGCTTGGTATGGTGCTCCCGTGAACCTGACCGAGAGCGCCGAGGACCGCGCCTTCCGCGAGGAGGTGCGCACCTGGCTGGCCGAGCACCTCACCGGCGAGTGGGCCAAGCTGCGCGGCCTGGGTGGTCCCGGCCGCGAGCACGAGGCCCACGAGGAGCGCCTGGCCTGGAACCGGCACCTCGCCGAGCACGGCTGGACCGCTGTCGGCTGGCCCGAGGAGTACGGCGGCCGCGGGCTCTCGCTGTGGCAGCAGGTCATCTTCCACGAGGAGTACGCCCGCGCCGACGCGCCGGCGGGCGTCAACCACCTCGGCGAGCAGCTGCTCGGCCCGACGCTGATCGCGTTCGGCACCGAGGAGCAGCGCCAGCGCTTCCTGCCCGAGATCGTCGCCGTCCGTGAGCTGTGGGCGCAGGGCTACTCCGAGCCGAACGCCGGCTCCGACCTGGCCAACGTGCAGACCCGGGCCCGCCTCGACGAGGCCACTGGCGAGTGGGTCGTCGACGGGCAGAAGGTGTGGACCTCGCTGGCCCACCTGTCCGACTGGTGCTTCGTGGTCGCCCGCACCGAGCCGGGCTCGACCCGCCACCAGGGCCTGTCCTTCCTGCTCGTTCCGCTGCGCCAGGACGGCGTCGAGGTGCGCCCGATCGAGCAGCTCACCAGCGGCTCGGAGTTCAACGAGGTCTTCTTCACCGGCGCCCGCACGGCCGGCGACCTGGTCGTGGGGGAGCCCGGCAACGGCTGGGGCGTCGCGATGGGCCTGCTCGGCTTCGAGCGCGGGGTGTCCACGCTCGGCCAGACCGTGGGCTTCGCCCGCGAGCTCGAGACCGTCGTCGCCCGCGCGAGGCAGAACGGCTCGATCGACGAGCCCGTCATCCGCGACCGGCTCGCCCGGCTGAAGACCGAGCTGTCGGTGATCCGCAGCTTCGCCCTGCGCTCGCTCGCCCTGGTCGAGGGCGGGCAGGACTCCGCGGCCGGCAACGGCGCGGGCTCGATCTTCAAGCTGGCGTGGGCCAACTGGCACCGCACCCTCGGCGAGGTGGCGATGGACGTCGCGGGCGCCGAGGGCCTGCTCGCCCGCCCGACCGGCGGCTACGACCTCGACGACCACCAGCGCCTCTTCCTCTTCTCGCGCGCCGACACGATCTACGGCGGCAGCGACGAGGTCCAGAAGAACATCCTCGCCGAGCGCGTGCTCGGCCTTCCGCGTGAACCGAAGGGATCCTGATGACCGCCATGCGACCCGAGCAGCCCCTGCCCGACTATGTCCCGGGGCACGACCTGCTCGCCGGCAAGGTGGTCGTGGTCACGGCTGCGGCCGGTGCCGGCATCGGGGCAGCCGTCGTGCGCCGGGCCCTCGAGGAGGGCGCGAAGGCGGTGGTCTTCAGCGACACCCACGAGCGCCGGCTCAAGGAGGCCGAGGAGGCGCTGGCGGCCGAGTTCGGCGCCGAGCGGGTGCGCCAGCGCGTCTGCAACGTCACCGTGGAGGAGGACATCCAGGCCCTGCTCGACGCCGCGGACGAGCTCGGCGGCGTCGACGTGATGATCAACAACGCCGGCCTTGGTGGCACCGACTCGATCCTCGAGGTCACCGACGAGACCTGGAACCGGGTCATCGACATCACCCTCACCGGCACGATGCGCGCGACCCGCGCGGTGGGCCAGCGGTTCGTCGCTGCCGGAAAGAAGGGCGTCATCGTCAACAACGCCTCCGTCATCGGCTGGCGCGCCCAGGAGGGCCAGGCCCACTACGCCGCGGCGAAGGCCGGGGTGATGGCGCTGACCCGCTGCTCGGCGCTCGACCTCGCCCCGCACGGCATCCGCGTCAACGCGGTCTCGCCGAGCCTGGCGATGCACCCCTTCCTCGAGAAGGTCACCTCGCCCGAGCTCCTCGTCGAGCTCAAGCAGCGAGAGGCGTTCGGGCGCGCCGCCGCGCCGTGGGAGGTTGCCAACGTGATGGTGTTCCTCGCGAGCGACTACTCGTCGTACCTGACCGGTGAGGTGATCAGTGTCAGCAGCCAGCACGCCTGACGGCAACGGAGGCAAGCGGAGCCGTCGCGAGCAGCTGCTCGCGATCGCGGCCGAGCTCTTCGCCGAGAAGGGCTTCCGCAACACGACGGTGCGCGACATCGCCGACGCCGCCGGCATCCTCTCCGGCAGCCTCTACCACCACTTCGACTCCAAGGAGTCGATCGTCGACGAGCTGCTGGTGCCCTTCCAGGAGGAGCTCTTCGGCAAGTACGACGAGATCCTGGCCAGCTCCGACGACGCCCGCACCAAGCTCGAGCGGGCGGTGCGGGTCTCCTTCGAGGCGATCGACCAGCACCCGCACGAGGTCGCGATCTTCCAGAACGACTCCGACCACCTGCTCGCCTTCGAGCGGTTCTCCTACCTCGCCGACCGCAACG
The DNA here is from genome assembly GCF_000519005.1 of Nocardioides sp. J54. Lineage (GTDB taxonomy): Bacteria > Actinomycetota > Actinomycetes > Propionibacteriales > Nocardioidaceae > Nocardioides. Next base: position 137,186 of record NZ_JAER01000002.1, on the reverse strand, counting down.
CCCAGTCGCGCCAGGTGTGGCTGAGCCTGCTCGAGGAGGGCGTGCGGACCGGCGCGCTGCGTGCCGACCTCGACGTCACCCTGACCTACCGCTTCATCCGCGACACCGTGTGGGTCGCCGTGCGGTGGTACCGACCCGGCGGCGGGCTGAGCCACACCGACGTCGCCGACCAGTACGTGCGCATCCTGCTCGACGGGATCGCCATCGAAGAAGGGAACTCCCATGGCTGAGGCCTACATCGTCGACGCCGTCCGCACCGCGGTCGGCAAGCGGGGCGGCGCGCTCTCCGGCGTCCACTCCGCCGACCTCGCCGCGCACACGCTGTCGGCCCTCGTCGAGCGCACCGGCGTCGACGCCGGCGCCGTCGACGACGTCATCCTCGGCTGCTGCGACACCATCGGCTCGCAGGCCGGCGATGTCGCGCGGACCGCGTGGCTGGTCGCGGGCCTGCCGGACCACGTGCCCGGCGTGACCATCGACCGCCAGTGCGGCTCGTCGCAGCAGGCGGTCCACTTCGCCGCGCAGGGCGTGCTGTCGGGCACCCAGGACCTCGTCGTCGCCGGTGGCGTGCAGAACATGAGCGCGATCCCGATCTCGGCGGCCATGCTGGTCGGCCAGCAGTACGGCTTCACGACCCCGTTCGCCGAGTCGCCCGGGTGGCTCAAGCGGTACGGCGACCAGGAGGTCAGCCAGTTCCGCTCCGCCGAGATGATCGCGGAGAAGTGGGACATCACCCGCGAGGAGATGGAGCAGTTCGCCCTCGCCTCGCACGAGCGCGCCCGCGCCGCGATCGCCGAGGGCCGCTTCGCCAACGAGATCGTCCCGTTCACCCTCGAGGACGGCACCGTCGTCGACACCGACCAGTGCCCGCGGGAGACCTCGCTGGAGAAGATGGCCGGCCTCGAGCCGCTTGCGCCCGGCGGCCGGATCACCGCGGCCGTCGCCTCGCAGATCTGCGACGCGTCCTCGGCCATGCTGATCGCCTCCGAGCAGGCCGTGAAGGACCACGGCCTCACCCCGCGCGCCCGCATCGTCCACCTCTCCGTGCGCGGCGACGACCCGGTCTGGATGCTCACCGGGCCGATCGGCGCGACGAAGCACGCCGTGGAGAAGTCCGGCATCGCCATCGACGACATCGACCTCTTCGAGTGCAACGAGGCCTTCGCCTCGGTGGCGCTGGCGTGGATGAAGGAGACCGGCGCCCCGCACGAGAAGGTCAACGTCAACGGCGGCGGCATCGCCCTGGGCCACCCGATCGGCGCCACCGGCACCCGCCTGATGACCACGATGCTCAACGAGCTCGAGCGCACCGGCGGCCGCTACGGCCTCCAGACCATGTGCGAGGGCGGCGGCCAGGCCAACGTCACCATCATCGAGCGCCTGGGCTGAGCGGGCCGGCACCGGGCCGGGACCGGCCCCGTCCCCGAGCTCAGGGGGCGGGCCTCAGAGCACGGTCCACCAGATGCCGACGATGCCGGGCAGCAGCCCGAGCAGCAGCCACGGCGACTTCCACGAGCGGTGGTTGATCAGCAGGGCCGCGGCGATGCCGCCGACCATGAACGCGGTGGCGATCACGTTGAGCCCGATCCGGGCGTCGGTGCGGTCGGCTGCGACGTGGTCAGCAGCGATCACGAACCCGACGGCGAGGTGCAGGATCGTCGTCAGGACCAGGACGGTCATGACGCGGCGCTGCACCCGCTGCAGGCGCTCGAGGTCCTGCGGGTCCGGGGCCTTCCGCGGCGCATTCGGGTCCATGAGGTGGCGCCGACGCGGAAGGGACTGCTGCTGGTTCACGACCCTAGGATATCCAGTGGCACCGGACGCTCCGACCGGCGCATGCTGGCGCCATGGACATCGACCCGATCAAGCCCGACGACGCGGCCTTTCTCGAGGAGTGGGCCGCGCTCGTCAACGCGGTCGCTGACGCCGACGCACCCTGGGAGCACCCCACCACCGCCGAGGACGGGGCACGCCAGTTCACCTGGGGCTGGGACGGCGAGCCCGCCGTCCCCTTCCTCGGCATGGTCGACGGCCGGGCCGTGGCGTGGGGGTCCATCGCCACCAGCGACTACGACAACTTCGACATGGCCTACTTCCGGTTCGACGTGCACCCCGACCATCGTCGCCAGGGCCACGGCTCCGCGATGCTCGCCCACCTCGTCGACGAGGCCCGGGCGCGCAACCGGACCAACCTGATCACCGACGCCTGGGAGTCGCCCGCCGCGGACGCCTTTGCGGTCCACCACGGTTTCGAGCGCAAGCTGGCCTCGATCAACCGGCGCCAGCACCTCGCCGAGGTGGACTGGTCCGAGCTCGACCGCAGGTACGACGAGGCCCTGCCGCACGCCGCCGGGTACGTCCTGGAGCGTTGGCCGGTGCCGACACCCGCGGAGCGGCTCGCCGACCTCGCCCGGATGGCCTCCGCCATCAACGACGCCCCGCTCGACGACCTCGACTACGAGGACGAGGTGTTCACCGGCGCCCGGATGCGCGCCTACGAGGAGAACCGCGTGGGCCGGCACGAGCGGCTCTACCGCGTGGTCGCCCGGCACGCGCCGAGCGGCGAGCTGGCCGGCCAGACCGTCGTCGCGGTCGAGGCCGACCACCCGACCCGCGGGCACCAGCACGACACCTCGGTCGTGCGGGCGCACCGCGGCCACCGGCTCGGCCTGCTGCTGAAGACCGACATGCTCCGCTGGCTGGCCGAGGCGGAGCCGCGGCTCGAGACGGTCGACACCTGGAACGCGGAGTCCAACGACCACATGATCGGCGTCAACGAGGTGCTCGGCTACCGCGTGCTCGGCCGCGAGTGGGCCTACCAGCGCTCGCTCGCGGCCGACTGAGGCGCGGCCGGGCGGCCGGGGTCAGACGACGTACGACGACGCGCGGCGCAGCTCCTGCGCCGCCTGCTCGACGATCCGGTCGATGAGCTCCTCGCAACTGGGCAGGTCGTCGATCACGCCGACGACCTGGCCGCTGGCGAGCACGCCCGCCGACGTGTCGCCCTCGACGAGGCCGGCCCGCAGCATGGTCGGCGTGTTGGCGGCGAGCGCCATCTGCCCGAGCGTGCGGCCCTGCGTCTTCTTCATCGCCCGGCCGTCCCTGAGCAGCTGCGTCCACGACATCCCGGAGGTCTTCTTGAACTCCAGGGTGCGGCGCGCCGTCGGGCCCAGGCGGCGCACGGCCGAGGTCTCCTCCAGCGACTCGACCAGGGGGGTGCGCAGCATCCGGTGCGGCATGCCGTCGACCTTGGCGGTGACGACGGTGTCGTTGAGGCCTCGCTCCAGGTAGAGCTGCTTGACCGCGTCCGGCACCGCGGAGTCGCGGGTGAGCAGGAAGCGGGTGCCCATGCCGACGCCGGCGGCGCCGTACGACAGGGCGGCGGCGAGGCCGCGACCGTCGAAGAAGCCACCGGCGGCGATCACCGGGATGTCGACTGCGTCGAGCACCGTCGGCAGCAGCAGCGTGGTCGGGATCGCGCCGGTGTGGCCACCGCCCTCGCCGCCCTGGACCATCACCGCGTCGGCGCCCCAGGAGGCGACCTTCTTCGCGTGCTTGGCCGCGCCGATCGACGGCATCACGACGATGTCGTGCTCCTTGAGCTTCGCGATCAGCTCCGGTTTGGGGGCGAGCGCGAAGGAGGCGACCTTGACGTCGTGGTCGATCAGCAGCTGGCAGCGGTCGGCCGCGTCGCCGGCGTCGGCGCGCAGGTTGACGCCGAACGGCTTGTCGGTGCGCGACTTGACCTCGACGATCGCCTTCTCGAGCTCGTCGAAGGTCATCGTGGCCGACGCCAGGATCCCGAGCCCGCCGGCGTTGGCGGTGCCGGAGACCAGTCGCGGCCCGGAGACCCAGCCCATCCCGGTCTGCACGACCGGGTGCGGCACGCCGACGAGGTCGGTGAACGGCGTACGGAGCTGCTGCTCGATCACCTCGCCGCCTCCGGCTGGGGCACTTCCCGGAACCGCATGCCCTTGGGGTCGAGCATCTCGCGGATGATCACGAGCTCCTCGTAGGTCGGCTCCCGGGTCGTCGGCACGTCCGCGGGCACGTCGAGGGTGAAGCCAGTGGCCTCGACGACCTCCTCGACCGTGACCCCGGGGTGCACCGAGAGCAGGCGCACGGTGTCGTCGGGGCCGTTGACGTCGAGGACGGCGAGGTTGGTGACGATGCGGTGGATGTCGTTGAACCGCGACGCGGCGACGCCGGCCTCCTTCGCGCGCCTCGGGCCGACGCCGGAGACGATGTCGACCTGCTCGACGAAGACGCGGTCGGAGTGCTTGGGCACCCAGTACGACGTGCGGTTGTTGACCGTGTTGCCGGGCGCGCCGCGCGAGCCGAGGAGCTGTCGCTTCGGCTGGGCGAAGTCGCCGATCGCCGAGATGTTCTGGTTGCCGTGGCGGTCCACCTGGGTGGCGCCCATCATCACGTGGCGCTTGCCGTAGGCGACGACGTCGAAGACGCGGCGGAACGGGATCCAGCCCTCGACCACGTCGGCCTTGGCGAACAGCGGCGGCACGCCGGCCAGGAAGAGCGACTCGCCGTCGGAGATGACGAGGTCGGGGTTGGTGGTCAGCTTCGCCAGGCGCACGCCGAGCATCGGCAACAGGCCCATCGGGCTGGCGAAGATCTCGCCGTCGTCCTTGAACGCGTCGGCGATCGCGGCGGCGCAGACGTCCGCGCGGGTGAAGTCGTTGTCGCTCACTTGCTGCTCCTGCTCTCCTCGGCGAACGCACGGACGGCGGCCTGGTAGGCCTCCTCGTCCCCGGACAGGAAGCGCTCCTCGAACGCCGCCCAGTCCTCGTCGGACCCGCCGGCCGCGGCGGCATAGGCCTTCTGGAAGCGCTCGTCGCGCTCGTAGTCGGGCACGCAGCTCGTGAAGTGCGCACCGTTGGGGGTCTCCACGACGCCGGTGACCATCATCCGGTTGAGCAGCAGCCGCTGGACCGGGGTGTCGACGGTGAGGCCGGCGGTGTCCACGACCTTCTCGACCGAGACGTAGGTGCGGTCGGCCGCCATCGCGAACAGGTCGTCGAAGTAGGGGTCCGGGCCGAGGTAGGTCGCGTTGCCGTGCACGTCGGCGCGGTTGAGGTGGACGAGCGCCACGTCGAGCCTCAGCGCCGGCACGGCGACGAGCTCCTCGTGACCGTGCCCCTCGTCGTACGGGCTGGTGACGGTCCTGATCCACGGGTTGTTGACCATCACGTCGGAGCCGAGGCCCGCGCGCATCGGGAGGAACGGCAGACGCTCGGCGGCGGCCTTGAGGCCGGTCTGGAACATGCCCTCGTCGAGCTCGACGACCTCGGGGATCTCCTTGCCCTGACGGGCGCGCTGGAAGTTCGGCTCCAGCGGGATCGAGTCCAGGCTGACGAAGGCGTAGACCAGCTTGCGGATCTTGCCGGCCCGGGCGAGCAGGCCGACGTCGGCACCGCCCCAGCTGACGATGGTCAGGTCCTTGAGGTCGGAGCGCAGGATCGCGCGGACCAGGGCCATCGGCTTGCGCCGCGGTCCCCACCCGCCGATGCCGATGGTCATCCCGTCCTCGAGCGAGGCCACGACCTCGTCGACGGACATCTGCTTGTCGCGGGGCTTGCGACTCACCTCGTGCCTCCCTTGGTAGTGCTGGCCTTGTCGGTGCCGGCGAACTCGTCGCGCAGCTCGTCGCTGACGCCCATGAGGTTCAGCTCGAAGGTGAACCCCTGCTCCCAGCGGTAGGACTTGTTGACGTCGATCGGGTCGATGCCGTTGAGCGCCTCCTTGGCGGCACGGATGACCCGGGTGTCCTTGGCGGCGATGTCGCGGGCGACGCGCAGCGCGGCCTCGTCGAGCTCCTCGCGCGGGACGACTTCGAGGACCGACCCGAACTGCACCAGCGCGGACGCCGGGATGGTGCGGGCGGTGAAGTAGAGGGTGCGCATCATGTGCTGCGGCACGAGCCGGGCCATGTGGGTGGCCGCGCCGAGCGCGCCCTGGTTGACCTCCGGGACGCCGAAGTAGGCGTCGTCGCTGGCGACCACGCAGTCGGCGTTGCCGACCAGGCCCACCCCGCCGCCGACGCAGAAGCCGTTGACGGCCGCGATGACCGGGACGGCGCACTCGTAGACCGCGCGGAACGCCGCAAAGCAGCCCTTGTTGGCGCCGATCAGGGCGTCGAAGCCGGTGGTGTTCTGCATCTCCTTGATGTCGACGCCGGCGTTGAAGCCCTTGCCCTCGGCCCGCAGCACGACGACCTTCGTCGCCATGTCGGCGCCGGCCTCGTCGAGGGCGGCGGCCACGTCGAACCAGCCCTGCACGGTGAGGGCGTTGACCGGGGGAGCGCTCATCGTGACGACGCGGATGCCGTCGTCGCGGAGCTCGCTGGTGATGGGCATGAGCGCACCCTACCAAGCATTTGCTTGGTATGGTGCTCGGCATGGCTCTCTCCCTGGACCTGGCCGGGCGCGTCGCGCTGGTCACCGGCGGCGCCCGCGGCATCGGCCGTGGCATCACCGAGGTGCTGCTCGCCGCTGGTGCCGAGGTCGTCACCTGCGGCCGCTCCGAGGCGGACCCGCCCGCCGGCGCCACCCACCGGCTCTGCGACGTGCGCGACCCCGAGTCGGTCGACGCCCTCGTCGCGGGAATCGTGGCCGACCACGGCCACCTCGACGTCGTGGTCAACAACGCCGGGGGAGCGCCCTTCGCGCCCGCCGCGACCGCGTCACCGCGCTTCCACGACAAGATCGTGTCCCTCAACCTGATGTCCTCGCTGCTCGTCAGCCAGGCCGCCAACCGGGTCATGCAGGACCAGCCCGGCGGCGGCTCGATCGTCAACATCTCCTCGATCTCGGCCACCCGGCCCTCGCCGGGCACCGCCGCCTACGGCGCCGCCAAGGCGGGAGTCGACTCGCTGACCACCTCGCTCGCCCAGGAGTGGGGTCCGAGGGTCCGGGTCAACGCCGTCGACGTCGGCCTCGTGCGGACCGCCGACACCGCCGACCACTACGGCGGCGACGAGACCGTCGCCGCGATCGAGTCCACCATCCCGGCCGGCCGCATGGCCGACGTCGCCGAGATCGGACAGGTCGTCGCGTTCCTCGCGAGCGACCTGTCGTCGTACGTCTCGGGGGCGCGGGTCGCCTGCCACGGCGGCGGCGAGCAGCCCGTCTTCCTCCACATCGCCCAGCAGGGCCAGGACAGTCAAGGAGAGTCCCAGTGACCAAGCTTCTCGAAGGCCGCACCGCCATCGTCACCGGCGCCGGCCGCGGCATCGGCCGTGCCCACGCGCTGGAGCTCGCGCGCCACGGCGCCAAGGTGGTCGTCAACGACTACGGCGTCTCGCTGGCGGGGGAGAAGGAGGACTCGCCCGCGCACGCCGTCGTCGCCGAGATCGAGGCCATGGGCGGCGAGGCCGTCGTCAACGGCGCCGACGTCGCCGACTTCGCGGCCGCCGAGGCGATGGTCCAGCAGGCCATCGACACCTTCGGCGGGCTCGACATCCTGATCAACAACGCCGGCTTCGTCCGCGACCGGATGCTGGTCAACACCTCCGAGGAGGAGTGGGACGCCGTCATCCGCGTCCACCTCAAGGGCCACTTCGCCCCGCTGCGCCACGCCGGAGCCTGGTGGCGCGCCGAGGCCAAGGCCGGCCGCCAGCGCGCCGCCCGCGTCATCAACACCTCCTCGGGCGCCGGCCTCCAGGGCTCGGTCGGCCAGGCGACGTACTCCGCCGCCAAGGCCGGCATCGCCGGCCTCACCCTCGTCGCCGCCCAGGAGATGGGCCGCTACGGCGTCACCGTCAACGCCATCGCCCCCGTCGCCAGGACCCGGATGACTGAGGGCGCCTTCGACACCTCCGCCATGGCCCTGCCCGAGGACAACTCCCCGGTCGTCGCGTGGCTCGCCAGCGAGGAGGCCGGCGACGTCACCGGCCGCGTCATCGAGATCGACGGCTCCGTCATCACCGTCGAGAACGGCTGGCGCCACGGCCCCTCCCGCGACGCCGGCGCCCGCTGGGACGCCGAGAAGGTCGGGCCGGCGCTGAGGGAGATGCTGGCCGAGGCGCCGGTGCCGGAGCCGGTGTACGGGGCGTGAGGCGGCGACAGTTTCGCCGGTCGACCGGCGAAACTGTCTCTTGACCGATGAAGTTTCGTCGGTCAAGCGTGAGATTCGTCGGTCAAGTCGTGGGTTCGGCGCTCACGCTGCCCGGGCGAAGCCGCGGAGGATCCTGTCTGCCGTACGTTGCGGGTAGTCGAGGTCGACCCAGACGAGCCGGATCATGAGCCATCCAGTGAGCTCGCGGAGGAGGTCCTCGCGCTGCTTCTCCCGGATCACCATCTCCTCGATGGACTCGCCGGGACGGCGGAAGCGGTGGTACTTCTGCATGCCGTCGAACTCCAGCATGACCCTGCGCTCGGGCCACGCGAAGTCGACGCGGCCGGCCACCCTGCCGCTGGGGTGCCGGATCTCCAGCTGTGGGATCGGCGCCGGGATCCGCTGGCGCCGGAGCAGGAGCCGGGTGCGTGTCTCGCCGACCGACTCGGCGTACCCGTCTGTCAGCTGCAGCACGCGGTGCAGGGCCAGCGTGTCGGGCCAGTGCTTCATCCCGGCGAAACCCTGCTCCAGCTGGGTGCGGGTCGTGAGGCCTGACTGGATGAACCAATCGAGTACGGCGACGGCAGGCTCCTGCGGCGCGATGCTGGCGGTGTCGAGCGCCGTCCTGGTGGGCGCCGTGATCCAGCCGAAGTCATCGCGGGTGAGGTCGTCGGCCCGGCACGCGCCTCGGTGGTGGACGACCTTCCCCTGATTCCGCTCGCTCGAGCCGTCCAGGCTGGTGACGTGTACCGACGAAAGGTCGAGTCCCCATGTCGGCCCGCCCTGCTCGATGCACGCGCTGACGTGCGAAGCGGCCACGGTGTCGTCGTACTGCTTGCGGACCGCCGACAGCAGGAGCGAGTGTCGATCCTGGGGCATGGCGTGCTCCCAGATGTCACGCAAGGCGTAGGCGCCTTGCCGGATGCGGACGATAAAGCCGCCGCGGAGGGCTCGCTGCAGCGCGTTGTCGTCGATGCCCATCGCGAGGGCGTCGCGCCGCAAGAGGATGCCCCGCTCGTCTGCCACCAGCTCGATCACCAGCACAGCGTGCGACAACTGCCTGTGATGCGCCATCGGGGGTGCCCTCACCTGTGGACAACCGCCTGGAGGCGGTCCTGGTCGGAGACTTGACCGATGAAACTCACACTTGACCGACGAAGTTTCGTCGGTCAAGCGACAGTTTCGCCGGTCGACCGGCGAAACTGTTCCCGGAGCCTTCCGCCTCAGATCCGCTCGATCACCGTCCCGGTTGCCATGGCGCCGCCGGCGCACATGGAGATCAGCGCGGTCGAGGCGTCGCGGCGCTCGAGCTCGTGGAGGGCGGTGGTGATCAGGCGGACGCCGGTGGCGCCGACGGGGTGGCCCAGCGCGATGGCGCCGCCGTTGACGTTGACCTTGTCCATGTCGACGCCGTGCACGCCGGCCCAGGAGAGTACGACGGAGGCGAAGGCCTCGTTGACCTCGAAGATGTCGAAGTCGCTGATGGCCATGCCGGTGCGGTCGAGGATGCGCTGGGTGGCGTCGATCGGGCCGTCGAGGTGGAAGTACGGGTCGGAGCCGACGAGGCAGTGGCTGCGGATCCGGGCGCGGGGGGTCAGGCCGAGGGCGCGGGCCTTGTCCTCGCTCATGATCAGCAGGGCGGCGGCGCCGTCGGAGATCTGCGAGGAGGTGCCGGCGGTGTGCAGGCCGTCCTCGAGGACGGTGCGGAGGCCGGCGAGGCCGTCGAGGGTGGTCTCGCGGAGGCCGCCGTCGGCCTCGACCGTCTGCAGGGCGCCGGTGGGCTTGCCCTCGTCGTCGAGGACGGGTGCCTCGATCGGGGCGATCTCGCGCTTGAAGCGGCCCTCCTCGACCGCGACCTTCGCCTTGGCCTGCGAGGTGGCGCCGAAGGCGTCGAGGTCGGCGCGGGTGATGCCGCGGTGGCGGGCGATCCGGTCCGCGGCGGAGAACTGGTCGGGCATGTCGATCGTCCAGTCGTCGGGGCGGGGGCTGCCCAGGCCGGGCGGCACGTTCGCACCGAGCGGGATGCGCGACATCGACTCGACGCCGCAGGAGATGCCGACCTCGATGGTGCCGGCGGCGACCATGTCGTTCACCAGGTGGGAGGCCTGCTGGCCCGAGCCGCACTGCGCGTCGAGGGTGGTGCCGCCCGTGTGCTGGGCGAGGCCGGCGTGGATCCACGCGCGTCGCACCGTGTCGTTCGACTGCTCACCGGCCTGCGTCACGATGCCGCCGACGACCTGCTCGACGAGGTCGGACTCCACGCCGGCGCGGCGCAGGACCTCGGCCTGGACGAAGCCCAGCAGGTTGGCCGGGTGCAGGCCCGCGAGCTGGCCCTTGCGCTTGCCGAGGGGAGTGCGGACGGCTTCGACGATGACGGGGTTGCCCATGGCGAGGACCATACCACCGAACTAGAACACGTTCTCGTTTCCGTTTGCGCGAGCAACTTTGCGAACTCGCTCAACGAAACCCTTTCGTAAGCGTGCGATGCTTTGTAGTGTGTGCGTAGAACGCGTTCCAGTGACCCGGGTCGCCCCCGGGGTGCCGACGCCGTCGCCCCCTGTGTTTCCAGTGAAAGGTTCGTCGTGACCGAGCAGCTCATCCCCGTCGGGTGGGACCCGACCGATCCCTCCATCAACGAAGTCGCCCTGCCGCACGAGCAGTTCCGCGCGCTGCGTGCGACCGAGCCGATCCGGTGGATCGAGCAGCCGCCGGAGGCCCGCGCGGGCTTCCTCGACACCGGCTACTGGGCCTGCACCCGCCACGCCGAGGTCCGCCAGGTCTCCAAGGACAACGAGAACTGGTCGACGGCCGAGAACGGCGTGATCATCCGCTTCGCCGAGGACATGACCCGCGACCAGGTCGAGGTCCAGCGCGCGATGCTGATCCACCACGACCCGCCGGAGCACACCAAGATGCGCGGCATCGTCTCGCGCGGCTTCACGCCGCGTGCGATCGCGGCGCTCAAGGACGGCCTGCGCGAGCGCGCGTACAAGATCGTCGAGGAGTGCGTCGCCAAGGGCAGCGGCGACTTCGTCGAGGACCTCGCCGCCGAGCTCCCGCTGCAGGCCATCGCCGACTTCCTCGGCGTGCCGCAGGAGGACCGCAAGAAGATCTTCGAGTGGTCGAACCAGATGATGGCGTACGACGACCCGGAGTTCGACATCGACCCGGCCATCGCCTCGATGGAGCTCATCGCGTACTTCGACGCGCTCGCCAACGACCGTCGCGAGAACCCGCAGGACGACATCGTCACCAAGCTGATCAGCGTCGGCAAGGACGACGACCACGGCTCGCTGACCAACGACGAGTTCGGCTTCTTCGTCATCCTGCTCGCCGTCGCCGGCAACGAGACGACCCGCAACGCGATCAGCCACGGCATGCACGCGTTCCTCCAGAACCCCGACCAGTGGCAGACCTGGATCGACGAGCGCCCCGACACGATGGTCGACGAGGTCATCCGCTGGGCCACCCCCGTCACCGTCTTCCAGCGCACCGCGCTCCAGGACACCGAGCTCGCCGGCCAGGCCATCAAGAAGGGCGACCGCGTCGGTCTCTTCTACGCCTCGGCGAACTTCGACGAGGAGGTCTTCGACGACCCCTTCACCTTCAACATCAAGCGTGAGAACAACCCGCACGTCGCCTTCGGCGGCCACGGCGCGCACTACTGCATCGGCGCCAACCTGGCCCGCATGGAGATCAAGCTGATCTTCGACGCCCTCGCCGACCTCGCGCCCGACATCCAGCTCGACGGCGAGCCGCGCCGCCTGCGCTCCGGCTGGCTCAACGCGATCAAGGAGATGCAGGTCAAGTACAGCTGACCTCCTTCAGCGCAGGTTCAGGGCGGCTCCACCACAATGGAGCCGCCCTGACCGCTTTTCCTGGAGGACGCCGTGCGGATCCTGGTCGTCGACGACGAGCGCCGGCTCGCGCGCGCCATCGAGCTCGGCCTGGAGGCCGAGGGCTTCGCCGTGGACGTCGCGCACGACGGCTCCGACGGTCTCTGGATGGCGCGGGAGAACACCTACGACGCCATCGTCCTCGACCTCATGCTGCCCGGCATCAACGGCTACAAGGTGTGCGAGACGCTGCGCCGCGAGGAGAACTGGACGCCCATCCTCATGCTGACCGCCAAGGACGGCGAGTGGGACCAGGTCGAGGGCCTCGACACCGGCGCCGACGACTACCTGACCAAGCCGTTCTCGTTCCCCGTGCTCGTCGCCCGCCTGCGCGCAGTCGCCCGGCGCGGGGCGCGGGAGCGGCCGACGGCGATCGAGCTCGGCGACCTCGTCGTCGACACCGCCGCGCGCCGGGTCCGCCGCGGCGAGGTCGAGATCAGCCTGACCTCGCGGGAGTTCGCGGTCCTGGCCTTCCTCGCCCGGCACAGGGGCGACGTGGTGTCGAAGCGGCAGGTCCTGGACTCGGTCTGGGACGGCGACTTCGAGGGCGACCCGAACATCGTGGAGGTCTACGTCCGCCACCTGCGCAACAAGGTGGACCGGCCGTTCGGTCGCGAGGCGATCCAGACCGTCCGGGGTGCGGGCTACCGGCTCGCGAGCGACGGGGGATGAGCATGCGGGTGCGTACGACGCTCGCCGCGGTACTCGTGGTCGCGGTGGCCCTGGTCGTCGGCGCGGTCGCGCTCGTGCTCGCGGTGCGCGGGTCGCTGCGCGACGGGGCGGAGTCGACGGCGGAGAACCAGGCCTCGGCCCTGGTCGCCCAGGTCGACGCCGGCAGCCTCCCCGCCTCGCCCGGCACCGACCCCGACAACGACCCGGACGACCCGGACGACCCCGACGACCCCGACGACCCCGACGAGGACGACGAGGAGGCCGACGACCTCGTCTGGCAGGTCCACGACGCAGCCGGCCGGCTCGTCGCCGCGTCCCAGCCGCTCGCTGGCCGCCTCCCGGACCGTGACGGGGATGCCGTCGAGCTGCCCGGGGGCGACCACCCCTACGTCGTGGTGAGCGAGGACACCGACGACGGTCACGTGGTGACGGTCGCGGTGTCGCTCGAGGACGTCGACGAGACGACCGCGGCGCTCGCCGCCCCGCTGCTGCTGGGCCTCCCGCTGCTGCTCCTCGTCGTCGGGGGGACGACCTGGCTGGTGGTCGGGCGCACCCTGCGCCCCGTGGAGCGCATCCGCCAGGAGGTCGAGGAGATCACCGGCACTCGGCTCGACCGCCGCGTCTCCGAGCCCGCCGCGCGCGACGAGGTCGGCCGGCTGGCCCGCACGATGAACGCGATGCTCGCCAGGCTCCAGGACTCCCGCGACCGGCAGGAGCAGTTCGTCTCCGACGCCTCCCACGAGCTGCGCTCGCCGCTGGCGAGCCTGCGCCAGACCGCCGAGGTCGCCCACACCCACCCCGGCGCCGTACCCGAGGGCGAGCTCGCCGAGGCGGTGCTCGAGGAGACGGTGCGGATGCAGGCCCTCGTCGAGCAGCTGCTCGCCCTCACCCGCGCCGGTGAGGGACGTGCCCAGGCGCCGCGCGAGGACGTCGACGTCGACGACCTCGCCCTCGCGGAGGCCCGGCGAGCGGCCAGGTCCGGCCTGGTGGTCGACACCAGCGGCGTCGGTCCGGGCCGGGTCCACGGTGACCCCGTCGCGCTCTGCCAGGTCGTGCGCAACCTCGTCGACAACGCCGTCCGTCACGCAGCCGGCCGGGTGGCGGTGGCGGTCTCCGAGCACGGCGGCCGGGTGCACCTCGTGGTCGACGACGACGGTCCGGGCATCCCGACCGCCGACCGGGAGCGGGTCTTCGAACGCTTCGTCCGCCTCGACGAGGCCCGCACCCGCGACGCCGGGGGCAGCGGCCTCGGCCTGGCGATCGTCCGTGCCGTGGTCACCGGCCACGGCGGCACGGTCGAGGTCGGCGAGAGCCCGTTCGGCGGCGCCCGGGTCGTCGTCGACCTGCCTTCCTGAAGACCTGTTCAGGTGCGTTCAGGGAGGGTTCAGCGACCTCCCGGCAGGCTGGTCCCACCAGCCGCCCCGGGGACCCCGGGCCGGCCCCACCGAGAGAGGGAGACCCCCATGAACACCAGCGTCCTGCGCCGCAAGCGCGTCGTCCTGCCCGCCCTGGCCACCGTCGCCGTCCTGGCCGTCGGCGGGACGGTCTGGGCGGCCTCCGCCGACGACGTCTCGGGCGACGAGCGGGACCGGGTCGCGGCTGCCGCCACGGGCGCCGCCGGTGGCGGCGAGGCCGTCGAGGTGGAGCGCTCCGACGACCGCGGCGAGGCCTACGAGGTCGAGGTCCGCTTCGCTGACGGCACCGAGGTCGACGTCACCCTCGACGACGACCTCGGCGTGATCGCCACCGAGCGCGACGACGACCGCGACGACGACCGCGACGACGACCGGTACGACGACGACCGGTACGACGACGACCGCGACGACCGCGACGCCGACGACCGGGTCCTCGACGCCAGCGAGCGCACCTCCGCCGAGCAGGCCGCCCTCGCCGCCGTCGGCGGTGGCACGGTGCTCGACGTCGAGGCGAGCGACGACCGGGGCGTCGCCTACGAGGTCGAGGTGCGGGACGGCAAGGGCGTCGAGTGGGACGTCGACCTCGGCGCCGACTTCTCCGTCGTCACGAAGCACCAGGACCGCTGAGCCTCACGCCCGGCAGCCCCGGCGTGCAGTAGCGTGCTGTCCTCCGACGACGGCTGACAGGAGGGTTCGATGAGCAACGTGGACCTGGAGAACTTCCGGGGTTACTCCGACAACCACTACCAGCACGGGATGCACACCCTCGCGTGGATCTCGCTCTGGACGATCATCATCCTCGGCGTGGGCGCCGGGCTCTTCGGGTTCTTCTGGGGCCTCAGCCAGTAGCAGCGCGGTTCGTCCGCTCCACGAGGTCGTCGACCACGGCCTCGATGCTGCCGCCGCTGCGCTCGTACGCCGCCCGCTGCCGCACGGACCCACCCTCGGCCAGCACCCGGTCGACACCTTCCCGCACCAGGGCGAGGTCGTCGCCGAGGTGCCCGGCGACCGTGTCGACCAGCGCCTCGAGCACGTCGCGCGCCGGCACCGGCTCGCCGGTGCCGGGGTCGAGCAGCTGGCCCGCCAGGCCGTAGCGGGCGGCGCGCCACTGCGCGGCCCGGAGCAGCTCTGCCCGCCACTGCCCGGCGGCAGGCCCCCGAGCGGCAGCGGCGTCGGGGCCTGCCGCCTGCGTGACCAGGCCGCGGGCGAGGGCGGCCACGAGCACCGCGTCGTCCGGGTCGGTGCACACATCGGTGACCCGCACCTCCACGGTCGGGTAGCGCTGGGAGAGGCGGGCGTCGAAGTAGAGTATCCCCTCGTCCCGCGCCGCCCCGGACGCGATCAGCTCGCGGCACACCCGTCGGTAGGTCTCGACGTCGCCGAAGCGCTCGGTCGGCCCGGCGCTGGGCCAGCCCGCCCAGGCCTGGGAGCGCCAGGAGGCGTGCCGCGTGTCCCGGCCCCGGTAGAAGGGGGAGTTGGCGCTCACCGCGAGCAGCGCAGGGAGCCACGGGCGCAGCGCATCGACCACCCGCACGCCCTCCTCGTCCGAGGCGACCTGCACGTGCACGTGCATCGCGCAGGTCCCGGCCGGACGGGCGACCTCGCCGAAGGTGTCGACCATCGCCTGGTAGCGATCGTCCCGCGTGGCCCGCGGCTCGCCGCTGCCCAGCGGGGCCGCGCCGGCCGCCACGGTGCGCAACCCGGCCCCCTCGGCAGCCTCGGCGGCCGCCCTCCGCGCGCGTACGACGTGCTCCCGCAGCTCGGCGAGCGAGGTCACCGGTGGCGTGCGGGTCTCGAGCTGGTGACGGAACAGCTCGTGGTCGAGGTCCTCGGACGGCAGCCCGTGCTCGGCGGCGTACTTGAGCACCTGCTGCGACCGCGGCGCTGCCTCCCGCGTCGCGGGGTCGACCAGCAGCAGCTCTTCCTCGACCCCAGCGTGCGCGGCTCCATGCCACCGCGCTACCCGCCGCACCGCCGGGCAGCCGCGCGAAGACGGCCCTGACGGGTCAGGCGTCGCCGGCGAGGTCCTCCAGCACCGCCTGGAAGTCGGCGCCGAGCACGGCCGTGAGCGTGCCCTCGTCGTCGATGCTGGTCAGCTGCTGGTAGCCGGAGCCGTCCCACCAGTACACGTGCGGGCTGAGTGGTCCGGGGGAGTCGCCGTGGCCGGCGGCGGCGAAGCCTGCCATCGCCTGGAGGCTCGGCAGCACGGTCATGTCCCGGACGAGGTGCCAGACCACCTGCTGGCGGTGCGGCACGCTGAGCAGCCAGCCGTGGCGGCCGGGCTCCTCGCCGGTGAGCTCGGTGGCGAGCGAGGGCATGAGCAGGGCCCGGCTGCCGGTGTGGACCGACGCCCCGGAGAGGACGTGGAAGTGTCCGCCGTCGCGGAGGTCGAGGCGCTCGTGGTGCTCGACCGGTTCGCGGCGGAGGTTCGCCACCCCCCACTCGCGCAGCTGCGCGGGACCGCCCTGTGCGGCGGCCCGGGCGTCGTCGTAGACGGCGACGGACTCCGGCAGGTCGAGTGCGAGCAGCTCGACGAGGCCGGGCGCGAACTCGCGGTGGGGGAACGTGCCGAGGTCGGGGACCGCGTCCTGCGGGTAGAGGCGCGTGTAGGTCCGGGAGCGGGCGTCGTCGGGGGCCAGGGTCGCGAACGGGTCGGGGGCGTCCATGCTGGCGAGCACGGTGCCGACGTGGCGGTCGACGACCTCCGGCCAGGCGCCGCGCCCGCGGTCGTCCTGGTGGCAGGACGCGGCGACGTTCCACAACCCGAACTGCCGACCGGTGTCGTCGACGACGTGGTCGGGGTGCACCGTCACCTCGATGCCGCGCTCGGCGAAGGCGCGACGGACGAGGGACCGCACCTGCTGCGCGTCCTCGGAGCCGAGGAACGGCAGGGCGTCGTCGGGGTCGGCAGGCTCGACCGGGGATCGGTCGGCGTCACGCCGGCGCCGACGACCGAACAGGCCCATGCGGTGGTCGGCCGGGTCAGTCGCGTGCGGTGAGCACGATGGGGTCGCCGTCGGTGATCGCGACGGTGTGCTCGGCGTGCGCACCGCGGGAGCCGTCGGCGCTGCGGATCGTCCAGCCGTCGGGGTCGAAGACGATCTCGTCGGTGGAGTGCAGGAACCACGGCTCGATGGCGATGACCAGGCCGGGGCGCAGCTTGAGGCCGCGGCCCGGACGCCCGTCGTTGGGGACGTGCGGCTCACCGTGCATCGTCCGGCCCACGCCGTGGCCGCCGAACTGCAGGTTGACCTTCAGCCCGGCTTCGTGGGCGACGCTGCCGATGCCGAAGGAGATGTCACCGAGCCTGTTGCCGGCGCGGGCAGCGGCGATGCCGGCCGCGAGGGCCTTCTCGGTCGTGGCGATGAGCTGCTGGTCCTCCTCGCGCGGGGTGCCGACGATGACCGACAGGGCCGAGTCGGAGACCCAGCCGTCGACGGCCGCGGCGAAGTCGACCGAGAGCAGGTCGCCGTCCTGGAGCACGTAGTCGAACGGGAGGCCGTGCAGCACGGCGTCGTTGACGGAGGTGCACAGCACCTTGCCGAACGGGCTCGCGCCGAACGACGGGTGGTAGTCGATGTAGCAGGACTCGGCGCCGGCGTCCTTGATCATCCGGTGTGCCAGCTCGTCCAGCTCGAGCAGGTTGACCCCGACGTCCGCCTTCTCGGCGAGGGCCGAGATCACCGAGGCGACGAATCGCCCGGCGGGACGCATCTGGTCGATCTGGGTCGGGGTACGGAGCTCGATCACGGTCCGAGCCTACTTCCCCGAGCGGGCTTCCTCCCACGCGGCGCTGAGGTCGACCACGACGGCCTTGCGGCTGGACGCGTCGGTGCCGTCGAACGCGATGCCCTCGAGCGGGCCGGGTCCGTAGGTGCTGACCGATCCACGGATCGCCTCCTGCTGACCGGGGCCGATGCGGGTCTCGCCGTCGAGGCGGGTGTGGTGGAACTCGCGGTTGATGACCGACTTCACCTCGATGTCGCCCAGGGTGATGGGGTTGTCGGTCAGGTTCCGCGCGACGAAGCGGTAGGTGCAGGCGACGTCCCTGCCGTTGGTGCTCGTGCACTCGGCCCGGGTCACCCGGATCCGCAGGTGGCCCTCGTCGGTCTCGAACTCCTCGCCCACCAGCACGCTCGCCTCGGGCGGGTCCACCCAGTCGAGGGCGTCGCCGAGCCAGAGCCAGACGTACCAGGACCAGAGGAGCGACAGCACGATCGCGACCACCGCCATCCCCACCCCGACGCGGGCCATGCCCGTGCCGGTGCCGGAGCGGCGAGCGCGTCGCAGCGCGGCGAGGCCCAGGCCGAGGCCGACCGCGCCGGCGAGGACACCGAGGAGGTTCAGCAGCGGGACCGGCGTGAGGATGAGGCCGACCATGCCGAGCACGAGCGCCGCGACGGCGAACCCGTTGGTCGGCGGCCCGGGCCGGCCCGGCGGCGGGTACGGCGGCGGGTACGGCGGCGGGTACGGCGGGTGCTGCTGCGTCACGCCCCGATCATGACCACTGCGCCCGGTGCCGAAACGGCACCGGGCGCAGCAGGCGTGGGGGAGTGGTGCTTCAGTTGGTCGGCTTCTCGGCACCGACGACCCACATCGCGAAGAACTGCGATCCGCCGCCGTAGGCGTGCCCGAGGGCCTTGCGGGCGCCGTCGACCTGGTGCTCGCCCGCGGCCCCGCGGACCTGTAGGGCGGCCTCGGCGAAGCGGAGCATCCCGGAGGCGCCGATCGGGTTCGACGAGAGCACGCCGCCGGAGGCGTTGAACGGGATGCGACCGGTCATGGCGGTCTCGCCGGCCTCGGTGAGCTTCCAGCCCTCGCCCTCGGCGGCGAAGCCGAGGTTCTCCAGCCACATCGGCTCGAACCAGCTGAACGGCACGTAGACCTCGGCTGCGTCGATCTCGTCGATCGGCGAGGTGATGCCGGCCTGCTTCCACAGCGCGGCCGCGGCGTCGCGGCCGGCCTGCGGGTTGACCTGGTCGCGCTCGGCGGCCGTGGTGGGCTCCGAGCGCATCACGGTGCCGTGGATCCACGCGGGGTTCGGCGACGACTTCGCGACGTCCTCGTCCACGATGACCAGCGCGCAGGCGCCGTCGGAGGACGGGCAGGTCTCCTCGTAGCGGATCGGGTCCCACAGCATCTGCGAGGCCAGGACCATGTCGACCGTCCGCTCCTCGCGCAGGTGCGCGTAGGGGTTCTTCAGCGCGTTGGTGCGGTCCTTGGCGGCCACGATCGCGCCGATGTGGGTCGGCGCGCCCGAGCGGCGGATGTAGGAGCGCACGTGCGGGGCGAAGTAGCCACCGGCGCCGGCGTGCACCGGCATCACGAACGGAACCGGCACTGAGAGTGCCCACATCGCGTTGGACTCCGACTGCTTCTCGAAGGCGACGGTGAGCACCTTCTTGTGCACGCCGGACTGCACCAGCGACGAGGCGACGATGGCGGTCGAGCCACCGACGGAACCGGCGGTGTGGACGCGCAGCAGCGGCTTGCCGGCCGCACCGAGGGCCTCGGCGAGGTAGAGCTCCGGCATCATCACGCCCTCGAACAGGTCCGGCGCCTTCCCGACGACGATGGCGTCGATCTCGTCGAGGGTCATCCCGGCGTCGGCGAGGGCGCGGTCCATCGCCTCGCGGCACAGGCCGGCCATCGAGACGTCCTCGCGCTTGGCCCGGTGGTGGGTCTGGCCGACGCCGATGACGGCGGCAGGCTTCTTGGCCATCAGTTCTGTCCCTCCATGACGCAGACGAGGTTCTGCTGCAGCGCGGGTCCGCTGGTCGCGTGGCCGAGCACCTTGTCGGCGGTGCCGTCCCAGATCCGGCGGGCGGCCTCGCCGATGCGGATCGCGCCGCCGGTGAACATCGGGTTGCCCGCGAGCGCACCGCCCGACGGGTTGACCCGTACGTCGTCGGCCAGGCCGAGCTCGCGGCGCAGGATCAGCTCCTGGTGGCTGAACGGCGCGTGCAGCTCGGCGACCTGGACGCCGTCCGTGCCACCCGCAGCGGCGGCGGCGCGGGCCGCGGACTCCGAACGGGTGAGGTCGCGGGTGCCCAGGTGCAGCGCGTCGGTGTAGTGCGCGAGGCCGGTGATCCAGGCGGGGCGCTCGCGCACCTCGCGGGCCCGGTCCCCGGCGGCGAGCACGATCGCCGCGGCGCCGTCGGTCACCGGTGCGGCGTCGTGCTTGCGCAGCGGGTCGGCGAACATCGGCCGCGCCAGCAGGTCCTCGACGGAGGAGCCACCGGCCCGGACGGCGTACTCGTTCTTCTCGGCGTCGGTCAGCGAGCGGTTGACGACGTCGGCCATCGCGGCCTCGTCCCACTCGCCGGCGTCGATGCCGAGCCGCGCCTGGAGTGCCGCGATCGACACGGTGTCCGGCCAGAGCGGGGTCAGCGTGTAGGGGTCGAGCTGGAGGGCGAGGGTGCGGCGCAGGACGCCGGCCGACGCCTTGCCGAAGCCGAACACCAGGGCGGTGTCGACCTCGCCGGTCTGGATCTTCAGCCAGGCCTCGTAGAGCGCCCAGGCGGCGTCCATCTCCACGTGCGACTCGTTCACCGGCGGGAGGACGCCGATGGCGTCGATCGCGCTCACGAACGAGAACGAGCGGCCCGCGAGGTAGTCCGAGGAGCCGGAGCACCAGAAGCCGATGTCCTTCTTCGTCCAGCCGGTCTGCTCGTAGCACTCGCCGAAGATCGGCACGAGCAGCTCGGCACAGGTCGGCGACCCGTCGTAGTCCTGCAACTGTCGCTGGGCGAACCCGACGACGGCAACGTCACGCATGTCTGTCCTTCCGCCCGCTCAGAGGTGGTGCTTGTAGGTGTCGTAGTCCGCGTCCGGCTCACCGGTCGGCGCGAAGTGGCTGATGTTCTCGATCGTGGTGCCCCACTCCTCGCGGGGCTTCCAGACCGCCTTGACCCGCAGGCCCATCCGGATCTCCTCGACGGGGATGTCGAGGATCAGGTGCTGCAGCGCGATGTCCGCACCGTCGAGCAGGATGTAGGCCGAGACGTACGGCGGCGCGATCCGCTGGCCCAGGAAGGGCACGTTGACGATGCAGAAGGTCGTGACCGTGCCGGTGTCGGACAGCTCGACCTCCTCCGAGGTCGGCACCCCGTCGGTCGGGCAGGCCGGCCGCGGCGGGACGTAGACCTTCTGGCACTTCGGGCAGCGCTGGCCCAGGATCCGGCCCTCGGCGAGGCCGCGGTAGAACGCGGACTCCTCGGGGCTGGCGGCGTAGGTGTAGTCGAGGCTGATCGGCGTGATGATGCCGGTGACGTCGTCCGTGCCGGTCGGGGCGCTCGCCGGGGCGGCGGTGCCGGAGTCGGGCTCGAAGACGAGGTCGGTGATGACGCCGGCGCGCTCGGCGCCCCAGCGCGGCCGCACCCGCATGCCGGTGCTGATCTCGTCGGCGCTGCTGACGTCCACCGCGTGCAGCAACGGCGTGTCCGCGCCGTCGAGGGTGATCAGCGCGAACGCGAACGGGCGGTCGAAGGGCTGCCCGGCTACAGGCTCGCTCACCCAGGTCCACGAGGTGACCGTGCCGGTGCCGGCCAGGTCGACGAACTCCGTCGGGGCCTGGTGGCTGACCGGGTCGAACTCCGGCGGAGGGCAGGCGACGCGCCCGTCGGCGAGGCGGGCGCCCACGAGCCGGCCGTCCCGGAGGCCGGTGAGGAAGCGGCCCAGCACCGGACCGACGGATCGGGTGTAGTCGAAGGCGACCGTGACCGGTGCCGAGAGGGTGCGACTCATGGCGAAAGTGAAACACGTTCTAGAAATGGTTCGCAACGAGGGGCATGATTCGTCTCATGAAACTGGGACTTCAGCTGGGTTACTGGGGCGCGCAGCCGCCCCAGGGCGTGGGCGAGCTCGTCGCGGCCGCCGAGGACGCCGGGTTCGACGCGATCTTCACCGCCGAGGCGTGGGGGAGTGACGCGTTCACCCCGCTGGCCTGGTGGGGGCGCGAGACGTCGCGGGTCCGGCTGGGCACCTCGATCGTGCAGATGTCGGGCCGCACGCCGACCTCCATCGCGATGCACGCACTGACCCTCGACCACCTCACCGGCGGACGGGTCGTGCTGGGCATGGGCGTCAGCGGCCCGCAGGTCGTCGAGGGCTGGTACGGCCAGCCGTTCGAGAAGCCGCTGGCCCGCACCCGCGAGGTCGTCTCGATCATCCGCAAGGTGCTGGCCCGCGAGGCGCCGGTGACCAACGACGGCCCGCACCACCCGCTGCCCTACCGCGGACCCGGAGCGGTCGGGCTCGGCAAGCCGCTCAAGCCGATCGTCCACCCATTGCGCGCGGACCTGCCGATCTGGCTGGGTGCGGAGGGGCCGAAGAACGTCGCGCAGACCGCGGAGATCGCCGACGGCTGGATCCCGATCTTCTACACCCCGAAGAGCGCCGGCATGTACCAGCCGTGGCTCGACGAGGGCTTCGCGCGACCGGGCGCACGTCGTACCCGCGCGGACTTCGAGATCGCCGCGACCTGTCACCTGCAGATCGTCGAGGACGCGACCCAGAAGCAGGCCGTCATCGACGCGATGAAGCCGTTCGTCTCGCTCTACATGGGCGGCATGGGCGCCAAGGAGCAGAACTTCCACACCCAGGTCTTCGCCCGGATGGGCTACGAGGAGCTGGCCTCCGAGGTGCAGGAGCTCTACCTGTCGGGTGAGAAGGACAAGGCGACCGCGCTGATCCCCGACGAGCTGGTCGACGACATGCACATCATCGGCACCGCCTCCGAGGTCAAGGAGCGGGTCGCGCAGTGGGAGGAGACGGGCGTGACCACGCTGCTGCTCTCGTGCCGCAGTGCCGCCGAGGTGCGCCAGGTCGCGGAGGTCCTGCTCTGACCCCGGCCTGCTGACCCGGGCCTGCTGGCCCGGGCCTGCTGAGGTCTGGCCTGCCGAGGGTCTGGTCCCTGTCGGCGGTGGCGGTTAGCGTTCCGGGGATGAGGCGCGAACCGCACCAGAACGTCGCCACCGTGCTGGTCGACCCAGCCCTGCTGCGCGACCTCGAGATCGAGCTCATGGAGCTCGACCTGTGGGTCTGGCCGGTGCGGACGGCGCCCATCTGCGTCGACGGCCCGCGCACCGCCTTCCAGGTCCGGCGGCGGCTGGTGGAGGCCCAGCGCGGGGCGTGGGACTGCGCCGCGCACTGGGTGCCGGTGTGGATCAGCTTCGGGGAGCGCTGGTCCTCCGGCGACGACCCGCTGCCGTGGGCCGCCCACCGCGCCCTGTGGGACGCGCTCGACGCGCACGCCGACCAGGTCCGGTTCCACCGGCGCCTGGGCGGCGTGCGCCCGCTGGCCGCACCCGTCGAACGTGCCGCGGGCTGAGCAGGTCCTTGCCCGCGAAATAGAACACGTTCTACTGTGGGTCCCGTGACCGACACGCTCCGGACCCCTGCCCACAACGGCCACCTGATGGTCGCGGCCCTCAAGCGCCACGCCGACCGCCCGATCGTCCACCTCGGTGACGTCACCCTCACGGGGCGCGAGACCGCGGAGCGGATCTCGCAGTACATCCAGGCCTTCGAGTCCCTCGGCGCCGGCCGGGGTACGCCGGGGGCGCTGCTCGCGCTGAACCGGCCGGAGGTGCTCTTCATCCTCGGCGCCGGCCAGACCCAGGGCTTCCAGCGGACCTCGCTGCACCCGCTGGGCTCTGCCGACGACCACGCCTACGTCATCAACGACGCGGGGATCACCACGCTCGTCATCGACCCCTACTTCGCGGGTCGCGCCGTCGAGCTGCTCGGAAAGTGCCCGGGCCTCAAGCGGGTCCTGACCATCGGCCCCGTCCCCGAGGAGCTGGCCGACGTCGCGACCGACCTGACCGAGGTCGCTGCGTCCTTCGAGCCGCGTCCGCTCGAGGCGGCCGTGCTCGAGCCCGACCACATCACCTCGATCACCTACACCGGCGGCACGACCGGCAAGCCCAAGGGCGTGATCGGCAACGTGCGCTCGTTCTCGACGATGGCGCAGATCCAGATGGCCGAGTGGGAGTGGCCGACCGAGCCGCGCTTCCTCATGTGCACGCCGCTCTCGCACGCCGGTGCGGCGTTCTTCGTTCCCGTCGTGCTCCAGGGCGGCACCCTCTTCGTCTCGGCACGCTTCGACCCGGCCGAGGTGCTGCGCACCATCGAGGAGAAGCGGATCAACTCGCTCATGCTCGTGCCGACGATGCTCTACGCCCTGATGGACCACCCCGACTCGCACACGCGCGACTTGTCGTCGCTCGAGACCGTCTACTACGGCGCGTCCGCGATCAACCCGGTCCGCCTCAAGGAGGCGATCGAGCGGTTCGGGCCGATCTTCGCGCAGTACTACGGCCAGTCCGAGGCCCCGATGGTGATCAGCTACTTCCCGAAGGGCGAGCACGTCGACGCCGAGGGTCGCCCGATCGAGGAGCGGCTCACGTCCTGCGGCCGACCGTCGGCGTACCTGCGCACCGCGCTGCTCGGCGAGGACGGCAACCCGGTGCCGCAGGGCGAGCCGGGCGAGATCTGCGTGGCGGGACCGCTGCTGTCGGCGGGCTACTGGCAGCTGCCGGAGGCCACGGCCGAGACCTTCCGCGACGGCTGGATGCACACCGGCGACGTGGCGCGCGAGGACGAGGACGGGTTCTGGTACATCGTCGACCGCACCAAGGACATGATCGTCACCGGCGGCTTCAACGTGTTCCCGCGCGAGGTCGAGGACGTCATCGCCGAGCACCCGGCGATCGCCCAGGTGGGCGTGATCGGCACCCCGCACGAGAAGTTCGGCGAGGCGGTCACCGCCGTCGTCGTGCTCCGGGAGGGTCACGAGCTCACCGAGGAGGTCGTCGCCGAGATCCAGGCTGCGGTCAAGGAGCGCAAGGGATCGGTCCAGGCCCCCAAGGAGGTCATCGCGGTCGACGCGCTGCCGCTGACCGCGCTCGGCAAGCCGGACAAGAAGGCGCTGCGGGCCCGCTTCTGGACCGGGGAGCGCTCGGTCGGCTGACCCCGGCGCCGGCCGACCAGGGAGGGACGCACGAGGGCCGCCCCGCTCGATGAGCGGGGCGGCCCTTCGTCGCTTGGTCGTCGCTTGGTCGTCGCTTGGTCGGCGGCGCTGCCGCCGGGGGACCTCAGCGACCCTTGAACTCCGGCTTCCGCTTCTCCAGGAACGCACGGGGGCCCTCCTTGGCGTCCTCGGAGGAGAACACGGCGGCGCCGATGTGGGCGTCGTCGGCCCAGCACTCGTCCTCGTGCTTGCCCTCCGAGTCGCGCATCGTCTTGAGGATGGCCTGGACGGCGAGCGGGCCGTTGGCGGCGATCATGTCGGCGATCTCGTGCGCCTTGGCCAGCGCCTGCCCGTCGGGCACGACGTGGCCGATCAGGCCGAGCTCCTTCGCCTCCGGGGCGAGGAGCGTGCGACCGGTGAGCAGCAGCTCGGCGGCGACGGTGTAGGGGATCTGGCGGGGGAGCCGCACGGCGGAGCCGCCCATCGGGTAGAGGGACCAGCGGGCCTCGGCGACACCGAACTTCGCCGACTCGCCGGCGACCCGGATGTCGGTGCCCTGCAGGATCTCCGTGCCGCCGGCGATCGCCGGGCCCTCGACCGCGGCGATGAGTGGCTTGGTGAGGCGGAAGCCCTTGAGCAGGCCCTTGATCACGGTGGGGTCGTAGCTGCCGTCCTCGAAGCTCTCCGACGGCGGCTTTTCGTCGGCCTTCTTGAGGTCCATGCCGGCACAGAAGTAGCCGCCGGCACCGGTGAGGATGCAGACCCGGATCTCCGGGTCCTCGTTCACCCGGTCCCAGGCGTCCTCCATGATCCGCAGCATCTCGCTGGACAGCGCGTTGCGGCGCTCGGGGCGGTTCATGGTGACGACCAGCTTGTGGCCGTCCTGCTCGACGAGGCAGTCGGGGGTGGTGCGCACGGGGGCGTCGGTCGCAGACATGCGAACCACGCTAGCGAAAAAGTGAAACGTGTTCTAGTCTCTGGCTCGTGGCCCTCAACATCGCCGATCTCTTCGAACACGCCGTCGACGCCGTCCCGGAGAAACCCGCCGTCCAGGTGGGGGAGCGCGTCATCTCCTTCGCCGAGCTCGAGGCGGAGTCCAACAAGCTCGCCCACCACCTGCAGGCGCAGGGCATCGGTGTCGGCGACCACGTCGGTCTCTACGCCAAGAACAGCATCGAGCACGTCATCGCGCTGATCGCGATCCTCAAGGTGCGCGCGGTCGCCATCAACGTGAACTACCGGTACGTCGCCGGCGAGCTCGAGTACCTCTTCGACAACGCCGACCTGGTCGGCCTCGTGCACGACCGCGTCTACGCGCCGCTGGTCGCCGAGGTGCTGCCGAAGGTCGGTGCGATGAAGGCGGTCGTCGCGGTGCCCAACCCGCTCGAGCCGGACGACCGGAGCGACCTGTCGGCGTTCAACGGCGTCACGCTCGAGGAGGCCGTGGCCGGCCAGTCCGACGCCCGCGACTTCGGCGAGCGCAGCCCCGACGACATCCACATCATCTACACCGGCGGCACCACCGGGTTCCCGAAGGGCGTCATGTGGCGCCACGAGGACTTCTGGCGCGTGCTCGGCGGCGGCATCGACTTCATGACCGGCGAGCCGCTGGAGGAGTACGACCAGTCGAAGAAGGCCAAGGAGGAGAGCCTCGTCACCCTCCCGCTGAGCCCGCTCATGCACGGTGGCGCCCAGGCGTCGCTGCTGATGCACCTCTTCGCCGGCCAGGTGACCATCCTCGAGCCGAAGTTCGACCCGGTCCGCACCTGGGAGCTCGTCGACAAGTACGGCGTGCAGATGCTCTTCATGACCGGCGACGCCATGGCGGTCCCGCTCATCGATGCCTACGAGGCCGGCGGCTTCGACGGCCAGACGCTCTTCGCCATCGCCTCCAGCGCCGCGATCTTCTCCAAGTCGGTCAAGGAGCGGTGGATGAAGCACTTCCCGAACGCCGTCTTCACCGACTCGATCGGCTCCTCGGAGACCGGCTTCCAGGGCACCGGCCTGCAGGACGCGAGCGCGCTGTCGACCGACGGGCCGGTCGTCTCGATCCCGCCGACCACGGTGATCCTCGGTGACGACAACCGCCCGCTGGACCCGGTCAAGGACGTCGGCAAGGTCGGGCGCACCGCCCGCGCCGGCCACGTCCCGGTCGGTTACTACAAGGACCCGGAGAAGTCGGCGCGGACGTTCATCGAGATCGACGGCGTCCGCTACTCGATCCCCGGCGACAACGCCCGGATCGAGGAGGGCAACCGGATCACGCTGCTCGGTCGCGGCTCGAACTGCATCAACACCGGCGGGGAGAAGGTCTACCCCG
The DNA here is from genome assembly GCF_000519005.1 of Nocardioides sp. J54. GTDB lineage: Bacteria > Actinomycetota > Actinomycetes > Propionibacteriales > Nocardioidaceae > Nocardioides. Next base: position 109,838 of record NZ_JAER01000002.1, on the reverse strand, counting down.
AGGAGGTCGAGCAGGCGATCAAGGCCCACCCCGGCGTGTACGACGCGCTCGTGGTCGGGCTGCCCGACGAGAAGTACGGCCAGGCGGTCTCCGCCGTCGTCGAGCCCCGTCCCGGCCACACCATCGACCTCGAGGAGCTGCGCACCTTCCTGCGCTCGCACCTCTCCGGCTACAAGCTGCCGCGCCGCCTGACGATCGTGGAGGAGATCCCCCGCAACGCCACCGGCAAGGCGCAGTACCCCAGGGCGAAGGAGCTCGCCCTCGCCGACCACGTCACCATCGACACGAACTCAGGAGCCAACGCCTGATGCGCACCCCCCTCTGCGACGCCTTCGGCATCGAGTACCCGATCTTCGCGTTCACCCCGTCCGAGCACGTCGCGGCCGCGGTGTCGCGCGCCGGCGGCCTCGGCGTCCTCGGCTGCGTCCGCTTCAACGACCCCGACGAGCTCGACCGGGTCCTGACCTGGATGGACGAGAACACCGACGGCAAGCCGTACGGCGTCGACGTGGTCATGCCGATGAAGGTCCCCACCGAGGGCACCTCGGCCGACCTGTCGTCGTACATCCCCGAGGAGCACAGGAAGTTCGTCGACGAGACCCTCCTCAAGCTCGGCGTCCCGCCGCTGCCCGAGGGCGAGGGCCGCGAGGGCGTCCTCGGCTGGCTCCACTCGATGGCCCGCTCGCACGTCGACGTCGCGCTGCAGCACCGTCCGGTGCTCATCGCCAACGCGCTGGGCACGCCGCCGAACGACGTGATCAAGGAGTGCCAGGCCGCCGGCCTGAAGGTCGCCGCGCTCGCAGGCGCCCCGAAGCACGCCCAGAGCCACGTCGCCAACGGCGTCGACATCATCATCGCCCAGGGCTACGAGGCCGGCGGCCACACCGGCGAGATCGCCAGCATGGTGCTCACCCCCGACATCGTCGACGCCGTCGGCCCGGACGTCCCGGTCCTCGGCGCGGGCGGCATCGGCTCCGGCCGCCAGATCGCGGCGTCGCTGGCACTCGGCTCGCAGGGCGTGTGGACCGGCTCGATCTGGCTCGGCACCGAGGAGTACCGCAACCTCGCGTCCAACAAGGGCTGGGAGACCGCGTTCCTGCGCGCCACGTCGTCCGACACCGTGCGCACCCGCATCTACACCGGCAAGCCGGCCCGCCTGCTCAAGACGAAGTGGACCGAGGCCTGGAACGAGGAGGGTGCCCCGGCGCCGCTCCCGATGCCACTGCAGAACCTGCTGGTCGCGGACGCCCACAACCGGATCAACGCCTCGGGCGACCCCGACGTGATCTCCATGCCGGTCGGCCAGATCGTCGGCCGGATGAACGAGGTCCGCCCGGTCGCCGAGGTGATGGCCGACCTGGTCGCGGAGTTCCAGGACACGGTCAAGAAGCTCGACGGCATCGCCGGCGTCTGACGGCACCTGACGAGGGGAGCGGGGCATGGGGGCTCTGCGGCGCACGATCACCGACCCGGCGCGGCGACGACTGGTCGTCGCCCTGGCGGCCGCCACGGTCCTGGTCGGCGGCACCATCGCTGCCGCGGAGGACCCCACCCCGCCCCAGCCGGTCCCCGAGGCCAGCTGCGGCGAGGGGTCCCGCCCCGAGACCACCGACCTGCAGGGCCGGGTGCCGAAGGCCGACTTCACCTCCGGCCGCGCCCTGCAGGGCTACACCTGCAACACCGTCGCCGTCGCCCGCCACGGCACCACCGGCGGCTTCAAGACCCTGCGCTACACCGACGCGAAGGGTCGCACCTGCGCGTTCTACGACTCGACCCGGATGCTGGGCCTCGACGTCGTCGGCAACCTGCTCAACGGCACCGGGCTCGGCGTCGTGGTGCTGGACATGACCGACCCCGCGAAGCCGGTCAAGACCGCCAACCTCATCACCCCGGCGATGCTGCAGCCGCACGAGTCGCTGCTCGTCAACCAGGAGCGCGGCCTGCTCGTCGGTGTGATGGGCACCCTGGCCGCCGCACCCGGCGTCCTCGACGTGTACGACGTCAGCCAGGACTGCCGCAAGCCGAGGCTGATGTCGACGACCCTGTCGGGCGTGCTCGGCCACGAGAGCGGGTTCGCCCCCGACGGGATGACCTTCTGGACCGCCGGAGCCGCAGGGTTCACCATGACAGCGGTCGACCTGACCGAGCCCCGCCGCCCGCGCGTGCTGATGACCGAGACCGGCGTGGTCGCCCACGGGCTGCGCTTCTCCGACGACGGCCGCACCATGTACGTGGCGAACATGGGCAGCCCCTCCGGCACGTCCATCCTCGACGACCCCAGCCTCCAGGTCTGGGACGTCGGCCAGGTCCAGGACCGCCGGCCGAAGCCGCGCATCAGCAAGGTCGGCGAGGTCGACTGGCCCGGCATCTCGATCCCTCAGGTCGCCGAGCCGTTCCACCGGGACGGTCGCGACTACGTGCTCGAGGTCGACGAGTTCACCGACTGGTTCGGCGAGGGCTTCACCGTGGACTTCAGGAACAGCCCGGTCGGCGGGGCGCGGATCATCGACGTCACCGACCCGACCCGGCCGACGGTCGTCTCCGACATCCGGCTCGAGGTGCACCAGCAGGAGAACCGCACGAAGGAGGTGCTCTCCGACCCGGGCACCTCGCTCCCGATCGGCGGCTACTCCGCCCACTACTGCTCGGTCCCCACGCGCGACGCGCCGGACCTAGCCGCCTGCTCCATGATCGGCTCTGGCCTGCGCATCTTCGACATCAGCAACGTCGAGCACCCCGTCGAGGTCGCCTACTTCAACCTGCCCTCGAAGGGCGGTGCGAGCGCGCTGTCGCAGCCGGCGTGGGACGCCGCCAACGACTCCGTCTGGTACACCGACGGCACCAGCGGCTTCCACGTCGTCCGGCTCACCAACGGCGTCGAGGAGCTCCTGCCCTGACGCGCCTGCTGCCGGCGCCGGGACGAGCCTAGGCTGGCGGGCATGACCCGCAACGTCCTGATCGCCGGAGCCGGACCCGGGGTGAGCGGCTCGCTCGCCCGCCTCTACGCCGCGGAGGGGGCGGCCGTCGGACTTCTCGGCGCCGACCCGGGGGTGCTCGCCACCCTCGCCGACGAGGTCACGGCCGCCGGTGGCTCTGCCGACAAGGCCCTCGTGGATCTCACCGACGAGATCGCGACCCGGGCGGCGGTCACCCGGATGGCGGAGAAGCTCGGCAAGGTCGACGTGCTGCACTTCAACCCGTCTGCCTACCGGGAGAAGGACCCGCTGTCCCTGTCGCCCGACGAGCTGCTCGAGGACGTCCGCCTCGGTGTCGGCGCGCTGCTCACCGTGCTCCAGGCGGCGCGCCCCTTCATGGGCCCCGGTGGCCGGGTCACCGCGACCGGGAGCATGGCTGCCGACAAGCCGTGGTTCGGCGCGGCCTCGCTCGGCGTGCAGAAGGCCGGGCTGCAGAACCTCGTGCGCAGCATCGACGCCGCGCTGGCCGGCGACGGCATCCGCGCGGTGTCCGTCACCGTGCGCGGCCTGCTCTCGACGGAGGGGCCCTTCGCGCCCGACAACGTCGCCCGCGCCCTGCGCGCCGCCCTCGACCAGGACGAGTCCGGGTGGCAGGCTGAGGTCGCCTACGAGGGCTGACGCAGCCCGGGCATGCTCTGACGTGGGGGTCGGAAGTGGCTGAGCAGCGCACGATGGACGGCTGGGACGGTCCGGACGGCTGGGACGGTCCGGACGAGCCCGGGACGGAGACGTCGGCCCGCCGCCGGCCGGCACTGCGCCGGCTGCTGATCGCGCTGCTCGCCTCCGCGCTCGTGGTGGCGAGCGCGGTCGCGACAGCAGGGTCCTCGCAGGCCGAGCTGCCGCTCATCGCGGTCCCGCGCGCGACCTGCGCAGCCGGCGACCCGGTCGAGACGTCCATCCAGGGCCGGGTGCCGAAGGCCGACCACACCTCCGGCCGGGCGCGCGAGGGGTACCGGTGCAACACGGTCGAGGTCGGCCGGCACGGCAAGCGGTCGGTGCTCGGCTCGGGCGGCTACAAGGTGCAGCGCTACACCGACGCCAGTGGACGCACCTGCGCCTACTACGACTCCGCTCTGATGGTCGGCCTCAACGCCCTCGGCCTGCTCACCGGCGGCGCCGGCCTCGGCGTGGTCGTGCTGGACATGACGAACCCGGCGAAGCCCGTGAAGACCGCCAACCTGGTCTCACCGGCGATGCTGCAGCCGCACGAGTCGCTGCTCGTCAACCAGGAGCGCGGCCTGCTCGTCGCGGTCATGGGCACCCTGGCCACCGCACCCGGCATCCTCGACGTGTACGACGTCAGCCAGGACTGCCGCAAGCCGAAGCTGCAGTCCTCGACCCTGTCGGGCGTGCTCGGCCACGAGAGCGGCTTCGCCCCCGACGGCCAGACCTTCTGGACCGCGGGCGCCGTCGGCTTCACGCTCACCGCCGTCGACCTCGCCGACCCGCGCCGGCCGAAGGTGCTGCGCACGAAGGGCGGCGTCGTCTACCACGGCCTGCGCCTGTCCGACGACGGCCGGACCATGTACGCCGCGAACATCGGCACCCCGAGCGGGCGTGACGCGAAGCTGCTCGACGGCGCCGGCCTCGACATCCTCGACGTGTCCGACATCCAGGACCGGCGCCCGGACCCGCAGGTCCGCACGCTGTCGCGCCTGACGTGGGAGGAGTCGTCGATCCCGCAGGTCGCCGAGCCGTTCACCCGCGACGGCCGGCAGTACGTCCTCGAGGTCGACGAGTTCAGCGACCTCTTCGGCGACCTGCGCCAGTTCAACCAGCCGCGCAGCCCGGTCGGCGCCGCCCGGATCATCGACGTCACCGACCCGCGCGAGCCCGAGGTCGTCTCCAACATCCGCCTCGAGGTGCACGACCCCGCCGTCCGCGCCGACCTCACCGGTGACCCGGGCGCGTCGTCGATCGTGCGGAGCTACACCGGCCACTACTGCTCCCTGCCGACCCGCACCGACCCGAGGATCGCCGGTTGCTCGATGATCGGCTCCGGGCTGCGGCTGTTCGACATCACCGACGTCCGCCGTCCGCGCGAGGTCGGCTACTTCAACCAGCCGGGCCCCGACGGCGCGTCGGCCCTCTCGCAGCCCGCGTGGGACGTCGAGCGACGCCAGGTCTGGTACACCGACACCGACGAGGGCCTCTTCGTCGTCGGCCTCCGCGGACCGGCCGCCGGGCTGCTGCCCTGACCTGATTGCCCGGCCTGCCTCAGCGGTACGACGTGCCGCGCTCCTCGCGCACCCACGCCGTGCCCGGGGCCGGCACTCCCTCGGCGGACAGGGCGCGCTTGAGCACCTTGTTCGTCGCCGTCCGCGGCAGGTCGTCGACGACCCGCACGTAGCGGGGCCACGCCTTGGGGGAGAGGTCGCCCTGGGCATCGAGGAACTCCTCGAGCCCGTCGGGGGTCAGCGGGCCGCGCAGCACGAGCGCCGCGGCGACCTGGTCACCGACCTTCTCGTCGGGCACGGCGTGGACCGCCGCCTCGGCGACCGCGGGGTGCCGCAGCAGGATCCGCTCGATCGGTGCCGCGGCGAGGTTCTCCCCGTCCACCCGCAGCCAGTCACCGGTGCGGCCGGCGAAGTAGACCCAGCCGTCGGCGTCGCGGTAGGCGAGGTCGCCGGACCAGTACATCCCTCCCCGCATCCGCTCGGCCTCGGCGGCGTCGTCGTTGTAGTAGCCCGCGAACGCGCCGCGGCCGGTGGTGTTGACCAGCTCGCCGATCGCCTCGTCCGGGTTGAGCAGCCGCCCGGCGGCGTCGAACACCGCGTCCGGCACCTCCTCGGCGGTCTCGGGTGAGAGCACCTTGACGCCGTCGAGCGGCATGCCGAGCGCACCGGCCGGCATCCCCGGCCGGCGCTGCACGATGACGGCGTTCTCGGTCGAGGAGTAGGAGTCGACCACCTCGCAGCCGAAGCGTCGGCCGAACTCGACGATGTCGGCGTCGTTGGCCTCGTTGCCGAAGACCAGGCGCAGCGGGTTCTCGGTGTCGTCGTGCTGCTCCGGCGTCGCCAGCACGTAGGTCAGCGGCTTGCCGACGTAGTTGGCGTAGGTCGCGCCGAAGTCCCGGACGTCGCGCAGGAAGCCGCTCGCCGAGAACGGCGCGACCGCGAACGTGGAGCCGTTGGTGAGTGCCGGCGCCCACCCGGCCATCACGGCGTTGGAGTGGAACATCGGCATCGAGACGTAGTGCACGTCGTCCGGGGTGAGCCCGAGCCGGCCGACGAGGTGGGTCCCGGGTCCGGTGACCTTCTCGTGGGTGACGCGGACCGCCTTCGGCGAGCCGCTCGTGCCGCTGGTGAAGATCAGCATGAACAACGCGTCGGGACCCAGGCCGGAGGCGGCCGGCGGAGCCGCCTCGTCAGGGCTGGCAGGACCGGCCAGCGCGGCGAGGGCGCGGTCGGGGGAGTCCACCACCAGCTGGCAGTCGGCGCGCTGTGCGTCGGCGTCCAGGGCCGCGCCCCGCCGGGTCGTGTTCAGCCCCACCAGCACGTGGCCGCCGAGCCCGGCCGCGGCGAGGTGGAGCGCGAAGGCGGGTCCGTTCGGCAGCAGCACGCCCACGTGCGGCGGTCGAGACGGGTCGAGCCCCGCCTCGAGGTCGGCGGCGAGCCGGGTCGCCGCGGCGACGTACTGTCGCCAGGACAGCTCCCGCACCGCGCCGGCGTCGTCACGCCAGCGCAGGGCGGGGCGGTCGTCGTCGGCGCGGGCGAGGAGGAGGTCCCGGACCGTCACGCGAAGGTGCGGCCGATGGCCAGGGCCTGCTCGGTGGCGCCGCCGAAGAGGAACTCGAAACGCTTGCCGCTGGTGAAGTAGCGGTGCGCCTCGCCGTCGAGGTCGATGCCGACGCCGCCGTGCACGTGGACCGTGGTGTGCGCGATCCGGTGGCCCGCGTCGGCCGCCCACAGCTTGGCGGTGGCCACCTCCGTCGCAGCCGGCAGGCCCTCGTGCAGGCGCCACACGGCCTGCCAGAGCGTGAGCCGCTGGCCGAGGACGTCGATGAACCCGTCGGCGAGGCGCTGCGAGACAGCCTGGAAGGTGCCGATCGGGCGTCCGAACTGCTCCCGCGTCTTCGCGTAGTCCGCGGTGAGGCGCAGCGCCCCCTCGGTGACGCCGAGCTGCTCGGCGGCGGCGAGCGCGACCAGCAGCTGGCCGAGGCGGGCCGCCGCGGTCGCGTCACCGACGCGGGTCGACGGTGCACCGGCCAGGGTGACCATCGCAGCGAGGTCGCCGTCGCTCGTGCGCTGGGCCACCCGCTCGACACCGTTCGCGGACACGTCGACCAGGTGGACGGCCGGGCCGTCGGGGCCGGTCGCGGTGACGAGCAGCGCGTCGGCGGCCATCCCGGCCCGCACGAGCGTCTTGGTGCCGGTGAGCGCGCCGTCGGCGGTGGCGGTGACGGTCGGCACGGCCGGCAGGTGGGTGCGCTCCTCGGCGACCGCGGCGGCGTACACGCCGGCGTCGGGTTCCACGCCGTGCTCGGCGAGGAGGGCGGTGCAGGCGCCGTGCACGGCCAGCGGCACCGGAGCGACCCGCTTGCCGACCTCGACGAGCACGCGGGCGAGCTCCACCAGGCCGAGGCCAGCGCCGCCGTGCTCCTCGGGCAGGTGCAGCGTCAGCAGGCCGGCGTCGTCGAGCTCCTTCCAGAGCGCAAGGTCGAACCGGTCGCCGCCGGCCTCGACCTGCTTGAGCCGGTCGTTCGTCGTGCGGTCGGCGAGGATCTGCGCAGCGAGCTCCGCGGCCTCGTCCTGCTCGGGGGTGAAGAGGAAGTCCATCTCGTGTCCTGTCTCGTCGGGCTCGGGGCTCAGGCCCGCTTGGCCGCGGGCAGGCCGAGGCCGACGTAGCCGATGATGTCGCGCTGGATCTCGTTGGTGCCGCCGCCGAAGGTCATCACCAGCGACGAGCGGTGGTAGCGCTCGAGGCGGCCGGCGAGGACAGCACCCGGGGAGTCGCCGGTCACCCCGGCGTGCGGGCCGACGACCTCCATCAGCGAGCGGTAGACCTCGGTCGCCAGCTCGGAGCCGTAGATCTTGGTGGCCGACGCCTCGGCCGGCGACAGGGCGACGCCGTGGTCGGCATCGGCGGCCAGCTTCCAGTTGATCAGGGTCAGCGCCTCGATCCGGGCGTGCGCCCGCCCCAGCGCGACCTGGACCCACTCGGTGTCGATGACGCGCGCGCCGTCCGGGTTGCGGGTCTCGGCCGCCCACTGCTTCACCAGGCCCAGCGAGTGCTGCAGCGGCGCCGCGGAGGTCAGCGCCACCCGCTCGTGGTTGAGCTGGTTGGTCATCAGCGCCCACCCGCCGCCGCGCTCGGCGACGAGGTTGGACGCGGGGACCCGGACGTCGGAGTAGTAGGTCGCCGAGGTGCCGACCCCGGCCACGGTGTGGACCGGGGTGTACGACACGCCGGGGGCGTCCGCCGGCACCAGGATCATCGACAGGCCCTTGTGGCGCGGGGCGTCGGGCTCGGTGCGGCACGCCAGCCAGATCCAGTCGGCGTACTGGATCAGCGAGGTCCACATCTTCTGGCCGTTGATCACCCACTCGCCGGTGGACTCGTCGAGGACGGCCCTGGTCTTCAGCGACGCGAGGTCGGTGCCGGAGCCGGGCTCGGAGTAGCCGATCGAGAAGTGCAGCTCGCCGGCGAGGATCTTCGGGAGGAAGTACTCCTTCTGCTCGTCGCTGCCGAAGCGCATGATCGTCGGGCCGACGGTGTTGAGCGTCAGGTAGGGGATCGGCACGCCGGCGATGGCGGCAGCGTCGGTGAAGATCAGCTGCTCCACCATCGAGCGCGCCTGGCCGCCGTACTCCTTGGGCCACCCGATGCCCAGCCAGCCGTCCCTTCCGATCTGGCGGATGACGTCCTTGTAGACGCCCGCCTCGCCGAACTCTCCGGTGGCCGACGCCAGGCCGGCGCGGATCTCGGGCGTCACGAGCTGTGCGAAGTACTCACGCAGCTCCTCGCGCAGCGCTACCTGCTGCGGCTCCAGGTCGATGTGCATCGGATCTCCTGCGACGATGGTTCCGGGCGCGTCGTGGCGCCTGGTTGTTGTCACCCTAACGGCAAAACTGTAACGTGTTCTACATGAGCGACACCCGACTTCTCGACCAGGGCACTGCGCCGATCCGCTTCGCGCGTGGGTGGCACTGCCTGGGGCTGGCCTCGGAGTTCTCGGACGGCAAGCCGCACGCCGTGCACGGCTTCGGCACCAAGCTCGTGGTCTGGCAGGACTCGAAGGGCGGCCTCAACGTCCTCGACGGCTTCTGCCGCCACATGGGTGGCGACCTGACCCAGGGCGAGGTCAAGGGCGACAACGTCGCGTGCCCGTTCCACGACTGGCGCTGGGGCGGTGACGGCAAGTGCAAGGAGATCCCCTACGCCCGGCGGGTCCCGCTGCGTGCGCGCACGCAGCGCTACGAGACCGTCGTGCGCAACGGCCAGCTGCTCATCTGGCACGACCCGGAGGGCGCGGCGGCCGATCACGACCTGCTGCCGCCTGAGCTGCCGGACGTGATGACCGACAAGTACACGCCGTGGTCGTGGCACCGTCGCGAGATCAACGGCTCGCACTGCCGCGAGCTCATCGACAACGTCGCGGACATGGCGCACTTCTACTACGTGCACTTCGCGTTCCCGACGAGCTTCCGCAACGTCTTCGAGGGCCACACCGCGACCCAGTTCATGGAGTCGAAGGGCCGCCCCGACACCGCCGCCGGCGGGTACGGCGACGAGAACTCGATGCTCAAGTCGGTGGCGACCTACTACGGGCCGTCGTACATGATCAACTGGCTCGAGGTCGACTACAAGGGCTTCATCACCGAGGTCATCCTCATCAACTGCCACATCCCGACCGGGCCGGAGTCGTTCACGCTCCAGTACGGCATCAGCGTGCGCAAGCCCGAGGGCCTCGACGAGAAGACCTGCGCCTACATCGCCGAGCGCTACACCGAGTCCTTCGGCGACGGCTTCCTCCAGGACGTCGCGATCTGGGAGAACAAGGTCGCCGTCCAGAACCCGCTGCTCTGCGAGGAGGACGGCCCGGTCTACCAGCTGCGTCGCTGGTACGAGCAGTTCTACGTCGACGTCGCCGACGTGAAGCCGGAGATGGTGGACCGCTTCGAGTTCGAGGTCGACACCACCAAGGCCAACGAGTACTGGCAGGCCGAGGTCGCCGAGAACCTCGCCCGCCGGGCGGCCGCCGAGGCCGGGTCCACCGCGTCTGCGGACGCCTGAGGCCGGCGTACCCATGGCGTCCTTCGTCCCGACCAGCGAGGAGACCCTCGCCGACCTCCGACGCTACACCGAGGAGCGCCTGGTGGAGGTCGCCTGCCTGGATTGCCTGGCAAGGGTGCGGGTCAAGAAGAACAGCGAGCACCACACCTCGGTGCAGTGGTCGACCCAGGCCCGCGCGGACTGCCAGGAGTTCCAGCGACGCGGCACGGCACCCGGAGGGCGGGACGTGCACCAGCCCTGCCCCCGGATGATGGCTAGCATCGACGAGGCTGTTCGGGCCGGTGATGTCCCGATCGGTGCCCACGACGGGTACTGAGCGCCCGCCCATCTCATCTTTTCCCAGGGAGTGTTGTGGACATCGAGTCCTTCGTCCTCGACGTCGTCGACGTGGTCGAGGAGACCGCCGACGCCAAGTCGATCAGCTTCGCCGTGCCCGCAGGGGCGGAGGAGAAGTTCGCCTACAAGCCGGGCCAGTTCCTGACCGTCGCGGTCCCGAGCGACCAGACCGGGATCGCCGCCCGCTGCTACTCCCTGTCCAGCAGCCCGCACGACGGCGGGCCGCTGACGGTGACCGTGAAGCGCACCGCCGACGGCTACGCGTCGAACTGGATCTGCGACAACCTCTCGGTCGGTGACACCCTGCGGGTGCTGCCGCCGTCCGGCATCTTCACGCCGGCCTCGCTCGACGCCGACCTGCTGCTGTTCGCCGGCGGCTCGGGCGTCACGCCGATCATGTCGATCACGCGCACGGCGCTCGCCGAGGGCAAGGGCCGGGTCGTGGTGTTCTACGCGAACCGCGACGAGCAGTCGGTCATCTTCGCCGCCGAGCTGAGCCGGCTCGCCGCCGAGCACCCGGACCGCCTCCAGGTGATCCACTGGCTGGAGTCCGTGCAGGGTCTGCCGACGCAGGATCAGCTCAAGGCCTTCGCTGCGCAGTACGGCGGCTGGGACTCCTTCGTGTGCGGCCCGGCGCCGTTCATGAAGATGGTCACGACCGCGCTCAAGGAGCTCGAGGTCCCGCGCAGCCTGCGCCACCAGGAGAAGTTCGTCTCCCTCGGCGGCAACCCCTTCGGCGACCTCGCCGAGCTCGAGCAGGCCGAGAACGAGATCGCCCTCGCCGAGTCCGACGACGACGGCGCTGCCGCGGACGTCTTCTCCGACGCGCCCGCCGGTCCGGTCAAGGTCGAGGTGGAGCTCGACGGTGAGGAGTTCACCTTCGACGACTGGGACCCGCGCACGAAGCTGCTCGACTTCCTCGAGAGCAAGGGCGTCAAGGCGCCGTACTCCTGCCGCGAGGGGGAGTGCTCTGCGTGCGCCATCCGGCTGCTCGAGGGTGACGTGAAGATGCTCTACAACGACGTGCTCGACAAGGACGACCTCGAGGACGGCATCCGCCTCGGTTGCCAGTCGGTGCCCCTCACCGACCACGTCAAGATCACCTACAGCTGACGGGCCTGCCGGGTTCCGGCTGGACCGCGGGCGGGCGGGTACCACCGCCGCATGCCGACCGTCGAACGCACGATCACCGTCGCCCGCCCCGTCCAGCTGGTCTGGGACTACCTCACCGACTTCACGAGGACCGAGGAGTGGGACCCGCCCACCGTCTCGACCACCCGCACCTCCGGTGACGGCGGCGTCGGGACGACCTACCACAACGTCAGCAAGATGGTCGGCCGCGAGGTCGAGGTCGACTACGAGGTCACCCGCTTCGAGCCGCACCAGGTCTTCGAGCTCGTCGGCGAGGCCAACGGCGTCACCGTGACGGACACGATCACCTTCGAGTCCGGCCAGGAGACCACGACGGTCACCTACCACTCCGAGTTCGCCCCGCACGGGGCGGCGAAGCTCGCGAACCCGCTCATCGCCGGCGCCATCGAGGTCCTCGGCTCGCGGGTCTCCTCCAGCCTCGAGGAGCGCCTGCTCGCGCTCTGAGCCCCTTCTGCGGCTCAGGTCAGCCGTGCCGCCAGGCGGGTGGCGTTCATGTGCGCGATGGACTCGATGGAGATCATCGGGTTCACGCCGGACGCGGTCGGGAAGCAGGAGGCGTCGGCGACGTACAGGTTCTGCACGTCCCACGTCTGCCCGTCGGGGTCCACGGCCGAGTCGGCCGCCGAGCCGCCCATCCGGGCGGTGCCCATGATGTGCAGCGCGGCGAGCGCCATCGTCGCCGGCGCGGCGCCGGCAGCGCGCAGGTCGGCCTCGAAGGTGGAGATCGAGCCACGCCTGCCCGGCTCGTAGCTGACGGTCCGGTGGTGGGTCGAGGCGATCCAGTCGGCGCCGGCCGCCTCGGCGATCCGCGCGCCGCCGACGAGGCCCTGCACGAGGTGGTCGGTGTCGCGCGGCGAGAGCTGGTAGCGCACGACCGGCTCGCCGTCACGCCCGATGCGCACCGTGCCACCGGGGTCGCGGTCGCGGACGATGACGGCGACGCCCAGGGTGTGCTGGAGCTCGACCATGCGGCGCCGGAAGTCGTCGGCGCCGCGCCAGTTGACGAAGCCGGTGCCGAACGCCGGCGTGAGCGGTGCGGTCTCGTAGAGGACGCCGTACCCGCTGCCGTCGAGGTCGGTGAGCGCGTCGACGTACCTGCTCTGCATCGCGCCGACCCAGCCGTCGACCGGCTCGGCCATCCGGCCCCACACTGCTGTCGCGGGGTGCAGGCGCAGGTAGCGGCCGATGTTGGCGTTGGTCAGCCCGCTGCGCTGGAGCAGCGCGGGCGTCTGGATCGCCCCGGCACCGACCACCACGGCCCTGGCCCGCACCCGGACCCGGTGCCCCTCGGCGGTCTCGCCGACCACGCCGGTCGCCCGGCCGAAGCTGGTGCTCACCGTCCGCACCCTGACTCCGGTGAGGATCCGAGCCCCGGCGTCGGCGGCGTCGGCCAGCCACGTCTTCGCGGTGGACTGCTTCGCACCGAGCCGGCAGCCCATCCCGCAACGCCCGCACTCGACGTCCTGGTCGCAGCCCCGGACGTTGCGCGGCATCGCGGCGACGTCCCACCCGAGCGCCCGCGCGCCGCGCTCGAGGATCGCGTCACGCGGGGCGGCCTTGTCGTGCTCGGTGTTGACGCCGAGCCGCGCGCACACCGCATCCATCGACGCGGTGTACTCCGGGCCGGAGAACTGCGTCGCGCCGAGCCCCGCCCACTCCGCGCGCACGTGGTCGGGGGTCCGGAAGGAGGTCGTGTAGTTCACGACCGTGCCGCCACCGAGGCCGCGGCCGGCGACGAGCTGCACCTGTCCCTCGGCCGTGGACTGCGGGGCGAGGGCGTAGAGCCCGAGGAAGCCGGTCTCCTCGCCGCCGTCGAAGTGCCGCTCGTCGTGGAAGCCGCCGGCCTCGAGGACCACGACGTCGAGCCCGGCGGCCGCGAGCACGCCGGCCGCCGTACCGCCACCTGCGCCGGAGCCGACGACCACGACGTCGCAGGCGAGGTCGGTGTCGCGGGTGACCGGGACCGGGGCGATCGTCGCCGCCGGCGGGTCCGGGCGCTTCCCGAGGGGGCCGGGGTAGCCGATCTCGTCCCACACGGCCGCCCCGCCGGTCATGTAGTAGGGGAGCAGGGAGGCGCTCTTGAGCCCCTGGAACAGCGCCCGCTTGGCGCCGACCCGCGAGTCGGACAGCGACAGCAGCGCCGCCTCCCGCTCGGCCTGGCTGAGCTCCGAGAAGCGCCGGGGGCGGCCGGTCAGCGCGACGCCGAAGGCGCGGGTGTCCCACACGTCGAGGAGCGCCTTGAGCTGGCGCACCTCGCCGGCTCGCGGGTTCGCCTCCGCGATCCGGAGCGCGAGCTCGTGGGAGCCGACCTGGGTAGGTGACGGCACGCCGCCCCCGCCGGTCGCGAACGTGTCGGCGATGAGGCCCATCGCCCGTACCTGTCGCGGGGTGAACGCCATGGACAGACACTAGGGCCGGGGATGGTGCCACGCGAGCACATCACTGGTAGCGTCATGGGTGTTGAAGGGGACCGACTCGTCGGCCCTGTCCCGTTGCCAGGCCATCCTGCTGGCAATCGGAATCACTGTTGTAGCTCCACCTGGTCATTCCACGAGGCGCGTTTTCAGTTGGCTTCAGCCCGCGCGTCCATCAGGCCCGCGCGGCTTCCGGGATGACACACAAGGAGTAGGAAAATGGCAGTTGGCACCGTGAAGTGGTTCAACGACACCAAGGGCTTCGGCTTCATCGCGCAGGACGGCGGCGGCGCCGACGTGTTCGTGCACCACACCGGCATCGCCGGCACCGGCTTCAAGTCGCTCGCCGAGGAGCAGCGCGTCGAGTTCGACGTCACCCAGGGCCAGAAGGGCCTGCAGGCGGAGAACGTCCGCGCGATCTGATCCCAGATCACCCGCTGGTCCCAGGTCACACGCTGACCTGACGATCGGCAGCGGTCGCAGACCATCCTGTCGGGGTCGGGTGGCACAGTTCGTCGCATGACGAACGTGCTGCCCGGCCCCGACGGGCATTTGCGCTGTGCATGGGCCGTCTCGGCCCCTGAGTTCCCGGCCTACCACGACACCGAGTGGGGCTTCCCGGTCGTCGAGGACCGCCGCCTCTTCGAGAAGGTCAGCCTCGAGGGCTTCCAGTCCGGCCTGAGCTGGCGCACCATCCTGGTGAAGCGCCCGGCCTTCCGCGCCGCCTTCGCCGACTTCGACTTCCACGTGGTCGCGGGGTACGACGAGCAGGACGTCGCCCGGCTGCTCGGTGACGCCGGCATCGTCCGCCACCGCGGCAAGATCGAGGCGGTCGTCAACAACGCCGCCCGTGCCCTCGACCTCGTCGAGGAGCGGGGCTCGCTGGCGGCGTACTTCTGGTCGTTCGAGCCACCGCTCGACGAGCTCGGCGAGCCGCAGTCGCTGACCACGTCGCCGTCGGCGGTCGCGATGTCGAAGGACCTCAAGAAGCGCGGCTGGCGCTTCGTCGGCCCGACCACCGCCTTCGCCTTCATGCAGGCGATGGGCCTGGTCAACGACCACGTCCAGGGCTGCGTGACCCGCGCCGAGGTGGCCCGGGCGCGGGCGCGGTTCACACCGCCGGCGCAGCCATCCTGACCCCGTGCCGCGCGGTGACCTCGAGGATCGTGCCGATCGACTCCTCGACAGGCCGGTCGGCCGGCACGGACGCGGCGAAGTCCGCGAAGAACCGGCCGGCGCCGTCCCCGGAGGTGATGCCGACGAAGCGGGCGCTCTCCCCGACGACCTCGAAGGTGCTCGGCGTGCCGGCAGGGAAGACGACCACCCCGCCCGGCTCGACGTCGTGCTCCTGGCCGTCGACCGACGCCCGGACGCGTCCCTCGACGAGGTAGAGGACCGCGGACCACGGCGAGATGTGCGGCGGCGAGGGCGGTGCGGCGTGCGCGACGATCTCGAACACCTCGAAGGCGCCCTGCTCGTCGCGGACCGCGACCTTGGCGACGTGGTCGCCGTCGGTCATGCGGTGGTGAGTGCCCTCTCCGGGCCGGAGGTGGGTGGCGTCCATCGGTGCGCTCCTGTGTCGGGTGGTCACGGTCCCTGCCACTGTCCGCCGCGTCGGCCTCGGCCGCATCGGTGCTGGCCCCCGAACCTGTCGAGGGTTGTCCCTCAGACGGTTGCGCAGGCGCGGGGCGGGTACCGCGTCCTTGCTGGCGCCAACGACGTCGCCGGCAACCTGGCCCGCAGGGATTTGCCGATGAAGAAGCCGCTTGCCGCGGCGACCGGTTCGACTCCGGTCTGGGCCGCCGACGCTGGACCGGGGCCGGTCAGACCCCGCCGTAGGGCCGACCGCCCTCGACGAGCAACGTGGCGTTCTCGCCCTCGACGTCCTCGCTGTCGTCGGTCTCGACCACCGGGCTGACCGGGGTGCACTCCAGCGAGTCCAGCTCGCACGAGACGACCTGGCGCGCGCGCAGGTTGTTGACCGGGTGCTCGGCGACGATCCTCTCCGCGACGCCGACGAAGGTGTCCTCGTCCGTCCACCCCACGAGCGTGAAGTGCCGCCACGGCGCCCCGATCTCGCGCTGCCGACCCGTCGCGGCGTCGTACACGACCGCCGGGGTGGGCCAGACGCTGGTGTCGAAGATCGTGCTCCGGTCGGGGGAGAGGATGCCGAGCCGGTCGATCCGCGAGTCCGCCACCTGCCGCTCGCGGCCGTTCCCGCGGAGGCCGACGCGGTATCCGTCGGGGAACAGCGTCTCCGCCCAGTCCTCGTAGACCGGGAGCCCCTCGGCGTCCTCCGTCGTCGGCGTCACCGATCCGACCGCGAGGTCGATCGTGGCGTCGTCGTAGAACACGTGCTCCGTGCTGACCCCCTCGAGCAGCGGCATGATCTCGCCGTAGAGGTCAGCCAGGTCGTCGCCGTCGTCAGGCTCCTCGTCCGGCGTCCGGTAGAGCTGCTCCCCGGTGCGGGTGTCGAACACCGCCACCTGCATCACGTGCGTCCCGTACCGGTCCGTCGGCCCCCGCGACTGGTCCACCGTCGCCAGCACCGATCGGTCCGCCGAGACCGCGAGGTTGTCCCAGCCCACCTCCGCGACCTCCTCCGTCGCTCCCTCGGCACTGGTGAACATCAGCGTGTCGCCGCGCATCCAGTAGGCACCGGTGCGGCCGAGCACGAAGGTGTCCACCCGCTCGCCGAGCTCGACGCTCTCGTCCCCGACGTGCAACGTCCCCGCGTGGAACCACGCCGGCGCCGTCACGTCCCACTCCGTCGCCCCGACCGGCAACGCCCACGGCGCTCCTGTCGGCTCCGAGGAGCTCGACTCGCCGCACCCCGCAAGGGCGAGAGAGGTGGACAGGATCAGCAGGAGGCCCCGAGTGCGCACCGGACCATCGTGGCACCTGTCGTGTCGCTGGTGTTGGCCGCCGCGCACCGCGGGTGCGCGACTCCCGTCGTGGAGCATTGCCTCCCGGTGGTTGGGCGCTGTCGTGGTTGGTGTCGGCGGCCGCGCACCGTACCGCCGCTTCGTGGGAGGTCACGCGGATAGTGGGCTCCAGGCCGCGGAACGCATGACGTCCCCGTGCTCTGTCTCCCGGTGGTTGAGGTGCGACAAGCGCCAGAGAGGAGCGTCGAAACCTCCGGGCCTGCGAGGCGGACTGTGCCCGGCAGAGTCCGGTGGACCGTGGCCACTGGTTTCGAGGCTCGGCGCTGGGGCGCCTCGCACCTCAACCAGCGGCGGTTGGTCGCTGTCGTGGTTGGTGTCGGCGGCCGCGCACCGTAGCCGACCGGCCCCCGGCGTCAAGGACGTCGCTGCGCTCCGCCGCTACGCGGTCGCTTCGCGATCCTTGACCCCGGGGGCACTGCCGGTCGGCTTTCCGGCGCGGTTGCCGGCACGGACTGCGTCCGCGCCGCCGGCGCGCGGCCGCCGCCTTCGTGGGAGGTCATACGGATCGTGGGCCCCAGGCCACGATCCGCATGACGTCTTGGAGCTTTCCTCCCGGCGGTTGAGGTGCGACGAGCGCCAGCGAGGAGCCTCGAAGCCTCCGGGCCTGCGAGGCGGACTGTGCCCGGCAGGGTCCGGTGGACCGGGGCCACTGGTTTCGAGGCTCGGCGCTGGGGCGCCTCGCACCTCAACCAGCGGCGGGAGCGTTGCCTCGTGGTTGGTGTCGGCGGCCGCGCACCGTAGCCGCCCGGCCCCCGGCGTCAAGGACGTCGCTGCGCTCCGCCGCTACGCGGTCGCTTCGCGATCCTTGACCCCGGGGCCCTGCCGGTCGGCTTTCCGGCGCGGTTGCCGGCACGGACTGCGTCCGCGCCGCCCTGTGTTGATGGCGCGAGCGCGTCGCCTGTCGAAGGCGGCGCGCAGGCACTCGCTGCGCTCGGCCCGCACTTGCCCTCGACGCACCTTCGGCGCGGGCGCCGCGCTGCCGCGCGCGCAGTTGCCTCCCGTGGGTGGCTGAGTCCGCCTGGCGGCAAGCCCTCTCCCGGTGGTTGAGGTGCGAGGCCGCCCGCGGCCGAGCCTCGAAACCTCCGGGCCTGTCAGGGGGGTGGGGTTGGCACTGACCGGCGCAAGGGGCAGTGAACATGCCTGTGACCCCGCCGGTGGGCGGGGTGTGGGGCTTGGGAGCTAGTAGTCGTCGGGGTGGAGGCGGCGCGGGGTGTCGAGGACCCGCGTTCCCTTCAGACTGACCAGGAAGTGCCGGCCGTTCGGTGACATCCACAGGTAGTGGCCGGGCTGCACCGTCACGTAGCGCCACAGGCTGAAGGTCTTGGCCCGGTGGTGCCGCCGGCAGAGCGGGACGAGATTGCACGGACACGTCGGGCCGCCGCGGTTGTGCTCGATCGTGTGGTCGAGGTCGCAGCGGGTCGCCTTGACGGTGCAGCCGGGGAAGCGACAGGCGTGGTCGCGCAGCTGGACCCGTTGCCGGTGGCGGTCGGGGATCTCGTAGGAGTCCACCGGAACGCAGTCGGCCAGGTCGATGACCGGGCGGACGATGACGGTCGTCCTCGGTGCTTGCAGCCACTCCTTGACTTGGGTGGCGAGGACCGGCGTGCCGGTTTCCTCGCAGCGGGCGACGAGGTTGTCGCCGGTGAGGGTGGTGTCGGTGACGTGGACGTTCAACGTGACGCGGCGGCCGGGTGCGGTGGCGAGGACCTCGCCGGTGTCGGGGTCGGCGAACAACAGGTCCAGCGACAGGTCCTGCCGGGCCAGCTCAGCCGCAGCCTTCGACCGGCGCACGTCCATCGACGAGTCGTCACCGCACTTGCCGAGGAGGATCGCTCGACGGCTGATCGCTTCGTCGAGGTCGTGGCCGTCGGCGGCATCCATGAGGCCGTGCACGATCACGTGCCCGGTGTCGCTGGGCTCGTCGATGTCGAAGTGCCGGTGGTCGCTGATCCGTTCGCGCTCGGCCGCCGCTCGCTCCGGGTCGAAGCGCAGCACTGCCTCGGTGACCAGTCGTTCGAGCTGCTTCCAGCCGACGTCCTCAATCGCGGCGTCGAGCTGGCGGTCCACGAACTCTGCTGCCTCAGGGCTGAGCGGGTGGGTGAGGTCGGCGATGCGCTGGGCCTTCCACGTGTGCACCCGCCCGGCGACCACGGCCCGGTAGAGGCGCGGAAGGCGCCAGGCGCACTCGATCACCTGCCCGACGTAGGCATGACCACCGATGGGGGAGCGGCCGAGGACAGCAATCAGTTCCATCAACGCGAACTCAGAGACGAGGGGTGCGCCAGGGCCAGCGATCGGGACACCGGTGTCGACGACCCCGTCCAGCAACGTGGCCGCACCTTCAGGGGAGTCGATGACGTTCTGGTCGGCCCAGGCGACGATCGCGATCCACTCGTCGATCCAGAGGTTCTTGCGGGCGTCGACTCGTGAGCGGATCTCGCCGAGGAGCTCGGGGACGGAACGGCCGTCATACTGGCCGATCGATGTGTTGGTTCCGAGATCCATGACTGGATTCTTCCAGAGACCACCGACACTTTGATTGGCCGGAAACCCGCCTGTGGACTGGCGATTCTCCCAAGTCTCCATCCACAGCCCGCCTTCGAGGCCCGGTGGTTTCGAGGCTCCTCGCTAGCGCTCGTCGCACCTCAACCACCGGGAGTCGGGTGCCCGGCGTGACCAGCCAAGGGGCCGTCTACGGAACCGCAAACCGACAGGCGGACCCGACCACCTGCGCAGACTCCTCGTCGCTGCCTTTCGGGACTGTGCCGGCTACGGAACCGCAACCCGCGCAGATCAGGCACCGACGCAACCGCAAGCCGACCGCCGGACCCGACCATCTGCTCAAGCCCCTCGTCGCTGCCTCCTCGGTCCTGTGCCGGCTACGCAACCGCAGCCAGCCCAGCCCGTCAGACGTCCCCGACCACCTTCCACAGCAACCCCACGGTGTCGGGGACGAAGGGCAACGTCCGCACCATCTCCCGCAGGTCGTCGACGCTCACCCACGCACCCCAGACGACTTCCTCCGGCTGCCAGGTGATCGGGCCGTCGTAGACGCAGGTGAAGCAGTAGGCGTGGTAGCGGGTGTGCTCGTCGGCGTAGTCGGCCTCGTCGAGGGGCCGGAGCGGGACGCCGGTGACGCCGAGCTCCTCTGCGGCCTCGCGGACGGCGGCGTCGTACGGCTCCTCGCCGACCTGGAGGACGCCGCCGGCGGCGAAGTCGTAGTGGCCGGGGAACACGTCCTTGGTGTCGGTACGACGGTGGACGTAGACCTCACCGGCCCGGTTGCGGACGACGACCGCGGTCGCCGCGTGGCGGAGGTTGCGGGCGCGCACCTCCCGGCGGGGGACGACCTCGCCGGTGGGGCGGCCGTCCTCGCCGTACAGCGGGACGAGCTCGTCGCCGGGGTTCACCAGCCGCGCTCGCGCCACTCCGCGAGGTGGGGGCGCTCGGCGCCGAGGGTGGAGTCGTTGCCGTGGCCGGGGTAGAACCAGGTGTCGTCGGGCAGGGTGCCGAAGATCTTCGACTCGACGTCGTCGATCAGCGTGGCGAAGGCGGCGCTGTCGCCGAAGGTGTTGCCGACGCCGCCGGGGAAGAGGGAGTCACCGGTGAAGAGGTGCGGCGAGCCCTCGGGGTCGCGGTAGAGCAGGCAGATCGAGCCGGGGGTGTGGCCGGTGATCCGGATGACCTCCAGCTCGCACTCGCCGACGGCGACCTTGTCGCCGTCGCCGACGCGGCGGTCGATGGTGACGCCGGTCTGCTCGGTGATCGCGTCGGCGTCGGGCTCGCCGGCGACGGTGGTGGCGCCCGTGACCTTCACCACCTCGGCGAGGCCGCGGTGGTGGTCCCAGTGCTGGTGGGTGGTGGCGACGGTGGCGATGGCCCCGTCGGCGACCTGGAGGATGCTCTCCGGCTGGTCGGCGGCGTCGACGAGGAGGTTCTCGCCCGTCGCGCGGCAGGTGAGCAGGTAGCAGTTGTTCGACATCTTCTCGTCGACGGCCAGCTTGGTGATCGTCAGCGCCGCCAGCTCGCGCACGTCGGGCGCGCCGCCCGGCGTCACCTCTCCGGTGTAGGTCATCGTCCCTCCATCGTCGGAAGCGTCCCGTTCGTGCTGGACAGTACTGGCCCCGGGTCACGTCCCGTCGCCCACCACGCGAGGGCCGCCAGCGGGCCGCTCACGGTCGGGGCGTCGGGGCCGGCGCTGCCGAAGGTCCACCGCGCCGGCTCGTCCGTCGCGACGACGTGGAAGCCCGGGCCGGAGGCGCGGCGCACCTCCTCGGCGAGGAAGTCCATCGCGGTCGCCTGCGGCCAGTCGGAGGCGGTGTATCCGGCGTCGAGGTCGGCGTGGTGGATCTCGACCTCGCGCAGCCGGATGAACGGTACGGCGGTCGCCGGCATCAGCTGCCCGCCCGGCGTGCGCTCGAAGGTGGTGCCCTCGGGCAGGCCGGCGGCGACGTCCGCCACCTCGGCGAACGCGGCGACCGACGTACGGAGCCGCTCCCGTACGGCCGCGGGTGAGGTGGCGGCGAGCGCCGCTAGGTCGTCGATGTCGCGGTCCCGGTCCGCCTGGGAGGTGTACATCGTCACCGGGACGCCGTCGCGGAACCCGCGGAGGACCCCGGCGAGGGCCTCGGCGTTGAGCGCTACGTGGGCGATGACGTGCGCGCGGCTCCAGCCGGCGCAGCGGGTCGGTGCGCCCCAGGCGTCGTCGGGGAGGCGGTCGACCGTGTGGAGCATCCGCTGGCTGGCGGACTCGAGCTGGGCGAGGAGGGCCATCGGGCCATCATGCCCCGGGCTGCCGTCCCCGGTCGCCGGCCTCCGCGTGAAAAGGACCGTTGTCGGCGGCGGGTGAGAGGGTAGTTCCCCGGTGTGGCAGTTTGCGTCCACGCCGTACCATGACGAACACTTGTTCGATTCCGACAGTCACCAGCAAGGGACCGGTAGTGCAGGATCAGCTGATCATCCGTGGGGCGCGCGAGCACAACCTCAAGGACGTCTCGATCGACCTTCCCCGCGACTCCCTGATCGTGTTCACCGGCCTCTCCGGGTCCGGAAAGTCGAGCCTGGCGTTCGACACGATCTTCGCCGAGGGCCAGCGGCGCTACGTGGAGTCCCTCTCGGCGTACGCCCGGCAGTTCCTCGGCCAGATGGACAAGCCCGACGTGGACTTCATCGAGGGCCTGTCCCCGGCCGTCTCGATCGACCAGAAGTCGACGTCGAAGAACCCGCGCTCGACGGTCGGCACGATCACCGAGGTCTACGACTACCTCCGCCTGCTCTACGCCCGCGCGGGCCGTCCGCACTGCCCGACCTGCGGCGCCCCGATCGAGCGGCAGACGCCGCAGCAGATCGTCGACCGGATGCTGGCCCTCGAGGAGGGCACCCGCTTCCAGGTGCTGGCCCCGGTCGTCCGCGGCCGCAAGGGCGAGTACGTCGAGCTGTTCCGCCAGCTGCAGTCCCAGGGCTTCTCGCGGGCCCGGGTCGATGGCGAGACGCACAGCCTCGACAACCCGCCGACCCTGGACAAGAAGCTCAAGCACACGATCGAGGTCGTCGTCGACCGGCTCGCGGTCAAGGAGTCGGCCAAGCGCCGGCTCACCGACTCCGTCGAGACGGCGCTCGGCCTCGCCGGCGGGCTCGTCGTGTTCGACCTGGTCGACGCCGGCAAGGAGCTGAAGTTCTCCGAGAAGATGGCGTGCCCCAACGAGCACGCCATCGAGACCGACGACCTCGAGCCGCGCTCGTTCTCCTTCAACTCCCCGTTCGGGGCCTGCCCGGCCTGCACCGGCCTCGGCACCCGCATGGAGGTCGACCCGGAGCTGGTCGTCCCCGACCCGACCGCGACCCTCGCGGAGGGTGCGCTGCAGCCGTGGAGCCACGCCCACGTGGCCGACTACTTCGGCCGCCTGCTCGTCGCCCTCGGCGAGGAGCTCGGCTTCGACGTCGACACCCCGTGGGAACAGCTGTCGTCGCGCGCCCGCAAGGCGATCCTCGAGGGGCACCCGACCAAGGTCCACGTGGTCACACGCAACCGCTACGGCCGGCAGCGCTCCTACTACGCCGACTTCGAGGGCGTGAAGACGTACGTCGAGCGCCGCCACCGCGAGGCCGAGAGCGACACCAGCCGCGAGCGGTTCGAGGGCTTCATGCGCGAGGTCCCGTGCCCCGTGTGCGTCGGCAGCCGGCTCAAGCCGGTCTCGATGGCCGTCACCCTCGGCCCGAAGGACCGCGGCGGCAAGAACATCGCCGAGGTCTGCGCCCTGCCGATCAGCGAGGCGGCGGCCTACCTCAACGACCTCGACCTGTCCGCCCGCGAGCGGCAGATCGGTGAGCGGGTCCTCAAGGAGATCCAGGAGCGGCTGAACTTCCTGCTCGACGTCGGCCTCGACTACCTCTCGCTCGACCGGCCCTCCGGCTCGCTGTCGGGCGGCGAGGCGCAGCGGATCCGGCTCGCGACCCAGATCGGCGCCGGCCTGGTCGGCGTCCTCTACGTCCTCGACGAGCCGTCGATCGGCCTGCACCAGCGCGACAACCAGAAGCTCATCGAGACCCTCGTCCGGCTCAAGGAGCTCGGCAACACCCTCATCGTCGTCGAGCACGACGAGGACACGATCCGGGTCGCCGACTGGATCGTCGACATCGGCCCGGGCGCCGGCGAGCACGGGGGACAGGTGGTGCACTCGGGCACGGTCAAGGACCTGCTCGAGCACCCGGACTCGATGACCGGGCAGTACCTCTCCGGCCGTCGCGAGATCCCCGTGCCGGCCGTGCGCCGGCCGCGGACCGTCGGTCGGGAGCTCACGGTCCACGGCGCCCGCGAGCACAACCTGCAGAACGTCGACGTGAGCTTCCCGCTCGGCGTCTTCTGCGCGGTCACCGGTGTCTCCGGCTCCGGCAAGTCGACCCTGGTCAACGACATCCTCTACACCTCGCTGGCCAAGCAGATCTACAACTCCCGGTCCATCCCCGGCCGGCACCAGAAGATCACCGGCCTCGAGCACGTCGACAAGGTCATCCACGTCGACCAGTCACCGATCGGCCGCACCCCGCGGTCCAACCCGGCGACCTACACCGGCGTCTTCGACCACGTCCGCAAGCTGTTCGCGCAGACGCCCGAGGCGAAGATGCGCGGCTACCAGCAGGGCCGCTTCTCGTTCAACGTCAAGGGCGGCCGCTGCGAGGCGTGCGCCGGTGACGGCACGATCAAGATCGAGATGAACTTCCTGCCGGACGTCTACGTCCCGTGCGAGGTGTGCCACGGCGCCCGCTACAACCGCGAGACGCTCGAGGTCCACTACAAGGGCAAGACCATCGCCGAGATCCTCGACATGCCGATCGAGGAGGCGCTGGAGTTCTTCGCCGCCGTGCCGGCCATCGCGCGGCACATGAAGACCCTCGTCGAGGTCGGCCTGGGCTACGTCCGGCTCGGCCAGCCCGCCACCACCCTGTCCGGTGGTGAGGCACAGCGCGTCAAGCTCGCCGCGGAGCTGCAGAAGCGGTCGACCGGCCGCACGGTCTACGTCCTCGACGAGCCGACGACCGGCCTCCACTTCGAGGACATCCGCAAGCTGCTCGGCGTCCTCTCCAGCCTCGTCGACAAGGGCAACACCGTCCTGGTGATCGAGCACAACCTCGACGTCATCAAGACCGCCGACTGGATCATCGACATGGGTCCCGAGGGCGGCTCGCGCGGCGGCACCGTCGTCGCCGAAGGCACGCCCGAGGACGTCGCCGCGGTGCCGGAGAGCTACACCGGCCAGTTCCTCAAGCCGCTGCTCGAGGGGCGCCACGCCGAGCAGCCCGGTGCCCCGAAGCGGGCACCGCGCACCGAGGCACCCGCGAAGAAGTCCGCAGCCAGGAAGAGCGCAGCGAAGAAGGCGACGACGAAGAGCGCTGCGACGAAGAGCGCTACGACGACGAAGGCTCCGACGAAGAAGGCTGCGACGAAGGCCACGACGCGGAAGAAGGCCGCGAGCACCTCATAGGCTGCGTTCAGGAAGGCCCCGTAGCCTGACCGCCATGACCGCCCCCCTGAGCAGGCGACGGGCCCTCTCCGGAGCAGCGACCCTCGGTGTCAGCGTCCCCCTCCTCGCCGCGTGCGGCGACGACGGCGGTACGACGGCAGCGGAGCCGACCTCGAGCGGACCCGCCAGCACCGGCCCGGCCTCGCCGACCGGCGGCGCGAGCTCCTCGGCCCCGGCGGGCTCCCCGGGCGCGGCCCCGGCGAACGCGCTCGTCGCGACCGCCGACGTCCCGGTCGGCGGCGGCGTGATCCTCAAGGACGAGGAGGTCGTCGTCACGCAGCCCGAGGCGGGGGAGTTCAAGGCGTTCAGCGCGATCTGCACCCACCAGGCGTGCCTGGTGACCTCGGTCGAGGACGGCGCCATCGCCTGCGCCTGCCACGGCTCGATGTTCTCCGTCGACGACGGCTCGGTCACCGGCGGCCCGGCACCCTCGGCGCTGCCCGAGGTGGCGGTCGACGTCCGGGGTGACCAGGTGGTCAAGGCGTGACGGCCCCGGTCGTCAGCCGACGCATCGTCTTCTCCGGGCTCGGCGCGCTCGGCGTCGCCGCCGCCCTCGCGGGCTGCGCCGGGGGAGGCGACGGTGGTGGCGGCTCGTCGCCCGCGGTCGACGCGGGCGCGGACCTCGTCGGCACCGCCGAGGTGCCCGTCGGCGGCGGCGTCGTGCTGACCGACCAGAAGGTCGTGGTCACCCAGCCGACCGAGGGGACGTTCAAGGCGTTCACCGCGGTGTGCACGCACCAGATGCTGCTGGTCACCTCCGTGGAGGACGGCAGCATCCGCTGCGACAACCACGGGTCGGTCTACTCCGCCGAGACCGGCGAGGTCGAGGGCGGCCCGGCCCGCTCCGCGCTCGCCGAGGTGCCGATCGAGGTCAGGGACGACCGGATCCTCGCCGCCTGAGCCTCTTGGGCCTCCTGGGCCTCCCGGCGCCACGCGGCGTCGCGCGGGGACGGCCGGCGGTCCAGCCGTGCGTCGAGCACGACGCGCGCCTCGTCGTACCTCCCGGCGCGGAGCAGGGCCGCGATGCGGGCCTCCTCGACGATCTCGCGCTGCGCGTCCGAGCCGCCGACCCGCCACACGTGCGGCCCGAGGTCGGCGAGCCGGTCGGCGCCCTCGCTCCACCGCCCGGCCGCCATCAGCTGCAGCGCCCGGGCGAGCGGGCCCACCACCTCCCGGTGGGTGGCGGCCGGGTGGGCATCGCACCAGCGGGCCAGCCGGTCGAGCCCGGCGTCGTCACCGACGGCCAGGAGTGCCACGGCGGAGTGCATCCCGAGGAACGCCGTCGACGGCTGCTCCAGGACCCCGGTGCCGGTGAGCGCGACCACCTCGTCGAGGGTCGGCACCTCGACCCCGCCGGGGGTCAGCGCCCAGCGGAAGAGCAGCGACCCGGTGTCCACGAGCGCCCGGCAGCCGACCGCGTGGCGCGGCTGCAGCTGAGACTCGTAGCGGCGCCGGACGGCCTCGACGTCGCCGAGCGAGAGCTCGTGCAGCGCGGCGTGCCAGGAGAAGTGCGTGAGGCTGTCGGTCTGCGCGCCGTCGCCCAAAACCCAGGCGTCCATCCACGCCAGCCCGGCCGCGTGGTCGCCGGTCTCGTAGTGCGCGTGCGCCCGCGCGTGCGCAGCGTGCCCGCCCGCCGGCTCGACCGCCAGCGAGCGGCAGGCGAGGTCCATGGCCTCGTCGAAGCGCCGCTGCTCCTGGCGGACGAAGGCCATGAGCCCGTTGATCCACGGGTCGTCGCCGTAGGCGGGCGCGGCCTGCTCGACGATCCGCCAGGCCTCCTCGGGCAGGTCGGTCACGCCGGCGAAGGCGATGGTCGGCATCGCCACCGACAGCAGCACCGCGTCCCGGGGGTACGCCGCCAGGTGGCTCACCAGCGGGCCGGAGTCGCCCTGGAGGTGCCGGTCGATGGCGTGCACGTGGCTGCGCTCCCGCTCGCTCGCCCGCTGGGCGTGCAGCCGGGCGTCGGCGAGCCGCGAGGCCACGTCGACCTGCACGCACATCTCGTGGCCGAGCAGGGCGAGGGTGGCGTGCCCCAGGGCGAAGGTCGGGTCGAGGGTGATGGCGGCGGCGAACCGGTTCGCGGCACCGGCCCGCAGCCGCAGCAGGTCCCGGACGCCGTCGACGTAGGCCTCGGCAGCCGGGCGGCTCGTGGTGAGGGAGTACCCGTACGCGTCTCGACCACCCATAACCCTAGTAAACCACCAGACATTGCCTAGTAAGAGCACTGTCGGCACGTCTCCGTAGGGTGGAGCAGTGCCTGACCCGTTGAGCTACCGGCCCAAGCCGGGCGAGATCCCCACGGAGCCGGGTGTCTACCGGTTCCGTGACGCGCGCGGCCGGGTCATCTACGTCGGCAAGGCGAAGAGCCTGCGGGCCCGCCTGTCGTCGTACTTCCAGGACATCGGCAACCTCCACCCGCGCACGGCCACGATGGTGACCACGGCCGCGTCGGTCGAGTGGACGGTCGTCAAGACCGAGGTCGAGGCGCTGCAGCTGGAGTACTCCTGGATCAAGGAGTACGACCCGCGGTTCAACGTGAAGTACCGCGACGACAAGTCCTACCCGTGGCTGGCCGTCACGGTGTCGGAGGAGTTCCCGCGGGTGACGGTCGGCCGCGGTGCCAAGCGCCGCGGCACGCGCTACTTCGGCCCCTACAGCCACGCCTGGGCGATCCGCGAGACCGTCGACATCCTGCTCCGCGTCTTCCCGATGCGCTCGTGCAGCAACGGCGTCTTCAAGCGGTCCAGCCAGATCGGCCGGCCGTGCCTGCTGGGTTACATCGACAAGTGCTCGGCCCCGTGCGTCGGCAACATCTCGCCCGAGGACCACCGGGCGATCGTCGACGACTTCTGCGAGTTCATGGCCGGGCGGACCCGACCGTTCATGAAGCGCATCGAGCAGGAGATGTACGCCGCGTCGGACGCCCTCGACTTCGAGAAGGCAGCCCGGCTGCGCGACGACCTCGGCGCGATGCAGAAGGCGCTGGAGAAGCAGGCGGTCGTCCTGGGCGACGGCTCGGACGCCGACGTGATCGCGCTGGCCGAGGACCCGCTCGAGGTCGCGGTCCAGGTCTTCTACGTCCGCGGCGGCCGGATCCGCGGCCAGCGCGGCTGGGTCGCCGACCGCACCGACGACGGCGACACCTCCTCGCTGGTCGAGCACTTCCTGCTCCAGCTCTACGCCAGCGTGTCGCGTGAGGACGCCCGGGACGCGGTGCCGCGGGAGATCCTCGTGCCGGAGCTCCCGCCGGAGCCGGCGACGTGGGAGCAGCTGCTGTCCGACCTGCGCGGCTCGCGGGTCGAGCTGCGGGTCCCGCAGCGTGGCGACAAGCGGGCTCTCCAGGAGACCGTCGCCCGCAACGCCAAGGAGTCCCTCGCGCTCCACAAGACCAAGCGTGCCAGTGATCTGACGACCCGCAACCTCGCTCTCGCCGAGATCGCCGAGGCGCTGGAGCTCGAGGAGGCGCCGCTGCGCATCGAGTGCTTCGACGTCTCGCACACCCAGGGCACCGAGATCGTCGCGTCGATGGTGGTCTTCGAGGACGGCCTGGCCCGCAAGGGGGAGTACCGCCGGTTCGTGATCCGCGACCAGGACGGCTCCGACGACGTCGCCGCGATGCACGAGGTGATTACCCGCCGGTTCCGGCGCCTGCTCGACGAGCAGGCCCGCTCCGAGGTGCGACCCGGTGACCCCGAGGCCGGCACCGGGCCGATGCTGGTCGACCCGGACACCGGCCGGCCCCGCAAGTTCGCCTACGCCCCCGGGCTGGTCGTGGTCGACGGCGGCGCGCCCCAGGTGGCGGCGGCGCAGCGCGCGCTCGACGAGCTCGGCATCGACGACATCCCCGTCTGCGGCCTGGCCAAGCGGCTCGAGGAGGTCTGGCTGCCGGGGGAGGAGGACCCGGTCATCCTGCCGCGCACCTCCGAGGGCCTCTACCTGCTGCAGCGGGTCCGGGACGAGGCGCACCGGTTCGCCATCGCCCACCACCGTAACCGCCGCTCGAAGTCCATGGTCGAGAGCGTCCTCGACGGCGTTCCCGGACTCGGCGAGGTGCGCCGCAAGACGCTGCTGCGCCACTTCGGCTCGCTGCGCAAGCTGCGTGCGGCCAGCGTCGAGGAGATCGCCGCGGTGCCCGGCGTCGGACCGCGCACCGCCGCCGCCATCAAGGAGGCGCTGGACCGCGAGGACACCGGTGCGACGCCCCGGGCGAAGGTTCCACCACAATGACCCCCATGAGTGACAGCACCCCCGGGCCGCTCGTCGTGGTCACCGGGATGACCGGTGCCGGCCGCAGCACCGCGGCGAAGGAGCTGGAGGACCTCGGCTTCTTCGTCGTCGACAACCTGCCGCCGAGCCTGCTGGCCGACGTCGTTCGGCTCGTCGACGAGAGCCACGGCCCCGCGCAGCCGGTCGCCGTCGTCGTCGACGTCCGGTCCGGTGAGTTCTTCCAGGGCCTGCGCAGCGTGCTCGCCCACGGGGCCACCGGTCGCGACACGACGCTCGTCTTCCTCGACGCCTCCGACGAGGTGCTCGTCCGCCGCCAGGAGGCCGCGCGCCGCCCGCACCCGCTGCAGCGGGGCGGCCGCCTCCTCGACGGCCTCCAGCGCGAGCGCGTCGTCCTCGGCGACCTGCGCTCCGAGGCCGACCTCGTCATCGACACGAGCAAGCTCAACGTCCACCAGCTGACCGACCGGATCGCCGAGGCCTTCGGCACGGCCGAGTCCACCCGGCTGCGGGTCACCGTGATCAGCTTCGGCTTCAAGTACGGCATCCCCGTGGACGCCGACTACGTCGCCGACATGCGCTTCCTCCCCAACCCGCACTGGGTGCCCGAGCTCCGCCCACGCACCGGCCAGGACCTCGAGGTCGCCGCCTACGTCCTCGACCAGCCCGGCGCGGAGGAGTTCCTCGACGCCTACGTCACGCTGCTCTCCGGCGTCGCCCAGGGCTACCTGCGCGAGGGCAAGCGCTTCATGCGGGTCGCCATCGGCTGCACCGGCGGCAAGCACCGCAGCGTCGCCATGACCGAGGAGATCACCCGGCGCCTGCTCGAGCAGGGGTACGTCGCCCGCGCGATCCACCGCGACCTCGGCCGTGAGTGACCTGCGGGCGCAGGCGGTGGTCGCGCTCGGCGGCGGCCACGGCCTCCACGCCTCCCTCAGCGCCCTGCGGCACCTGCTCGACGACCTCACCCTCGACGAGCTCACCGCCGTCGTCACCGTCGCCGACAACGGCGGCTCCTCCGGCCGGCTCCGCGGAGAGTTCGGCGTCCTGCCCCCCGGCGACCTGCGGATGGCGCTCGCCGCGCTCTGCGGTGACGACGAGTGGGGCGACACCTGGGCCCGGGTGCTGCAGCACCGCTTCCAGGGCGACGGCGAGATGCGCGGCCACGTCGTCGGCAACCTGCTCATCGTGGGCCTGTGGGAGCTGCTCGGCGACCACGTCGACGCGCTCGACTGGGTCGGCCGCCTGCTCGGCGCCCGCGGCCGGGTGCTCCCGATGGCGCTCACCCCGATGGACATCACCGCCGAGGTGCGGGGCCTCGTCGCCGGCGACCCCGATGCGCTGACGTCCGTGAGGGGCCAGGTCGAGGTCGCGACGACCGACGGCGTCATCGACTCGATCGCTCTCGACCCGGCGGTCCCCGAGGTCAGCCCCGCCGTCCTCGACGCGATCGCCCAGGCCGACTGGGCCGTCCTCGGCCCGGGGTCCTGGTTCACCTCCGTGCTGCCGCACCTGCTGGTGCCCGCGCTGCGCGAGGCGCTGGTCGCGACGCCGGCCCGCCTCGTCGTCGTGCTCAACCTCGCCGAGCAGGAGGGGGAGACGCACGGCTTCGGCCCCGCCGACCACCTCCGGGTGCTCGCCGAGCACGCCCCCGACCTGGCCATCCACACCGTGCTGGCCGACCGCGGCTCGGTCGGTGCCGACCTCGCCGAGGTCGAGGAGCTGGTGCGCCTGCTCGGGGCACGGCTCGTCGTCGACGACGTCGCCGTGGGTGACGGCTCGCCCCGCCACGACGCGGTGAAGCTCGCGGCGGCGTACGCCCGGATCTTCGAGGCCGGCTGAACCAGCTCCGCCCCCGAGTGGGAGCGGCTGCCACCGGCCGGGACGTCTGGTTCGTCACGTCGTCCTCGCCGTCGAGGGTTGTTGACCAACGTGGCAGGATCAGCGGCATGGCGATGACGGCACAGGTGAAGGCGGAGCTGGCCAGTACCCCGGTCACCAAGGCGTGTTGCCGCAAGGCCGAGGTCGCCTCCACGCTGCGCTTCTCGGGTGGCCTGCACATCGTCGGTGGCCGGATCGTGGTCGAGGCCGAGCTCGACACGGGCGCCGCCGCGCGCCGCCTGCGCAAGGACATCTCCGAGATCTACGGCCAGTCCTCCGATGTGGTCATGGTGCAGGGCAACGGCCTGCGCAAGGGGAGCCGCTACATCGTCCGCGTGGCGAAGGACGGCGAGGCGCTCGCGCGCCAGACCGGGCTGCTCGACCAGCGCGGCCGCCCCGTGCGGGGTCTGCCGCCCGCCGTCGTCTCCGGCGGCGCCTGCGACGCGGTCGCGGCGTGGCGCGGGGCGTTCCTGGCCCACGGCTCGCTGACCGAGCCCGGCCGGTCGTCCTCGCTCGAGGTCACCTGCCCCGGCTCCGAGGCCGCGCTCGCCCTCGTCGGCGTGGCTCGCCGCCTCGGCATCCAGGCCAAGGCCCGCGAGGTCCGCGGCGTCGACCGCGTCGTGATCCGTGACGGCGACGCGATCGGCCAGCTGCTCACCCGGCTCGGCGCGCACGAGACGCTGATGGCCTGGGAGGAGCGCCGGATGCGCCGCGAGGTGCGCGCCACCGCCAACCGGCTCGCGAACTTCGACGACGCCAACCTGCGCCGCTCCGCCCGCGCCGCCGTCACCGCCGGCGCCCGCGTCGAGCGCGCGATGGAGATCCTCGGCGAGGAGGTCCCCGACCACCTGCGGATGGCCGGCGAGCTCCGGCTGCAGCACAAGCAGGCCTCGCTCGAGGAGCTCGGCCAGCTCCACGACCCGGTGCTCACCAAGGACGCGATCGCCGGCCGGATCCGCCGCCTGCTCGCCATGGCCGACAAGCGCGCCGAGGACCTCGGCATCCCGGACACCGAGGCCTCGCTCACGCCGGAGATGCTCGCCGGCGACGCCTGACCGCTCATCCCGGTCACCCCGGTCACCGCACTCGCTGCTGCCCACCGCCCCTCCATGCCCGGGTCGACCCGGATGGATGTGGGAACGTGTGGGTACTTGTTGCTACCTGCCCGTATGCCGGACGAGGGGCGGCGGGCGTTCGTACGCCGCGGCTAGGGTCGAGGGGACGCATGATCTGCGTCACACTCGCGACACCCCCGCTGACCGAGCAGAGGAGCAACCACGTGACTGTCCGCGTAGGCATCAATGGATTCGGCCGGATCGGCCGCAACTTCTTCCGAGCAGTACGTGCCAGTGGTGCGGACATCGAGATCGTCGGGGTCAACGACCTGACGGACAACGCGACCCTGGCCCACCTCCTCAAGTGGGACTCCATCCTCGGCCCGCTGGACGCCGACGTCTCCTCGACCGACGACGCGATCGTCGTCGGCGGCACGAAGATCAAGGCCTTCGCGGAGCGTGACCCGGCCGCCCTGGGCTGGGGCGACCTCGGCGTCGACGTCGTGGTGGAGTCCACCGGCTTCTTCACCGACGCGACCCAGGCCCGCGCCCACGTCGACGGAGGTGGCGCGAAGAAGGTGATCATCTCCGCGCCGGCGAAGAACGAGGACGTCACCATCGTCATGGGCGTCAACCACGACCTCTACGACCCGGGCGCGCACACCGTCATCTCCAACGCCTCGTGCACCACGAACTGCCTCGCGCCGATGGCGAAGGCGCTCAACGACGGCCTCGGCATCGTCAAGGGCCTGATGACGACGGTGCACGCCTACACCGCCGACCAGAACCTGCAGGACAACATCCACAAGGACCTGCGTCGCGCCCGTGCCGCCGCGATCAACATCGTCCCGACCTCGACCGGCGCCGCGAAGGCGATCGGCCTCGTCCTGCCCGAGCTCAAGGGCAAGCTCGACGGCTACGCCCTGCGCGTGCCGACCCCGACCGGCTCGCTGACGGACCTGTCCTTCGAGGCGTCCCGTGAGACCTCGGTCGAGGAGGTCAACGAGATCGTCAAGGCCGCCGCCGACGGCCGGTTCCTCGTCTACTCGACCGACCCGATCGTGTCCTCCGACATCGTGACCAACCCGGCCTCGTGCATCTTCGACGCGCCGCTCACCAAGGTGATCGGCAACCAGGTCAAGGTCGCGGGCTGGTACGACAACGAGTGGGGCTACTCCAACCGCCTCGCGGACCTCATCACGCACGTGGGCGCTACGCTCTGACGCTTGTGACGGAGTACAAGGGCCTCGGCGAGGTCACCGGCAAGCGTGTCCTGGTCCGCTCGGACCTCAACGTCCCCCTCGACGGGACCACGATCACCGACGACGGCCGCATCCGTGCGAGCGTCCCGACCATCAAGGCGCTCGCCGACGCCGGCGCCCGGGTCGTGGTGACCGCGCACCTCGGCCGGCCCAAGGGGGAGCCCGACCCGGCGTACTCCCTGGCGCCGGTCGCGTCCCGCCTCGCCGAGCTGCTCGACCGCCCGGTCGCCTTCGCGACCGACACGGTCGGCGCGTCGGCGCAGGAGACGGTGGCTGCCCTGGGTGACGGCGAGGTCGCCCTGCTGGAGAACGTCCGGTTCAACGCGGGCGAGACCAGCAAGGACGACGCCGAGCGCGGGGCCTTCGCCGACCAGCTCGCCGCCCTGGCCGACGCCTTCGTCAGCGACGGCTTCGGTGTCGTGCACCGCAAGCAGGCCAGCGTGTACGACGTCGCGCAGCGACTCCCGCACGCGATGGGCGGCCTGGTCGCCACCGAGATCGACGTGCTGCGGCGGCTGACCGTCGAGCCCAAGCGGCCCTACGTCGTCGTCCTCGGCGGC
Organism: Nocardioides sp. J54; assembly: GCF_000519005.1. Classification (GTDB taxonomy): domain Bacteria; phylum Actinomycetota; class Actinomycetes; order Propionibacteriales; family Nocardioidaceae; genus Nocardioides. The sequence goes on along the minus strand of NZ_JAER01000002.1, from coordinate 75,777 downwards.
TCGAAGGTCTCCGACAAGCTCGGCGTGATCGACAACCTGCTCGGCAAGGCCGACAAGCTCCTCATCGGCGGCGGCATGGTCTTCACCTTCCTCAAGGCCGAGGGCCACGAGGTCGGCCAGAGCCTGCTCGAGGAGGACCAGCTCGACACCGTGCGCTCCTACCAGCAGCGCGCGCAGGAGCTCGGCGTCGAGATCGTCCTGCCGACCGACATCGTCGTGGCCGACAGCTTCGGCGACGAGGCCTCGGCCCGCGTCGTCCCGGCGACCGACATCCCGGCCGACACCCTCGGCCTCGACATCGGCCCCGAGTCCGGCAAGGCGTTCGCTGCGGCCCTCGCCGACGCGCGCACCGTCTTCTGGAACGGCCCGATGGGCGTCTTCGAGCAGGCCGCCTTCGCCGAGGGCACCCACGCGGTCGCCGAGGCCCTGACCCGCGTCGAGGGTCTGTCGGTCGTCGGCGGCGGGGACTCCGCGGCCGCCGTACGCGCCCTCGGCTTCGACGAGGACGCGTTCGGCCACATCTCCACCGGTGGCGGCGCCAGCCTCGAGTACCTCGAGGGCAAGGAGCTGCCCGGCATCACCGTCCTCGAGCAGGGAGACTCCTGAGCCATGGCTGCTGCACGCACCCCGCTGATGGCGGGCAACTGGAAGATGAACCTCAACCACGCCGAGGCCGTGGTGCTGGTGCAGAAGCTCGCGTGGACCCTGTCCGACAAGCGCCACGACTACGGCAAGGTCGAGGTCGCGGTCATCCCTCCGTTCACCGACATCCGCTCCGTGCAGACGCTCGTCGACGGTGACCGCCTCTCGATCAGGTACGGCGCCCAGGACGTCTCGCAGCACGCCAGCGGCGCCTACACCGGGGAGATCTCGGCCGCGATGCTCGCCAAGCTCGGCTGCTCCTACGTCGTGGTCGGCCACTCCGAGCGCCGGCAGTACCACGCCGAGACCGACGAGGTCGTCAACGCCAAGGCCAAGGCGGCGCTGGGGGAGAAGATCACCCCCATCGTCTGCGTCGGCGAGGGCCTCGAGGTGCGCCAGGCCGGCGAGCACGTCGCGTTCACCAACGAGCAGGTCCGCGGCTCGCTCGCGGGCCTGACCAAGGCCCAGGTCGCCGGCCTGGTCATCGCCTACGAGCCCGTGTGGGCCATCGGCACCGGCGAGGTCGCCACCCCGGACGACGCGCAGGAGGTCTGCGCCGCGATCCGCACCCAGGTCCGCGAGTCCTTCGGCGACGAGGCCGCCGACTCCGTGCGCATCCTCTACGGCGGCTCGGTGAAGGCCGCGAACGTCGCCGGCATCATGGCGAAGCCGGACGTCGACGGCGCCCTCGTGGGCGGCGCGAGCCTCGAGGCGGACGAGTTCGGCGGAATCTGCCGCTTCTACGACATGCCGGTGCTGGGATAGCTCCGGCCCTGACGTAGGATTCCACGCGTGTTGTCGACGCTCCTCACTGTGCTGCTCGTGATCACGAGCCTCCTGCTCATCCTTCTGGTGTTGCTGCACAAGGGTCGTGGCGGCGGACTCTCGGACATGTTCGGCGGCGGCGTCTCGAGCTCGCTCGGCGGCTCGTCCGTTGCTGAGCGCAACCTCGACCGGTTCACGGTCGGCATCGGCGTCATCTGGTTCGCGTGCGTCCTCGCGCTCGGCCTGCTGCTCGCCTATCAGAACTGATCGACTGCAACCGGCCCGCGGCATCGCGGGTCACTCGATGCTGGAGGAGAGAATCCGTTGGCTGGTGGTGGGAACGCAATCCGCGGTAGTCGCGTCGGTGCAGGCCCGATGGGTGAGGCCGAGCGTGGTGAGGCTGCGCCGCGTCAGGCAGTGACGTACTTCTGCGCGAACAGCCACCGCTCGGTGATCACGTTCTCGGTCGAGGCCGCCGTCCCGGAGTCCTGGGACTGCCCCAAGTGCGGCCTCCCCGCCGGCCTCGACTCCGACAACGCCCCGCCGGCGCCGAAGATCGAGCCCTACAAGACGCACCTGGCCTACGTGAAGGAGCGTCGCTCCGACAAGGAGGCCGAGGTCATCCTCGACGAGGCGATCCAGCTGCTCCGTTCCCGTCGGAAGTCCGGCGAGATCATCTTCTGATCCCCCGCGCTGCCGCGCACGCCGTTGCCTTCGTTCGATTGCACGGTACGCCTGGCGGCAAGCCCTTCGCCCGGTGGTTGAGGTGCGACGAGCGCCAGCGAGGAGCCTCGAAACCTCCGGGCCTTGATGGCGGGCTGTGGTGGGCACAGTCGGGTGCATCGGTGCCGGTGGTTTCGAGGCTCGGCGCTGGGGCGCCTCACCCCTCAACCACCGGCGGCCTGGCTGGGCGCTGGGGCGCCTCGCACCTCAACCACCGGCAGTCGGCATGTCTCAGGCTCGTTCGTGGGTGGTCAGAGGTCGCGGTGGACGTCGTCCAGGGACGGGAGGTCGTGGCGGTTGAGGCGGATGATGGCGACGATGAGGCCGCCCCACAGGATCGCCATGGCGACCAGCATCAAGATGACGGCGTCGAGGCTCACTGGATCTCCTTCTTGAGGGTGTCGGACTCGGCATCGAGGCTGGTCTCGGGGCGCCAGCGGACCTGGGCGGCCGCGACGGCGAACACCACGACTGCCACGGCGCTGCCCCAGCCGAGGACGTTCAGCATCCAGGCGGGGTAGCCCTCGTAGGGCTCCTTGATGTCGGCGACGAGGGCGTCGATCAGGACGTAGGTCAGGGCGACCGGCGCGACGAAGCCGACGAGCGCGTACCACGGCCGGCCGAGCGGCAGCGAGCCGAACCGGTTGAGGTGCGCGGCCAGGGACGGCAGCTCGCGCAGGCCCCAGGCCACGACGACCATGCTGACGACGGCGACGACGAGGATGCCGTACTGGTTGATGAAGTGGTCGATGATGTCGAGCACGTAGACGCCGCTGGTGGTGCTGAACAGCACGAGGCTCAGCAGCGCGGCCGGGACGCCGACGGCCATCGAGGCGCCCACCCGGGTCATCTCGAACTTGTCGCGGACGGCCGAGATGACGACCTCGATGACGCTCACCAGCGACGTGAGGCCGGCGATCACCAGCGACCCGAAGAACAGCACGCCGATGAGCGCGCCCGCGGGTGCCTCGCTGATCAGGGCCGGGAAGACCACGAAGGCGAGGCCGAGGCCGTCGGCGGCGACGTCCTCGACGGCGACACCACTGGCCTGGGCCATGAACCCGAGCGCGGCGAAGACACCGATGCCGGCGAGCAGCTCGAACCCCGAGTTGGCGAAACCGACCACGAAGCCCGCGCCCGGCATGTCGTTGTGCCGGTCGACGTACGACGCGTAGGTGATCATGATGCCGAAGCCGATCGAGAGCGAGAAGAAGATCTGGCCGAAGGCGGCCGCCCAGACACCGGGCTCGGCGAGCGCGTCCCAGCTGGGTGAGAAGAGGGCGTCGAGGCCGATCGACGCACCGTCGAGGGTGAGCGCACGGATCACCAGCGCGCCGAAGGCGATGAACAGGACCGGGATGAACCACAGCGAAAGAAGGCCGATGCCCTTCTGCACGCCGAGGGCCATGATGAGGAGCACGACGACCCAGACGAGGGCGAGTGGCACCAGCACGCCGACCACGACGTCGAGGGTGACGCCCGGGTCCCCGGCCTGGAGGAAGTCACCGAAGAGGAAGCCCTCCGGGTCGTCGCCCCACGCCTCGTTGACGGAGAAGAAGGTGTAGCGCAGGGCCCAGGCGATGACGGCGGCGTAGTAGATCGCGATCAGGAAGCAGATCGCGACCTGCCACCAGCCGAGGGCCTCGGTCTTGCGGCGCAGCCGCGCGAAGGTGAGCGGCGCGGAGCCGCGGTAGCGGTGCCCGAGGGCGTAGTCGAGGAAGAGGAACGGCAGGCCGGCCGTGAGCAGGGCGACGAGGTACGGGATCAGGAACGCTCCGCCGCCGTTCTCGTAGGCGACGTAGGGGAACCGCCAGATGTTGCCCAGCCCGACCGCGGATCCGATCGCGGCGAAGATGAACACCTTGCGACTGCTGAACGCTCCGCGCCGTTGCGCTTCGTTCGTGGTGGACGTCATGCCGGACATCGTGTCGCGGGAGTGTCCCGGTGACCAAGACCACACGCTACTGTCCAGTTCCGGCCGCGGGATCGTCCGCCAGACGGACAGTCAGGGGAGCCACCGGTCAGATGGCGGAGGCCGCCCCCGTGTCGAGGAACCACACCGTCTCGGCGATCCCGCGCACGCCGCGCGCCGGCGTCTCCCGACGGGCCGCGTCCTCGGCGTCCGGCGCGACCTCAGCCATGACCCGCCGAACGGCGTCGGCCTTGCCGTCGCCGCTCACCACGAACCACACCGCCTGCGCCCGGTTCAGGGCCTCGAAGGTGAGGCTGACCCGGTCCGGCGGCGGCTTGGGGGAGTCGTGGACGGCGACGGCCAGGTCGCCCGTCGCGTCCAGCCCGGGGTGGCCCGGGAAAAGCGAGGCGATGTGGCCGTCGGGGCCGACGCCCAGCATCAGCACGTCGAAGTCGCCGCTGCCCGTCGAGCGGATCGTGGCGGCGTACTGCTCCGCCGACTCCTCGGCCGTGGCGACCTCGTCCGCCGCCGGGGCGGAGTGCACCCGCGACGCGCCGACCTCGTCGAGGAAGGCTGCCCGCGCCTGGGCGACGTTGCGGTCGGGGGAGTCGGACGGGACGAACCGCTCGTCGCCGAAGTAGAAGCGCACCGCACCCCAGTCCACGCCGGAGGCGTCGGCCAGGCGGGCCACCTCGCGGTGGATCGCCTCGGCGATCGAGCCGCCGGTCAGGCCGATGTCCGGCACGTGGCCGGCGGCCTGGGCGTCGGCGATGCGGTTGAGGAGCTCGCCGGCGACGGCGGTCGCCAGCGCGGCGGCGTCGTCGTGGACCTCGACGAGGGGAGCAGGTCGGTCAACGGTCATCGGGTGCGGTGCTCCAGGTAGTAGCGGATGAGGGCGCGGGTCGAGCCGTCCTGGTCGGCGAGGGCAGACTCCTCGCCGTCGATGGCGGGGGCGAGCTGGAGGGCGAGCTGCTTGCCGAGCTCGACGCCCCACTGGTCGAAGCTGTCGATGCCCCACACCACGCCCTGGGTGAAGGTGATGTGCTCGTAGAGCGCGATCAGCTGGCCGAGCACGGACGGCGTCAGCGCCGGCGCCATGATCGACGTCGTCGGCCGGTTGCCCGGGAAGACCCGCGCCGGGACGATCGCCTCGGGGGTGCCCTCGGCGCGCACCTCGTCGGCGGTCTTGCCGAACGCGAGCGCCTTGGTCTGGGCGAAGAAGTTCGCCAGCAGCAGCTCGTGCACGTCCTTATCACCGTCCGCGAGCGGGTAGGCCGGGTCGGCGAAAGCGATGAAGTCCGCTGGCACGAGCCGGGTGCCCTGGTGGATCAGCTGGTAGAACGCGTGCTGCCCGTTGGTGCCGGGCTCGCCCCAGAACACCTCGCCGGTGTCGGTGGTGACCGGGCTGCCGTCCCAGCGCACGCTCTTGCCGTTGGACTCCATGGTCAGCTGCTGGAGGTACGCCGGGAAGCGGTGCAGGAGCTGGGAGTACGGCAGCACGGCGTGGGTCTGCGCGTCGAGGAAGTTGGTGTACCAGACGTTGAGCAGGCCCATCAGCACCGGCACGTTCCGGTCCAGGGGCGTGCGCAGGAAGTGCTCGTCGACGGCGTGGAAGCCGGCGAGGAACTCGTCGAAGCGCTCGGGGCCGATGGCCACCACCAGCGAGGTGCCGATCGCGGAGTCGACCGAGTAGCGCCCGCCGACCCAGTCCCAGAACCCGAAGGCGTTGTCGGGGTCGATGCCGAACTCGGCCACCTTGTCCAGCGCCGTGGAGACCGCGACGAAGTGCTTCGCCACCGCGGCGGCCGTGTCGTCCTCGCCCCGCCCGATGGCGCCGCTGCTGCGCAGCGAGTCGAGCAGCCACGCGCGGCACAGTCGGGCGTTGGTCAGGGTCTCCAGGGTGCCGAAGGTCTTGCTGGACACGATGAACAGCGTCGTTGCCGGGTCGAGCCCGGTCAACGTGCTGGCCGCGTCGGTCGGGTCGATGTTGCTGATGAACCGGCACTCGATGCCGTCCTGGACGTACGGCGCCAGGGCCTCGTAGGCCATCACCGGACCCAGGTCGGAGCCGCCGATGCCGATGTTGACGACCGTCGAGATCCGCTGTCCGGTGACCCCGGTCCAGCGGCCCGAGCGCACGTCGTCGGCGAAGGCGTAGACCTTGCGCAGCACGTCGTGGACGTCGTCGACGACGTCCTGGCCCTCGACCTCGACCTCGACGTCCGGCGGCTGCCGCAGCGCGGTGTGCAGCACGGCGCGGTCCTCGGTGACGTTGATGTGGTCACCGCGGAACATCGCGTCGCGCCGCGCCTCCAGGCCGACCTCGCCCGCGAGCTCGACTAGCGCGGCCAGCACCGCGTCGTCGAGGAGGTTCTTGGACAGGTCGACGTGGAGGTCGCCCACGTCGAGGGTGAGCCGGGCCGCGCGTTCGGGCTCCTCGGCGAACCAGCGCCGCAGGTCCGGGGTGAAGCCGTCAGCGAGCCTCGTCAGCGTCGCCCAGGCGGCCGTGGAGCGGGGGTCGACCGGCGCCGCGACCACGGGGTCAGCCCTCGGCCGGTCCCGTGACCGCGGCCATCTGGCCCTTGACGGTCTCGACGAGCTCGGACCACGACGCCTTGAACTTGGAGACGCCCTCCTGCTCGAGCACGAGGAAGACGTCGTCGAGGTCAACGCCGGCGGCCGCGATCTGGTCGAAGACCTCCTGGGCCTCGCCGGCCTTGCCGGTCACCTGGTCGCCCCGCACCTCACCGTGGTCGGCGAAGGCCTGCAGCGTCTTCTCCGGCATCGTGTTCACGGTGTCGGCCACGACGAGGTCGGTGACGTAGAGGGTGTCGGGGTAGTCCGGGTTCTTCACTCCCGTCGACGCCCACAGCGGGCGCTGGGGGTGCGCGCCGGCGGCGGCGAGCTGCTGCCAGCGGTCGGAGGCGATGACCTCCTCGAACGCTGCGTAGGCGAGCCGGGCGTTCGCGACGGCGGCCTTGCCGCGCAGTGCGAGGGCCTCGTCGGTCCCGATCTTCTCCAGCCGGGCGTCGATCTCGGTGTCGACCCGGGACACGAAGAAGGACGCGACCGAGCGGATCGTCGCCAGGTCGTGGCCCGCCTCGCGGGCCTTCTCCAGCCCGGCGAGGTAGGCGTCCATGACCGCGCGGTAGCGCTCGACCGAGAAGATCAGCGTGACGTTGACGCTGATGCCGGCTCCGATGACCTCGGTGATCGCCGGCAGGCCCTCGAGGGTCGCCGGGATCTTGATCAGCGCGTTGGGGCGGTCGACCGCCTTCCACAGCGCCTTCGCGGACGCGACCGTCGCGTCGGTGTCGTTCGCCAGGTCGGGCTCGACCTCGATCGAGACCCGGCCGTCGTCCTTCGTGCGCTCGGCGACCGGCGCGAGCACGTCGCAGGCGTTGCGCACGTCGTCGGTGGTGAGCTCGAAGATCACCTTGTCCACGTCGGCGCCGTCGGCGACCAGGCCACGGACCTGCTCGTCGTACCGCTCGCCGTCGGCGATCGCGCTGGCGAAGATCGTCGGGTTGGTGGTGACGCCCACGACGGAGGAGCCCTCGACGAGCTCGGCCAGGTTGCCGGTCTCGATGCGCTCCCTGGAAAGGTCGTCGAGCCAGATGGACACGCCCGCGTCGGCGAGCGCCTTCAATCGGTCAGTCATGGATCCTCCTCGTGAGAGTGGTGGTCACTGCACCGATCCGACGGTGGTCAGAGCGATGCGGCGCTGATGCTCTCCCGGGCGGCCTGGGCGACTGCCTCGGGGGTGAAACCGAACTCGCGGAACAGCGTGCCGGCGTCGGCGCTCGCACCGTAGTGGTCGATGCTCACGATCCGGCCGGCGTCGCCGACATACTCGCGCCAGCCGGTGCGGCTGCCCGCCTCGACCGAGACCCGGGCCTTCACGGTCGGCGGGATCACCGAGTCGCGGTAGGCCTGGGTCTGCTCCTCGAACCACTCGAGGCAGGGGAGCGACACGACGCGCGCCTGCACGCCCTCGGCCGCGAGCTGCTCGCGGGCGGTGACGGCGAGCTGGACCTCGGAGCCGGTGGCCAGCAGGACGACGTCGGGCTCGCCGCCCTCGGCGTCGAGCAGGACGTACCCACCCTTGGCGACGTCATCCGTGGAGGCGAAGCCGTCGGTGCCCCGCGGGAAGACCGGGACGTTCTGGCGGCTCAGGACCAGGCCGGCCGGGCGGTCGGTGTTGCGCAGCACCTGGAGCCACGCTGCCGCGACCTCGTTGGCGTCCGCGGGGCGGACGATGTCGAGGCCCGGGATGCCGCGCAGCGCCCAGAGGTGCTCGATCGGCTGGTGGGTCGGGCCGTCCTCGCCGAGGCCGATGGAGTCGTGCGTCCAGACGTAGACGACCGGCGCCTTCATCAGCGCCGCGACGCGGACCGCGCCGCGCATGTAGTCCGAGAACGTGAGGAAGGTGCCGCCGAAGACGCGGGTGCCGCCGTGGACAGCGATGCCGTTCATGATCGCGCCCATGCCGTGCTCGCGGATGCCGAAGTGGATCACGCGGCCCTGGTAGGGGTCGCCCTGCCACTCCTCGACGGAGCGGTCGGTCGGCAGGAAGGACGGCGCGTCCTTGATGGTCGTGTTGTTCGAGCCGGCGAGGTCGGCCGAGCCGCCCCACAGCTCCGGCATGACCGGGGCGATCGCGTTGATGACCTTGCCGGACGCGGCGCGGGTGGCCACGCCCTTGGCGTCCGCCTCGAACGTCGGCAGCGCGGCCTCGAGGCCCTCGGGCAGGGCCCGCTCCTTCATCCGGGCGAGCAGCGCGGCGCCCTCGGGGTGGGCGGCCGCCCACGCGTCGTACCGCTGGTTCCACTCGGCGGCCCACTTCTTGCCGCGCTCGACCAGGCCGCGGGTGTGCGCCAGCACGTCCTCGGGGACTTCGAAGTCCTTCCCCGGGTCGAACCCGAGGATCTCCTTGGTCGCCGCGACCTCCTCGGCGCCGAGCGCCGAGCCGTGGGCGGCCTCGGTGTTCTGCGCGTTCGGGGCCGGCCAGGCGATGACCGTCTTGAGGACGATCATCGACGGCTTGTCGGTGACCTCGGCGGCCGCCTTCAGCGCGGCGTGCAGCGCCGGGACGTCCTCCTCGTAGTTCGCGAGGTCGGAGTGGTCGGTGCCGGTCCAGTCCACCGTCTGCACGTGCCAGCCGTAGGCCTCGTAGCGCTTCGCCACGTCCTCGTTGAACGCGATGTGGGTGTCGCCCTCGATCGAGATCCGGTTGGCGTCGTAGATGACCGTGAGGTTGCCGAGCTCCTGCGTGCCCGCGATGGACGACGCCTCGCTGCTCACGCCCTCCTCGAGGTCACCGTCGGAGGCGATGACGTAGATGTTGTGGTCGAAGATCGACTCGCCGTCGCCGGCCTCGGGGTCGAGCAGGCCGCGCTCGCGGCGGGCGGCCATCGCCATGCCGACCGCGTTGGAGATGCCCTGGCCGAGCGGCCCGGTGGTCACCTCGACGCCGGCGGTGTGCCCGAACTCGGGGTGGCCCGGGGTCTTCGAGCCCCAGGTGCGCAGGGTCTGCAGGTCCGAGAGCTCCAGCCCGAAGCCGCCGAGGTAGAGCTGCGTGTACAGCGTGATCGAGCTGTGGCCGGCGCTCAGCACGAAGCGGTCGCGGGCCATCCAGTCCGGGTCGGCGGGGTCGTGGCGCATCACCTTCTGGAACAGCAGGTACGCCGCCGGGGCGAGGCTCATCGCGGTGCCGGGGTGGCCGTTCCCGACCTTCTGCACGGCGTCCATGGCCAGCACGCGTGCGGTGTCGACGGCCTTGCGGTCGAGGTCGGTCCAGTCCAGCTCCGGGATCATGGCTCCGAGCCTACCGAGCACGGTGTCGTACCCGACACTGGCCGGGTGCGGCGGACAGGGCTGCTTGGGGCTACACTCGACACGCTTCGACCCCATCCTGCGAGGAACGGTAGTGACCTACGTCGACCCCACCAGCCGCGAGCTGCTGGCCGACGACGCAGGGACCCCGAAGACCTTCCGCGACGTCGTCATGGCGTACGTCGGGCTCACCAAGCCCCGGGTCATCGAGCTCCTGCTGCTGACCACCGTCCCGGTGATGTTCTTCGCAGCGCGCGGCGTCCCCGAGCTCGGCCTGGTCCTGGCCACCGTCGTCGGCGGGACGCTCTCCGCCGGCTCCGCCTCGGTGTTCAACTGCGTCTACGACCGTGACATCGACGAGCAGATGCGTCGTACCCGGCGCCGGGCGCTGCCGCGCCACATCGTCACCCCGGCCGCCGCTCTCGTGTTCGGCACCGTCCTCGGCGTCGCCTCGACCGTGATCCTCGCCGTCTGGGTCAACACCCTCTCGGCCGTCCTGTCGGTCAGCGCCAACGCGTTCTACGTCTTCGTCTACACGATGCTGCTCAAGCGGCGGACCACCCAGAACATCGTCTGGGGCGGCATCGCCGGCTGCTTCCCGGCCCTCATCGGCTGGACCGCCGTCACCGGCGAGCTGTCGTGGGTCCCGATCGTGCTCTTCCTCGTCGTCTTCTTCTGGACGCCGCCGCACACCTGGGCCCTCGCCCTGCGCTACCGCGAGGACTACGCCCAGGTCGACGTCCCGATGCTCCCGGTCGTGAAGCCCGCCCGCTCGGTGGCCTTCCAGATCGTCGTCTACAGCTGGGTGATGGTCGCGACCTCGCTGGTGCTGTGGCCCGTCGCCGAGACCGGCGTCGTCTACCCGGTCGTCGCCGGCGTCCTCGGCGCGATCTTCCTCGCCCAGGCCCACGCCCTGCACCGCCGGGCCAAGGACTCGAACGAGCTCAGCGTGCTGCAGCCGATGAAGCTCTTCCACGCTTCGAACCTCTACCTCAGCCTGCTGTTCGTGGCCGTCGCGATCGACCCGCTGCTGTTCTGAGCCGATTGCGCGAGCGTGTCGCCTGTCGAGGGCGGCGCGCTGCCGCGCGCGCAGTTGGCTTCCGTAGGACCTGCCTCCGCCTGGCGGCAAGCCCTATCGGATGGCGCGAGCGTGTCGCCCGTCGAGGGCGGCGCGCTGCCGCGCGCGCAGTTGGCTTCCGTAGGACCTGCCTCCGCCTGGCGGCAGGCCCCAGGGTGCGTTCGCGGCTGATGTCCCGCGATCGGGCAGGAACTACAGCTCCAGAGCCCGGAAACCTGCGGTTTGGGACCAAACGACAGACCCCAGACCCCGGGAGTGGCCGGGTGGGGGCGGTGCCGGGAGCCGGGCCCCCGCGGGGCGATGTCGGGGTGCCGTCGGCGTCGGGGCCAGGTCCCGCGCACGCAGCGGAGTCAGTGACGCCGGCGGTGGGGTCCCGCTCCGAGCCCCGCGGAGGAGCTGGCGGGAGGTACCGCCACCACCCGGCCCGGAAACCAACCCTGCCCAGCAGACCGACCCCCACGATTGGGCAGGAACTACAGGGCCCGACCCCGAATTGTTGCGGTTTGGGACCAACCCGCAGCTCCCGGAGGTGCGACGAGCCCCCTCAGCGGCGGGCGCGGGTGGCGAGCAGCACCCAGGTGATCCCCGCCGAGGTCGCGCCGGCGCCGAGCATGTGGATGCCGACGAGGAGCTCGGGGAGGTCGGTGAAGTACTGCCAGAAGCCGATGGCGCCCTGGAGCAGCTCGATGACGAGCAGGAGGCGGGCGGCGCGGAAGAGGGTGAGCAGGCCGAGGCGGCGCGACTGCCAGAGCACGACCAGAGTCAGGGCGACCAGCAGGTAGACCACCCAGGCGTGGACGTGGGACATGACCTGCGGGTCCAGGCCGGTGCGCCGGGAGTCGAGGTCGCCGGAGTGGGGGCCGGAGCCGGTGACGACGGTGCCGAGGTAGAGGACCGCCCAGCCGACGGTGAACAGGGCGGCGGACAGGCGGCGTACCGGGAGCGGCGAGGAGGCGCGGGTGGGGCCGTTGACGTGGTCGATCAGCAGGACGCAGACGCCGACGATCGCCATCGACACCAGGAGGTGCCCGGCGACGATCCACGGGTTGAGGTCGGTGAGGACCGTGATGCCGCCCAGCACCGCCTGGGCGGGGATGCCGAGCGCGATGATCGTGGACAGCCGTACGGCGAGGGGGTGCTCGGCTGCGCGGGCGCGGGCTGCGAACCAGCAGGCGACGGCGATGGCGACCAGGACGTAGGTCAGCAGCCGGTTGCCGAACTCGATGGCGCCGTGCAGGCCGAGCTCACCGTGGGGCAGGTAGGACTCGTCGGTGCACTTGGGCCAGGTCGGGCAGCCGAGGCCGGAGCCGGTGAGGCGGACGGCACCGCCGGTGACGACGATGCCGATGTTGGCGACGAGGTTCGCCCAGGCGAGGGGCACCAGGCGGTCGCCCAGGGCGCGCTGGATGCCCGACAGGCGGCTCTCGGTCGAGGTGGTCACGGTCACTCCCACTGGAAGGTGCGGGCGGTCAGGACGGAGCCGACGGCGGCCCACGCGACCAGCACGAGCAGGTCGCGGACGGCCACGACGCCGTCGCTGGCGCTCCGCATGGCCTCGCCGAGCGCGCCCGAGGGGAGCCACTGCACGACCTCCCCGAGGCCACCGTACGTGCTGACGGGCAGGATCACGGCACCGCCGGCGAGCAGGAGCAGGTAGACGAGGTTGGCGGCGGCCAGCGTCGCCTCGGCCCGCAGGGTGCCGGCGATCAGCATGCCGAGGGAGGCGAACGCGGCGGTCCCGCACAGGGCCGCGAGCACCACGGCGAGCACGCCGACGAAACCGTCCGGGCCGTCCCAGCCGAGAGCGAGGCCGACGCCGCCGATCACGACGAACTGCACGACCTCGACGGCCAGGAGTGCCGCGACCTTGCCGCCGAGCAGGGTGGTGCGCGAGAGGGGAGCGGTGCCGAGGCGCTTGAGGACGCCGTACCTGCGCTCGAACCCGGTGGCGATCGCCAGCGAGGTGAAGGCCGTCGACATCACCGCGAGGGCGAGCACGCCGGGGGTGAGGACGTCGACCGGGCGGCCGTCGATGCCCAGGTCGAGGCGGTCCGCGCTGCGGACGGCGCCGACGAGGACGATGACCGGGATGACGACGGCGAGCAGCAGCTGCTCACCGTTGCGCAGCATCAGCCGCGCCTCCATCCCGGCCTGGGTCAGCAGCTGCCGGGCCACGGGGGCGGCGCCGGGCGCAGGGGCGAAGGTGCCCGAGCCCGCGGGGGCTCCGATGTCGGGGCTCATCGCAGGTCCTCCCGCCCGGTGAGCTCGAGGAAGACGTCCTCGAGATTGCGCTGGCCCAGCGAGAGCGACTCGGGGAGCACGTCGTGGTCGGCGCACCACGCGGCGACGGTGGCCAGCGTCGTGCCGTCCGCCGGCCCGGAGACCTGGAGGCTGAGCGGGTCGAGGACGGTGAGCTCGGTGGTGTCGCCGAGCGCTCGGGCGAGCGCCTCGGGAGCGCCGGCCGGGAACGGCTGGGTCACCACGAGCCGGATCGTCGCGACGGTGCCGCCGCGGGTGAGCTCGAGCGGCGATCCGCTGGCCACCAGCCGGCCCTGGTCGAGGATGTGGACCTTGTCCGCGAGCCGCTCGGCCTCCTCCAGGTAGTGGGTCGTGAGCACGACCGTGACCCCGTCCGCGCGCAGCTCCTCGAGCAGCTCCCACACGCCGCGGCGGATCTGCGGGTCCAGCCCGGCCGTGGGCTCGTCGACGAAGACCAGCTCGGGACGCCCGATGAGGGCCAGGGCGAGGCCGAGGCGCTGCTGCTGGCCACCGGAGAGCCGCCGGTACGGCGTGCGGCCGCACTCGTGCAGCGCGAGCCGCTCGACGAGGACGTCGGTCGGGAGCGGGTTGGCGTGCAGCCGGGCGAAGTGGCGCAGCATCTCGTCGGCGCGGGCGCCGCTCCACGCCCCGCCGGCCTGCAGCATGACCCCGATGCGGGGCAGCAGGTCCTGTCGCTGGCGGACCGGGTCGAGTCCGAGCACGCGGACGGTGCCGGCCTGTGGGCGGCGATAGCCCTCGCAGGTCTCGAGGGTCGTGGTCTTCCCGGCGCCGTTGGGGCCGAGGACCGCGGTGACGGTGTGCGCCTCGACCTCGAACGAGAGACCGTCGACGGCGGTGCGGTCGCCGTACCGCATCACGAGCCCGTCGACGAGCACAGCAGGACCACCAACAGGCACCCGGCGAGTGTAGGACCCGACCTGCGGCTCTACGCTGGCGGCCGTGACTGGATGGTCCTTCGGCGTGATCCTCGCCATCAGCGGCGTGGTCGCCCTGCTGCTCGTGGTGGACCTGGTCCGTGACCGGGCGGCGCAGGACGCGCACTACATCGGCGCCGGCGTGCTCCAGCTGGCGGTGCTCGCGCAGCTCGTCGCGGGGTGCGTGGCGCTCGGCCGGACCGACCGCGACGTCGAGGGCACCGTCTTCGTGAGCTACCTGGTCACCGTCGCGGTGGTCCCCGTCGTCGGCGCCTTCTTCTCGCTCGCCGAGCGCTCCCGGGTCGGTACGACGATCCTGCTGCTCGCCGTCGCGACCGTCGCCGGGCTCGAGACCCGGCTCTGGGACATCTGGACCGCCCGTGGCTGAGCCGACGACCTCCTCCGCCCCGGACCGCCCGCTCGCGGAGGGCTGGGGCCGGGCCCTGGTCTTCGTCTACGGCATCTTCGCGGTCGCCGCGACCGGTCGCTCAGCGGTCCAGCTCGGCGACGACGCGGGCAAGGTGCCGTACTGGCTGTCGCTGCTCGCCGCGGTGATCTACCTCGGCGCCACGACCTGCCTGCTCGTCGGCGGGCGCACCGGGTGGCGGGTCGCCGCCGCCGCGGTCTCCGTCGAGCTGGTCGGCGTGCTCGCGGTCGGCACGTGGAGCTACCTCGACGACGGGTTGTTCCACGACAAGACGGTCTGGTCGCACTTCGGGCAGGGCTACGGCTTCCTGCCCCTCGTGCTGCCCTTCGCCGGGCTGGCCTGGCTGCGCGCGACCCGTCCCTCGCGGCGGCCCTGAGCCGCGAACGACGTCCCGCCCGGGGGCCGGAGTGTGAGCCGCGTCACCGGGACGCTTCGGGTAAGGGTGACCTTGCTTGAACGGGCTCCGGCAATATCGGCACACTTGTGTTGTGGAAATGGCGACCGAGACCGACCTGCCGACGCGTCAGCGCGTCGCCCGGTCGATCCTCGAGAACGGACCGTCCACCGCGGCGGCCCTCGCCGAGCGCCTCGAGCTGACCCCGGCGGCCGTGCGGCGCCACCTCGACCAGCTGGTCGCGGAGGGCTCCGTCGTCGCCCGCGACCCCCGGCCGGTGGGTTCGCGCGGACGTGGTCGGCCGGCCAAGGTGTTCGCGCTCACCGAGCACGGTCGCGACGCCTTCGACCAGAAGTACGACGACCTCGCGACGGAGGCTCTTCGCTTCCTGGCCGAGACCGGCGGGTCGGAGGCGGTGAAGGCGTTCGCCGAGCGACGGGCCGCCTTCATCGAGAGGAAGTTCCCCGAGGTGCGCGCCGCGCACCCCGAGGCCTCGCCGGCTGAGGTCCTGGCCCTGGTGTTCTCCGACGAGGGGTACGCCGCCACGGTCCGCGAGCTGCCGGTCGTGGGGGAGCAGCTGTGCCAGCAGCACTGCCCGGTCTCCCACGTCGCCCACGAGTTCCCCCAGCTGTGCGAGGCCGAGACCGAGGCGATCAGCCGCGTGCTCGGCACCCATGTCCAGCGACTGGCCACCATCGCCCACGGTGACGGGGTGTGCACGACGTGCATCCCCGACGCAGGCCTCAACAAGAAGGAGCAGGTCACCACATGACCTCGATCGAAGAACTGAACCCCGAGCTCAAGGGCATCGGTCGGTACGAGTTCGGCTGGGCCGACAAGAACGACGTCGGCGCCAACGCGAAGCGCGGCCTCAACGAGGACGTCGTCCGCGACATCTCGGACAAGAAGAGCGAGCCGGGCTGGATGCTGGACCTGCGCCTGAAGGGCCTGAAGCTCTTCGACCGCAAGCCCATGCCCACGTGGGGCTCGGACCTGTCGGACATCGACTTCGACAACATCAAGTACTTCGTGCGGTCCACCGAGAAGCAGGCCCAGAGCTGGGAGGACCTGCCCGAGGACATCAAGAACACCTACGACAAGCTCGGCATCCCGGAGGCGGAGAAGCAGCGCCTGGTCGCCGGTGTCGCCGCGCAGTACGAGTCCGAGGTCGTCTACCACCAGATCCGCGAGGACCTGGAGGAGCAGGGCGTGATCTTCCTCGACACCGACACCGCGCTGAAGGAGCACGAGGACCTCTTCAAGGAGTACTTCGGCACCGTCATCCCCGTCGGCGACAACAAGTTCTCCGCGCTGAACACCGCGGTGTGGTCGGGCGGCTCGTTCATCTACGTGCCCAAGGGTGTCCACGTCGACATCCCGCTCCAGGCCTACTTCCGGATCAACACCGAGAACATGGGCCAGTTCGAGCGGACCCTGATCATCGTCGACGAGGACGCCTACGTGCACTACGTCGAGGGTTGCACCGCGCCGATCTACAGCTCCGACTCGCTGCACTCCGCGGTCGTCGAGATCATCGTGAAGAAGGGCGGCCGCTGCCGCTACACGACCATCCAGAACTGGTCGAACAACGTCTACAACCTCGTCACCAAGCGCGCGGTCTGCGAGGCCGGCGCGACGATGGAGTGGGTCGACGGCAACATCGGCTCCAAGGTCACGATGAAGTACCCCGCCGTCTACCTGATGGGCGAGCACGCCAAGGGCGAGACCCTCTCGATCGCGTTCGCGGGCGAGGGCCAGCACCAGGACGCCGGCGCCAAGATGGTCCACGCCGCGCCGAACACGTCGAGCTCGATCCTGTCGAAGTCGGTCGCCCGCGGCGGCGGCCGGACGTCGTACCGCGGCCTGATCCAGGTCAACGAGGGCGCCCACGGCTCGAAGTCCAACGTGCTGTGCGACGCGCTGCTGGTCGACCAGATCAGCCGGTCCGACACCTACCCGTACGTCGACATCCGCGAGGACGACGTGTCGATGGGCCACGAGGCGTCCGTCTCGAAGGTGTCCGACGACCAGCTGTTCTACCTCATGTCGCGCGGCATGGAGGAGGACGAGGCGATGGCGATGATCGTGCGCGGCTTCGTCGAGCCGATCGCGAAGGAGCTCCCCATGGAGTACGCCCTCGAGCTGAACCGCCTGATCGAACTGCAGATGGAAGGAGCGGTTGGGTGACCGCCGCTGTTGTCAGCGACGCCCTGGAGCAGGAGCACGTCGAGTCCCACCTCCACCCGGAGCCGACCTACGACCTCGAGGCGCACCCGACGCCGACCGGTCGTGAGGAGATCTGGCGGTTCACCCCGCTCAAGCGTCTCCGTGGCCTGCTGGAGGACACCCCCGCCGCCGGTTCGCTCGAGCGCAAGCTCGAGCTGCCCGACGGTGTCACGCTGAGCGAGCTCTCGCTCGAGGAGGCGTCCGCCCTCGGCGGCACGGCGCCCTTCGACCGGCTCGGTGCCCTCGCGGCGAGGAACGCCGGCAGCGCGGTGCTGCTCGACGTCGCCGCCGAGGCCGACGTCACCGAGCCCGTGCGCGTGCAGCTGCACGGGACCGGGACCGAGGAGGCCGTGGCGGGCCGCGTCGTGATCCGTGTCGGCCGCCACGCGCGCGCCGTCGTGCTCGTCGAGCACTCCGGCAGCACGACCTACAACGGCTTCACCACGGTCCTGCTCGGCGACGGTGCCCAGCTCGACCTGGTCCACGTCAACGACTGGGCCGACGACGCCGTGCACGCCGAGCAGATCAACGCCCGCGTGGGCCGCGACGCGACGCTGCGCCAGTTCGAGTTCACCCTCGGTGGCGACCTGGTGCGCACCAGCACCAACGTCGACTACGCCGGCCCCGGCGGCACGGCCGAGCTCTTCGGGCTCTACTTCGCCGACGCCGGCCAGCACTTCGAGCACCGGCTGTTCGTCGACCACAACGCCCCGAAGACGACCTCCAACGTCGTCTACAAGGGCGCGCTGCAGGGCGAGAAGGCGCACACCGTGTGGATCGGCAACGTGCTGATCCGCAAGGTCGCGGAAGGCATCGAGACCTACGAGGAGAACCGCAACCTCGTGCTCACCGACGGCTGCCAGGCCGACTCGGTGCCGAACCTGGAGATCGAGACGGGCGAGATCGAGGGCGCCGGCCACGCGTCGGCGGTCGGCCGCTTCGACGACAACCAGCTCTTCTACCTCCGCTCGCGCGGCATCAGCGAGGCCGAGGCCCGCAAGCTGGTCGTGCGCGGCTTCTTCGACGACCTGATCCGCAAGGTCACCGTCCCCGAGCTCGCCGAGAAGCTGTCGGCGCAGGTCGAGGAGGAGCTCCAGCGCCACGTCCTGGCGGACCTGGAGCTCGCATGACCTTCGAACGCGCCTGCGCGCTCGCCGACGTACCTGCCGACGAGGCCCTCGGGGTCACGATCGACCGGTACGACGTGGCGATCGCCCGCGACGGCGACGACGTCTACGCGCTGCAGGACCTCTGCTCGCACGCGGCCGTCCCGCTGAGCGAGGGCGAGGTCGCCGACTGCACCATCGAGTGCTGGCTGCACGGGTCGACCTTCGACCTGCGCACCGGCAAGCCCACCTGCCTGCCGGCCACCGAGCCGGTGGCCACCTTCCCTGTCGAAGTCCGCGACGGCGACGTCTACGTCGACGTGGAGACCACCCTGAACGGAGTCACCCCTTCATGAGCACGCTCGAGATCAAGGACCTGCAGGTCCAGGTCCAGACCGAGGACGGACCCAAGGAGATCCTCAAGGGCGTCACGCTGACCATCAAGGACGGCGAGACGCACGCGATCATGGGCCCCAACGGCTCCGGCAAGTCGACGCTGGCGTACTCGATCGCGGGCCACCCGCGCTACGAGATCACCGGCGGCACCGTCACCCTCGACGGCGAGGACGTCCTCGAGATGTCCGTCGACGAGCGCGCCCGCGCCGGCCTGTTCCTCGCGATGCAGTACCCCGTCGAGGTCCCCGGCGTCTCGGTGGCCAACTTCCTGCGCACCGCCAAGACCGCGATCGACGGCGAGGCCCCCAAGCTGCGCACGTGGGTCAAGGAGGTCAACGGCGCGATGGAGCGGATGAACCTCGACGCCTCCTTCTCGCAGCGCTCGGTCAACGAGGGCTTCTCCGGTGGTGAGAAGAAGCGCCACGAGATCGCCCAGCTCGACCTGCTCGACCCGAAGGTCGCGATCCTCGACGAGACCGACTCCGGCCTCGACATCGACGCGCTCAAGGTCGTCTCCGCGGGCGTCAACCGCTTCCGTGAGCGCGAGGGCAAGGGCGTCCTGCTGATCACGCACTACACGCGGATCCTGCGCTACATCAAGCCCGACCACGTGCACGTGTTCGTCGCCGGCAAGGTCGCCGAGTCCGGCGGTCCCGAGCTGGCCGAGGAGCTGGAGGCCAACGGTTACGAGCGCTTCCTCGAGGCGGCGGTCTGATCATGACCCTGGAGGGTCTGCTCCCCGAGCTGGCGGTCATCCGCAAGGACTTCCCGATCCTCGAGCGCACGCTCGCGGGCGGGTTGCCGCTGGTCTACCTCGACAGCGCGAACACCTCGCAGAAGCCGCAGGTGGTGATCGACACGATGGTCGACCACCTCGAGCGGCACAACGCGAACATCGCGCGGGCGATGCACCAGCTCGGCGCCGAGTCCACCGAGGCGTTCGAGGCGGCGCGCGACAAGGTCGCGGCCTTCATCGGCGCCCCGGAGCGGGACGAGGTGATCTTCACGAAGAACGCCTCCGAGGCGCTCAACCTGGTCGCGAACACCCTGGCCTGGCCGGGGGACCGGCAGGTGGGCCCCGGTGACGAGGTGGTCATCACGGAGATGGAGCACCACTCCAACATCGTGCCGTGGCAGCTGCTCACGCAGCGCACCGGCGCGACGCTGCGGTGGTTCGGCCTCACCGACGACGGCCAGCTCGACCTGTCGGCGATCGACGAGCTCATCACCGAGCGCACGAAGGTCGTGTCGCTGACCTGGGTGTCGAACATGCTCGGCACGATCAACCCGATCGCGGAGATCACCCGCAAGGCGCACGCCGTCGGCGCACTCGTCGTCGTCGACGCCTCGCAGGCGGCGCCGCAGCTGCCGATCGACCTGGCGGCCATGCCGGCCGAGGAGCGTCCCGACCTGCTGGCCTTCACCGGCCACAAGGTCGTCGGCCCGACCGGCATCGGCGTGCTCTGGGGCTCGCGGGCCGTGCTCGACGTGCTCCCGCCCTTCCTCGGTGGTGGCGAGATGATCGAGACCGTCCGGATGGACGTCTCGACCTACGCCGGCATCCCGCACAAGTTCGAGGCCGGCACGCCGCCGATCGTCGAGGCCGTCGGCCTCGGCGCGGCCGTCGACTACCTCGGCCACGTCGGGATGGAGGCGATCCACCGCCACGAGCAGGCGATCACCGCCTACGCGCTCGAGGGCCTGCAGTCGGTCAAGGGCCTCACGGTCCTCGGCCCGCTGGACGCCACCCGGCGCGGGGGAGCGATCTCGTTCGAGGTCGAGGGTGTGCACCCGCACGACATCGCGCAGGTGCTCGACAGCCGCGGCGTCGCCGTGCGTGCCGGGCACCACTGCGCGAAGCCGGCGCACGCGCGCTTCGGCGTGCAGAGCTCGACGCGGATGTCGTCGTACCTCTACACCGAGCCGCGCGAGATCGACGCCCTCGTCGAGGCGCTGGAATACACCCGCTCCTACTTCAAGTTGGACTGACGATGAGCACCGCGAACGGCCAGGACCTGGATGCCCTCTACCAGGAGATCATCCTCGACCACTACAAGAACCCCCACGGCAAGGGGCTGCGCGGTGACGCCGACGCGGCCGGCACCGCGGAGGTCCACCACGTCAACCCCACCTGCGGCGACGAGGTGACCCTGCGCGTGCACCTGGCCGACGGAGTCGTCGACGACGTGTCGTACGACGCGGTCGGCTGCTCGATCTCGCAGGCCTCCGCGTCCGTGCTGCACGACCTCGTGGTCGGCAAGGGCGTCGACGAGGCGATGGCGATCCACCAGGAGTTCCTCACCCTCATGCAGGGCAAGGGCGCGATCGAGCCGGACGAGGAGGTGCTCGAGGACGGCATCGCCTTCGCGGGCGTCGCCAGGTTCCCGGCACGCGTGAAGTGCGCCCTGCTGTCCTGGATGGCGTGGAAGGACGCGACGGCCCGGGTCACCGGTGCCGCCACCGGCGAAGGAGACAAGGCATGAGCGACAACAGCGATCTTCCCGAGGTCCCCGAGGCCACCGACACCCTCGTGGGTGCGTCGAGCAACGCGTCGTCGAGCGTCGCGCTCGCCGACATCGAGGAGGCGATGAAGGACGTCGTCGACCCCGAGCTCGGCATCAACGTCGTCGACCTGGGCCTGGTCTACGGCATCCACGTCGACGAGGGCACCAACGTCGTGCTCGACATGACGCTGACCTCCGCGGCGTGCCCGCTGACCGACGTCATCACCGACCAGACCAACTCGGCGCTCGAGGGCCTGGTCAACGACGTCGCGATCAACTGGGTCTGGATGCCGCCGTGGGGTCCCGACAAGATCACCCCCGACGGTCGCGAGCAGCTGCGCGCCCTCGGGTTCAACGTCTGACCCGAGGGTCCGACCGACCGACGCGCACCGGCGCCCGGGCTGCTAGAAGCAGCGGCCCGGGCGCTTGCCGTACTTCCAGGCGAAGCTCACGGTCATCTCGCCCTCCGGGCCGTGCCCGACGAGGAGGACGCGGTACTTCCCGCGGAAACGCGGCGCCTTGATGTCGAACTGCCGCGGCGCAACGGCGGTGGGGGTGCGCCGCACCGTGCACGCAGCACGGCGCGGGTGCGCGAGGCTGGTCAGCCGGGCGCTCCACCGCCATCCGGGCCGGCCGAACCAGAACCGGATCGCGCCGTGGCGGGTCACCGTGACCAGGTCGCGGGCGGAGGGCTGGCGGCCCTGTGCGCACACCGACGTGCTGATCTCCCCGCCATCGACCTGCTCGGCCGGCCCCTGCCAGCAGTAGCTGGTCGGCTGCAGGCGCACGTTGCGGTCCGCCAGCTTGAGCACGACCGGTGAGGGCGTGGCCGACCAGGTGTAGGTCAGCCGCGCCGGCGCGGCCGCGTGGCCGGCGACCGGCACGGGCAGCGCGAAGAGGGCGACCAGGAGCAGGGCGACGCCCAGACGTCGGGGGAGCATGCCTCGATCGTAGGTCCGAAACGTCCACCGCGTGACCGATCGAGCGGATCAG
The DNA here is from genome assembly GCF_000519005.1 of Nocardioides sp. J54. GTDB lineage: Bacteria > Actinomycetota > Actinomycetes > Propionibacteriales > Nocardioidaceae > Nocardioides. The sequence goes on along the minus strand of NZ_JAER01000002.1, from coordinate 53,582 downwards.
GGGACGGTCGCGAACCGCTCGTCGGTGTAGCGCCGCAGGTTGCGCAGGAAGCGGTTGAAGACCGCGTTCAGGAAGGGTCGCCCCAGCGGCATGCCGAGCCGCGACGGACCGCGCACGTCGAGCGCGAGCGTCCAGGTCAGCCGGCAGCCCTCGGCCGTGGGGACGACGTCGTACCGCTCGGCGAACGCGCGCACGGTCCGCGTCGAGGACTCGTTGAACCGGAAGGACATCATCGTCGGCGGGTCCCAGGCGAGGAACTCCTCGTCGCCGACCAGCCCGCCGCGCATCGTCACCGTCCGGCGGGTGCCGGCGCCGCGCGGCTCGGGCGTCGTCCACTCCACACCCGTGATCACGCTCGCCCAGCGCGGCCACGCGTCGGCGTCGGCGAGCACCTCGAAGAGCTGCTCCGGGGTGACGGCGAGCTCCACGCTGTTCGCGTACCGGTGGGGCGCGGTGTCGACGAAGTCGATCCCGACGGGCTCGCACGGGTGCATCCTGGCCATGGCAGGAGGGTAGAACACGTTCTCGTCGGGACGGGTCGGCGTCCGCCCGGTAGCGTCGCCCCGTGCCCGAGGTCCTCGTCCCCGTCGCGCGCTGGCCGCGGTGGCTCGCCAACTTCGAGGCGTCCCACGGCACAGCTGACCTCGTCGTCGGCGAGGGCGCCCTCCGGGGCGCGGCGCCCGACGGGTCCCGCTTCGTGGTCCGCCTCCCCTTCTCCCGCCCGTACGACGGACCGCCCGATCCGGCCGCGCTCGCCGCTGCCGCCGTGGCGCCCGCCGGCTGGGGGGTCCTGCTGGTGCGCAAGGGCGGCTTTGCGGTGGCCCGCATCGAGCGGGGGAGCGTGGTGGCGTCGAAGACGGGCCAGCGCCATGTCCAGGGCCGCACCAAGGCCGGCGGACAGTCCCAGCAGCGCTTCGCCCGCCGCCGGGCCAACCAGGCCCGGGAGGCCTTCGAGGCCGCGGCCGACCACGCGGCCCGCGTCCTGGCCGGCGTCGACGTCGTCGTGGCTGGCGGTGACCGCACGGCCGTGACCGAGGTGCTCGCCGACCCGCGGCTCGCACCGGTGCGGGTGGTCGGTCCGTGGTTCCCCGTGCCCGACCCGCGCCGCGCGGTGCTCGAGAAGGTGGTGGCGGACGCCGGGGCGCTCGTGGTCGACGTCGAGAACGCGCCCGGAGCGCCCTAGAGCTCCTTCGTCATGAAGACGCTGTGCGGGTCGAGGACGTAGCCGTCGAACGGGCCGCACTCGGTGAAGCCGCGGGTCGCGTAGAGCGTGCGCGCGGCTGCGAAGTAGTCCTCGGTGCCCGTCTCGAGGCTGACCCGGCGGTGGCCCTGCGCGCGGGCCTCGGTCAGGACGTGGTCGAGCAGGCGGGCGGCGACGCCGCGACGGCGGGCGGTGCTCGCCGTGCGCATCGACTTGAGCTCGGCGTGGCCGGCGGAGACGACCTTGAGCGCCGCGCAGCCGAGCAGCACCCCGTCGTCGCGGGCGGTCCAGAAGGTGATGCCCGGTGCGGCCAGGGCGTCCGGGTCGAGGGCGTGCACGCTCTCCGCGGGGGAGGTGGCGTACATGTCCGCGAGGTGCTCCTCGAGCAGGGCGAGGACGTCGGGACGGCGCGGGTCGTCGGCCTGGATCTGCACGTGCCCATCCTCCCCGGGCGTCCGGACATCCCCGCCCGAGGGGCCCCGATCCACTAGTTTCGGCAGCATGTGGCAGCCCGAGCCCGACTGGGTGGCGCTCCCGGGAGGTTCCGGGACGTCCACCGTCGGTGTGTGGCGCACCGCGCTCGGTGGCCGGCCGGTCGTGGTCAAGCGCCTCGGCGCACCGCAGGCCGGCGACCCGGCGATCCTCTCCGACCGCAGCCACGTCGCCTGGTGGCGCCGCGAGGCCGACGTGCTCGAGACCGGCCTGACCGTCAGCACGCCCGGCCTGCGGTCGGCGCCGGCGTCGGTCGAGGAGGACGAGGAGGGCGTCACCATCACCCGCGACTGGGTGGAGGACGCGGCCTCCAGCGGGCTCTTCCTGGCGCTGTCCGTCGGCCGGTTCGCCGGAGCCCAGATCGGCCACCCGACGTTCCTGGCCACCGACCTGCTGCGCGACCGCCTGGACCGCGTGGCGCGCAACGGCGGCTGGCCGACGCTGGCCCGCACGACCGTCGCCGACGTCGCCGACCACCTGTGGACCAGGCGCGAGGTGATGCTCACCCTGCTCGACGGCCTCCCGCAGGTGCCGCAGCACGGCGACCCGACGGCGCTCAACCTCCCGGGCCGCGAGGGTGACGACGCGCTGGCCATCGACTGGGGCACCCTGGGCCACGGCCCGGTGGGTGGCGACCTGGGCTACCTGTCGCTGTCGTCGCGCGAGGAGTTCGAGCCGCTGCTCGACGCCTACCTGCTCGGCCTGCCGGGCGGCGTCGCGGATCGCGACGCCGTCGTCCTCGGCGCCCAGGTCACCGCGGTCTACACCGCGCTCAGTCGCGCCGAGTGGGCGCTGGCGCGGGTCGCCACGGGCGAGGGGGCGCTGGCCGCGAAGTACCGCCACCCCGCCGTCGCCCCGCACCTGCGCGCGCTGCAGCGCACCTTCGGGCACATGGAGGCCCTGCTCGAGCTCTGAGCCGGCCCCGGGCGTCGGCGCGTCCGGGAGGGCTCAGCCGCGGCCGAGGACCTCCGACTCGGACGCCGAGAAGGTGTCGCAGGCCGCGACGTCGCCGCCCTCGTAGCCGACGCGGAACCAGTGCATCCGCTGCGCGGACGAGCCGTGGTTCCACGTCTCCGGGTTGGTCTGGCCCTGCGTCTTGCGCTGGATGTGATCGTCGCCGACGGCAGCCGCTGCCTTGAGGGCGTTCTCGATGTCGGCGTTGCTCAGCTCCTGCAGGAGGACCTGGCCGGCGGCGTCCTCGGTCGTCGTCGCGTGCTGCGCCCACAAGCCCGCGTAGCAGTCGGCCTGCAACTCGAGGCGGGTCGCGTCGCTGGTCGGGCCCTGCTGGCTGCGGACCTGGTTCATGAAGCCCTGGAGGTTGGAGATGTGGTGCCCGTACTCGTGGGCGAGCACGTAGAACTCGACGAACGGCTCGTCCGGCGCCCCGAGCTCCGGCTCGAGCACGGTGTCGAAGAACGAGGTGTCGAGGAAGATCCCCTGGTCGGCAGGGCAGTAGAACGGACCGACGGCCGAGCTGGCCTGGCCGCACGCCGTCGAGACGCTGCCGGAGAAGGTGGTGAGCGCCGAGATCGGCTGCCAGCCGCGCACCCGCTGCCCGGACCAGAAGTCGGTCAGGGAGTTCTCGATCGCGACCCGCGCGCAGTCGGCGGACCGGTTGGCGTCCTCGCCGGTCTCGCAGCCGGCGTACCGGTCGGTGCCCTGCTCGGCGTCGCTGAGCCGTGACGGCGAGTAGGCCGCCCCGAGGCCGCCGCCACCGCCGCCGCCGAGCCCGAGGTCGATGCCGGCGCACCGGGCCACCACGAACAGGACGACCAGCAGGACGACCCCGCCGATGCCGCCGCGGCCGGTCGGGATCGGGATGCGCATCCCGCTGCCGCCGAACCCTCCACCGCCACCGCCGGAACCGGTGTCGCGGACCCGAGAACGGTCGAGGCGGGCCTTCGGATTGAATCGCACCACGGACAGGAGCCTAGGGCACCGCGTCGCGGTTTAGGGCGCGCCGAGACCCGCGTGGGAGAATCGCGCCCGTCATGATCACGGTGCACCAGCTCGAGGTTCGCGTCGGTGCGCGGCTCCTCATGGAGAACGTCAGCTTCCGCGTCGGCCCCGGCGACAAGGTCGGCCTCGTCGGCCGCAACGGTGCCGGCAAGACCACCCTCACCAAGGTGCTCGCCGGCGACGTGCTGCCCGCCAGCGGCACGGTCACCAACAGCGGGGAGCTCGGCTACCTCCCGCAGGACCCGCGCGTCGGGGACCCGGAGACCCTCGTCCGCGACCGGATCCTGTCCGCCCGCGGGCTGGACGACGCCGTACGACGGATGCGGGCCGCCGAGGTCGCGATGGCCTCCGACGACCCGGACGAGCGGGACAAGGCGTTCCGCAAGTTCCAGCGCGCCCAGGACGAGCTCGACGCGGGCGGCGGCTACGCGGCCGAGACCGAGGCGCTCCAGATCGCGCAGAGCCTGGGCATCCCGGACCGGCTGATGGACCAGCCGCTCGGCACGCTCTCCGGCGGCCAGCGGCGCCGCGTCGAGCTGGCGCGGATCCTGTTCTCGAGCGCCGAGGTGCTGATCCTCGACGAGCCGACGAACCACCTCGACGCCGACTCGATCCTCTGGCTGCGCGACTGGATGAAGTCCTACAAGGGCGGCTTCATCGTGATCTCCCACGACAACGACCTGCTCGAGGAGACCGTCAACAAGGTCTACCACCTCGACGCGAACCGGGCCGTCATCGACGTCTACAACATGGGGTGGCGCAACTACCTCACCCAGCGCGAGACCGACGAGGCCCGCCGCAAGCGCGAGCTGATGAACGCGCAGAACAAGGCGAAGACGCTGACCGACCAGGCCAACAAGATGCGTGCCAAGGCCACCAAGGCGAGCGCCGCGCAGCAGATGCTGCGGCGTGCCGAGCGGCTGCTCGAGGGCGTGGAGGGCGAGCGGCAGGCCGACAAGGTCGCCGCGATCAAGTTCCCCAGCCCGGCACCGTGCGGCAAGACGCCGCTCACCGCGCACGACCTGTCGAAGTCCTACGGCGCGCTCGAGGTGTTCACCGCCGTCGACCTCGCCATCGACAAGGGCTCGCGCGTGGTCATCCTCGGCCTCAACGGCGCCGGCAAGACCACGATGCTGCGCATCCTCGCCGGCGTCGACAAGCCCGACACCGGTGAGGTCGTCGCCGGGCACGGGCTCAAGGTCGGCTACTACGCGCAGGAGCACGAGACCCTCGACGTGCACCGAACGGTGCTGGAGAACATGCAGTCCTCCGCGCCGCAGCTGACCGACACCGAGGCCCGCTCCGTGCTCGGCTCGTTCCTCTTCTCCGGCGACGACGTGCACAAGCCCGCCGGCGTGCTGTCCGGCGGGGAGAAGACCCGGCTGGCCCTGGCCTCGCTGGTCGTCTCCGCCGCCAACGTGTTGCTCCTCGACGAGCCGACCAACAACCTCGACCCGGCCTCCCGCGAGGAGGTGCTCAACGCGATCCGCCGCTACGAGGGCGCGATCGTGCTGGTCACCCACGACGAGGGCGCGGTCCACGCACTGGAGCCGGACCGCGTGCTGATCCTCCCCGACGGTGTCGAGGACCTCTGGAACCCGGAGTACGCCGACCTGGTCGCGCTGGCCTGACGACCGCGGCCCGGCCCCCACCAGCTCGCCGGGACCGGGCACGACGGCCGGGTCTCACTCGGTGGCGATCGCGTCCAGCACGTTGAGCCGGGCGGCCCGGACCGCCGGCACCACCGCGGCGAGCACGCCGACGACGATGGCGATCAGCAGGAAGACCACGAGCTGGCTGACCGGCAGGCCGAGGCTGGTGAGGTCGTCCTTCAGCGCCCGCTGGAGCAGCACGCCGATGACCAGGCCCAGCACCATGCCGAGGATCGCACCGAGCACGGCGATGGTGACCGACTCGAGCATCACCATGCGGCGCAGCTTCGCGCGGCTCATGCCGACGGCCCGCAGCAGGCCGATCTCACGGGTCCGCTCGATGACGCTGAGGCCGAGGGTGTTCACGATGCCGATCACCGCGATGACGATCGCCAGCGCGAGCAGGCCGTAGATCATGTAGAGCAGCTGGTTGACCTGCTCGCGGATCTCGTCGGAGAACTCCTGCTTGTCGTAGACCCCGACGATCGGCGCCGACTCGGCCGCCTCGTCGATGGCGTCGCGCACCTCCGCGGTGTCGGCGCCCGGCTCCAGCAGGATGCTGATGGCGCTGTCCTGCCGCAGGACGCCGGCCTTCGCCAGCTGCTTGAGCGGCACGTTCACCTGGGAGGCGACCTCGGTGTCCTCCACGATCCCGACGACCTCGGGCCGCAGCTGCTTCCCGCCCTGGAACGCGAGGTCGAGGGTGTCGCCGACGGCCACGTCGTGCTCGTCGACGAACCGCTTGCTCACGAACGCCTGGTCGCCGTCGAGCTCGGTGGTGCCCTCGAAGACGTCGAGGTCGTAGATCGAGGTGAAGGCGTCGTCGGTGCCGGTGAGGTAGACGGTGTCGTCGTCGTACTGCGCCGTCGTGAGCTGCTGCCGGCTCATCGTGCCGACCCCGTCGACCTCGGCGATCCGGTCACCGACCACCGTCGAGAACGGCAGGAAGGTCGTGCTCTGCACCAGCAGGTCGGCGGTGAACTGCTCGTCGACGACGTCGTCGACCGACTTGTTGAGCGAGGCGGCCAGGACACCGATCGTCGACACCAGGGCGAGCCCGATCATCAGCGCCGACGCGGTCGCACCGGTCCGCCGCGGGTCGCGCAGCGCGTTCTCGCCGGCGAGGCGCCCGGTCGTGCCGAACAGGCCGGCGAACAGGCCGCGGCAGGCGACGAGGACCGGCTTGCCGATCACCGAGCTGATCGCGGCGACCGTGAGGATCCACAGGACCGCGCCGATGCCGATCAGCAGCGCGTTGGTGTCGGCGATGCCGGCCACCGCGAAGCCCGCGCCGATCGCCAGCACCGCCCCGCCGATGACGGTACGACGGCGCAGCGATGCGCGCTCCGGTGCGGAGTCCGCCCGCATCGCGGCGACGGGGGCGACCCGGCCCGCACGGCGCGCCGGCAGCCAGGCGGCCGCCATGGTCACCCCGACGCCGACCAGGTAGCTGATCAGCGTGGCCTGCAGGGTCAGGTCGAGTGCGTCGCCGGCGATGTCGAGGCCGACGCTGCGGAACAGCGCGGCGAGGCCGCGGGCGAGGAGCAGGCCGAGCCCGATCGCGATCGTCGAGGCCACCACGGCGAGCACGAACGCCTCGACGAGCACCGACTGCATCACCTGGCCACGGGACGACCCGAGGGCACGCAGCAGCGCCAGCTCACGGGTGCGCTGGGCGATCAGGATCGAGAAGGTGTTGACGATGATGAACCCGCCGACGATGACGGCGATGATCGCGAACACCGTGAGGAAGGTCGTGATCACGTCGAGGAAGCTGCCGACCGCGTCCTGCGACTCCTCGGCCACCTCGTCGCCGGTGACCGCCTCGAAGCCGTCCGGCAGCACCGCGCTCGCGGCGTCGCGCAGCTCCTCCTGGGTCACGCCGGGTGCCGGGGTGAGGCTGATCCGGTTGAAGACGTCCCTGCCCTGGAAGAAGAGGTCCTGGGCTCCCTCGGTCGAGAAGACCAACAGGGTCGCGCCCGCCGTGCCGCCACCGTTGAGCTCGGCGGTCCCGACGAGGGTCGCCGTCCGCTCGAGGACGCCGAAGGGTGCGAGCAGCTTCACCTCGTCGCCGATCTCGTAGTCACCCTTGTCCGCGGCGCCGTCGTCGAGGACGATCTCGTCCGTGCCGGTGGGCCACTCGCCGCTGGTGAGCAGGAGGATCTGCTCGCCCTCCATGTTGGGGCCGTCGTGGTAGTTGAACGCCAGCGTCGGGGCGCCGCTGCCGCCGACGAGGGTGCCGTCGTTCGCGAGCAGGCTCATGCCTGGCGCGGCGATGTCGCCGTCGGCCCGCTCGACCTCGGGCAGCTCCTCCAGCGCGGCGACGGTCTCCGGCCCCATCGCGAGCTCCGACTGCCCGCCGACGCCGTCGCTGAACTCGTCGGTGTCCTGGGCGCGGACCACGCCGCTGGGCGTGGAGCCGTAGATGATCCCGTCGAAGGTGGCCTGCAGGCCGTTGCTGAAGACGAGCACCCCGGACAGGAACGCCACGCCGATGACGACCGCGAGGCCGCTCATCAGCAGGCGCACCTTGCGCGCCAGCAGGTTGCGCAGGGTCAGCCGCAGCATGTCAGGCCTTCCCGCGGGCCGCGGCCGCCTGCAGCTCGGTCATGTGGGTGAGGATCTGCTCGCGGTCGGGGGAGCGCAGCTCGTCGACGATGCGGCCGTCGGCGAGGAACACCACCCGGTCGCAGTACGACGCCGCGACGGCGTCGTGGGTGACCATGACGATGGTCTGGCCGAACTCGTCGACGCTGCGGCGCAGGAACGAGAGCACCTCGGCGCCGGAGGTGCTGTCGAGGTTGCCGGTCGGCTCGTCGGCGAAGACGATCTCGGGCTTGCTCACCAGCGCGCGGGCGCACGCCACCCGCTGCTGCTGGCCGCCGGACATCTCCGCGGGGCGGTGGCCGAGCCGGTCCCGCAGGCCGACGGTGTCCACGACGGTGTCGAACCACCCCTGGTCGGGCTTGCGCCCGGCCAGGCTGAGCGGGAGCAGGATGTTCTCCTGCGCGGACAGGGTCGGCACCAGGTTGAAGGCCTGGAACACGAACCCCACGTCGTCGCGGCGCAGCGCCGTGAGCGCCTTGTCCTTGAGGCGTGACAGGTCGGTGTCGCCGATCAGCACGGTGCCGGCGGTGGGCGTGTCGAGCGCGGCCAGGCAGTGCATCAGCGTGGACTTGCCGGACCCGGACGGGCCCATGATCGCGGTGAACTCGCCGGCCACGAGGTCGATGGACACACCGTCGAGCGCGCGGACCTCGGAGTCGCCGGAGCCGTAGACCTTGTGCAGATCGACGGCTCGCGCGGCGTACCGGCTGGCGGGCGGCGTGGTCTGGGGGGTGGGGGCGTCGACCGTCATGGCACAACCCTGCCAGTCGGCACCGACGGCCTGCATCAGGATTGTCCCCGAGACGACCCCGGGACGTCACCCGGCGCCCGTAGGGTGGGCGCATGGCGCAGGCACGGTTCGTGGGGGCCATCGACCAGGGCACCACCAGCACCCGGTTCATGGTGTTCGACCACCAGGGCAGGGAGGTCGCGCGGCACCAGCTCGAGCACCAGCAGGTGCTGCCCCGGGCCGGGTGGGTCGAGCACAACCCCGTCGAGATCTGGGAGCGCACGTCGTCCGTCGTGCAGACCGCGCTCGGGAAGGCGCGCCTCGACGCCGCCGACCTCGCCGCGGTCGGCATCACCAACCAGCGCGAGACCACGATCGTGTGGGACCGGAGGTCCGGCCGACCGCTGCACAACGCGATCGTCTGGCAGGACACCCGCACCGACTCCATCGCGGCCGCCCTCGACCGTGACGGTCGGGGAGACGTCATCCGGCACCGCGCCGGGTTGCCCCCGGCGACGTACTTCTCCGGCGGGAAGCTGCAGTGGATCCTGGAGAACGTCCCCGGCGTGCGGGAGAAGGCGGAGCGCGGCGACGCACTCTTCGGGACGGCCGACACGTGGGTGCTGTGGAACCTCACCGGCGGCGTCGACGGCGGCGTGCACGTCACCGACGTCACCAACGCCAGCCGCACCATGCTGATGGACCTCGAGACCCTGCAGTGGGACGACGAGCTACTGGGCTTCTTCGGCATCCCCCGGGCGATGCTGCCCGAGATCCGGGAGTCGTCCGCGACCACGCCCTACGGCACGACCCGGCGCAACGGTCCGTTCGGCGGCGAGGTCCCGATCACCGGCATCCTCGGCGACCAGCAGGCCGCGACCGTCGGCCAGGTCTGCTTCGCACCGGGCGAGGCGAAGAACACCTACGGCACCGGCAACTTCATGCTGCTCAACACGGGCACCGAGATCGTCCGCTCGAAGGCCGGCCTGCTGACCACGCCGGCCTACCAGCTGGGCGACCAGCCCTGCGTCTACGCCCTCGAGGGCTCCATCGCCGTCACCGGGTCGGCCGTGCAGTGGCTGCGCGACCAGCTCGGGATCATCAGCGGGGCGAGCGAGTCCGAGGCGCTCGCCCGCCAGGTCGAGGACAACGGCGGGGTCTACTTCGTGCCCGCCTTCTCCGGCCTGTTCGCGCCCTACTGGCGCTCCGACGCCCGCGGCGCCATCGTCGGGCTGTCGCGCTACAACACCAACGCCCACGTCGCCAGGGCGACCCTCGAGGCGATCTGCTACCAGTCACGCGACGTCGTCGAGGCGATGTGCGCCGACTCCGGGGTGCAGCTCGAGGTGCTCAAGGTCGACGGGGGAGTGACCCTCAACAGCCTCTGCATGCAGATCCAGGCCGACGTCCTCGGCGTGCCGGTCAGCCGACCGGTCGTGCCGGAGACCACCGCGCTCGGCGCGGCCTACGCCGCCGGCCTGTCCGTCGGCTACTGGTCCTCCACCGACGAGCTGCGGGAGAACTGGCAGGAGGACACCCGCTGGGAGCCGCACTGGGACGAGGAACGGCGCGCCACCGGCTACGCGCAGTGGCAGAAGGCCGTCCAGCGGACCCTCGACTGGGTGGAGGTCGACGCGTGAACCCCGCAGCCCTCTCGCCCCGCGCCCGCAGCGCCGCCCTCAAGCGGCTCGCCACCCAGCACCTCGACGTGCTGGTGATCGGCGGGGGAGTCGTGGGGGCCGGCGCGGCGCTCGACGCGGCCACCCGCGGACTGACCGTCGGCCTCGTCGAGGCCCGCGACTTCGCCTCCGGCACCTCCAGCCGCAGCTCGAAGCTGATCCACGGCGGCCTGCGCTACCTGGAGATGATGGACTTCCGGCTGGTCGCGGAGGCGCTCAAGGAGCGCGGGCTGCTCATGCAGCGCCTCGCACCGCACCTGGTGCGACCGGTGCCCTTCCTCTACCCGCTCAACGGACGCGGCTGGGAGCGCTGGTACGCCGGCACCGGGGTCGCGATGTACGACGCGATGTCGAAGGCCAGCGGCTACGGCGACGGCATGCCCGTGCACCGCCACCTCACCCGCCACGGGGCGCGCAAGGCGTTCCCGTCGCTGCGCAAGGACGCGCTCGTCGGTGCGATCCGCTACTACGACGCGCAGGTCGACGACGCCCGGCACACGATGTTCCTCGCCCGCACCGCCGCGACCTACGGCGCCGCGGTCGCCTCCCGCACCCGCGTCGTCGGGCTGCTCAAGGAGAGCGAGCGGGTCGTCGGCGCCACCGTCGTCGACCTCGAGACGGGCCAGCAGCTCGACGTCCGCGCCTCGCAGGTCATCAACGCGACCGGCGTGTGGACCGACGAGACCCAGGGCATGGCCCGCGAGCGCGGCCAGTTCAAGGTCCGCGCCAGCAAGGGCATCCACCTCGTCGTGCCCCGCGACCGCATCCGGGGCGAGACCGGCCTGATCCTGCGCACGGAGAAGTCGGTGCTGTTCGTGATCCCGTGGAAGCGGCACTGGATCATCGGCACCACCGACACCGACTGGTCGCTGTCGAAGGACCACCCGGCGGCCAGCTCCAGCGACATCGACTACCTGCTCGACCACGTCAACCGGGTGCTCGAGGTGCCACTGACCCGCGACGACGTCGAGGGCGTGTACGCCGGCCTCCGGCCCCTGCTCGCCGGCGAGTCCGAGGCGACGTCCAAGCTCTCCCGCGAGCACGCGGTGGCCCACAGCGTGCCGGGCCTGGTGGTGGTCGCCGGCGGCAAGTACACGACCTACCGCGTGATGGCTGCCGACGCCGTCGACGAGGCCGTGCACGGCCTCGAGCACGTGCTCGGCCGCAAGGTCGGCGCGTGCGTCACCGAGAACATCCCGCTCGTGGGCGCCGACGGCTTCCACGCACTGTGGAACCAGCGCCGCACGCTCGCCCAGCAGTCCGGGCTCGCGGTCAACCGCGTCGAGCACCTGCTGGAGAGGTACGGCTCGCTGGTCCTCGAGGTGCTCGACATCATCGCCGCCGAGCCCGACCTCGCCGAGCCGCTGCCCGGCGCCGAGGACTACCTGCAGGCCGAGGCCGTCTACGCCGTTACCCACGAGGGCGCGCGGCACCTCGACGACGTGCTGACCCGCCGGATGCGGATCTCGATCGAGACCTTCGACCGCGGTGTCGCGGCCGCCCCGCACGTGGCCGAGCTGGTGCGCGGCTACCTCCAGTGGGACGGCGAGCAGACCAACCGGGAGCTGGAGCACTACCTGAAGCGGGTGGAGGCCGAGCGCGAGTCGCAGCGGCAGCCCGACGACCACACGGCCGACGCGGCGCGGAAGGGAGCACCGGACGTCGTACCGGTCTCGCGGGTCGCGGAGGAGCTGGAGACGACCGAGACGACCGAGACGACGGAGACGACGGAAACGATGGAGACGAGCTGATGGACCTCGGACTCGACGGGCGGGCCTACCTGCTCACCGGCGCGACCCGCGGGCTCGGTCGCGCGACCGCGGAGGCGCTGGTCGCCGACGGCGCCCGGGTGGTGGTCTCGGGTCGCCGGCAGGAGTCGGTGGACGAGGCGGTCGCCGCGCTGGCAGGCATCGGCGGCGACGGGTGCGCCGCCGGGGTGGTGGCCGACAACGCCGACCCCGACGCAGCGGCGCGGCTGGTCGCGGCCGCGAAGGACGCCTGGGGGCGCCTCGACGGCGTGCTGGTCAGCGTCGGCGGACCGCCGGGCGGCCAGGTCACCGACATGACCGACGAGCAGTGGCTCGCCGCCTTCGACTCGGTCTTCCTCGGCGCCGTCCGGCTCGCGCGCACGGCGGCCGCCGAGCTCGGCGAGGGCGGCTCGATCGCGTTCGTGCTGTCCACCAGCGTGCGCCAGCCCATCCCCGGGCTGGCCATCTCCAACGGCCTGCGGCCCGGCCTGGCGATGGTCGCCAAGAACCTCGCCGACGAGCTCGGCCCGCGGGGGATCCGGGTCAACGGGCTGCTGCCGGGCCGGGTCGCGACCGAGCGCGTCGCGGAGCTGGACGTCGCGACGGGCGATGCGGACGCGGCGCGGGCGGCGACGGAGGCGCAGATCCCGCTGCGCCGCTACGGTCAGCCGGAGGAGTTCGGCCGGGTCGCGGCGTTCGTGCTGTCCCCGGCGGCCTCGTTCGTGTCCGGCGTGATGGTGCCCGTCGACGGCGGGATGTCGCGCGGGCTCTGAGCCGGGTCCTCGCGCCGGCGTGAGAACGGGCCGGGGGCCCGTTCCTTGCGGCGCCGCTCGCCGCGGCGACCGTTCCTGCGCTCGTCCCACGCGAGGTAGGCGAACCCGCCGATCCCGAGGACGCCGAAGAACCACCACTGCAGGCCGTAGAAGAAGTGCGGCCCCTCGCCGAGCTCGGGGAGCTCGACGGGCTCGAGGGCGTCCTCCGGCTCCGGGTCCTCCGCCTTGAGCGCGACGAAGCCGGTGAGCACCGGGGTGCCGATCGCCTCGCCGATCCGCTCGCTGCTGATCGCCCGGGTCGAGCGGCCGACGACCTTGGTGCTGTCGCCCTCGCCGTCGGCGCGGACCCAGCCGGTGATCGCCACCTCGCCCGCGGGTGGGGCGGGGAGCTCGTCGGGACCGATCTGCGGGTCGTCGGTGGCGAACCAGCCCCGGTCGACCACGACGGCGGTCCCGTCGGCGGTGACGAGCGGGACCACGACCTCGACCCCGGGCATGCCGCTGCGGGTGCGGTAGCGGACCACGACGGTGTCCTCGACGTCGTACACGCCGCGGGCGGAGACCAGGCGCCACTCGTCGTCCTTCGCCACCGGGCGACCCGGGGCGAGCACCTCGCTGACGGGCACCGGGGCGCGGTCCTCGTTGGCCGCGACCACCTCGTTGCGCTCCCGGCGGTCCTCGAGCCGGCCGAACTGCCACTCGCCCAGCCACCACGTCCCGTAGCCGAGCAGGATGATCGCCAGGAAGAAGAGCACCCACCGCCTGCTGAGCAGGAAACGCCACGAGGCGAGCCAGGATCGCACCCGACAACGGTAGGACCAGCCTGCTTCCAACCGCCCACCGGCCTAGGATGGGTGCATGCAGCCCCTGGTCGACCAGTACGGACGGGTGGCGACGGACCTCCGGGTGTCGCTCACCGACCGTTGCAACCTGCGCTGCACCTACTGCATGCCGGCCGAGGGGCTCGACTGGATGCCGACCGAGGACCAGCTCACCGACGACGAGGTCGTCCGCCTGATCGGCGTCGCCGTGGGCCGGCTCGGGGTCGACGAGGTGCGCTTCACCGGCGGCGAGCCGCTGGTGCGCCGCGGCCTGGTCGACATCGTCCGGCAGGTCCGTGAGCTCGCTGCCGACGTCGAGATGTCGATCACGACCAACGCCCTCGGCCTGGCCCGCACCGCGGGCGCGCTCGCCGACGCCGGCCTGAACCGGGTCAACGTCAGCCTCGACAGCGTCCGTCGTGAGTCCTTCCACGAGATCACCCGCCGCGACCGCCTCGACGACGTCGTCGAGGGCCTCGCTGCCGCCGAGGCCGCCGGCCTCGGCCCGGTCAAGGTCAACGCCGTGCTCCTGCGCGGCGTCAACGACGACCAGGCCCCCGAGCTGCTCGCTTGGTGCATCGAGCGCGGCTACCAGCTGCGCTTCATCGAGCAGATGCCCCTCGACGCCCAGCACGGCTGGAGCCGGGACAAGATGATCACCGCCGACGAGATCCTCACCTCGCTGTCGGCCGCCTTCGACCTCACCCCGGCGTCCGAGCCGCGGGGGAGCGCCCCCGCCGAGCTGTTCACCGTCGACGGCGGCCCGGCCACCGTCGGCGTCATCGCTTCGGTCACCCGGCCGTTCTGCGGCGACTGCGACCGCGTCCGGCTCACCGCCGACGGCCAGGTCCGCAACTGCCTCTTCGCCCGCTCCGAGTCCGACCTGCGCACCGCCCTGCGCGCCGGCGCCTCCGACGACGAGCTCGCCGATCGCTGGCTCGCCGCCATGGCCACCAAGGCCGCCGGCCACGGCATCGACGACCCCACCTTCCTCCAGCCCGACCGCCCCATGTCCGCCATCGGCGGCTGAGCCTCCTCCCTCCTCGAGACGTCACTCGTGGCTCGTTGAGACGTCACCTGTGGCCCGTTGAGACGTCACCTGTGGCCCGTTGAGACGTCAGTTGTGGCGCGTTGAAGCGTCAGATGCGGCCTGGTGAGAGGTCAGGAGTGGTCGCTTTCACCACCGCCGGTTCGTGTACGACGGCCGCAACGCTCGCGCCAGCTGGAGGACCCAGCGGTCCAGCGACCTGCCGGTGAAGTCGCCGTTGCGCACGACGATCACCGTCCAGCCGTTCTCCCTCAGCCAGCGGCGCCGCTCCTCGTCGTACTGCCGCTGCTCGGGGGTGCGCAGGTGGGCGTCGTACCCGTCGTACTCCAGGCACACCCGGGCGTCCGGCCAGGCGAAGTCGAGTCGGAAGGTCGGCTTGCCCTCGACCTCGATCCAGTGCTGGAGCTCCGGCTTGCGCATCCCGCGGCCGACGACCTCGAGCAGCACCCATGCCTCGCGGTGCGACTCGACGCGCGGGTCCACCCACGGGACCAGCATGCGGAGCTGGACGACCCCGCGCCGGCGGCGGTAGCGGGGCAGCTCGCGCTGGAGGTCCCGCGTGGTCAGCCCGTGCCGTCGGGCGAGGAGGCACATCGCCGCGAACGCGTCGCGCTGGTGCAGGTGGCAACCGAGGTCGAGCGCGGTCCGCAAGGGTGTCGTGACCGGCACCCCGGCCACCGTCATCACGTCCTCCGGTGCCAGGTCACGCGAGCGGCCGTCGACCTCCGGGCGTCTGGTCCGGGTGCGCCCGCGCAATGCGCAGCTCTCGATGAGCGGGCCGGAGGCCAGCTCGCCAGCGGGGAAGACGTCGACGCCGTGGAGCCACGCCGCCGTACGGTCGACAGCCACGTGGTGCGGGGCGAGCGCAGCGGACACGGCCTGGGCGCGTTCGGTGAGGGTGTCCGGCAGGTCGCTACGCTGGTAGATGCCTCGAGTACGACGCACGAGGAGGCCGCGTTGCTCCGCGGACCGCACCCGTCGTCGACGCACGCCGAGCGAGTCGGCATCACGCAGGTGGAAGGGGCCGATCGGGAAGTCGTCGAGGTCCATGCCTGCCGACGATGCGCTGCGTCGATCGGTCCGTCTGCCCCAGTGGTCGGGGCCGGTGGACAGCCGAGGCGGCGCCGCCCGTTGTGGACGATTCGTGGACGATCCCGGGCCGGCTGTGACCAGGAGACCCGTCGTACGCCGCCGACCACTCAACGGGCACTTCCTGACCACTCAACCCGCCACAGGTGACCACTCGACGTGCCACAGGTGACGTCTCGACGGGTCGGGTCAGGAGGGGTGGGGGACGGTGTCGCGAAGGAAGCCGCGGGCGCCGAGGAAGTCGGCGAGGGACTGGCGGTGGGCGTCGCAGGCGAGCCACGTCTTGCGGCGGTCGGGGGTGTGCAGCTTCGGGTTGTTCCACTGCAGCTGCCACACCGCGTCGGCGCGGCAGTCCTTCGCCGAGCAGATGTCGCGGTCAGGCTCCATGGTCACCCTTCTCCCCGGGGCCGAGCTGGCGCTGCGCGTCACCGCCGCCGGTGAGGGGCAGCGACGAGGCGCGGCTGTCGTTGGCGTTGGCCATCACGACGGCGACGTACGGCAGGAAGAGCGAGGCGAGGATCAGGATCGGCCAGAGCCAGTGGATGCCCGCCGCGCCGCTGATCGCGGCACCGATGAAGCACAGGGTGCGGATGCCCATGGCGATGGCGTACTTCTTCTGGCGCCGTGCGATGTCGGCCTGCGGGTTGTCGCCCGCGGTGGTGATCCGGATCGGCTCCGGCTCCCGCCGACCGTCCGGCCCCTGACGGCCGTGGCGGGGGGAAGACATGGCCCCAGCCTACGCCGGGCACGGAGGACTAGGCTGACCGGCATGTCGAACCGTACCTACCGCATCAGCGAGATCGTCGGCACGTCGCCCGACGGCATCGACCAGGCCATCCGCAACGGCGTCTCGCGCGCCGGGCAGACGCTCCGCCACCTCGACTGGTTCGAGGTCACCCAGGTCCGTGGCCAGGTCAAGGACGGCCAGGTCGAGCACTTCCAGGTGACCATGAAGATCGGCTTCCGCCTCGAGGACGACGAGTGACCCACGGGTGACCTTGTAGGACCCCTACAAGGGATGCCGGGGAAGTTGGTGCCTGCCGCGGGCGAGCGGCAGGCACCCGCGCCCGTAGCGTCGGAGACGTGAACGAACCCCGATCCGTCCTGGTCACCGGCGGCAACCGCGGCATCGGCCGCGCCATCGCCGAAGCGTTCCTCGCCAACGGCGACAAGGTCGCCGTCACCACCCGCAGCGGCGGCGCCCCCGACGGCGCGCTGGAGCTCAAGGCCGACATCACCGACCCGGCCGCCGTCGAGGCCGCGTTCACCGCCGCCGAGGAGGCCCACGGCCCCGTCGAGGTGCTGGTCGCCAACGCCGGCATCACCGCCGACACCCTGCTGCTGCGCATGTCGGAGGACGACTGGAGCTCGGTCATCGAGACCAACCTCACCGGGTCCTTCCGCCTCGCCAAGCGTGCCGCCAAGGGCATGCTGCGGCAGAAGAAGGGCCGCATCATCTTCATCTCCAGCGTCGTCGGCCTGCTCGGCTCGCCCGGCCAGGTCAACTACGCCGCGTCGAAGGCCGGCCTCGTGGGCATGGCCCGCTCGCTGGCCCGCGAGCTCGGCCCGCGGTCCATCACCGCGAACGTCGTCGCGCCCGGCTACGTCGACACCGACATGACGGCCGTGCTCACCGACGAGCAGAAGGAAGGCATCCGGAGCCAGGTCCCGCTCGGCCGGTACGCCGACCCCACGGAGGTCGCCGGAGCCGTGCTCTGGCTGGCCAGCCCGTCGGCGTCGTACGTCACCGGCGCGGTGATCCCGGTCGACGGCGGACTCGGAATGGGGCACTGACATGAGCGACACCACCAGCACGGACAGCACGATCAACCGCAACGGCATCCTCGCCGGCAAGAACGTCCTGGTTGCCGGCGTCACCCTCGACACCTCCATCGGCTTCGCGGTCGCGAAGTTCGCCCAGCAGCAGGGCGCGACGGTGCTCGTGTCGAACTTCGGCCAGGCCCTGCGGATCACCCGCCGGATCGTCAAGCGGCTCCCCGAGCTGCCGGCCGTCATCGAGCTCGACGTCACCGACGAGGAGCACCTCGCGGCGCTGCCTGGCGCGGTGCGCGAGGTCCTCGGCGAGGACGCCGTGCTGCACGGCGTCGTCCACTCGATCGCCTACGGCAACCCCGAGACGCTGCTCGGCGGCAAGTTCCTCGACGGTCCGTGGAAGGACGTCGCGCAGGCGGTCGAGGTCTCCGCGTTCTCGCTGAAGTCCCTCGCGGTCGCCTGCCGCCCGCTGATGGCCAGCGGCAGCTCGGTCGTCGGCCTCACCTTCGACGCCACCGTCGCCTGGCCGGTCTACGACTGGATGGGCGTGGCCAAGGCCGGCCTCGAGTCCTGCGCGCGCTACCTGGCCCGCGACCTCGGCGCCGACGGCATCCGGGTCAACCTGGTCTCGGCCGGCCCGCTGCGCACCCTCGCGGCCAAGGCGATCCCGGGTTTCGAGGACCTCGAGTCGATGTGGAGCACCCGGGCGCCGCTCGGCTGGGACAACACCGACCAGGAGCCCACTGCCCGCGCGGTGTGCGCGCTGCTCTCAGACCTCTTCCCGGCCACGACCGGCGAGATCCTGCACGTCGACGGCGGCTTCCACGCGATGGGTGCCTGACCATCGCTGCGCGAGCAGGGTCAGCAACGCCCATGCGGTGACGACGACCAGGATCTCCTGGACGACGTACCACGGCCACGGACCCAGCAGGTCGAGGATCGACGACCGCGGCTTCCGCACCAGGTAGCCGTAATTGGTGTCGGCGACGACGTTGAAGGCGTACGTCGCCGACGCCCACACCAGCGTCGTCAGGACTGCTGCGCGGTAGTCCCGCCAGCGGGGTGCCTTCCGCAGCCCGACGACCAGGTAGACCGCCGCCCACACGATGAGCAGGTGCAGCGCCCAGAAGGCGAAGTACCGCGGGTGGGGAAGGTCCTCGTTCAGCGAGGGCGTCACGACCCCCTGGATGGTCAGCGTCAGGCCCCAGAAGAAGGTCAGCGCGACCGGGAACGGCCGGTGGGTCCACAGCGCCCAGGTCGCCGCGATCCAGGCCAGGTCGCACAGGTGCAGCGGCAGGGTGACGCCGATGTCGAAGTTCGCGACCAGGTCGATGACCTGGAAGGGGATCGTCACGACCGGGATGAGCAGCGCCCAGGCCCGGCTGAGCCGGGTCGGCTCCGGCTCGGAGGCGTGCCGCCGACCGAGCACCACCGCGACGACCAGGCCGACCGCGAACACGGCCAGCGGGACGTAGTGGGTCGTGCCGTACGGATCCACGCTCCCAGCATGGCGCACGCCGTAGGGTGAGCACGTGCAGACCACCCGGCGCCTCGTGATCATCCGGCACGCCAAGGCCGAGCCCTGGGCACCCAGCGACGTGGACCGGGTGCTCGAGGAGCGCGGCCGGGTCGAGGCCCGGATGCTGGGGGAGTGGCTGGCCGGGCAGGGGGTCGTCCCCGACGCCGCGTTCGTGTCCTACGCCGCCCGCACCCGGGAGACCTGGGCCGCGGTCGCCGGCGGGGCTGGCTGGACCCTCGAGCCCGAGTACGACGGCGGCCTCTACGGCACCGACGAGGAAGGTGTCCTCGACCTCGTCCGCGGCGTGCCCGACGACACCGGGACGGTCGTGGTCGTCGGCCACAACCCGACGATGGGCATGGTCGTGCAGCTCCTCGACGACGGGGAGGGCGAGGCCTCGGAGTCGATCGCGCTGGGCACCTTCCCGACCAGCACCGCGGCCTTGTTCGACGTGGGGGTCGCGTGGGCGCAGATCGGTGCGATGCAGGCCCGGCTGCGCCACTTCCACGTCGCCCGCGCCTAGGCGGGCCGCTCCGGGCGGCTCCGGGTCAGGCGATCGGCGGTGCCGGGGTGACGATCCCGGCCTCGGCGTCGGCCGCCTCGATCTCCTCCCGGCTGATGCCGAGCAGGTACATGATCGTGTCGAGGTACGGCACGTTGAGCGAGGTGTCGGCGGCCTCGCGCACCACCGGGCGGGCGTTGTAGGCGATGCCCAGGCCGGCGGCGTCGAGCATGTCGAGGTCGTTGGCGCCGTCACCGATCGCGATGGTCGCGGCGACCGGGACACCGAGGTCGGCGGCGAACTCGCGCAGCGCCTGCGCCTTCCCGGCCCGGTCGACGACGGGACCGACGACCTCGCCGGTGAGCCGGCCGTCGACGATCTCGAGGGTGTTGGCGCGGGCGCGGTGGATGCCCAGGTCCGCGGCCAGCCGGTCGGTGATCTGGCTGAAGCCGCCGGACACGATCGCGAAGCGGTAACCGAGGCGGCGCAGCGTGCGCACCATCGTCCGGGCGCCGGGGTTGACGACGATGGCGTCGTACACCTCGTCGAGCACGGAGGCGTCGAGCCCGGCCAGCAGCTTGACCCGCGCCCGCAGCGACTGCTCGAAGTCGAGCTCGCCGCGCATGGCGCGCTCGGTCACGTCGGCGACCTCGGCGCCGTAGCCCGCATGCTCGGCGAGCATCTCGATGACCTCGCCCTGGATGAGCGTGGAGTCGACGTCCATCACGATCAGCCGCATGCCGTGGCGCAGCAGGTTGGCCGGCTGGACCGCGACGTCGATGCCGTGGCGGGCCGCCTCGGTGGCCAGCAGGGTGCGGAGCCGGTCCGGCGCGGCGCCCGAGACGTGCAGCTCGATCGCGGTGACGGGGTAGCGCGCCATCCGCTCGATCCGGTCGATGTTGCCGCCGCAGTCGGCGATCCGGCCCGCGATCGCGGCCATGCCAGACGCCTTGAGCGGAGCGCCGATGACGGTGACGTGGGCGCGGTGCGGCGACCGGCTCCGGTTGTCACCGGACCCCTTCTCGAACTCGACGTTCATCCCGAGCGCCTCGACGGTCTGGGTGACCGCCTTGCGCAGCTTCTTGCCGTCGCGGGGAGCGGTCACGAGCACGCCGAGCACGAGCCGCCCGCGCATCAGCATCTGCTCGAGGTCGACGACGGAGACGCCGGCGCCGGCGAGGGTCTGCAGCACTGCCGAGGTGACCCCGGGGCGGTCGGTCCCGGTGACGGTGATCAGCAGCGTGTCGGGGGCGTCGTGAGTGCTCATCGCGGCTGCAGGCTATCGGCTCTCGGGCGGGTCACCGTGACGGTGGCCAGCCGTCGGGCGAGCAGGCGGCGCCGAGGGCGTGCCGGGCGGTCCGCTCCAGCGGCTCCAGGGCCGCGCGCCGCGCCGTCGCCTCGGCGGTGCTGAGGGCGCCGCCGTCGTCCTCGAGCGCGAGCCGGGCGACGTCGAGGAGGTGCAACGCGCGGCCCGCGAGGTCGATGCAGCGGCCGGGGACGCCGTCCGGCGCCTCGAGGGGTACGGCGGTGCGCAGGTCGTGCAGGCGGTCGGCGACCTCCGGCTGCCAGCTCGCCACGTCCAGCTCGGCGAGGGTGCCCGCCGCCTCGAGCAGTGCGGCCCGCAGCGACCGGTCCGCCTCGCCCAGGTCCGGCGGCGGACGCCGCTCGGCCGGCAGCAGCGTCCACTCGACCGCCTGGCCGACCTGCGCCGGGACCAGGGCGCTCGAGGCACCCAGCAGCAGGGCTGCCTCGCCGGCGTCGATGGCGGCCGCGTTGAGGTCCCGCGGTCCGCGCAGGCCGGCGGGGTCACCGGGCGCCGGGAAGGACGCGCCGACGGCCGTCGCCCCGCGGTTGCGGGCGTCCGCGAGCTCGAGCAGCAGGGGAGAGGCGCCCGAGGGACCGCCGACGACGTGGGCGACGTCGTCGCCGAGCACGCCGTCGAGGAAGGCGTCGGGCCCGATCCGGCCCTGCAGCCACGCCGTGCCCCACCACGCGAGGCGGGCAGATGCGGGGAGACCACTCACGGCATGACCCTAGTCGTTAGGGTTGCCTGCATGTCCGCCGTGCTCGAGCTCGCCGAGGTGACCGTCCGGCGTGGCCAGGCCACGCTGCTCGACCGTGTGAGCTGGGTCGTGCGCGAGGGCGAGCGGTGGATCCTGCTCGGCGCCAACGGCGCGGGCAAGACGACGCTCATGCAGGTCGCGGCGGCCCAGATGTACCCCACCACCGGCGCGGTCGGGGTGCTCGGAGAGCTGATCGGCACCGTCGACGTCTTCGAGCTGCGCCCGCGCATCGGCGTCTCCAGCGCCGCCGTCGCCGAGCAGATCCCGCGGCAGGAGAAGGTCCGCGACGTGGTGGTGTCGGCGTCGTACGGCGTGCTCGGCCGCTGGCGCGAGGAGTACGACGACGTCGACCACGCCCGCGCCGACGCACTGCTGCGGGAGGTCGGCGTCATGCACCTCGCCGACCGCACCTTCGGCACCCTCAGCGAGGGGGAGCGCAAGCGCGTGCAGATCGCCCGGGCCCTGATGACCGACCCCGAGCTGCTGCTGCTCGACGAGCCCGCTGCCGGGCTCGACCTGGGCGGTCGCGAGGACCTGGTGTCGACCATGTCGGTGCTGGCCTACGACCCCGCCTCACCGGCGACCGTGCTGGTCTCGCACCACGTCGAGGAGATCCCGCCCGGCTTCACCCACGTGCTGATGCTGCGCGACGGGGCGGTGGTCGCCCAGGGGCCGATGGAGACGACCCTGACGGCCGAGACCCTGTCCGCCACCTTCGGCATGCCGCTGGTGCTCGAGAAGCACGAGGGCCGCTACGCGGCGCGACGGCGGCAGCACCGCGGTCGCGGGATGTCCTAGGGTTCGGCCATGGACTGGCTGCGCGACCACCTCTGGGAGACCTGGCTCGCCGTCGGGATCGCGCTCGCGCTCGCCGAGCTGCTGAGCCTTGACCTGTTCCTGCTGATGCTCGCCGGCGGCGCGCTGGCCGGCATGGGTGCCGCGCTGGTGACCGACAGCATCGTCGTGCAGGTGCTGGTCGCCTCCGCGGCGTCGCTGCTGCTCCTCGCCGGCGTCCGCCCGCCGCTGGTCCGCCGCCTGCACGGTGGTCCGGAGCTCGTGCTCGGCCCGGCCAGCCTCGTCGGCGCGCGCGGGGTCGTGACCGAGACCGTGGCCGAGCACCGGCCGGGCCGCGTGAAGATCGGCGGCGAGAGCTGGCTGGCTGTCTCGGCCGGCGCCGAGGCCGGCATCGAGGTCGGCCGTACCGTCGAGGTCGTCGCCATCAACGGGGCCACCGCCCAGGTGCGGCCCGTGTCCGACCCCCCGTCCCTGCCCGGAGCACCCTGACCCTCCGAAGGAGCCCCCCCATGGTCGTGCTGGTCATCCTGATCCTGCTGCTGCTCTTCGTGATCACCGTGGTCGCGAAGTCCATCAGGGTCGTGCCCCAGGCCTACACCGGCATCGTCGAACGGTTCGGCAAGTACAAGGAGACGTTGCCGGCCGGCCTCAACTTCGTGGTGCCCTTCATCGACAAGGTGCGCTACATGATCGACCTGCGCGAGCAGGTCGTGAGCTTCCCCCCGCAGGCGGCGATCACCGAGGACAACCTGACCGTCGACATCGACACGGTCATCTACTTCCAGGTGACCGACCCGATCGCGGCGACCTACGAGATCTCCAACTACATCCAGGCCATCGAGCAGCTCACCATGACCACGCTGCGCAACGTCGTCGGTGGCATGGACCTCGAGCAGACCCTGACCAGCCGCGAGTCGATCAACAGCGGCCTGTCGGCCGTGCTCGACGAGACCACCGGCCGGTGGGGCATCAAGGTCAAGCGCGTGGAGATCAAGGGGATCGACCCGCCGCCGTCCATCAAGGACGCGATGGAGAAGCAGATGCGCGCCGAGCGCGACAAGCGCGCGCTGATCCTGTCCGCCGAGGGCCAGCGCCAGTCCGCGATCCTCACTGCCGAGGGCAACAAGCAGTCCCAGATCCTCAACGCCGAGGGTGAGCGCGAGTCGCAGATCCTGCGCGCCCAGGCGGAGCGGGAGGCGCAGATCCTGCGCGCCCAGGGTGAGGGCCAGGCCATCCAGACCGTCTTCCAGGCGATCCACGACGGCCGCCCGGACCAGTCGCTGCTGGCCTACCAGTACCTCCAGATGATGCCGAAGATCGCCGAGGGCGACGCCAACAAGGTCTGGGTCATCCCCTCGGAGATCACCAAGGCGCTGGAGGGCCTCGGGTCGTCGATCCACGAGGTCGCCGGCATCCCGAAGTCGACCGACGGCCCCGCCAAGCGGGTCGACATGGGCCCCACGGCGACCGAGCCGGTGCGCACCTCGAGCACGAGCGAGGCGGTCCAGCAGGCGCTCGCCGCCGCCGAGGACGCCGCCCACCCCGGTCAGCCGGGCCAGCCGGCCGAGCTCCCCACGGAGCCCCCGGCCGGTGAGGAGCCCCCTGCCGGGTGAGCCTCCTCGACGTCCTCGCCGTCCTGCTCGCCGGCGTCGGCGCCGGCACCATCAACGCCGTCGTGGGCTCCGGGACCCTGATCACCTTCCCGACCCTGCTGGCCATCGGCATCCCGCCGGTGACGGCGAACATGTCCAACAGCCTCGGGCTCGTGCCCGGGTCGGTCGCGGGCGCGATCGGCTACCGCAGCGAGCTGGACGGACAGCGTTCGCGCATCCTGCGACTGCTCGTGCTCTCGACGTCCGGTGGCGTGGTCGGGGCGGTGCTGCTGCTCGTGCTGCCGCCCGACGCCTTCGAGGCGGTCGTGCCCGCGCTCATCCTGCTCGGCGTCGCGCTGGTCATCGTGCAGCCCCGGCTGGCGCGGTACGTCGCCGCGCGGGCCGAGCTCCGGACGGCGGCCGCCGACGCGGCCGGTGCCGGCGGGAGCACCCGTCGTCGTACGGTCGAGCCGGGGTGGGTGCTGGTCGCGGCCTTCCTGACCGGCGTCTACGGCGGCTACTTCGGCGCCGCCCAGGGCGTGATCCTCATGGGCGTGCTGGGCATCGGCATCAACGAGACGCTGCAGCGGCTCAACGGGATCAAGAACGTGCTGGTCGCCGTGGTCAACGGCGTGGCCGGCCTGATCTTCGTCGCAGCTGCCGAGCTCGGGCTGCTCGGCAGCGACGCGGAGGTCGACTGGCTGGTGGTGGTCGTGATCGCCGCCGGCGCGGTGGTCGGCGGCTTCCTCGGTGCGGCCGTGGGTCGCCGGCTGCCGCCGCTCGTGCTGCGCAGCGTCATCGTGGTGGTCGGCCTGACGGCCGTCACCCTGATGCTGGCGACGTGAGGCCCCGGGTCACTTCCCGCGGCTGAGCGCCAGCGCGGCGACCCCGGTCGCAACGGCGCTCGCGGCGACGGCCGCGAGCCCGCTGCCCTGCAGCTTCGGGAGTCCGCCGCCGGCGACCTCGACGCCCGCGCTGGCGGCGTCGGCGGCGTCGACGGCCATGCCCACCAGCACCATGTTGCGGCGCAGGGTGCCGCGCGAGGCGAGGGTCACCGCGCCGAGCGCGATCTCGCGCGCGCCGAACATCCGGTTGATCGCACCCAGCTGCGGGTTCGCGACAGCGTCGATGCCGAAGAGGCGGGCCGACGCGGACGGGGCGACGAGGGACGCGATGCCGAGGCCGATGCGGCCGAGGGAGAGACCGGTGACGGGATCCATGGCGGGGAGACTAGCGGCCCCGCGGGCGGTCCGTGCGAGGACCGTCACACCTCGCGCAGGACGTAGGCGTCGAGCCAGCGGTCGATCTCGTCGTAGGCGCGCTCGCGTGGCTCCGGCCGCGAGAGCACGACGTCGTGCACCGCGCCGGGGACGGCGACGTAGGTGACGTGCGGGCCGACCGCGGTCGCCCAGCGCCGGATCTGTCGAACGTCGAGCACGATGTCGGTGGAGTAGACGTCCTCGTCCATCTCCTGCGGGTTGCTGCTGCGGTCCGAGGACAGCACGAGCACGGGCGCCTGGACCGACAGCCCTGCCTGGAGCCGCGCGTGGCCCCGGCGGATCGCCCGCAGCCAGCCGAGGCGGACTGGGAAGGACTCGACCGGCTTCCAGCGCAGGTCGAACTCCCACTCGCCGCCGTGGTCGCGGTGCAGGCTGCGTGCGTAGTGGCCGCGCACCTCGCGGCGCAGCTCGCGCATCGGCTGGCGGCGCCCGACCTGCTCGAGCAGCAGGCCGACGGGCGCGGTACGCAGCGCCGGCGGGCCCTGCAGGTCCAGCCAGGGGGAGTTGAGCAGGAGGCCGGCCAGCTCGGGTGGCTGGCGCGAGTCGGCCCACAGGGACACGACGAGGCCGCCCGTGGAGTGACCTGAGACGACGACCTTGGTGTGGCCGTCGCGGACGGTGATCCGCTCCCACGCCGCGTCGAGCTCGGCGAAGTACTCCTCGAGGTCCGCGACATAGGTCGCGGACTGGTGGGGACGCAGCGAGCGCCCGTACTTGCGCAGGTCCACCCCGTAGGCGTCGTGGCCGCGCTCGAGCCACCAGGCGCCGAACTCGGCGTGGAAGAAGTAGTCGGAGAAGCCGTGGACGTGCAGCACCGCCCGTTCCGTCGGCGTCTCGCTCCGCCGGCTGACCAGCGTCGCGACCACCTCGCCCTCGAAGTCGTCGTCGAGGGGGATGGTCTCAACCGTCCAGGGCTCACCCAGGATGTCGATCTCCGGCGGCTCGCTCACGGCGACGATCCTACGAGCCGTCGGGGAACGAGCAGGCCCGGTCCGGCCAAGGGGGGTTGGTCGGACCGGGCCCGCGGGAAGGCTACCGTGCGTAGGCTGGCCCGATGCAGGACCACGCCGAATGGGCCCGACTGCGCGACCGCCTGCTCTCCCGCGGTCGGATGCCGGAGCTCCCGCCGGGGTGGTGCCACCAGTCCGCGATGCTGCCCGCCTCCGGCTTCGAGTACGGCGGCGACTTCATCGTCAGCGACCTGTCGGCCGACGGGCGGCGGCTCCAGCTGGTGCTCGTCGACGTCTGCGGCAGCGGCCAGTCCGCGGTCCCGGCCGCGGTGAAGCTCGCCGGCGCGCTGGAGAGCCTCGTCGTCGCCGTACCGGACGAGGCGCTGCTCGACGCGGCGAACGCCTACCTGCAGCGCCAGCCCGAGGACGAGAACCTCGCGACCGCGGTGCACGTCGTGCTCGACCTGGCGACGGGGGAGTACCGCATCCGCAGCGCCGGGCACCCGCCCGCCCTGCACTGGTCGGCCGCGCGCCGGGAGTGGCGCATCGACAACGCCCGCGGCACCACCCTCGGGGTCACCGACACCCCGGAGTTCGGCGAGACGCGGGGCAGGCTCGCGGCCGGCGAGGCGTTGCTCTTCTACACCGACGGGGTCGTGGAGTCCCGCTCGGTCACCATGGACGACGGCATCGCCTGGCTGCGCGGCGTCGCCCGGGACGCGGTGCTCGACGACTGGGACGGCGCCGCGAAGCGGATCATCGACCAGGTCGACCTCGGTGACGACGACCGTGCCGTGCTGGTCGTGCGCCGCACCGGAATATAGTTGACATGTCACCGGTTGGGCCGGGTGACAGCACCAGCACCAGCCAGGAGCGGATCACCATGCAGATCGGCATCTTCACCGTCGGCGACGTCACCACGGACCCCACGACCGGCCGCACGCCGACCGAGCACGAGCGGATCAAGGCCACCGTCGCCATCGCGCGGAAGGCCGAGGAGGTCGGCCTCGACGTGTTCGCGACCGGCGAGCACCACAACCCGCCGTTCATCGCATCCAACCCGACGGCGACGCTCGCCTACATCGGTGCGCAGACCGAGCGGATCATCCTGTCGACGGCCACGACGCTGATCACCACGACCGACCCGGTGCTGATCGCCGAGGACTACGCCAAGATCCAGCACCTGACCGACGGTCGGGTCGACCTGATGATGGGCCGCGGCAACACCGGGCCGGTCTACCCGTGGTTCGGCAAGGACATCCGCCAGGGCATCAACCTCGCGATCGAGAACTACGCGCTGCTGCGCCGGCTGTGGACCGAGGACGTCGTCGACTGGGAGGGGCGCTTCCGCACCCCGCTCCGGGGCTACACCTCGACCCCGCGGCCGCTCGACGGTGTCCCGCCGTTCGTGTGGCACGGCTCGATCCGCAGCCCCGAGATCGCCGAGCAGGCGGCCTACTACGGTGACGGGTTCTTCCACAACCACATCTTCTGGCCGGCGTCGCACACCGCGCAGATGGTGCGCCTCTACCGCGAGCGCTTCGAGCACTACGGCCACGGACGGGCCGACCAGGCGATCGTCGGCCTCGGCGGCCAGTTCTTCATGCGGCGCAACAGCCAGGACGCCGTCCGGGAGTTCCGGCCCTACTTCGACAACGCGCCGGTCTACGGCCACGGCCCGTCGCTGGAGGACTTCACCCGGCAGACGCCGTTGACGGTCGGCTCCCCGCAGGAGGTGCTCGAGCGCACCCTGTCGTTCCGGGAGTACGCCGGCGACTACCAGCGCCAGCTCTTCCTGGTCGACCACGCAGGGCTCCCGCTCAAGACCGTGCTGGAGCAGCTGGACCTGCTCGGCGAGATCCTGCCCGAGATGCGCAAGGGCTTCGCCGAGGGCCGCCCGGCCGACGTGCCGGACGCCCCGACCCACGCCTCGCTCGTCGCTGCGGCGGGCGGCGCCAGGGACACCTCCGTGCACGCGGAGGACACCATGACCGGCACCACGGACCGTGAGGAGGTCCAGGCATGAGCACCACCCGGGTCGTCGTCGTGTCCGCGGGACTCTCGGTCCCGTCGTCGACGCGGCTGCTCGCCGACCAGCTCGGCGCGGCCGTCGAAGGTGCCGTCGTGGCCCGCGGCCGCGAGGTCGAGGTCCGGCACGTCGAGCTCCGCCCGCTGGCCCACGCGCTGGCCGACCGGTTGCTGACCGGCTTCGCGACCGGCGAGCTGGCCGACGCGCTCGAGCAGGTCCGGCGCGCCGACGCACTCGTCGTGGTCACGCCGGTGTTCGCGGCGTCGTACTCCGGGCTGTTCAAGACGTTCTTCGACGTCGTCGAGCGCGGCGTGCTCGACGGGACGCCGGTGCTGGTCGCGGCCACCGCGGGCACCGCGCGGCACAGCCTGGTCCTCGACCACGCGCTGCGCCCGCTCTTCGCCCACCTGCGTGCGGTGGTCGTGCCGACCGGGGTCTTCGCCGCCAGCGAGGACTTCGGCTCCGGCGCCGACGGCAGCCTCGACAAGCGGGTGCAGCGTGCGGCCGGCGAGCTGGCCGCATTGCTCGGCGGCGCGGGCGGGACCGGCCGGGCCACGCCCGGGGAGGACGCGGGCCCGGTGGACGGGGGACTCGCCGTCACGACGCCCTTCGAGCAGCTGCTCCGGGAGGCGGGCGGCGACTCGGTGCGCTGACTCCCTGACGACCGTGACAGTGATGGTGTCATGATGGTCCCCACGTCGTTCGAGAGGAGCACCATGCGCCGCACCGTCTTCACCGAGGAGCACGAGGACTTCCGGAAGACCATCCGGAGCTTCCTGGAAGCCGAGGTCGTCCCGCACTACCAGGAGTGGTACGACGCCGGCATCGTCCCGCGCGAGCTCTACACCAAGCTCGGCGAGCTCGGCGTGTTCGGCATCGAGGTGCCCGAGGAGTACGGCGGCGCCGGGCTGCACACGTTCAAGTTCTCCGCGATCCTCACCGAGGAGGCCACCCGCCTGGGCGTCCACCTCGGCACGATCGGCGTGCACCTCGAGCTCTGCCTGCCGTACCTGCTCAAGTTCGCCTCCGACGAGCAGATGAAGCGCTGGATGCCCGGCTTCACCTCCGGCGAGGAGATGTGGGCCATCGCGATGACCGAGCCGGGCACCGGCTCCGACCTCGCCGGCATGCGCACCACCGCGAAGCGCGACGGCGACTCCTACGTGCTCAACGGCGCCAAGACGTTCATCACCGGCGGTGTCCTCGCCGACCGCGTGATCGTCTGCGCCCGGACCTCGCCGCCGCTGGAGGAGAACCGCCGCTTCGGCATCTCCTTGTTCGCCGTCGACACGAAGTCGCCGGGCTGGCAGGTCGGCCGCAAACTCGACAAGATCGGCCTGCGCGTCTCCGACACCGCCGAGCTGTCGTTCACCGACGTCCGGGTGCCGGCCTCCGACCTGCTGGGGGAGGAGAACGAGGGCTTCTCCTACCTGGGCCAGAACCTGCCGCAGGAGCGCCTCGGCATCGCCTACCACGCCTACGCGCAGGCCCAGGCCGCGATCCACTTCACCAAGGCCTACGTCCAGGACCGGAAGGTCTTCGGCACGACCGTGGCGTCCTTCCAGAACACCAAGTTCGAGCTGGCCGCGTGCCAGGCCGAGGTCGACGCGGCGCAGGCCGTGGTGGACCGCGCGCTGGAGGCGCACGACGCCGGCGAGCTGACCGCCGTCGACGCGGCGTCGGCGAAGCTGTTCTGCACCGAGGTCGCCGGTCGCGTCATCGACCGCTGCCTGCAGCTGCACGGCGGCTACGGCTACATGAACGAGTACCCGATCGCCCGCCTGTACGCCGACACCCGGGTCACCCGGATCTACGGCGGCACGTCGGAGGTCATGAAGACGATCATCGCCAAGAGCATGGGGCTCTGACGCCACGCCCAGCCTGCGGTTCGTCGGGGAGGTCGCTGCACGCGGCCTCCCCGACGCCGTTTCTCGGGGCCTTCTCGGGGCCTTCTCGGGGCTCAGTGCTGGTAGGTGCCGTGGATGATCGCGCGACCCAGTGACTTGAACGCCAGGTTGAAGGACACCACTGCGGGCGAGGCGTCGGAGTCGACGCCGAGCGTCTCCTCCTTCACCGCGTGCACGACGAAGAAGTAGCGGTGCACCTGGTCGCCCTGCGGCGGGGCGGCGCCCATGAACGCCTTCGCGCCGCCGTCGTTGCGGCACATGAACGCGTTGCCCGGCAGCGTCGCTCCCTCGGCACCGGCGCCGGCCTCCAGCGAGGTCACGTCGGCGGGCAGGTCGACCAGCACCCAGTGCCAGAAGCCGCTGGGGGTCGGGGCGTCCGGGTCGAAGCAGGTCACGACGAACGACTTCGTCCCCTCGGGGACGTCCGACCACGACAGCTGCGGCGAGGTGTTGCCGTGGGCCGCGACCTGGTCGTCCTTCAACGGTTGGCCGTCGGTGACGTCCGCGCTGGTCAGGGTGAACGACGGGACGGCGGGCAGGAGCGGGTACGGGTCCGGGGTGACCGGGCGATCGAGACTCATGTCACCGAAGTTAGTCCGCAGGCTGGTCCCGTGTCAGTGACGGCCCGCCGGATGCCGGGAGAATGTGCGGGTGACTGACTTCCCGCCGTACCCCTCCGGCCTGCGCCTCGCCGGGCGCCGCGTGCTGGTCGTCGGCGGCGGACACGTCGCGCAGCGCCGCGTCCCGCAGCTGATCGCGGTCGGCGCCGACGTGCACGTCGTGTCGCCGGTCGTGACCCCCGCCATCGAGGGCCTGGTCGGCTCCGGCGAGATCACCTGGCACCAGCGCCCCTTCGAGGACGCCGACGTGGACGGCGCCTGGTACGTCATCGCCGTCACCGACGACCGCGCGGTCAACAACCGCATCTCCGAGCTGTGCGAGGCGCAGCGGACCTTCTGCGTCCGCTCCGACGACGCCACCCTCGGCACCGCGTGGACCCCGGCGGTCGGGCGCGAGGCCGGCATCACGGTGGCCGTCGTGGGCAACCGCGACCCGCGCCGGTCCGCCTCGGTGCGCGACGAGATCGTCGCTGCCCTGCGCGCGGGGACCATCGCCGCGCCCCACCACCGCGCCACCGCGCCGGAGCGGTCCCCGGGCGTCACGCTGGTGGGTGGCGGCCCGGGCGACCCCGAGCTGATCTCGGTCGCCGGCCACAAGGCGCTGATGAACGCCGACGTGGTCGTTGCGGACCGGCTCGCCCCCCGCGAGCTGCTCGGCGACCTGCCGGCGGACGTCGAGCTCGTCGACGTCGCCAAGCTGCCCCGGGGCCGCTCGGCCATGCAGGAGGAGATCAATCGGATCATCGTCGACCGGGCTCTCGCCGGGAAGCGGGTGGTCCGGTTCAAGGGTGGCGACAACTTCGTCTTCGGCCGTGGCTACGAGGAGGTCATCGCGTGCCGCGAGGCCGGTGTGCCGGTCCGGGTGATCCCCGGCCTGACCTCGCCGGTGTCCGTGCCGGGCATCGCCGGCATCCCGGTCACCCACCGCGGGGTGACCCACGAGTTCACGGTCGTGTCCGGCCACCTGCCGCCGGGCCACCCCGAGTCGCTCGTCGACTACGACGCGCTGGCCCGGATGCGCGGCACGGTCGTGGTGATGATGGGCGTCGAGAACGCACCGCACATCGCCTCGGCCCTGCTCGCCGGCGGGCGCCCCGGCACGACCCCGGTCGCGGTGGTCTGCGACGGCACGATGCCGACCCAGCGCACCGTGCTCGCCACGCTCGAGACGCTCGCCGAGCGGCTGGTGGCCGAGGCCGTGAAGCCGCCGGCGATCATCGTCATCGGCGACGTGGTCGCCGTCGCCCACCCCGACTCCTTCCCGACGGCTGCGCCCGGGCATGGCTGACCTGGTCGAGATCACGTCGGCCGACGACCCGCGCCTGGCCGACTACCGCGACCTGCGTGACGTCGAGCTGCGCAAGAACCTCGAGGCCGAGCACGGGCTCTTCCTCGCCGAGGGGGAGAAGGTCGTGCGCCGCGCCGTCGAGGCGGGGTACGACGCGCGCTCGTTCCTCATGGCCCCACGCTGGCTGGACGGCCTGGCCGACGTCCTGGACCGCTCCGACGCGCCCTGCTACCTCATCTCCGAGGCGCTGGCCGAGGAGGTCACCGGCTTCCACGTGCACCGTGGCGCGCTGGCCTCGCTGCACCGCCGGCCGCTCCCCGAGGTCGACGAGGTGCTCGCCGGTGCCCGCTCGGTGCTCGTGCTGGAGGACATCGTCGACCACACGAATGTCGGGGCGATCCTGCGCAGCGGTGCGGCCCTGGGCTTCGACGCCGTGCTGCTGGCCCCGCGCTGCGCCGACCCGCTCTACCGTCGCGCGATCAAGGTGGCGATGGGGGCGGTGTTCAGCATGCCGTGGACCCGGCTGCCCGACTGGTACGACGCCCTGCCGGACCTCAGCGCCCGCGGGTTCACGACCGTGGCGCTCACGCTCGCACCCGACGCGCGGCCGATCCACGAGGCAGTCGCCGGGCTCGACAAGGTCGCCCTCGTCCTCGGCTCGGAGGGCCACGGCCTGTCCGCGCGCTGGGAGCAGAGCGCCGACCGGCGCGCGATCATCCCCATGGCAGCAGGCATCGACTCGCTCAACGTCGCCGCCGCGACGGCCGTCGCCTGCTACGTCACCGCCCGCCGCTGACCAGCGACAGCCAGGCCAGGTCCACCTCCCCGGCAGTTCCGCAGCCGGGGAGGTGGCGCTGAGGGGCGCAGCGCCCGGGGCGACGGGGACGTCCGGCCCGGGCGCTGCACCGCGGGTGGGGTCCTCCTCAGCGGCTCGCGACCGGCTCGGCCTGGTAGGCCACGGCGTCGAGCAGGCGCTCGGCGGTGTCGACGGCCTGGACCGCGAGGCTCTCCGCGGCGACGACCCGGTCGGGGCGGACGAACAGCACCGAGACCGGCTTGTCGTCGAACCACTTCTTCAGGCGGCCCTGGGCGTCGCCGATGGTCAGCACGCCCTCGGAGGCACGCTCGGCCGCCCACGGGCGCTGCACCTCGGGCACCGCCTGGACGAACACCGTACCGAGGCGCTCCAGGTCCGCGACGGCCTCCTTGGACAGCAGGCGCTTCGGGTCGTTGTTCCACGCGAGCACGGCCCAGCGCAGGCCGAGCACGTCGTCGAGGAGCCGGACCGCGCCGGTCTCGTCGCTCACGCGCGGCTGGATGAACAGGGTGCCGACGGACCGGTTCGGGCCGTGCGCCTTGAGCACCGACTTCGTGACGATCGGGTCGGCCGCGACGACCGCGCCGCGGGTGTACTTCGGCATCGGCTTGAACCGCATCGAGGCGATGTAGCGCTTGACGGCGGGGACCTTGTCGACCACGACACCGGCGGCGAGGCGGATGAGCTCCTTGCCGCGACCGTCGCCCGCGAAGGCCTTGCCCATGCCGACCGAGAGGTCGACCATGCCCTTGACGTGGTCACGGCGCTCGAGCTCGTAGGTGTCGAGGAGCTCGTCGGCCGCGGCGCCCTTCAGGACGGTCGCGAGCTTCCAGCCCAGGTTGACGGCGTCCCGGATGCAGGAGTTCCAGCCCTGACCGGCGTTGACCGGCATCACGTGGGCCGCGTCGCCGGCGAGGAACACCCGTCCCTTGCGCCAGGTGGACGCGATCCGCGCGTTGTGGGTGTAGACGCGTCGCCGGATGATGTTGAGCCGCTCCGGGTTCGGGATGTGCTCGTCGAGCAGGCGCCGCACGAACGTGTCCGACTCGGCGAGCTCGACCGACTCGTCGTCGTTCAGCATGAACTCCCAGCGGCGGATGCCGTGGGGGAGGCCGAAGGTCGCCCAGGCGCGGACCGGGTCGGCGCCGAAGATCGCGTTGGGCGTGCCCAGCGGGTCGTCCTCGACGTCGACGACCAGCACGCGCTTGCGCAGGGTGATGCCCTCGAACTCCGCGCCGATCCACTCCCGCGTGAAGGAGCGGCCGCCCTCGGTGCCGACGAGGTAGTCCGCGGTGACCTCGACGGTCGCGCCGGTGTCGACGACGCGCAGCGTGGCGCGGACGCCCGACTCGTCCTGGGTGATCGCCACGAGCTCGTGGCCGAGGCGCACGCCGACGTGGTCGAAGCGCTCGAGCCCCTCGAGCAGCACGCGGTCGACCAGCGGCTGGATGAACCCGTTGCGGCGCGACCAGCCGAACTCGTCGGTCTGCGGCGCCATCTCGGCGATGATCGTGCCGCGGCCGTTGACGGCGCGCACCATGTGGTGCGGCACCGTGTGGGGGAGCACCTCGTCGACGAGCTCGATGGCCTGCATCGAGCGCAGTGCCTCGTCGTCGATGCCGATGGCGCGGGGGTAGTCGATCAGCTCGTGCAGCCGCTCGACGACCAGGGCACGCACGCCGTACTGGCCGAGGATGTTCGCGAGGGTCAGGCCGGTCGGACCCGCGCCGACCACGAGGACCTGGACGTCGTTCATGTCAGTTGAAGCCTTCCAAGAGGGACCTGGTCGCCTGGGCCATCAGGCCGAGGTCGGATCCGAGGCCGACGAAATCGATGAACCCCGCCTCGGCGAGGCCGCGGGCGTAGGAGCCGGAGACGGAGAAGATGCCGCGCGAGAGGCCGTTCTCGCCGGCGGTGGCGAGGACGGCGTCGATCGCCTCGCGGACCGGGCCGTCCTCCCAGTCGAGGCGAGGCGCCTCGCCCATGGTGAGCGCGAGGTCGGCCGGGCCGACGTACACGCCGTCGAGCCCCTCGACCGCGAGGATCTCCTCACGGCGCTCGACGCCGAGCTGGGACTCGATCTGGACGATCGCCCACACCCGCCAGTTGGCGTCCCCGGTGGGGTCGGCGTCGTCGTACAGGCCGGGGCGCCGCGGCCCGAGGCTGCGAGCGCCCACGGGTGCGAACTTGGTGGCGGCCACGACGGCCGCCGCCTCCTCCGCGCTCTCGACGCAGGGCGCGATGATGCCGCCTGCGCCGGCGTCCAGCACGGTGCCGATGACCCCGGGCTCGAGGCTGGGCACCCGGACCAGCGTGCGCTCGACGCAGCCCGGCACCGAGCGCAGGATGGTCGAGGTGGAGCCGAGGTCGAGCTCGCCGTGCTGGAGGTCCAGCACGACGCCGTCGAACCCCGCGTGCAGCGCCGTCTCCACGACCTGCTGCGAGCGGGTGCCCACGTGCAGGTACGCCGGGACGCGGCTCACTTGGGCGCCCCGATCACCGGGCGCGGCGCGTCGGGGTTGGTGAACACCGGCACCACCTCGCGTGCGGCGAGGCGCAGCTCGCCGTCCACGACGGCGAAGGTGTCGTGGTACTCACCGACGCTGGCCGGGACGGCCGGGTTGGCGCCGGTGTCGCGGTAGGCGACGTAGTAGGAGGTCGCCCTGAGCACGCCGTCCTCGACGAAGACCCGCAGGTTGCTGAGCACGTGGCGCACCTGGCTGGTGTTCGACAGCCGGGCCCGGCCCCACGTGCGCAGCGCCTCGCGGCCGTTCATGGTGCCCATCGGTCCGGTCGAGGTGTAGTCCTCGGTCACCAGCTCGTGGAGGCGGTCGGCCTGCCCGTGGTCGTTGCGGAAGCCGTACTCGTGGACGAGCTGCTGGACGGCGAGCGCCTGCTCGGGGGTGGGGGTGCTCACCGGACACCTCCGAACCGGGCCTCGACGCGGCCCAGGCCGCTGATGTCGGCCGTGTAGAGCGGGCCGTCGTCGAAGTCCATGATCAGGCCGATCGAGCCGGGCAGCAGGATCTCGCCCGCCTGCAGCGGGAGGTCCTGCTCGATGGCGGTCTGCGCGAGCCAGGAGACCGCGTTGAGCGGGGAGCCCATCACGTTGGAGCCGATGCCGGAGGTGATCTCGACACCGTCCCGGCACAGGGACAGCTCGACCTCGGCGAGGTCCACGGCGCCGTACTCCTGCCGCTCGCCGATGATGA
The DNA here is from genome assembly GCF_000519005.1 of Nocardioides sp. J54. Lineage (GTDB taxonomy): Bacteria > Actinomycetota > Actinomycetes > Propionibacteriales > Nocardioidaceae > Nocardioides. The sequence goes on along the minus strand of NZ_JAER01000002.1, from coordinate 17,436 downwards.
TGCCGGCGCAGTAGGCGTTGTCGGCGATGGTGTCGACGATCGTGCCGCGGTAGTGCGGCATGTGGCCGTCGACCAGCTCGAAGGCCGGCGCGATCCACTCGATCGCCGCCTCCACCGACGCGAGGTCGGAGCTGGTGAGCTCCTTGCCGAGCGCGATGCAGACCTCGGCCTCGATCTTCGGCTGGATGTACCTCGACCGGTCCAGCACGACGCCCGACTCGAAGACCATGTCGGCGAAGATCGTGCCGTAGTCGGGCTCGTGGACCCCGACGGCCGCCTGCACGCGGGGGTTGGTCAGGCCGACCTTGCGGCCGACGCGGACCCGGCCCTGCTCGATCTTGCGCGCCACGATGCGGCGCTGGATCTCGTACGCCGCGTCGATGTCGTCGGGGTCGATGTGGTCGTGCACGAAGTCGGTCTTCGTGTTGGCGAGGGTCGCCTCCCAGAGGAGGTCGGTGACCTCGTCGAGGCTGCGGTCCTCGCGCAGCGAGGTGGGGGAGATGGTCATGTCAGGCCTCCAGGCTCTCGAGGAAGTCGAGGACCGCGGTGTTGAACACGTCGGGGCGCTCCCACTGCGGCCAGTGCGCGGCGCCCTCGGCCAGCACGAAGCGGCCGCGGGGCAGCAGCTCGGCGAGGTGCGCACCGACCTCAGGGCTCCCCGAGGGCTCGTTGTCGGTCCAGACCAGCAGCGTCGGCAGCGGCTGGCGGGCGTAGTCGCTGTCGTCCACCGCGTTGCGCTCACGGACCTCCGGGGTCCGCAGCGCGGCGATCGCCTTCGCGGACGCCACGAAGCCCGGCTGGGCGTAGATCGCCTGCCGGACGGCGACGAGCTCGTCGCTGATCGCCGCCTCGTCGTGGATGACGACGCCCAGGCGGCGCTTGACGTTCTCCCAGGTCGGCTGGGCGACGGCGTCGGCGGACACGCTCTGCGTGCCGTTGAGCTTCGCGGGCGGGATCATCCGGCCGCCGGGGGCGGAGAGGATCACCGAGCCGAACACCTCGGGGTGCTCCGGCACGACCTTCAGCGCGATCCAGCCGCCGAGGGACTCCCCGCACAGGTGCGGCTTCTCGAGGCCGTAGTGGTCCACGAGGGCCAGCAGGTGGTCGGCGTAGTCCTTGATTTCGAGGCTGCCCTCGGCGAGCGTCGAGTAGCCGTGGCCGGGGTAGTCGTAGGCCAGCACCCGGTAGTGCTCGGAGAGCGCGCGGATGTTGTGCGTGAACGCCTCCAGGTGCCCCGTGGTCCCGGCGAGCATGAGGATCGTGCCGCGCCCGGCGTTCTCCTCGCCGACCCGCAGCACGCGGGTGCGGGTGCCCGCGATCTCGGGGAACTCCAGCACGTGCGCCCGGTCGGCGATCTGCGACCAGAGCGTCTCGTGCTGGGTGGCGAACGGTCGGTCGAGGGTCATCGACTGGTCCTCGCCGTCACGATGCCGAAGCCGCAGCCCCACGGCTTGGAGGCCCAGTAGTTCTCCTCGACGGTCTCGTACTCGCCGGCGGCGGACAGCGCGGCGTAGGCGGCGAGCCAGGTGCGCATCTCCTGCGCGCCCGAGCCACCCTGCGCGACCATCCAGTCGTTGCGCCACGCGTCGGCCTGGCTCAGGTCCCCGGAGGCCAGCACGCCGAGGATCTCGCGGTCCCAGGCGGAGTTGACGTCCTTGTACTTGTCCGAGCCGGAAGCCTTCTCGTTGGCGGCCTTGAGGATCATCTCCTCGCGCGCCTGGCGCTGCTCCAGGGTGACCTTGTTGCTCGTCAGGCGCTCGCGGACCTCCTCGGGCGCGCTGTCGAAGTCCGGGATCGGCGGGTCGTGCGACAGCCCGCCGGAGGCGGTGAAGAGCACGCGCTTGTCCAGCTTGAGCGCGGCCTTGCCGATCGCCTCGCCGAGCAGGCGGATGCGCTGCATCGGGCCCAGCGGCTTGCCGACGCAGTTGACGAAGACCGGGATGAACTCGCGGCTGAACCGCTCGCCGAAGATGAACTCCAGCGACTGGAGCAGCCCGTGGTCGGCGTACAGGCGCTCGGAGCGCGCGACGTCCACGGTGCCCTGCTCGAGCACGTCGTAGTGGAGGCGGCGGGCGAGGTCGGCGTCGACGGGCAGCGGGCCCTCGTAGGTGCCCCAGTCGCCGATGCCGAAGGCCTGGGCGCCGATGCAGAAGGGCGGCATCATCTCGTAGAGCACGCCGTTGAAGTGGTCCGGCCCGAAGGAGACCACGACCTCGGGGTCGAAGTCCTCGACGAACGCCCTGGTCCGGGCAACCGCCTCGAGGATCTCCTCGTAGATGGTGCCGCCGGGGTCGACGCGGCCGAGCACAGGCGCGTGGCTGAGGGCTGCTACGGCAAAGGTCATGTCTGTTCCGTCCTCACTAGTACCGCGATTCTAGAATGAGAATACTAGTGGCGTGGCCCACGTGCAACGGACGCCCACGGCGAGCCGTAGGCTGCACCCCATGGCTCGACGAACGCCCAGCTCCTCGGCACGGAGCAAGTCCGGGAATTCCAAGGCGCAGATCCTCCAGGCGGCCCTGCGGCTGGCGGTCGAGCGCGGCTACGACGGCACCACGATGGCCGACGTCAGCGCGGAGTCCGGCCTGCCGATCGGCTCGGTCTACTGGCACTACGCGAACAAGGAACAGCTCTTCGTCGCCCTCCTCGAGCACAGCTACGAGAAGTGGATGGAGGTCTACGCCGGTCCGGTCGGCCTGCGCGACAAGGTGGAGCGCGGCATCATCGGCCCGGTCGGCGAGGAGCGAGAGTACACGCTGGAGGAGTCCTTCCTGCGCGTCGCGCAGATGATGGCCCTCGACAAGCGACTGGGCGGCCTCGGCGAGGGCAGCGAGGTGCGCAAGCGCTACGTGGAGATCCGTGCGCGGATGTTCGACGTCAACGTCGAACGGGTGGCGGAGTCCCTCCCGCCCGAGGTGCTCGAGGCGTTCCCGGACCTCGCGACCCGGCTCGCCGTCCTCTCGCTCGCCATCAACGACGGCTTCTACGTGCACGCCAACACCGACGTGCACGTGGACCTCGACTTCAAGATGTACGCCGACCTCGCCGCGCAGGCCCTCGAGGGCCTGGTCGAGCGGTACGCCCAGGCCGCGCGGGAGCAGCGCGGCGAGCCGGCGGCCCGCGCCTGATCAGACGCTGCGGGTCGTGCCCCCGTCGACACGCAGGCTCTGGCCGGTGATGTAGGACGCGGCGGGGGAGGCCAGGAAGGCGACGGCCCGGGCCACCTCCTCGCAGGCAGCCGCGCGCTGCATCGGGATGGCGGCGGTCCACTCCGACGGCACGGCTGCCGGGTCGTCGACGGTGTAGCCGGGCAGCACGTTGTTGACCCGGACCCCGTCCGCGGCGACCTCGGTCGAGAAGAGCTTCACCCAGGTGCCGAGGGCGGCCCGGGCGACCATGGAGGTCGGGAAGCGGGGCGACGGCTCGGTCGGCACCGCGCTGGAGATGTTCACGATCGAGCCCCCGCCCTGGGCGCGCATGATCGGCAGCGCGGCGTGGCAGGCCCGCACGACGTGGTGGAAGTAGATGTCGAACCCCGCGGCGAAGTCGGCGCCGGTCAGCTCGGTCATCGCACCCTTCGGGCCGTGGCCCGCGCTGTTGACCACGACGTCGAGGCGGCCCCACTGCTCGTGGACCTGCGTGACCGCGGCCTCGACCACCCCGTCCGCGGTGTAGTCGCCCCTGATGGCGATGCCGTCCACCTCGGCCGCGAGGGCGTCCGCCGCCTCGCTGCGCGCCAGCACGGCGACCCGGTGGCCGGTCCGGGCGAGCTCGCGGGCCGACGCGGCGCCGATTCCGCTGCTGCCCGCTACGACGAGCGCGGTCCGCTGGGCGCTCTTCTGGTCAGTCGTCTCCATGGTTCTTCCTCACTCCTCGTCTCTCGTCCAGCACAGGCCGGGCCCCGCCCGACCAACACAGCACGGGTGCGGCCGTCCCGGAGGACGTCCGCACCCGTGCCAGGGGTTCTTGCGGTCAGACCAGCGCCGTGGGCTTCTCGGGCTCCTCGGCGCGCCGTGCCCCGCCCGCCATGGTGGCCCCGGCCTCCTCGTCGGCCAGGTCCTGCCCGTCGCGCAGGCCGCGCATCGCGACCAGCATGACGGCCGAGAGCACCATCGGGATGGCGAAGAGCCAGTAGACCAGGCGCTCGTCGACGTTGCGCTGGAAGAAGAAGCCGCCCAGCGACGGTCCGACGACACCACCGATGCGGCCGACGCCGATGACGATGCCGTAGCCGGTCGAGCGGATCTTCTCGGGGTAGAGCCGGGGCACCACGGCGTAGAACCCGGCGGTGCCCGCTGAGAGGAACACCGAGGCGACCGACAGGGTCAGCACCGGCAGGGTCTGGGCGGTGGCAGCCATGCCGTACAGGCCCATGCCCAGCGCGGAGACCAGCAGGACGCCGGCCGTGATCAGGTACAGGTTCGCGGCTCGCGCCGTCACGACGGCGAACACGGCGACGCCGATCAGCCCGCCGACGCTGTACATCGTCATCAGGTGCGGCGCGATCGAGTGGTCGCCGGTGACGTCGGCCAGGTACTTCGCCGACCAGTGGGTCGTGAAGTAGAACGCGGCCATGAACAGGAAGTAGGACACGATCGCCATCAGCGTGCGCACGAGCATGCTGCCGCGGAACACCTCCGAGACCGGGACCTTGGGCTTGGCCAGGCTGCTGGTGTCGGGCAGGGCGTCGACGGCCGGCATCCTCATCGAGGTGAGCAGCTTGTTGAAGCGCTTCAGTGCGCCCGGCTTGCGGCTGCCCGCGACGAAGGAGAGGGACTCGGGGATCGCCCACAGCGTCAGCGGGATGCAGGCGCCGGTGGCGAAGAGGCCGATGAGGAAGCCGGCGCGCCAGCCGTGCTCGGCGATGACCGGGCCGGCGAGCTGCGAGCCGAACAGGGTGCCCAGGGGCACGCCGGCGGCGTACAGGCCCATCACGAGCGCGTAGAACTTGCGGTTGACGTACTCGGAGAAGATCACCGCGATCGCCGCGAGCAGTGTGCCGACGCCGGCGCCGGTGATCACGCGACCCACGATGAGGACCTCGAAGACGTCCGCGGAGGCGGACACCGCCATGCCGGCGGTCGCCAGCACCGAGCCGAGGATGGCGCTGAAGCGGCGCCCGTACTTGTCGCCGAGCGGCGCGATCAGGCCGGCGCCGATGCACATGCCCACCAGGGCTCCGGAGCCGACGTAGCCCAGCTCCTGCGGGGTGAGCCGGAGGCCCTGCGCGATGTACGGCGAGGCGAACGACGCCAGCGCGATGTCGTAGCCGTCCAGCACGATCAGCAGGAGGCCGACGATCACCGCGCGCCACTGCATGCCGGACATCCGTCCGGTCTTCACCGCCTCGAAGACGTTCGTCGTAGACATGGGGGAATGCCTTGTCAGTCAGGAGACCAGCCGGGACGGCTGGCTCGGTGGTGCTCTAGAGCAGCGCTTCTAGAATGGGGATTCGGGATGAATGTAAGGCCGGCCACACCGGACGTCAACGACCGCCACCCTCCGTCTCGCCCCACGGGACGGTGGGCAGCGTGCAGCGGCTGCGGGCAGGCGCCGTTGCCCCCGCTGAGAGTTTCTCCCGGCGCCGCGGGGCGTCGGTGCGCGCCGTGCGCCCGTGAGACCGGCCCGCAGGCCTTCCTGCGACGGGGTGGGTGGGTCCCGGCCGGCCCTCGCCGGTCCGGTCTCAGTGCCGGTTCAGGATCTCGCCGAAGCGCTCGACCGTCTCGTCGATCGCCCGCTGGCAGGCCGCCGACCACGGGCCCATGTCGAAGAAGCCGTGGATCAGGCCGGGGTAGGTCGTGTGGTGCACCTCGACCCCGGCAGCTGCCAGGGCGTCCGCGTAGGCCACGCCCTCGTCGCGGAGCGGGTCGAGCTCCGCGGTGACCACGACCGCCGGGGGCTGGCCGGCGAGCTCGCCGTGCAGCGGGGAGATCCTCGGCGAGGCGAGGTCGGTGGCCTCGTCGGCGTAGTGCGAGATGAAGTAGAGCAGGGTCGGCTGGTCGAGGAAGTAGCCGGTCGCGTTCTCCTCGCGCGAGGCGTACTCACCGAGCACGTCGGTCGCCGGGTAGACGAGCAGCTGCGCCGCGATCCCGGGCACGTGCTGGGCCGCCACGGCGGACAGGTTCCCGCCGGCGGAGTCGCCCGCGACGCCCAGGACGTCGCTGCCGCCGTACTCGCCGAGCCGGGCCTGCACGTCGCGCACCGCCGCGATGGCGTCGTCGGCCGCGGCAGGGAACTTCGCCTCCGGCGCCAGCCGGTAGTCCGCGGAGACGACCACGGACCGCGTGCCGTGGCAGATCGCGCGGGCCATCGCGTCGTGCGTGTCGAGGTCACCGATCACGAAGCCGCCGCCGTGCAGCAGCACGACCGTCGGCACCGGGCCGTCAGCGGCCGGTCGGTAGACGCGGGCAGCCAGCGGGCCGTCCGCGCCGGCGACGCTGGCCTCCTCGACCGAGGCGACGTCGGCCAGGCTCTCCGGCGGCCGCAGGTCGACGGCGAGCTTGCGGAACGACGCGCGGGCGTCGACCGGGCTCAGCACGTGCAGCGGGGTGCCCGCCTCGATCATCTGCAGGAGCGGGGCGAGCTGCGCGTCGACGGGCATGTCCGGCAACGTAGCGCAGCGAGGGGCTCAGGTGGGCCACTCCGGCGGGTACTCGTCCGCCGCCGCGTCGTGCTGCTTGCGCAGCTTCTTCATCGCGCGCGCCGCGAGCCGGTCGCCGAAGACGGTGCCGAGCGTGTGGTCGGTCTCGTGCTGCAGGCACTTGGCGAGCAGTCCGTCCCCCTCGAAGCGCACCGGCTGGCCGTCGAGCCCGACACCCTCCACGACGGCGTGGTCGGGCCGCGCGCAGTCGACGAACGCGCCCGGGAACGACAGGCACCCCTCGGGGCTGTCGTCGAGCTGGCGGTCCTTGCCCTCGGGCAGGTGCACCACGGGGTTGCAGACCACGCCGACCCAGCGCTCGCCGGCGGCGTCGGGGCAGTCGAAGACGAACATCGCCACGTCCTCGCCGATCTGGCAGGCGGCCAGGCCGACGCCCTCGGCGGCGTACATCGTCGCCACCATGTCCGCGGCCAGCGCCCGCAGGTCGTCGTCGAACGAGGTGACCTTCTGCTGGGGCCGGTGCATGACCGGCGTCCCCCAGCGCGTCATCGGGCGGACGTTGCCGCCGCGGGGGAGCGGACCGTACGGCGCGTGCACGACCTCGTCGGGCTCGCCGGTGTCCGTCACGTCGTTCCTTCCCCACGCCATGCATCGATCCTAGGAGGCGCCCGACCGCTGCCGGCCGGAGGGGGTCAGGGGCTCGCAAGCGCGGTCAGGGACGGGCGAACGGGACCGCAGCGCGCTCGCCCACCTGCTCCGGCACCACCCTGACGACCGGGTCGGACAGGGCGGCCGGGCCGGCGGTGTCGGCCACGGTCGCACCGACCACCGGGCGCTTGATGGGCACCACGCTGTGCGTCGGCGGGATGGGCGTGGTGTCCACGACCGGCGTCACCGGCGCCGGTGCCGGCGACGGCTTCGGGGGCGGCGGCGTCACGCGCACCGTCCGCGGGCGCGACACGTTGCCCACGTTGCCCTTCGCGGAGGCGACCTTGACCCGCACGACCCACTTCCCGACGCTGCGGGCGCGCACGCCGACGACGTAGCCACCGGACCGCCCGGTCGTGGCGCGGCCGACCGCCCGCCAGGTGCCGTTCACCCGTCGCTGGAGGGTGACCCCCACACCGCGGTCGCGCGGCAGGACGTGGCCGCTGACCACGATCCGCTGGCCCCTCCTGATCCTGGTGTCGGCCACCCGGGACCGGACCCGTCGCTGGACGGTGACGAGGAGGATCTTCGACGAGCTGTTCTCGAACGTGGGACTGGTGGGCACGGTGCGCACCTGGTACCTCGTCTGCCGCGACGGCTTGATCCGGAAGTGCGCGTAGGTGGTCGCGGTGTAGCTCGCCGTCCCGATCCGGCGGAAGGACGCCTTGTTCCAGCCCCGCGCGTGGAGGCGTGCCGTGCCGGCGATGTAGGCGTTGCCCACGACCCCGTCGGGCACGCCTGCACTGTCACCGAGCAGGTGGTGGTCCTGGCCGTGGACCAGCCGCAACCTGATGATGTCGCGCTCGAGCCGCTCGCTGTGGTGGGTCGGGGTCGCGGAGATGTAGGACCGCGACCGGGCGCCCTCGAAGTCCCACGACGACGTGCCGGCGGCCGACGACAGCCGCAAGTCGTCGATGTAGTAGTCCCGTCCGTCGCACCCGAACGCCACGCCGGCTTGGGCAGTCCCGACTGTGCCCTGGGTGAAGCCTGCGACGGTGTTGTAGCCGAGGAACTCGCCGTCCGACTCGCGAACCCATCCGAGCTGGACGGTCGCGAGGTTCTTGCTGGTCACCCAAGCGCCGCCGGGACCGGGGGCGGTGAGGCCGTGGTAACCGACGAATGCCTCGCCGCCCGACAGCGTGTAGCGCACGACGAAATAGCCGTCGGCCACCGTGTCGTTGTCCCCCGGGTCAGGGAAGTAGAGCCTGACGGTCGCGGTGTGGAGGGTCGATGGCGACGACACCCGACCCAAGGCGCCCGCCATGGTGTCCGCAGCCTCAAACCTGAAACCGGTCGCATGAGTCCCCCGCGCACCGCCGCGCCGGTAGAGCGCATACACCTCCGAGGCGCTCGGCGTCTCGCAACCCAGCTCGATGTATGTCAGCGATGAGGGGTAGTCGAAGCCGTTCACGACGGTGGTGCTGTTGGCGGCCCGCGCCGGCGGGGCGCCCGTGATCACGAGGAACGTCGCGACGAGCGGGACGACGGCACTGAGGACGAGCAGGCGCTTCATGGGGTCTCCGTGGGACGAACGAGACTGCGGCGCCCGAGATCCCTCCAGCGTAGGTTCGCCCGCCTGTCACGTCACCACGCAGAATGCCCGAATTTACGGTAATTCCGCGGACTTGACGGCCTGCCTCTGTCAGCCTGAACGAGTGGCTCTCCACCGCGAGCTCGCCGACCTGGTCGACAGGGCGGGCCGCGACGTCCTGATGGACGCCGTGGAGTTCCGCGCTGCGGTCGACGACTTCCTCGACGAGGGCGCGGCGACCGAGGGCGAGGTCAACCTGCTGGCCGACGCGATCCGGCTCGGCACCCTGCACCGGGCCCTGGCCCAGCTCCGCGAGGGAGCCGACGCTCCCCGGGTCATCGAGCAGCACGGCGCCCGGCTGGCCGAGCAGCGAGGGACCCGGGAGGCGGACGGGGCCCGCTGGGCCCTCGGGGTCCTGCTGTTCGCGCTCGGCAAGGTGGACGATCCGACGCCGGGCGCCCCCGCGCCACCACCGGGTCCGGCTCCGACACTCGCTCCACCAGCCGCGCCACCAGCCGCGCCACCAGCCGCGCCACCAGCGGCGCCGCCAGCCGCGCCGCCACCCGCACCGACGCGCGCTCCGCCGGCTGGGCCGCCGTCGCCCCGGACCGAGCACCACGGCACGGTCTCGGCAGGTCATGGACCGCCGTCCGGGCCGGCGCCGGTCGCGCGGCCCCACCCCGATCCTCCACGCCGCGCCCGGGGTCGCCTCGTCGCCATGGCCGCCGCTCTCGTCCTCCTCGTGGGCGGGGTGGCCGCGGGCTGGTGGTGGCAGCGCGACGACGAGCCCTCCTCCGAGCGCCCGACGCCCCGCGCCGAGGGTCCGGGCGCCGAGGCCGAGCTGTCGGCTGCGGAAGTCCTGGAGCCGGGGACGGTGCTGGCCACGGACCTGGTCCGCCCGCCCCGCCTCGAGCAGCCGGTCGCCCTGCCCGGCCGCCTCGGCGGGGTCGCGGTGCCGGCCCTCGGCGTGGTGCCCGCCGTGGGCACGGGCGAGGAGCGGTCGATCGCGCCCGACGGCCACCGGCTGGTGGCGTTCACGCTGGCTGACGGGCCGTGCCAGGCGCGGGGTTGCCGGGGCTGGGCCCGCCTGGGCCTGCGCCTCGTCGTTGGCGGGGGCGCGGCGCGGGCACTGCCGGCCGGTGGCCCGACCTTCGTGGCCGTCGCACCCGACGACGCGCCGGTCCAGCTCGTGTTCGCGGCGGACGGCGTTCGCCAGGCGGTGTCGCTGCCCGGCGGCAAGGTGGACAACCAGGTCGCGGTCCTCGTCCGCCCCCGTCTCGCCGTCGACATCGGCCTCACCGACGACCTCGCAGTCACGGCCGACCAGCCGCTGGCCGCCCAGGACCGGAGCCGTCGACTCACTGTCGGCGAGGCCCGGCTGTTCTTCTTCGCCGGCCGGAAGGGACCCCAGCGCACCGACCGCGCCTACCTCGCCGTCGACGTGAGCTACACCCGCAGCGGCGACCCGACGCCGTCGTACTTCGACGCGGGGCACCTCAGCCTGCGCGGTCCGGACGGCAAGCGGTTCCCGCGCCGGGACGTGAAGGCGCCCACGCTGCCCCGGGCGGCCGTGTTCCTCGTGCCCGCCGACTTCAGCCGCGGCACCCTCGTCGTCGGTGGCACCACGCGCGTCGCGACGCTGATCAACGGCGTGACGCCCTCGTCGGTCCTGCTGACCGTCGAGGAGCGGACGGTCCCGGTCCGCATCCCCGCCCGCTGACGCCCCGACGCCCGCCCTGAGTGCTGCGCGGATCACAACGAACTTTGTCACCCCATGTGTAGCGCAACGTGTAACTCACAGTTACATTTGGTCCATGTCCTTGATCAGCAACCTCAAGCCGGGCGGCAAGAACGGGGTCCCGAGCAGCGAGAGCCGCGACCCCATCGGCTACCTGGTCGCCGGCCTCAACCGCCTCGCCCAGACCGACCTCCTCGACCGGGTGCGCATGCGCAAGCCCGCCGAGCAGGCTGTCTTCTCGGTCACCCGCACCGGGTTCAAGACGATGACCAGCGCGAGCCGCACGTTCGCCAGGGCCGGGAAGAAGGGCCAGCCGGGCACCCGTCCGACGGCGGCCGCGAGCTCCGGCGTCTTCGACCTCACCCCGACCGAGGACGAGCAGATGCTCGTCGACGTCGTGACCGAGTTCGCCGAGGAGGTCGTGCGTCCCGCCGCGGCCGAGGCCGACAAGGCGTGCGCCGCGCCCGACACCCTGCTCAAGGCGAGCCTCGAGATCGGGCTGCCGATCCTGGGTCTGCCCGAGTCGCTCGGCGGTGTCTCGGAGGAGCGCTCCGCGATGGCTGGCACGCTCGTCGCCGAGGCGCTCGCCAAGGGCGACATGGGCCTCGCCGTCGCCACCCTCGCCCCGGGCTCGGTCGCGACCGCGATCGGCCTCTGGGGGACCGACGCGCAGCAGCAGACCTACCTGCCGGCCTCCACCGGCAACGAGGTGCCGGCCGCAGCCCTCGCCCTCAACGAGCCGAGCGTGCTCTTCGACGTGCTGTCCCCGTCGACCACCGCCACGAAGTCGGGCGACGGCTACGTGCTCAACGGCACCAAGAGCCTCGTCGCCCGCGGCGACCACGCGGAGCTGTTCGTCGTCGGCGCCCAGCTCGACGGCAAGCCGGTCCTCTTCCTCGTCGAGTCCTCGACCGAGGGCCTGTCCATCGAGGGCGACCCCGCGATGGGCGTGCGGGCCGCGTCGATGACCAAGCTGGTCCTCGAGGACGTCAAGGTCCCCGCCGACGCGGTGCTCGGCGAGACCGACGGCTCGACCTACACCGAGTGCGTGCGCCTCTCCCGCCTGGCGTGGTGCGCCCTGGCCGTCGGTACTGCGCAGGCCGTGCTCGACTACGTGACGCCGTACGTCAAGGAGCGCGAGGCCTTCGGTGAGCCGATCGCCCACCGCCAGTCCGTGGCGTTCATGGTCGCCAACATCGCGATCGAGCTGCAGGGCATGCGCCTGCTGACCTACCGCGCCGCGTCGCGCGCCGCCGCGGGCAAGGACTTCTCCCGCGAGGTCGCGCTGGCCCGCAAGGCGTGCGCCGACAAGGGCATGCAGATCGGCCTCGACGGCGTCCAGCTGCTCGGTGGCCACGGCTTCGTCAAGGAGCACCCGGTCGAGCGGTGGTACCGCGACCTGCGTGCCATCGGGATCATGGAAGGGACGGTGCTGGTCTGATGGCCATCAACCTGGAAGTTCCGAAGAAGCACCGGGCGCTGGTCGACCAGGCCCACCAGGTCGCGATGAACATGCTGCGACCGATCTCCCGCAAGTACGACATCGCCGAGCACGAGTACCCCAAGGAGCTCGACATGCTCGCGGCGATGATCGACGGGCTCTCCGAGTCCGGCGCGAGCGAGGGTGCCGGTGCGACGGGTGTCCGCCGCGACGGCAAGGACGACGACGCGTCGGTCAAGAACGGCGCCAACCTCGCGTCGGTCACCTCGGTCGCCGAGATGTGCTGGGGCGACACCGGCCTGCTGCTCTCCATGCCGCGCCAGGGTCTGGGCAACTCGGCCATCGCGTCGGTGGCCAACGACGAGCAGCTCGAGCGGTTCAAGGGCCGCTGGGCGTCGATGGCGATCACCGAGCCGCACTTCGGCTCCGACTCCGCCGCGATCTCCACCACCGCGGTGCTCGACGGCGACCACTACGTGATCAACGGCGAGAAGATCTTCGTCACCTCCGGCGAGCGCTCCGACTGCATCGTCGTGTGGGCCACGCTCGACAAGTCCCTCGGCCGGGCGGCGATCAAGTCGTTCGTCGTCGAGAAGGGCACGCCCGGCGTCAAGGTCGAGCGGCTCGAGGAGAAGCTCGGCATCCGCGCCTCCGACACCGCTGTCATCACCTTCACCGACGCCCGGGTCCCGAAGGAGAACCTCCTCGGCGACCCGGAGATCAACGTCGAGAAGGGCTTCGCCGGCGCGATGGCGACCTTCGACAACACCCGCCCGCTGGTGGCGGCCATGGCCGTCGGTTGCGCCCGTGCCTCGCTCGACCTCACCCGCGACCTGCTCAAGGAGGCCGGCATCGAGGTCGACTACGACAAGCCGGCGGTGCTGCAGCACGCCGCGGCGGCGAAGTTCCTCCAGCTCGAGTCAGACTGGGAGGCGGGCCGCCTGCTCACCCTCCAGGCCGCGTGGATGGCCGACAACCGCAAGCCGAACTCGCTCGAGGCCTCGATGGCCAAGGCGAAGGCGGGCCGCGTCGGATCCGACGTGACGCTGTCCTGCGTCGAGCTGTGCGCCTCGATCGGCTACAGCGAGGAGGAGCTGCTCGAGAAGTGGGCACGCGACTCCAAGATCCTCGACATCTTCGAGGGCACCCAGCAGATCCAGCAGCTGATCATCGCCCGTCGGATCCTCGGGCTCTCGAGCGCCGAGCTCAAGTGAGCCGGGCTCCCTCGGCCGGCACCACCTCGTGGTGGACCGGCCGGGGGAGGCCCGCCGCCTCGTAGGCCGCGTCGATGCCGTCCCGTACGGCGTCGACGCGGCCTTCGTGCGTCACCGACACCACGCAGCCGCCGAAGCCCCCGCCCGTCATCCGCGCCCCCAGCGCTCCGGCGGCGAGCGCAGCCTCGACGGTGAGGTCGAGCTCGCGGCAGGACACCTCGAAGTCCTCGCGCAACGAGACGTGCGAGGCAACCATCAGCTCACCGACGCGTCCCCAGGAGCCCGCCTCCATCGCAGCGGCGGCAGCGCGGACGCGGTCGTTCTCGGACTGCACGTGCCGCCACCGTCGCGGGTCGCCCGCCTCGCACTCGCGCCGGCGCTGGGCATAGCCGCCGTCGCCGTCGGCCAGCCGGTGCCGCACCCCGGTGTCGGTCACGAGGAGCACGACACCCGCCGCGCCGGGACGGCAGGGCACGGGGGTGACGCCCGGGCGCTCGGGGTCGGCGAAGTCCAGGAGGAGGGCGTGGTCCGGCCGTCCGAGCATGGAGGCGAGCTGGTCCATCCCGCCCGTGGGCGCCCCGACGTGCAGCGTCTCGGCCCGGCGCGCGACCTCGGCGAGGACCCGGCGCAGGTGCGCGACGAGATCGTGCCCGAGCAGCCCCGCGACCGCGGTGGCGACCGCGCACTCGAGCGCTGCCGAGCTGGACAGCCCGCCGCCCAGGGGCAGCGTGCTGGTGACCTCGATGTCGAGGCCGGGCACGGCCCAGCCGAGCGTGCGGAGCTCGGCGACCACGCCGTCGACGTACTGTCGCCAGGCGGAGCCCTCGGGAGCCCGGTCGCTGGTGACGTGCACCGCCTCGTCGTCGCGACGGGTGACCGTGGCGGTCGTCCCGAGCGGGATCGCGATCGGCAGGCACAGCCCGCCGTTGTAGTCGGTGTGCTCGCCGATCAGGTTCACCCGACCGGGGGCGGTGGCGCGCACGGTGGTCACCCGTCCATCCTCGCAAGCACGGCCGCTAGGTTGTCGCCGTGCCGCGCCACCTGATCGTCTCCGCGACCCGGGCCGAAGCCGCCCACGTGCCCGCCGGCCTCGACGTCCTCGTCACCGGGCTGGGCAAGACCGCCGCCGCGACCGCCCTCGCGCGTCGCCTCGCGACGATGGGCGACCTCGACGACGTCGAGGTGGTGAACATCGGCACCGCCGGCGCGCTGCACGACCACGTCGACGGGCTCTTCGAGGTCGGCACGGTCATCAACCACGACCTCAACGCCGACGCGATCCGGGCGCTCGGCTACGACCCACGTGAGCGGCTGGTGGTCGGGGAGTCGGCGACGGTCCTCGCCACCGGGGACGTCTTCGTCACCGACCCGCTCGTGCGCGCCCGCCTGGCCGAGCAGGCACAGCTGGTCGACATGGAAGGCTACGCGGTCGCGTACGTCGCCGCGGAGTTCGGCGTCCCGGTGCGGCTGGTCAAGCACGTGTCGGACAACGCCGACGAGAGCGCGCTGGAGTGGACCGCGATGGTCGACCGCAGTGCCCGGGTCCTCGGCGAGTGGGTGGCGAGCCACCTGGCCTGAGCCTGGGCCAGCGGGTCAGCGGCTGCTGCTGGCGCGGCGACCACGGACGACGCCGACGAAGTCCTGGTGCACCGGGCTGTCGGCGTCGCGCAGCCACAGCAGGGCGACGGTGGTCGGCGGCAGGTCGACGACCCGCTGCACGACGTCCTTGCGGTGGTGCAGCCGGGCGACGGACATCGGCACGATGACGATGCCGGTGCCGGACGCAGCCACCTCGATGGCGTCCTTCACGGTCATCGGCGGGAAGTCGAGCTGGTCAGCCGTCGGCCGCCATCCGGACGGGTGGGGGAGGACGAGCTGGTCGTCGACGAGGTCGTCGGGCGCGACGACGTCCTGCTCGTCGACTGCCGCGACGACGTGGTCGCGGCCGGCGACGACGACCGGCAGCTCGTCGTACAGGCGCACGCAGTGGAGCGGCGCGGGGGAGTCGAGGTCGACGGGGAGCCGGGCCAGGACCATGTCGGCGGTGCCGTCGTCGAGGACGGCGCGCTGGTCGGTCTGGTCGATCGGGAGCAGGTCGAGCCGGATCGCGGGGTTGCGCTCGCGCCACACCCGGGCCCACTTGTCCGGCATGACGCCGGAGACGAACGCGACCCGCAGCTGCTCCATGCCTGCCAGCCTCCCAGAAGGCCCAGACATGACGAAGCCCGGGCACCGAGGGTGCCCGGGCCTCGTCGATGACGTCAGGCCTGCGCGAGCAGGCCGAACTGGATGGCGCCCGTGTCGTCGACGCCGGCGTCCAGCACCATGGCATCGAGCTTCTCGGCCGCGTTGGAGTCCAGGTAGACGGTCGCCCCGTCCTGCTCCACGACCTGGTCGCCCGCCTCGGGCTGGTTGGTCGCGGTGACGGCGAAGCCGGCTTCGGCCTCGGAGATGCGGAGCCCGGCGGACTCGGCAGCCTCGGGTGCGTCGGTCATCTGCTTGACGATCGTGGCAGCGTTCTCAGTCAGGGTGAGCATTGATTGCCTTCTCGGTTCGAGGTCAGAGACCTTTCCCACCGTTGCAGGCGACCCCAGCCCGTTCAAGCCGCCCGGCGTGTCGCCGCGGTCGCCTGTTCGACCTCGCCGTCCCGGTGCTGGGGGCCGTGAGGCTGGTGTTTCCCTTGGTAGAGGACCCGCCGACGAGACGAAGGGTGGTCCCGATGCGGCATCCGAGCACACCCTTTGCTACGGTTTCTCCGCACTCGTCCGGGTGGCGGAATTGGCAGACGCGCTAGCTTGAGGTGCTAGTGCCCGTATTAGGGCGTGGGGGTTCAAGTCCCCCCTCGGACACAGGGATCATCCCCACCACTGAGAGATCAGGGTGGGGATGAGTTCGTTTTGGGCGGATGCGGACATGTGCAGCGCCCTGGAGCGTGTCTCCCGGTGGACCGGGCCACTGGTTTCGAGGCTCGGCGCTGGGGCGCCTCGCACCTCAACCAGCGGCGGATGGCTGGGCCGTGGGTGGTCGGGTCCGCGTGGCGGCAAGACTTGGGTTCGCCCCGCCTGACTCCCGGCGGTTGAGGTGCGAGGCCGCCCGCGGCCGAGCCTCGAAACCTCCGGGCCTGCGAGGCGGGCTCTGCGTGGTTGGGTCCGGGGGACCGGTGCCACTGGTTTCGAGGCTCGGCGCTGGGGCGCCTCGCACCTCAACCAGCGGCGGCGCGGCAGGAGATCAGGCAGCGTCGGTGGCGGGGTGGTAGGTGGCGCGGCGTTGGAGGGATTGGAGGGTGAGGCGTGGGGGTGGGGTCCACACGGGTCTTCTGGTGTCGGGGTCGATGGCGACGGTCCAGGGGCTGTGGTGGACCACGGTGTGGTGGTGGCGGCAGAGCATGACGAGGTTGTCGAGGCTGGTGGGGCCGCCGTCGGCCCAGTGCTGGATGTGGTGGGCATCGCACGCGAGGGGGAGGCGGGTGCAGCCGGGGAAGGCGCAGTGGTGGTCGCGGGCGATGAGCGCGACCCAGATCGCCGCGGTCACCAACCGTTGGGCGCGGCCGACGTCGAGGACCTGNCCCTGGCTGCCGAGGACGGTGGGGATCAGCTCGGCGTCACACGCGAGGCGGCGTACGGCGGTGGCGGACAGTCGGGCTCCGGTGGTGGTCTCACCCTCGACAGCGACCCCGGTGTCGATGACCTTCTGAACGAGTGACTTGTGGTCGATGGTGACGATGATCCGCGGCACGGCCCCGTGGTCACGGGGAAGGGTCTCGGTGGCGCGGAGCCGGTCNCAGGCATCGACCAGGGCGTCCCACAACCTCTTCCCGTGGTCGCGGGAATCCCGCCCGTCGTGCACGCAACCCGGCTCGGCACACGAGCGGTGGGTGGCCTCACCGGTCTCATCGAACATGGGCGCACCCGGGTCGGGGTTCTTGCCGCCGCAGTCACCGGGTTCGGTGGTGAGGGGTGCGGAGAGGGGGAGGAGGACGGTCTTGATGCGTTCGGAGTCCTCGATGGTGCCGTAGCCCTTGANCCGGACCCCGCCGCGTCCGTCNTCGNNGATGGACAGGTAGCGGCACAGGTGTGCTGCCTTCTCGTCGCGGACGCGTTGTTTCTCGGTGTTGATGATGGTGGCGTCGGGGTCGAGCTCACGAACGATCGAGCCGAAGGCGGTCTGCAGGGTGCTGGCGTCGTAGCCGTGCTCGACCACCAG
>NZ_JAER01000001.1 GCF_000519005.1 Nocardioides sp. J54 | reverse complement strand
GGCGCCCGCCGCGCCAGCGGCGTCGAGGGCAAGTGCGGGCCGAGCTTGCGAGGCCTGCGCGCAGCCCTCGACAGGCGACACGCTCGCGCAAGACTCAGATGTCGTTGCCGATCTCGGCGTCGGAGAGGTCGTTCTGGGCGTCGTCGGGAGCGTCGTACTTCAGGTAGTGGATGGCGTCCTTGGGGGCGCCGTCGAAGCCGAGGCGGCCCTTCTCCAGCACCAGGACGCGGCTGCACATGCGCTCGACGGAGGCCGGCGAGTGGCTGACGTAGACGAGGGTGCGGCCGGAGTCGCGGATCTCCATCATCCGCTTCATGCACTTGGCACGGAACGGCTTGTCCCCGACGGCGAGGACCTCGTCGGCGAGGAAGATGTCGGAGTCGACGTGGATGGCGACCGCGAAGCCCAGGCGGGCCTTCTGGCCGGACGAGTAGTGGCCGACGGGGGCCTCGAGGGTGCGGCCGAGGTCGGCGAACTCGACGATGTCGTCGTACTTCCGCTTCAGCTCGCGCTCGCTCATGCCGAGGATGGCGGCGTTGAGGACGAGGTTCTCCGTGCCGCTGAGCTGGGGGTGGAAGCCGGCGCCGGTGGCGATGAGGCCCGCGATGCGGCCGCGGGTCAGCAGGGTGCCCTTGTCGGGGCGCATGACGCCGTTGATCATCTTGAGCAGGGTGCTCTTGCCGGAGCCGTTGAGACCCATGAGGCCGATCGACTCGCCCTCCTCGATCGTGAACGAGACGTCCTCGATCGCGTTGAACTTGTCGCTCGTCTTGTGACCGCGCACCTTGGCCACCGTGACCTCCTTGAAGGTCCGGTGGTAGCGCAGCGTGAACTCCTTGGTGATGTTCTCCGCGACGATCGAGGTAACCATCAGAGGCGCTCCGGGATCTTGTTCTCCAGCCGGCTGAAGACCCACTGCGAGATGCCGAGGAGCAGCACGCAGGCCAGCAGCGCCAGGCCGCCGTGGAGGAGCAGGTTGTCCGGCATGACCACGTGGCCCTTGGCCTCGAGGCGGGTGAGGTCGCCGTCGGTGAGGGTGGGGTACCAGAAGGCACGCTGGAAGAGGATGACCGCGTCGGCGAGCGGGTTGAGCAGGTAGTAGTCGGCGAACCGGCCGAACCGCTCCTCCACGATCGCGTAGGGGTACATCATCGGGACGCCGAAGCGCACGAAGTTCGTCAGGACGTTGACGATGTTGCCGAAGTCGCGGAAGAAGACGTTGGCGGCGCTGAACATGAGCGCGCCGGAGAGCCCGACCGCGGCGATGATCAGCAGCGACAGCACCAGGCAGGCCAGGCCCAGCGGGTCGGGCGACCAGCCGCTGGCCAGGCAGGCGACGACGAGGACGACGACCTGCGGGCCCACGTGGTAGAGCGAGACCAGCATCGTGGCGACGGGGAACATCTCGCGGGGCACGGCCATCTTCACCACCAGCGCTTTGTTGCGCATGATGGACCGGGTCCCGGCGGCGAAGGTCTCGTTGAAGAAGTGGACGAGGATCAGCGCCGCGAACAGGTGGATCGGGAAGTTCGGGACGTCCTTGTGGAGCTGGAACAGGAACCCGATGACGAACCAGTAGATGAAGAACTGGGTCAGCGGGTTGATGTAGGACCACAGCAGGCCGAGGAACGAGCCCTGGTAGCGGGCGCTGATCTCGCGCTTGACCAGCAGCTTGAGGACGTACCGCTGCCGGAAGACGGCGAACAGCCCGCTCGGCGGCGACGGCGAGCGGAGCGGGACGTCCTCACGGGCGGTGGTGGTCGCGACCTCAGCCATCGGCCTTGCCCTCGGTCCAGGGCGCGAAGGTCTTCTCCCACGCCTCCGGCGAGGTGATCTCGTCCAGCGCGTCGCGGTACTGCTGCGCGAGCTGCGGCCACTCGCGGGCGAAGCGCACGTGCAGGTCGACGGACCGCTTGAGCAGGTCGCGGTACTTCTCGGGGTCGCGGCGGTAGAGCGCGGCGGAGGTGCCGTCGTTCATCGACACGATCGCGGAGTCGAAGCCGGCGAGCCGGTACCACTTGGCGTCGATCGCGGGGATCACGGCCTCGGGGTTGGTCCGCGACAGCGGGCGCGGCCGCCTGAGCTGGCGCAGCGGAGCGAGGCCGGCGCTGATGAGCTGCGACTTGCGGCTGGGGACCTGGGTGAGGTCCTTCTTCAGCGGCTTCTCCATCCGCGGCGGCGGCAGCGCGTCCACGTCGGTGACCAGCTGGGCGTCCGAGAACTCCTTGCGGGTGGCGTTCACCTCGGCGAGCCGGGTCGGCAGCATCTCGTGGAGCGCCTGCGGGCCGCGCAGCACGTCCTCCATCGCCTGCAGGCGCAGCTCCGCGGTGGAGTACTGCATCGCGACGAGGTGGGCGACCTGGTTGTTGAACAGCTCGCGCAGCACGCGGCCACCGCGCGGGAAGGTCGAGTGCAGCAGCGCCGCGACGAGCCGGTTGCGCAGGTGGAAGTAGGACTGCCAGTCGAGCGCGTCGTTCTTGTCGGTCCACGGCACGTGCCACACGGCAGCCCCGGGGAAGGTGACCGTCGGGAAGCCGTGGGCGCGGGCGCGCAGGCCGTACTCGGCGTCGTCCCACTTGATGAACAGCGGCAGGGACAGGCCGATCCGGTCGATGACCTCGCGCGGGATCAGGCAGGAGAACCAGCCGTTGAAGTCGACGTCCACGCGCTTGTGCAGCCAGCGGGCGGAGCGGATGTTGCGGCGGGAGAAGTCCCACTGCTGGTAGCCGTCCTCCGGCGTCTTCCACCAGAAGCGCCACGGGTGGACGACCTCGCCGAAGCTGTGCAGCCGCGAGCGGGCGTAGAGGTTGAACATGTGGCCGCCGACGATCGTGGGCCGCCGGGCGAGGTCGCCGAAGGTGACCTGGCGGATGATGCCCTCGGGCTCGCAAACGACGTCGTCGTCCATGAGCAGCGTGTACGTCGCGGTGCCCTTGCGCAGCGACTCGAGCTGGCCACGGGCGTAGCCCCCGGAGCCGCCGAGGTTGCCCTGCTTGACGATGCGGAGCTTGTCACCGAGCGCCTCCACCGCCTGCGGGAACGCCTCGGCGTCCTCCACCAGCTGCGTGCCCTGCTCCATCACGAAGACGGTGTCGAGGTACGGCGTGAGGTCCTCGTCGCCGAGCTGGACGAGCAGCTCGGAGCAGAACTCCGGGCGGTTCATCGTGGTGATGGCGAGGTCGACGGTGCCGTGCTGGGCACGGTCGGCCGGGACCTCCGCGGTCCACTCGGCCGAGACGACGACCGGCTGGTCGCCGGCCTGGACGTCGTACCAGTACCAGCCGCCGTCGATGAACGGCTTGAGGGTGAGGTCGAACTCGAAGGTCTCCGGACCCTCGCTGGTGGACTCGACGGCCTCGACGCGCTGGCTGTTGCCGTTGGCGAGGGACTTGTTGACCACGACGGTCGCGCCGGCGCCCTCGACGGTCACGGCGAGGCGGACCTGGTCGACGACCGTCCAGCGGCGCCAGTAGCTGGCCGGGAAGGCGTTGAAGTAGGAGCCGAGGCTGATCGTCTGGTCGGCGTCGACGCGCAGGCGGGTGCGGTCGAGGACCTGGTCGACGCGCAGCCGGTCGCTGGCGCCGTTGGCCTGACGGATCTTGGTGTTGTTGAGCTCACGGGCGGCGCGGCTGCCGCCGACGACGTACTTGTCCTCGTCGAGGTCCTGGTCGGCCAGGTCGACGTAGAGCGCGAACACGTCGGGGTCGCGGTCGATCGGCAGGATCTGGCGCTGGAGCAGGCGGCGCACGGTGCCGCCCGTGGTCGGGGCCTGGCTCATGCGTCCACCCCGCCGCTCTTGAGCTCCGCGCCGTCGGCGAAGTGCGGCTTGAGCTTGTTGTCGTACATGGACAGCGCGGAGGCGATCGCCATGTGCATGTCGAGGTACTTGTAGGTGCCGAGGCGGCCGCCGAAGAGCACCATCGGCTCGCGCTCGGCCAGGTCGCGGTACTTCAGCAGCTTCTCGCGGTCCTCGGCGGTGTTGACCGGGTAGTACGGCTCGTCGGTCTCCTCGGCGAAGCGGCTGTACTCGCGGACGATGACCGTCCTGCCCTCGGGGTAGGACCGCTCCGGGTGGAAGTGCTTGAACTCGTGGATCCGGGTGAACGGCACGTCCGGGTCGGGGTAGTTCATCACCGAGCAGCCCTGGAAGTCGTCGACCTCGAGGACCTCGGGCTCGAGGTCGACCGTGCGCCACGACAGGCGGCCCTCGCAGTTGCCGAAGTACTCGTCGACCGGCCCGGTGTAGACGATCGGGACCTTGCCCTTGTAGCGCTCGGCGATGCCGTCGGCGAGGAAGTCGGTCTCGAGGACCACCTCGATGTTCGGGTGGTCGGCCATCCTCGCCAGCCACGCGGCGTACCCGTCGACGGGCAGGCCCTCGTACTTGTCGTTGAAGTAGCGGTTGTCGTAGGTGTAGCGCACCGGGAGCCGCGAGATGATGTCGGCCGACAGCTTCTCCGGCTCGGTCTGCCACTGCTTGGCGGTGTAGTGCGCGATGAACGCCTCGTAGAGCGGGCGGCCGATGAGCGAGATGCCCTTCTCGACGAAGTTCTCCGGCTCCTTGTCGCCCAGCTCGCTGGCCTGCTCCTTGATCAGCGCACGCGCCTCGGCGGGGCTGTAGGCGGCGTCGAAGAACTGGTTGATCGTGCCGAGGTTGATCGGCAGCGGGTAGACCTGCCCGTCGTGGGTGCTGTAGACGCGGTGCTGGTAGCCGGTGAAGGCGGTGAACCGGTTGACGTACTCCCAGACCCGCTCGTTGCTCGTGTGGAACAGGTGGGCGCCGTACTTGTGCACCTCGATCCCGGTCTCGGGCTCCGGCTCGCTGTAGGCGTTGCCGCCCAGGTGGGAGCGCCGCTCGATGACGAGCACCTTCAGCCCGAGGTCGGCGGCACAGCGCTCGGCGATGGTCAGGCCGAAGAAGCCGGAGCCGACGACGACGAGGTCGGGGTTCGACGCAGGGAGGGTCACGGAGGGTGAGTTTACGGACGTGAGCGCTGCCGGACACATCTGGCGCGCGTGCACGCGCGGAGGAACGTGACCAATATCCTGTTCTGGTGAAAGACCACCAGACCACGCGACGGACGGCTCCCACGTTCGCACTGGCGTGGGCGGCGGGCCTGGGCCTGGCGGTGCTGACCGTCGTGTTCTCGCTGGTCGAGGACATCCCGATCCGGGACCCCGACAACGTCCTGCCCGGGTACATCCGCTTCCCGGCCATCGTCCTGGGCGCCATCGCGCTGGACGTCGTGCCGCGCACGCTGCTGGCCGCAGGCCGCCCCGGCGGCGGCTGGCTGCGCCGCCTGGGGAGCACCGGCCGGACCGTGGTGCGGGAGCGCTGGCCGCTGGCGCACTGGAAGTTCGCGCTCAACGGCGTGATCGCCTGGTACCTCTGCTACGCCGCCTTCCGCAACGTCAAGAGCATGGCGCCGTTCGTCCACGAGAAGATCTACGACGCCCCGCTGTCCGACATCGACCGGTTCCTCTTCGCCGGCCACGACCCGGCAGCGACCCTGCACGCGTGGTTCGGCACCGGGATCGCCGCGCACGTCCTGTCCGCGGTCTACATCATCTGGATCGCGCTGGTGCCGGTGTCGATCGCGATCGCACTGGTCTGGACCAGGCACACGCGGGCCGGCGAGTGGTTCGTCACCGCGGTGGCCGTCGACTGGGCCCTGGGCGCGGTGCTCTACGTCCTGCTGCCGACCGTCGGCCCGATCTACTCCGACCCGCGCACCTTCGCCTCGCTGCCGAGCACCCACGTCAGCCAGCTCCAGGAGAGCCTGTGGACCGACCGCGTGGCGGTGATGGCCGACCCGGTCGCCGCCGGCACCCTGCAGACGGTCGCCGCGTTCGCGTCCCTGCACGTCGGGATCATGGTGACCATCTGCCTGGTGGTCGAGCTGGTCCGCCTGCCGCGCTGGGTGCGGGTCTCGTCGTGGGTGTTCCTCGCCCTGACCTGCGTCTCGACGGTCTACTTCGGCTGGCACTTCGTGGTCGACGTCCTCGGCGGCTTCGCGCTCGGTGCGGCCGCGGTGTGGATCGCCGGCATGGCGACCGGCAACCGGATCGGCTGGCGGGCGCGGCTGGTGCCCGAGCGGGTCGAGGAGCCGGCGGGTGAGCCGGTCAGCGTGACGGCGGAGTCCGCATCCCCCGGGCATCCCGGAGCGCTCGCGTCACGTTCCGCGCCTCTGCCCGACCACCCCGCAGGGGACTGAGCGCGACGACGACGAGCGCGACCAGCCACGGCTTGAGGCGCACCAGCACGTTCTCGCCGTACCGGAAGTGCACCGCGAACAGGTTGCGGTACATGTAGTAGCCCTTCCACCCGGCCAGGTCGTGCTGCTGGTCGAAGGAGAGCTGGCGGACGAGGACCGCGTCGCGGACGGCGCGGATCGGGAAGCCGGCGCGGCGGGCGCGGATGGCGAAGTCCACGTCGTCGTAGAAGATGAAGTACGACGGGTCGGGCAACCCGATCCGGTCGACCACCTCGCGGCGGACCAGGAAGCCCTCGAAGGCCACGTTCTCGACCTCGACCGTCGGCGGCATCTCGGCGCGAGTCGCCCAGGTCGAGTCGACGCTGGCCGTCTTCGGACGGATCGCGAGCGGGTTGCGCAGGTCGAAGCGCACCGCGGCCTTCTCCACCAGCGCGCCGGTGAGGTCCTCGCGGACTGCGACCAGGCAGGAACCGTCGGCCTCGAGCAGCCGGGTGAGGCAGTCGGGGGCCGGGACGACGTCGTCGTCCATCAGCCACATGACGTCGTAGCCCTTCTCGTGCGCCGTCCGGAGCCCGAGGTGGAAGCCGCCCGCGCCGCCGAGGTTCTCGGTGGTGTGGATCGCGACCAGGCCCGGCAGGGTGCTGCGGTCGAGGACCTCACGGGTGTGGTCGGTGCTGGCGTTGTTGACGACGAACACCGCGTCGGGGGCGCGCTCCAGCGCGGCCAGGCCGGCGAGCATGCGCTCGAGCAGGTCGGCCCGGTTGAAGGTCACGACGACGACCGCGACCTGCTCCTGCGCCCGGGTCATCGCAGGTACCTCCGGTGGCCGGTGAAGTCACCACGCAGGCCGGCGAGCGCGGCGCGGGCGCTCAGCGGGATCCGCGCCGGCTGCGGCCTGGTGAACAGGTAGAACCACACCGTCTTCAGCCAGAACAGCAGCACGTGCACCCAGCCGCGGTAGGCGCGCAGGTTGAGCGTGTTGTTGCGGGCCATGCAGTAGTGCTTGAGGTCGCTGGGCGTGTGGTTGTACGTCGTGCGCCCGAGCATCATCGGCGTGCCGAGGTCGTCGGTGGCCGGGTGCAGGAAGTGGGCGTCGACGACCGTGGCGATGCGGGCACCGGCCCGCTCGGCGCGCCACAGGTACTCCACGTCGTCGCCCCAGATGAAGAACTCCTCGCGGGGCAGCCCGATCCGCTCGACGAGCTCGCGGGTGACCAGCACGCCGTTGAACGGGATCACCACGCCCTCGATGAGGCCGTCGCGCGCGGCAGCCTCGACGGACGCCATCTCGTGCACGACGCGGGTGCTGCCGGGCAGCCGGATCGGGAAGCACAACCGGCCCGGGTCCTGCTCCGACAGCACGGCGGGACCGCAGAACTCGAGGCCGTCGCGCTCGACGCGGTCGAGCAGCAGCTCGAGGCAGTCGGGCTCGGGCAGCCCGTCGTCGTCCATCAACCAGACCAGGTCGGCGCCCTCGCGCACGGCCCAGCCGAGGCCGTGGTGGAAGCCACCCGCGCCGCCGGTGTTCGTCGGCAGCGTCTCGTGGCGCACCAGGTCCTCGCCGAGCCCGGCGAGCCACTCCCCCGTGCCGTCGGTGGAGGCGTTGTCGACGACGAGGATTTGCTCGAGGCCGGGCGTCGCCAGCAGCCTCGGGACCAGCCGCTGCAGCATCGCCAACCTGTTGAAGGTCACCACGACTGCCTGCACGCGCACGGCGGTCACCCTACTGGCCGGGCGGGTCGGAGCCGGATTCGTGACCGGGCCCGCCGGACCGGCCGGGGTCGATCGGGGCCGGTCGAGCGGGTCGGGCCGGTCAGGACTCGCCGGTGAGCAGGGCGTCGGGGTCCAGCCGCGGCGGGATGCTGGCCAGGGCCAGCTGGACGAGGGCGGTGCGCGCCTTGACCTCGGCCGCGCGGCGGACCCGGCCCCGACCCTCCCCCAGCAGGCCGGAGACGACCTCGGAGACCACCTTGTCGTCGTACGTCGGGCGGGTGCCGGGTGCGACGTCGACGTCGGGCAGCGCGACCAGCACGGGCAGCACCTGGTCACCGAGCGCGTCGAGCATCCGGAACCGCTGGTAGCGGTCCATCTCGGCCCAGGCGGTCTCGGGGTCGACGCCCTTGCGGCGCAGCTTCCGGTCGGACGCCAGCAGCTGCTTCGCCACCCCGTTGAGGGCTGCGGTCAGCTCGTGCTCGGTGAAGCGCATGGGCCCAGTGTCCCGGATGCCTCCCGCCTCCCGGGCATCCACTAGCGTGGCCGCGTGGACACCGCCGCCGTGCTGACCCTGCTCCAGGACGTCGCCGCGGAGGTGATCAACCCCCGCTTCCGCGCGCTCGGCGAGGAGCAGGTGAGCGAGAAGAACCCCGGCGACCTGGTCACCGTCGCCGACCACGAGTCCGAGGCGCTGATCACCGCGGCCCTGCGTGCGGCCTACCCCGACGCGCTCGTGCTCGGCGAGGAGGCGATGTCGGCCGACGCGCGGCTGATCGACGCCTTCGCCGACGCCCCGCACGCGTTCACCGTCGACCCGGTCGACGGCACCAAGAACTTCGTCAACGGCTCCCCCGACCACGCCGTGATGGTCTCCGAGGTGGTCTCCGGCGAGATCACCCGCGGCTGGATCTGGCAGCCCCAGCACGAGCGTTCGTACGTCGCCGAGCGCGGCGCCGGCGCGTGGCTGAACGGCGAGCGGCTGACCGTGTCCGGCACCGGCACCGCGCCGTACCGCACCGCGCGGCGGCAGTGGGTCGGCAAGGAGCTCGGGGGCCTCGGCACGCTCGAGCTGACCTGGGCCTGCTGCGGCGTCGACTACCCGCACCTGATCGCCGGTGACGCGGCCGCGCTGCTCTACAGCCGCAGCATGCCGTGGGACCACCTGCCCGGCGCGCTCATCCTCACCGAGGCCGGCGGCACCATCGGCGGGCACGACGGCGCTCCGCTGGTCCCCCGGCTGCTCGAGGGCGGGATCGTGGCCGCGCCGGACCGGGAGACGTACGACGCGGTGGTGGCGGCGCTGCCGGTGTGAGGCGGTGCGGGAATCACCTCCCCAGTGGTGATTCCGTCGCTTCCTGACCGTTGCAACGGTCAGGAAGCAGCAGGAACGGCCAGGAAGTCCGGTACGACGGACCTCAGCAGGCCGCCGCGACGTCGTCGGTCTCGTTGGCGACGTAGCCGTCGTCGCGCGAGCCGAGCGAGCCGCCGGTGACCTTCGCGGGGCGCTTCTTGCCCCGGCCGTTCTCCGCGCCGTGGCCCTCGGAGCGGGCAATGGCCTTCTCGACCATCGTGTGCACCTTGTCGAGGTCGGGGTGCGCGGTGTCGATCTGCGGCGGGACGAGCGAGACGGTCGCGACCTTGTGCTCCCGGGCGCGCAGCGCGAGCTTGGCGAAGTCGTCGAGCGCGCCGCCGGGGATGTCGGTGCGGATCATCGCCGCGGACGCCTGGGCGATCTCCTGGAAGTTGGTGAGCGCCTGCGTCGGGCTGACCTGGGTCAGCAGCGCGGTCATCACGCACTTCTGGCGGGCCATGCGCGAGTAGTCGTCGCTGCCCTCGCGGGACCGGGCGAACCACAGCGCCTCGTAGCCGGTGAGCTTGCGGCGCCCGGGCTCGATGTAGCCGGTGACGTCGGAGCCGAGGCCGCCGACGGGGATCCGGTCGCGCACGTTGAGGGTGACGCCACCGAAGGCGTTGACCAGGCGGCGGAAGCCCTTCATGTTGACCATGACCCAGTAGTTCAGGTCGAGGCCGGTGATGCCCTCGACGGCCATCACGGTCGCGTCGATGCCGGGCGTGTCGGAGTCGAACAGGTCGGTGTGGTCCTCGGCCCAGGTGCTGACGCCGTTGAGGTAGCACTCGTCGCAGTCGAAGCCGTCGGGGAACTGCTCGTCCATGACCGAGCCCTCGCGGAACCGGAAGTTCTGCATGTTGCGCGGCAGGCCGATCATCACCGTCTTGCCGGTGGTGGCGTCGATGGAGGCGACGGTCAGCGAGTCCGGGCGCTGGCCCCACCGGTCGGCGCCGGAGTCACCACCGAGGAGGAGCACGTTGAACCGACCGTCGTTGGCCTTCCCGAGCTCGCCGTCGACGAACTGCAGCAGCAGGTCGCGCTGCGCCGCGGCGAGGTGGGCGCCGAAGAGCATGGTGCCGGCGATGGAGAAGCAGAGGATGCCGTTGACCCCGACGATCGCGCGGCGGTGCTGCAGCCGCAGGCTGAGCGGCTGGCCGATGCGCCACGCGTCGACGAACAGTGCGGCCCAGGCTATCGCGCCGGCGATCAGGTAGAGCCGCACCATGAGCATGAAGGTCGGGCTCAGCGTCAGCGTCAGCGCATAGGTGCTGTCGATGGCGAGCCGGACGGCGAGGTAGCCGACCACGGCGAGGGTCGCGAGCCACACGCGTACGGCGACGACGCCGACCTTGCGGTTGCCGGCGATGAGCTGTGCGGAGCCGGGGACGACGAGGGTGAACGCCATGAGCGTCAGCGCCCGGCGGAAGCGCACCCGCGCGGCCCGCTCGGCGACGAGCATGCGATCCCCTGCCACGGGCCAAGTATCACCAGTCACATGCGTCCCACGGGTGGCGACGCGCCGGGGGCGCGCGGTGACGACGACCTCAGGGCGTCGCCGACGGCGGCGGGCGCGTCAGGCGGCCGGGGACGCGGCGCCCAGCCGGGCGATCTCCTCGGCGGAGGCGTTCGCGCCGGTGCACACGACCGCGACCGGCCCGGACCGCCCCGACCGCCCGGGGGAGAGCAGACCGGCCAGGGCGGCGGCTCCGGCACCCTCCGCGAGGGTGTGCGCCCGCGTCGCGAGGAGGCGGGCCGCCTCGTCGATGACATCGTCGTCGACGAGGACGAAGTCGTCCAGCGATCCGCGCAGGATCCCCTGCGGCAGCGGGTACCCCGTGGTGGTCGCCAGTCCCGAGGCGCGGGTCGTCGCCGGCGCGGTCTCGATGGTGCCGCTGCGCCAGGAGCGCCAGCCCGCCGGCGCCGCGGCCGACTGCACGCCCACGACGCGGGTCCCGGGCGCGAGCGCGTCGCGGACCAGGCAGGCGCCGGCCGCGCCGGTGCCGCTGCCGATCGGCACCAGCACCGCGGCCAGCGGCACCGGGAGGTCGGCGGCCTGCCGGAAGAGCTCGAGGTACGCCGTCGCGTGGCCCAGCACGATGCGCGGGTCCGTGGGGCACACGAAGGTGGCCCCGGACCGCGCCGCGAGCTCGCGGGCCGCCGCACCGGCCTCGCCCAGGGTCTCGCCCCGGACCACGACCTCGGCGCCGAGCGCCGCGACCGCGTCCTGCTTGACCGCCGGGGCGGTGGACGGCATCACGATCGCGGCGCGTACGCCGGCCAGCCGGGCGCCGTACGCCACCGACTGCGCGTGGTTGCCGGTCGAGCAGGTGACCAGGCCGTGCTGCTGCTCGGCGTCGGTGAGGGTCGAGGCGAGGTGCACGCCGCCTCGGACCTTGAAGGAGCCCGTCGGCAGCACGTGCTCGTGCTTGACCAGGACCTCGGCGCCGACGGCGGCGTCGAGGAGCGGGTGCGACTGCAGCGGGGTGGCCGGGAGCTCGCGGGCGACCACCTCGGCGGCGCGCAGGACGTCGTCGTAGGACAGGTCGGGGAGGTCGGCGGCCATGCGCCCATGCTCCCGGTCGGAGCACCTATCGGTCCAATAGTCTTCATCGCTCGAAATCATCGATGCCGTCGATCTATGCTCGACGCCATGATCGACCTCCGCCGGCTCGAGGCCCTGGTGGCCGTCCACCGCACCGGGTCCGTCTCCGCGGCTGCTGCCGAGCTCCACTACGGCCAGCCGACCATCTCGCACCACCTGCGCCGGCTGGAGGCGGAGACCGGCGCCGTGCTGCTGCAACGGGTCGGCCGCGGCGTGCGGCTCACGCCCGAGGGCGTGCTGCTCGCCCGGCGCGGCGAGGAGGTGCTCGGCCTGCTCGCGCGCGCCGAGGCGGAGCTGGCCGCGGCCACCAGCCTGCAGGCCGGCCGGGTCCGCCTCGCGGCCTTCCCGTCCGGCTCGGCGACGCTGGTGCCGGATGCGCTGGCGCTGCTCGCCGACCGCCACCCCGGGATCGAGCTGGAGCTGACGGAGGCCGAGCCGCCCGAGGCCTACGAGCTGCTGCGCGCCGGGTCGGTCGACCTCGCCCTCACCTTCGCCTACCCCGACCAGCCCGAGCCGGAGCAGGTCACCTCGGTGCCGGTGCTCGACGACCCGCTCCACCTGGTGACGCCGGCCGCCGCGGGCCCCGGGCCGGGCGCGGTCGACCTCGCCCGGTGGGCGGACCAGCCCTGGGTGACCGGCTGCGAGCGCTGCCGGCGCGAGCTGCTGGCCTTGTGCGCCGACGCCGGGTTCACGCCCGCGATCGCGTTCGCCAGCGACGACTACGTGGCGGTGCAGTCGCTGGTCGCCGCCGGGCTGGGCGTCACCGTGCTGCCCGGGCTCGCGCTGCGGGCGCACCAGCACCGCGGCGTCGCCACCCGCGAGCTCGCGGCGCGGCGGCACGTCCAGCTGTCGACGTACGGCGCTCCCCCGCGCCCTGCCGCGGTCGACGCCGTCGCGGCGGCGCTCACCGAGGTCGCGGCCGGCGCCTGAAGCGTCAGGACCAACGAGCGGCCTCGATCTCCTGCCGCTGCGCCAGCCGGTGCGCGCGACGGATCTCGGCCTCGCGCATCCGGCGGTGGTCGTCCTCGGTCTCCGGCTCGAGCGCCGGCACCCGGCGGGCCCCACCCGCACTGTCGATCGCCACGAACACGAAGTAGGCCGACCCGATGTGGCGCAGCTCGGTGGTCGCGTCCCAGGGCTGGGTCTCGATGCGGACCCCGATCTCCATCGAGGAGGTCCCGACCCAGTTGATCTGGCCGAAGGTGCGCACGATGTCGCCGACCCGGACCGGCTCGAGGAAGGCCATCTCGTCGAGGGCGGCGGTGACCGCCGGTCCCCCGCTGTGCCGCTGCGCGACGACGCCCGCAGTGGAGTCGGCGAGCTTGATGATCTCGCCGCCGTGGATGTTGCCGAGCAGGTTGGCCTGGGCCCGCGACGTCACGCTCGCCAGCTCGATCCGGGAGTACGACGGTGTGCGTGCCGCCACGATCTCGTCCACCCCCAAACGGTAGCGTCACGGGCATGGCAGGACGCGGCGACGACGACGGCGACTTCGACTGGATGTACGGCTCGGGTCCCGACCAGGGTGGGGACGACCCCGAGCCCACCCGCCGCCTGCCGGTGCAGCCGCGCGACGGCGTGTCGCCGCCGCGGAAGCCGGACCGCCTCCCGCCCGCCGAGCAGTACGGCGCCCGACCGGAGCCGGGCGGGCCGCCGGCCCCGCCGCCGTGGGCCCCGAAGCGCAGCCGCTGGAAGCGTCCCGGCACGTGGGTGCGCCTCGTCCTCCTGCTGCTCGTGGTGTGGCTGGTCTTCCTCGTCGCGGTCCCGGTCTTCACGTGGACCAAGGTCGACAAGGTCGACTTCGAGCCGAAGGGCGAGCGACCCGGCGACCAGCCCGGCACGACGTACCTGCTCGTCGGCAACGACTCGCGCAAGGGCCTGTCGAAGGAGGAGCGGCGCAGGCTCAACACCGGTGACTTCGAGAGCGAGCTCACCGACACGATCATGCTGCTGCACACCGGCGACGGCCCCACCACGCTGGTGTCGATCCCCCGTGACTCCCCGCTCGAGATCCCCGGCCACGGCCGGTCGAAGGTGAACTCGGCGTACGCCAAGGGCGGCACGCCGCTGCTCGTGCAGACGCTCGAGCAGGCCACGGGCCTGCGCATCGACGGGTACGTCGAGATCGGGCTCGGTGGCCTGGTCGGCGTCGTCGACGCCGTCGGCGGCATCGAGATCTGCCCCAAGCAGCGGATCCGGGACCGGCCTGCCGGCCTCAACGTCAAGAAGGGCTGCCAGGAGGTCGACGGCGCGACCGCCCTCGCCTACTCCCGGGCCCGCAAGTACAGCCCGATCTCCGACCTGGCCCGCGTGCAGCAGCAGCGCGAGGTGGTCGCGGCGGTCGGCGACAAGGTGCTCTCGCCGTGGTCGGTCATCAACCCGGTCCGCTACTGGCGCCTCAACAGCGCCGTGCCCGACTTCTTCCGCTTCGGCGAGGGCATGGGCCCCTGGGACGCCGGGCAGTGGGCGCTGGCGATGACCGACAAGGGCAAGTCCTGCACCGTCCCGCTCGCGGGCGGCGACGCGACGTGGGACGACGAGCGCGCCAAGCAGCTCTTCGACATCATCGCCGAGGACCGCACCGACGACATCACCCGCAAGCTGTGCACCCCCACCGGCCTCCCGCCGCAGTAGCCACCGAGGAATCCACGTGTACGAGACCCTGACCTGGGAGGTCGACGCCGACGGCGTGGCCACCCTGACCCTCGACCGGCCGGAGGCGCTCAACGCCTTCGACCTGACGATGGCGCGCGAGCTCGAGCAGGTCTTCCTCACCGACGCCCGCGACGACGCGGTCCGCGCGGTCGTGGTCACCGGCGCGGGGCGGGCGTTCTGCGCGGGGATGGACCTCAGCGCGGACGGCAACGTGTTCGGGCTCGACGAGTCGCTGCGGCCCACGCCGGAGCAGTTCCGCGCGTCGTACGACGAGGAGCCGTTCGACACGGGCGTGCGGGACACCGGCGGCAAGGTCACGCTCGCCATCCACGCGCTGCCGAAGCCGGTCATCGCCGCGATCAACGGCCCGGCGGTCGGGATCGGCGCGACGATGACGCTCGCGATGGACATCCGGATGGCCTCGGAGAAGGCCCGCATCGGCTTCGTGTTCGGGCGGCTGGGCATCGTGCCCGAGGCCTGCTCGAGCTGGTTCCTGCCGCGCATCGTCGGGATCCAGCAGGCCCTGGAGTGGGTCTACTCCGCCGAGATCCTCTCCGCGGAGCAGGCGCTGGCGGGCCGGCTGGTGCGCAGCGTGCACGCGCCCGAGGACCTGCTGCCGGCGGCGCAGGAGCTGGCCCGGTCGTTCGTGAAGGACCGATCGCCGGTCGCGCTGGGCCTGGCCAAGCAGATGCTCTACCGCAACAGCGCGGCGGCGGAGCCGCTGGAGGCCCACCTCACCGACTCGCTGGCGATGTACTGGACCTCGATCGGCGACGGCAAGGAGGGCGTGGCGGCCTTCCGGGAGAAGCGGACGCCGCAATTCACCTCGAGGGCGTCCGACCTGCCCCGGCTGACCTGACCGGCCTGCCGGGGCGGGTGGCGGTGGGCCGACGGCTCACATCGCCATGAAGAGGATCTCCTCGCGGGAGTACTCGCGGCCGGGGTGCTCGGCGGCCAGGTGCGCCTGGACCTTCTCGACGAGCTCGTCGTCGGTCTCGCCGCGCAGGGTGGTGTCGCAGGGGCAACGCAGAGAGGGCATCGGAACCTCCGGAGGGTCGGTCGGGTGACGACCACTCCACTGTAGGCGGGAGCAGCGTCAGGAGCAGGCGGAAACGACTCCGGCCGCCCGAGGGCGGCCGGAGCGTCGTACGTGGTGCAGCGTCAGGCGGTGGCGCCCTGCTGGCGACGTCGGCCGTAGCCGACCCCGGCGGCACCGGCGCCGACGAGCGCGGTGCCCAGCAGCAGCCACATCAGGTTCGGGCCACCCGTGCCGGGCAGGCCGCCGTCGTCGCCGTCGTCGGGAGCACCCGCTCCGAGGCGGAACGCGGTGCTCGCGTCGGAGGGGAGGAACAGGCCCGCGTCGTCGGGCGTGAACGCGGCGGTCGCGATGTAACGGCCCTGCGGGAGCGCAGGACCGGTGACGGCGACGGCCTCGTCGACGAAGTGCACCGTGGTGGTGAACAACGGCGCAGCGGCGACGGCGCGCGCACCGCGGGCGGTGCTGGACGCGGCGAGGACCTGGACCTTGATGTCACCCTCGGGCGGCGTCGGGTAGTTGGCGCTCGCGCTGACCTCCAGCTCGACCGGCTTGCCCACCTGCGCGTCGACGACGACGATCTGCGTCTCCGTCGGGATCTTCGGTGTGTACGGCTCCGCGGACGCGGTCGTCACAGGCGCCACGGCGACTGCGACGGACAGCGCGGTGAGCGCGACGAGCTTTCTCAGCACTACTTCCTCCTAGAGCCTTCCCCATGCAACGACCCGGCTCGTTACCCCATGACGGGAAGTGCGTTGCGCTTGATCCTAGTGGGTCAGCCGCGATTCGTGGGAGAGGTCTCCACCAGATGGCCGAAAACCACGGAGCGGTTGTCGGTGTGGAAGATCTCCGAGCACGTCAGCAACGTGATGATGTGGTCGTTCGGCTTGCCGTCGACCCGGGCCGGTGGTTCGGTCCCTCCGGAGGGGTTCGCCGGCGACTCGTCGAGCACCCAGGTCTGGGTGAAGGGGATGATGAGGTCCTCTCCCCCGGTGTCCAGGACGTAGGTGTAGGTCGCGGCCCGGGTCTCGACGATGATCTCGTCGCCGGGCTCGAGCTCGGGGAAGTCGGCGAACGGCTCGCCGTGCGTCACCCGGTGCGCGGCGAGGGCGTAGTTGCCGGCGGCACCCGGATCGGCGGTGTCCTCCATGTGGCCGACGCCGGCGGCGAGGACCTCGTCGGTCGAGCCCTCCAGCACCGGCACGGCGTAGTCCTTGCCGAACCGCTGGATGCGCAGGATCGCGCTGGCGTTGCCGAAGTCCGTGCGCACGACGTCCTGGCCGTCGGTCCAGCCGTCGAGCAGCGAGCTGCGCACCTCCTCGTGCTTGCGACCGGACTGCCAGTTGGTGCCCCAGAACTGCCAGGCCACCCACGCGAGCACGGCGAGGCCGGCGGCGATCAGGCCGCAGCCGAGCCAGAAGGAGATGCGGCGCCGGGGCGAGGCCGGCTGCGTGCCGTCGGCGTCGGGGTCCACCGGACGGCGGCGGCGTCGGCGGACGCGGCCCGCGTCCCCGGACTCCTCCGGTGCGTCGACCTGCGGCATGCGTGTCCCTCCTGAAGTCCCGGATCCAGCTCCCACACCATCCAACGGCATGCTGCCGCCGGCGTCACGGGATCGGCCCGAAACGCGGGACGCCGGGCCGGGTGCTCAGGCGAGGCGGGTACGGCGGCTGCCGCCCGCGAGGCCGCCGCCGGCCACGACCAGGCCGAGCCCGGCGAGGAGCAGCCACAGGTGCGGGCCGCCGGTGTTGGGCAGCGCGCCGGGCTCGGTCACGCCGCCGGTGTCGTCACCGCCGCCCCCACCGACCCGGAGGACGGCGGCGTTGCGGCACCCGACGAGCTCGGCATTGTCCGGGGTGAAGGCCATCGTCACCCGGTAGCGGCCGCGGGGCAGCTCCGGCCCGACGACCTCGAGGGGGGTGCCCTCGTAGCGCACGGACCGCGTCCAGACGACCGCGCGCGGCGCGACGCGGGCGGCCCGCGCGGCGCGGGCGTCCACCGTGGAGACGGTGAGGGCGACGGTGCCGACCTCGGGCACGTTCGAATTGCTTGCCACCTCGATGACGAGGTGCACCCGCTGGCCGACCGCCACCTGAGGTGCGTTGATGTTGCAGCTCGACGGGAAGGTGGGCGGGTAGTCCTCGGTCCCGGCCGCGGCCGTGCCAGCCGGCACGAGCAGCACGACGACCGTCGCGAGGGCGGTGAGCAGTCGGCGCATGGGCCCCATCTCCGGACGTGATGAACGGTGACCCCGACCCGAGCGGGGGCGGCTTCGACCGATCAACCGCGCGCCGCGACGAGAGTTACGTCACGACCACGATTTTTGTTCTCTGATCCGGTCAGCCGGACGCGACGAGGGGCCCGGCGGACGTGCCGGGCCCCTCGTGCTGCGCCGCCTCAGGCGGTCACTTCTTGAGCATGAAGTCCGCGCTGGCGGGCGCCCAGAAGCTCGGGTCGCTCACGCGGACCCGGTACTCCCCGGCCGACAGGGCGGCACCCTGGTTGGTCTGCGCCGCCTTGGTGGACAGGTTGTAGATGTACTGCGCGTCGGTCGCGGACCAGCGCATCGCTAGCCCGTTGGTCGCCGGCGCGGACACCGACTCCTCCATCACGCCGCCGGAGGTGTCGGACCCGATCTTCGCCAGCGAGACCGCCGGGGTCACGGAGGTCACGTCCGCGCCGTCGCAGCCGGTGACCCGGATCTTGACCGGGATGGTCGAGCCGATCTTGAAGGTGCTCTGCGAGCCGTTCGCGTTGATCGGCTGGAGGATGCCGCTCGGGGTCACCTTGGTGGCGAAGTCCGCGCTGTCGCTGCCGGTGCCGCCGTCGTCGTCGGTGACGGTGACGGTCGCGGTGAAGGTCCCGTTGCCGGCGAAGGTGTGCGAGGCGCTGAAGCCGGAGACGGCCGGGTCGACCACCTCGGTCGAGCCGTCGCCCCAGCTGATCGTGGCGGCGTGCGTGTCCGCGGTGCCCGGGTCGGTGAACGCCGTGGTCAGCTCGGTGGTGCACGCCGCCGTCGCGGTGGACGAGGCCGTCACGGACGGCGCGACGTTGGTCGCGCCGTACCCGAAGGAGAGCTCCGCCGTGGCGTGCTCGCCGTCGGTGGCGGTCACGGTGACCGTGCCCTCGGCGACGTCGTCGTCGGTCGGGAGCGACCAGGCGAAGGTGCCGTCGCCGTTGTCGGTGAACGAGCCCGGGGTGCCGGCCGCCACGCTCAGGGTGAGGGTGTCGTTGCCGTCGGCGTCGGTGAAGGAGCCGCTGGCCGTCAGGGTGTCACCCTCGAGGCCCTTCGCGCCGTCGGCGTCGAGGTCGCCGGCCGCGGGAGCGTTGGAGTTCGGGTCGCACAGGTCGCCCAGCGCGTCCCCGTCGGCGTTCGCCTGATCAGCGTTGGAGACGTCCGGGCAGTTGTCCTCCGCGTCGGGGACGCCGTCCCCGTCGGCGTCCGCCACCTCGACGTCGGCGGGCACCACGACGAGCTTGAAGGTCGCGCCCGAGGTGCTGAAGTCGTCCTCCTCCACGCCCGGCTGGGCGGTCAGGCCGGTGACAGGGAACGTCAGCGTGACCTCG
The DNA here is from genome assembly GCF_000519005.1 of Nocardioides sp. J54. GTDB lineage: Bacteria > Actinomycetota > Actinomycetes > Propionibacteriales > Nocardioidaceae > Nocardioides. The sequence goes on along the minus strand of NZ_JAER01000001.1, from coordinate 263,992 downwards.
CCGGGCGTGGACGGCGTGAAGGTCAGGCTGCTGCCACCGCACCCCTGGCCGAAGGTCACGTTCGCCGGCAGGTCGGCGATGCTGACAGCGGGGTCGGACTCGAGTGTCCGCGTCACACCCAGCACGAGCTGGCTGCCGCTGCCCGCGAGGTTGCAACCGTTGTCCCGGTTGTCGTCAGGATCGTCGCCGGTGGGCTGGATCTCGAGCCCGACGGTCACCGGTGAGCCGGCGACAGCGGTCAGCGTCTTGATCCCGCCGTTGGTGACGAAGGCGGTGTGCGTTGCAGAGATGTCGTCGGCGGACGCCATCCCGGCGAGTCCGGCCGACAGGCCCAGCGCCCCCACGGCGCCGAGCGCGAGCATGCGCTTGTTGATGATCACGGGGTGTCCCTCCGGTGCGGGCCGCCGGGAGAGGAGGCGGCCGGTCCGCCGCGGGCCCCTGCCCGCGGCTGGAAAAACGTCGCACCCGGACGTCCCCCGCATCCGGCACTTCGATCGATCACATCGGATCCGAGGGAGGCCGCACCGGGTCGTCCGGTGGCGACACCGGCGTCGCCCCGCGGCGACCTCCCGGCCGATCCCGCACGGGTCCCCCACAGCTCGTTCCGCGTCTAGCGTGGAGGCCCCACCCCGACGGAAGGACGCACCGTGGCAGCCACACCGCACGACCGCCCCGACCACGACGGGCGCGGCGAGCCCGACGACCCGACGTTCCTGAACGGGACGGAGCAGCGACGGGTGCTGGACGGCCTCGCGGCGCTCGTCGAGGGGCACTACGTCTTCCCCGACGCCGGACGGGCGCACGCGACCCACCTCCGGGCGTTCCCGGCCACGGACCGGGTCGTCGCGGCGAACCGGTTCGCCCGCCGCCTCACCCGGCACCTGCGCGAGCGCGACCGCCACTTCACCGTGACGTGGGGCGAGCCGGAGCGCCTCGAGCTGGTCGCCTCCCGGCCCGACGTCGGACCGGCGATGGCCGTCGAGCGCCACGGCGAGGTCGGCGTGCTCCGGGTGACTCGCTTCGACGACCTCGACGACCCGGCCTCGGCGGCGCTGGCCCGTCGCTCGCTGGCCGGGCTCGCCGGCGCCCGCGGCGTCTTGGTCGACGTGCGCGACAACGACGGCGGCTGGCCGTCGATGGTCGAGTACCTGCTCGCCCCGTTCACCGGCCCCACGCCGGTGCACGTGGTGACCTTCCGCAGCACCGGCCACCCCGACCTGGTCGCCTGGACCCGCCCGGACCCCGACGCGCCACGCCTCGACGACGTGCCGGTCGTCGTACTCGTCAACCGGGGCACGGCCTCGGCGGCCGAGAGCCTCGCCTACACGTTGCGCACCCTGTCCCGAGCCACCGTGGTCGGTGGTACGACGGTGGGCGCGGCCAACCCGGTCGAGCTCTTCGCCGACCGCTCCGGCTTCCACGTCTACGTGCCGACCGGAGCACCGATCGACCCGCGCACGGGCACCAACTGGGACCAGGTCGGGATCGTGCCGGACGTCGCCTGCGACGACGCCGACGCCCTCGACGTCGCGCTGCGCGCGCTCGCCAGCACCGAGGCGACCTGACCCACCCCCTCGTCGAGACGTCACTTCCGGGACGTCGAGACGTCACTTCCGGCACGTCGAGACGTCACTTCCGGCACGTCGAGACGTCACTTCCGGCACGTCGAGACGTCACTTCCGGCACGTCGAAACGTCTCTTCTGGCACGTCGAGACGTGGCTTCGGGGCATGTCGGTTTCTCGCCACCGACACGCGCGACGTCACCGCCGCGGTCGGACGACAGCCTGACCACCCGACGCGCCGGAAGTCACCAGTCAACGGGCCAGAGGTGACCAGTCAACGCGCCAGATGTGACGTCTCAACGCGCCACAGGTGACCACTCAACAGGCCAGAGGTGACGTCTCGACGGGCCGGTGGGTCAGCCGTGGTCGTGGTCGTGGTCGCCGTGGTCGTGGTCGTGGGCGGCGAGGTCGGGGGCGTCGATGGTGCGGCACACCGAGTCCTCGGTGCCGGGGGCGACGACGACGAACTGGCCCATCATCCCCAGGTCCTCGTGCCGGAGGATGTGGCAGTGGTACATGAACGGGCTGTCCGGGTCGGTGTCGGGGCCGAACTGGACGGCGAGCCGGGCGGTCGACCCCTCGGGCAGGTGCACGGTGTCCTTGCGCCCGGTCTCCCACGGTTGAGGTGGTACGACGTCGCGGTCGATGACCGTGAAGGCGCAGCCGTGCACGTGGAAGTTGTGCACCTCGTAGGTGTTCTCGACCTCCCAGACCTCGACCGCACCGGCGGGCACGACCTCGTCGATGCGCGTCATGTCCATCTCCTTGCCGTTGATGGCCGAGTGGCCGTTGAGCGCGAAGCGGCGGACGGTGGCGCCGGCCGGCGGCACCACGGGGGCCGCTCCCCCGAGCGCGGTCGGCACCGCGGCTCCCGGCCGGGCGTCGGCTGCCACCCGGACCTCGAGGAGGTCGAAGTCGCCCTGGTCGATCGTGGCGCTGCCGGCCTTCGTCGTCATCCGGACGACCTCGCCGGGCTCGAGCTCGACGACGAGCTCCGCCCGCTCGGCCGGGCCGAGCCGGAGCCGCGAGAGCCGGACCGCCTGCGGCAGGAGGCCCTGGTCACCGGCGACCACCGTGAACTCGCGGTCGTCGGCGAAGCCGAGGTTGTAGAGCCGGGCGTTGGAGGCGTTGAGCACCCGGAACCGGACGACGGTGCGGCTCACCTCGACGTAGGCGCCCATCGTGCCGTTGACGAGCATGTCGGTGCCCATCTGGCCGTAGCTCGCGTCGGTCTCGAAGGGCATCGACCCGTCGTCCTCGATGGTGCGGTCCTGCAGGATGCAGGGGAGGTCGTCGACGCCGTACTCGGCCGGCAGGCTGAGGGCGGCGGCGTGGTCGTCGTCGACGACGATGAGGCCGGCGACGCCGCTGAAGACCTGGCGGGCGGTCTGGCCGTGGGTGTGCGGGTGGTACCACTGCGTGGACGCCGGGTTCTGCACCGTCCAGCGGGGCGACCACGTGGCGCCGGGCGCGATCGGCTGGTGCGGTCCCCCGTCCATCCGGGCCGGCAGGTGCATGCCGTGCCAGTGCAGCGTGGTGACCTCGTCCAGGGTGTTCACCACGTCGAGGCGCACCTGCTGGCCGGTCCGCACCCGCAGGGTCGGACCGAGGAAGCTGCCGTTGACGCCGCACGTGGGCGTGCGCGTGCCGGGCAGGATCGCGGTGGTGCCCCGCTGGACGGTGAGCCGGACCGGACCGGCGCCGACCCGCACCTCCTCCGGCACCCGCAGCGGGCGGAGGGGACGCCAGGCGCGGCGCGGCTCGGAGAAGTCCGCACCGCACGCGGGCAGCGCCGAGACCGCTGCCCCCAGGCCGAGCACGCCGAGGAAGCGCCGGCGACCGAGCACCGGCCCTGCGAGGCTCACCGCCGGCTCCCGGCCGGGACCGGTCGGGCCGGCTCGCGGCGCATGAACCACGTGCGCACGCCGAGCACCTCGTGCTCCCGGACCACGTCGAACCCGAACCTGCGGTAGAAACCCACCGCCTCGGGGCGGTCCGTCTCGAGGTGGCCGACCAGGCCGGCCGCGTCGAGGTGCCCGACGTGGTGGGTCAGGAGGGCGTGCCCGATGCCCTCGCCACGGCGCCCGCGGTCGACCGACACCGGGCCGAGGTGGACGTGGGGCTCGGCGGGGTCGTGCGCCGCCCAGCCCCGGCTCCAGGCCACGAGCCGCACGGCCACCCGCGGTCCGAGTGCGGCGGCACACCCCACCAGCGCCAGCCGGGCCGCCGGTCCGGGGCGGCAGTGGCCCGGCGGCGCGGCGGCGGCGACCCCGACCAGCTGTCCGTCGCGTACGGCGGCGTCGACCGTCGTCGCAGGCGACATGGACAGCAGCACCCCCATCAACCGGCCGTGTGCTCGCTCCCGGCTCGCGTCGTCACCGCCGTAGACGGCCACGTGCATCGGGTTGTCGGCCATGCCGCGCCCCAGCAGCGCGGCCGCGTCGTCCAGCTCGTCGACCTCGAGGGGGCGGACCTGCACCCGCTGCCGAGGCCGCTCCGTCGCCCGCTCCGTCCCTGGCTCCACCTGGTGTCCTCCTTCGTCGTCAGGCCACCGACGGTGGCCTCGTGAGTGGTGTCCCGGACACCTCGTCCGCGCGACAGCCGGGTCGCCGTCGGGCGACACGCGGCAGCGACCGCGGACGGTCGTCGCGGTCGACGGCGCCGGCCTAGGTTGCCGGCCATGTGCGCACCGAACCGCCCACGCCGGGGCCTGGCCTGGCCTGTCGTCGCCGGTCTCGGCTCGCTCGGCCTGCTGTGGCCCGTCCTGCGCCTGGCCGGCTTCGAGTCGGTCGCCGGCGGCTTCGGGACGGCGCTGGCGGCGTACGGCGCCACGCTCGTCGTGTGGGTCGCCGTGGCCGGGCTCGGGGGCGTGCCGCGGCCGGTGGCCACCCTCGCCCTTGCCGGCGTCGTGCACGGTGCCCTGCTCGGGACCTGCACGGTCGTGCTCGACCTCGGACACGTCGACCGGTTCGGCGAGGGGGCGCTCGTGCTCGTCGTCGAGGTGGGCCGCTCCGCCGGCCTCGGTGCGCTCGCCGGGCTCCTCGCCGAGCAGGTCCAGGCCCGGCGACGCGGCTGAGCGCGGATGTCGCCCCGGCCCGGTGCCGGTTGTCGCCCCGGGGCGTACGAGCGCCACCGGTCCCTCGCCTAGCGTGGCGCCATGACCAGGCCGCCCTCCCCCACCACCGCTTCCCTCCCCGGTACGCCGGGTACGACGGTCCGCCGGGCCCGCGCCGACGACGCGGGGGCGGTGTCGGCGCTCGCGCTGCGCTCGAAGGCCCACTGGGGCTACCCGCCCGAGTTCCTCGAGCAGTGCCGGAGCGAGCTCACCTACACGCCGGAGCGGTGCGCGGCGGGATCGATGTGGGTCGCCGAGCGGGACGGGGAGGTCGTCGGCTTCCACCTCGTCGCCGGTGACCCGCCGGAGGGCGAGCTCGAGGCGCTGTTCGTCGCACCCGAGCACATCGGCACCGGGCTGGGCGGCCTGCTCCTGCGCCATGCGCTCGTCGTCGCGGCCGGCCTGGGGTTCCAGCGGCTGGTCCTGGAGGCGGACCCGCACGCCGAACCGTTCTACCGGCGCCACGGCGCGGTCCCGGAGGGCCACGCCACCAGCCCCTCGACAGGCCGGCAGCTCCCCGTCCTCTCCTTCCGGCTACCGGCTCAGCCGAGCAGCGACTCGCCGAGGTAACCGCCGTCCCGGCAGCCCGGGAGGATGGCGTACAGCCCGCTGCCGGTGTGCTGGACGAACGCGTTGAGCCGGTCGGACTCCGCGCTGCGCAGCTGGGCCGCGACGAACTGGTTGTCCGGGTCGTTGCCGTAGGCGCAAAAGAGCAGGCCGGCGTCGAGGTCGCCGTGGCCGCCGTGGTCGTGCTCCGGCGTCCCCGGCGCGTGGTCGTGCCCGTCGTCGGCCGGTGCCGTCGGGTCCGGCCGACCGCCGGCGGAGGCGATGAGCTGGCCGTAGTCGTAGCTGTAGCCGCGCCGGTACATCGGGGCCCCGCGCACGCGGCGGATGTGCGCGTCGACCGGGATGACCGGCTGGCCGTCGTCGGCCAGCGCCCCGTAGTCGGGCTCGTCGTGCTCGCGCCGGCCGGTGAGCGGTGCCCCGTCGGAGCGGCGCCGGCCGATCACCTCGTCCTGGGCGCTCCGCGGCGAGAGGTCCCACTCGGCGGTGCGCATCCGGATCTTGCGGAAGGCCAGGTAGGTGCCGTCCGCGAACCAGTCGGGCTCGTCGTCGAGGGCCCAGACGGTCGCGTCGAACTCAGTGGTGCCGGGGCGCGGGTTCGCCGTGCCGTCCTTGTGGCCGAACATGTTGCGCGGCGTACCTCCGTCAGGCGGTGCGCTGAGGAACCCCGACTGGGTCCACCGGACCCGGGCCTGCCCGGGCAACCTGGCCCGCAGCGAGCGGTAGGCCCAGCTGACGACCTGCGCGTCGTCGGCGCAGAGCTGGAGCAGCAGGTCGCCGCCGCACCAGCGGGGGTCGAGCGCGTCACCGGCGAACTCCGGCAGCGGTCGCAGGCGGCGCGGCGCGGGGGCCGTGCCGGGCAGGGCGAAGACGTCCGGCCCCAGGCCGACGGTCACCGTCAGCCGCTCCGGCGGGAGGCCGGTCGCGTAGTCCGTCGGGACCTCGGCCCCGTCCGGGAAGAGCGGCGAGTCGGGCGGGTCCTCGCCACGGGTGATCCGGGCGATGGTGGCCGACAGGTCCTGCAGCAGGCGACGCAGGCCCCCGGCGTCGGGGACAGTGAGGTCGGCGGCGACGAACATCGCGCACCGCTGCGGCGGGGTGTCGATCCCCGCCTGGTGGGCTCCGGCGAACGGCACCACGCCGCTGCCGGGCTCGCGGGATCGGGGGTCGGCGAGGCCGCGGGCACCGAACCAGCCCGCCGCGGCAGCACCCCCGGTGACGGCCGTGGCCCCGAGGAGGCGCCGCCGCGAGACCGTCCCCCGCGTCCGGTCCGGCTCGGTGCGCTGCGTGCCCGCGTCGTGCGGGCGGCGGTCGGGGCTCATGCCGGCTGCTCCTTCCGGTCGCGCAGGTCGTGCGAGGGGTACGACGCCTCGCCGCCTGGTGGTCGTTCGACGGTGAGGTGCGGGAGGCGCCGGTCCAGCGCAGCGGGGAGCCACCAGGCCCGGTGGCCGAGCAGGCCCATCACCGCCGGCACCAGGACCATCCGCACGACGGTGGCGTCGAGCAGGACCGCGGCGGCCAGGCCGAAGCCGAAGAGCTGCAGCTCGCGGCTCGAGCCGAGCACGAAGCTGCCGAAGACGCACACCATGATCGCCGCCGCGGCGGTGATGACCCGGGCGGTGCGCGCGAGTCCCTCGGTGACCGCGGCACCGGGGCCGAGGCCCTGGTCGTGGACCTCGCGCACCCGGGACAGCAGGAACACCTCGTAGTCCATCGACAGCCCGAAGACGATCGCGATGAGCATCATCGGCGCCCAGGCCTCGACCGGCGCAGCGGCGCCGAGGTCGAGCAGGTCGACACCCCACCCCCACTGGAAGACGGCGACGACCGCGCCCAGGGACGCCGTGATCGAGAGCAGGTTGACCACGACCGCCTTGACCGCGACCAGCAGGCCGCGGAAGACGACGAGCAGGAGCAGGAAGGCGAGGCCGAGGACGACGCCCACGAAGACCGGGAGCCGGTCGGCGGTGTAGTCGGCGAAGTCGACGGCGGCAGCGGTGGTCCCGCCGACGTGCACGGACGTGCCGTCGCCGACGGTCCCCGGGACGTGCACGTCGCGGATGCGGTGCACGAGCTCGGTCGTCGACGCGGACCTCGGACCGGTCGTGGGGATGACCTGGCTGACGACGGCCGTGCCGTCGCCGACCACCGCCGCGGGGGTCACGTGGGCGACGCCCGGGTCGTCGCCGAGGGCGGTCACGAGCTCGGACAGGACGGCCGGGTCGTCGGTATCGGCAGCGACCACCAGTGGGCCGCTGGTGCCGGGACCGAAGGCGTCGGCGAGCAGGTCGTAGGCGCGGCGCGCGCTGTCGGACGTGGGGCGGGTGCCGGCGTCGGCGAACCCCAGCCGCAGGTCCAGCGCCGGCACGCTCAGCACGACGAGCAGCGCGGTCGCGGCCAGCGCCCACGGCAGCGGGCGCCGTCGCACGAGCCGGCTCCACCGCCGGGCCAGGGTGCCTTCCCCGCCGGGGGTGGTCCGCCGGCGCAGGCCGAAGCGGTCGATGCGGTCGCCGAGGAGGCCGAGCATCGCCGGTAGCAGGGTCACCGCGGCGAGCATCGTGACCAGCACCGAGGCCGCGATGCCGAGGGCGACGCCGGTGATCACCGCGAGGTCCATCAGCACCAGCCCACCGGAGGCGATCACGACCGTCGTACCGGCGAACAGGACCGACCGGCCGGCCGTGGCCTGGGCGAGCGCCACTGCGTCCACCGGCGCGGTGCCGGCCGCCAGGGCCTCGCGGTAGCGGGTCACCACCAGCAGGGCGTAGTCGATGCCCACGCCGATCGCGATCATCGCGGCGACGGGGGCCGCGAAGGCCGGCATCTCGACGACGTTCGCACCCAGGCCGACCGCCGCCACGCCGCTCACGGCGCCGACGACGCCCACGACGATCGGCAGCCCCATCGCGAACAGCGAGCCGAACGCCACGACGAGGACGACCACCGCGGCGAGGATGCCCACCACCTCGCTCGGCGGTCCACCGTCCTGCTCGGCCTCGAGGAGGACCCCTCCGACCTCGACCTGGAGGTCGGCACCCGCGAACCGGTCCCGCACGGCCGCGAGCTCGTCGGCGACGTCGTGCAGGTCGTCCGCGGTGAGGTCCGGCAGGACCACGCTGGTGTAGCCGGTCCGCCCGTCAGCCGAGAGCTGGTGGTCGCCCCGGGGATCGAGGGGGCCGACCACCGTCGCCCCGGGAAGCACCTCGCGCAGCTGGCCGGTGGCCGCCTCCACGGCGTCCCGCACCGGCCCGCCGGTGAGCGGGTCCGCGGCGTGGAAGACCACCTGCGCCTGGTCGCCGCTGACCTCGAGGCCGGCGTCCGCCAGCAGGTCCAGCGCCGCCTGGCTCTCCGACCCGGGGAGTGCGTAGTCGTCGCTGGCAGCGCCGCCCAGGGCCCCCGAGGCCGCGACCAGGCCGACGACGAGGAGGACCCACGCCGTCACCACCCGTCCCCGATGTACGACGCACCTGCGTGCCCACGACTCCATGGCTGCTCCGTTCCGACGGTGAGTGATCGCCGGGACCGTAGGCAGGGCGCCGGGCGCGGGCCGTCCGTCCGGAGGCGTCACCCGGGTCGCCCGCCGGCGCCCCGGCTGTCGCCCGGGGGCGATGCGGTCGACGTCGTGGTGCGCCTACGGTCGGGGCATGGCACCGACGGCAGAGCAGCAGGCCGCCCGCCTCCGCGGCGTCCTGGGTGCGGAGGTCGCCCCCCACGACCGCGGCGGCGAGAGCCGCACCTTCCGCACCGGCGACGGCGCGCTCGTGACCGTCGGCCTCGACTGGCCGCAGGTGCGCCGGGAGCCGTGCGACGTCGAGCGGGAGTGCGGGTTGCTGGCCGCGGTCGCCCGGGTGGTCGCCGTCGCGGTGCCGGAGGTGGTGGACCGGGTGCCGGACGAGGGGTTGGTCGTGGTGCGGGCGCTGCCGGGGCGTCGCCTGCTCGACGTACGGGCGGACGGCGCGACCCGGCTCGCCGCGGCTACGGCCGTGGCCCGGACGCTGGCCGAGCTCCACGCCAGCCCGTCCACGACGTGGGCGGACCTCGCGCCGGTCGACGCGACCCCGCCCGCCGAGTGGCGGGACGAGGCCGCCGCGTCGCTGGACGTGGTCCGCGACGCGCTCGACAGCCGCCAGCAGGCCGAGGCGGCCGCCTTCCTGGCCCGGCCGGCCCCGGAGCCGACGGACGACCTCTGCTTCACGCACAACGACCTCGGGGTCGAGCACGTGCTGGTCGACCCTGCGTCCCGGCGCGTCACCGGCGTCATCGACTGGTCGGACGCGGCGGTGACCGACCCCTCGGTGGACCTGGCCCGGCTGCTGCGCGACCTCGGTCCGGACGCGCTCGACCACGCGGTGCGGGTCTACCGCCAGCACGGCGGCGACCCGGCGCCGCTCCTCCCCCGTGTCGGGTTCTACGCGGTCTGCGGGCTGGTCGAGGACCTCACCTACGGGTTGCTGGAGGCCCGCCCGGCGTACGTCGACAAGAGCCTCCGCCTCTGGGACGCGGTCGTCGGGCCCGTGCTCGCCGGCGGGTAGCCGTCAGCGCACCAGGCCGGACCGGTGGGCGATGACCACCAGCTCGGGCCGGTCGCGGGCGCTGAGCTTGGCGAGGATCCGGCTGACGTAGGTGCGCGCCGTCGCCGGGCTCAGGTGCAGGGCGGAGGCGATCTCGTCGTTGGTCTCGCCCAGGCCGACCCGGGTCAGCACCTCCACCTCCCGCTCGCTGAGCCGGTCCAGCCGCGGGTCGGGGGACGCCGTGGCGCGACCGGTCGAGACGAGGTCCATCAGCCGCTCGGTCACGGCGGGCGAGAGGAGCCGCTCCCCGCGCCCGGCCCGGACCACCGCGTCCCGCAGCTCCTCGCGCGGCGTGCTCTTCAGCAGGTAGCCGCTGGCCCCGGCCCGGATCGCCTCGACGATGTCGGCGTCGTCGTCGAAGGTCGTCAGCACCACCACGTGGACCTGCTCGAGCCGGTCGTCGGCACGGATCTGCCGGGTCGCCTCGATGCCGTCCATGACCGGCATCCGGAGGTCCATCAGGACGACGTCGGGGCGGTAGGTGCGGGCGGCGGCCACGCCGCTCCTGCCGTCCGTCGCCTCGGCGAGCACGCGGATGGTGTCACCCCGGGTCAGCAGCGCACGAAGGCCGGCGCGGACCAGGTCCTGGTCGTCGACGAGGACCACCGTCGTCATGTCGTCACCTCCAGCGGGGTCAGCGGGATCGTGGCGCGCACGCAGAAGCCGGACGGGACCGGGCCTGCGCTGAACCGGCCGCCGAGCAGGTGGGTCCGCTCCCGCATCCCGCGGATGCCGTGCCCGACGGGGTCTGCGCGGTCTGCACGGTCTGCGCGTTCTGGGCGGTCCGGGCTTGCGGGCGGCAGGTCGCCGGCGGTGTCGTTCTCCACCACGACCCGGACGGCCGAGCCGGACTCCTCGACCCGGACGAGCACCTGCGAGGCCGAGGCGTGCCGGACGACGTTGGTGATCGACTCCTGCACGATCCGGTAGACGGCGGCCTCCACCGTGGGCGACAGCGGCGAGCGGACGTCGACGACGGTGCGCACGTCGATGCCCGCCTGCTCCGCCGGCCGGGTCGCCGACCCGAGGTCGGCGATGCGCAGCGGCGAGCGCTCCGGCGGCCCCTCGCGGCGCAGGCTGGTGACCGTGCGCCGCAGGTGGTCGAAGGTCGTCGCCGTCGTCTCGGAGACCACCGCCAGGGCCTGCCGGGCTGCCTCGTCGTCACCGGCCGCCGCGGCCTCCTCGGCCACCTCGGCGTGCAGATTGATCACCGTCAGCGCGTGCCCCACCGAGTCGTGCAGGTCGCGCGCCACCGCGAGGCGCTCCGTCACCACCTGCTGCTCCGCCTCGCGCTGGTAGCGCTCGGCGACCAGCCCGGCGATCTCGTCGGCCTGGCGCCGCAGCGCGCGCCGCGAGCGCACACCGTCACCGAGCGCGATCGCGCCGGCCAGGATGATCGCGTGGCTGGGCAGCTCGTAGCCCACCACGTAGGCCGGGTCCTGGCCCGCGGCGAGGCGGTAGCCGGTCGAGACGGCCACCAGCGCCGACGACACCAGTGCGGCGACGACGTTCCGACCGTGCTCGGCCGCCGAGAAGACGGCCGCCGCGGCGGGCACCGCCACGCCGATCGCAGGGTGGCCGGCGGCGTGGTAGCCGATCACGGCGACGCCCGACAGCGCGGCCACGACCGCCGGGAACCGGCGCCGGAGGAGCAGGAGGGCGCCCAGCAGGACCGGCCACGCGTACGCCGCCGCCGCCGCGCCCGCCCCGTCCACGTCGGCGGCGATGACCAGGGAGACGACCAGCGTGACGCCGAGAGCCAGCAGGACGTCGTACACCCACGGCGCCGGGGCCGGGGGCTCCGGTCGCCGGTCCGTCTCGGCAACGCCGGTCATGCCCAGCAGGGTAGGCCGAGCGCCGCCGGCGCGACGTCGACGCGGAGCGACACCTGCCTCGTCCGCACGCGGGTACGACGAAGCCCCGCGGTGCGCCGAGGGGCGCGCCGCGGGGTTCCGGTCAGGCGGGGAGGGGGCTCAGAGCTCCGACTGCACGCCGGCGAGGAGCTGGCGGGCCATGACGATGCGCTGCACCTGGTTGGTGCCCTCGTAGATCTGGGTGATCTTGGCGTCGCGCATCATCCGCTCGACCGGGTAGTCGCGGGTGTAGCCGTAGCCACCGAGCGCCTGGACGGCGTTGGTGGTGACCTCCATGGCCACGTCGGAGGCGAAGCACTTGGCCGCGGCGCCGAAGAAGGTCAGGTCGGCGTCGCCGCGCTCGGAGCGACCGGCGGCGGCGTAGGTGAGCTGGCGGGCGGCCTCGACCTTCATGCCCATCTCGGCGAGCATGAACTGCAGGCCCTGGAAGTCGGCGATCGGCTTGCCGAACTGCTGGCGCTCCTTGACGTAGCCGAGCGCGTAGTCGAGGGCGCCCTGGGCGACGCCGACGGCCTGGGCGGCGATGGTGATGCGGGTGTGGTCGAGGGTCTTCATGGCGTACTCGAAGCCCTTGCCCTCCTCGCCGATGAGGCGGTCGGCGGGCAGCCGCACGTTGTCGAAGTAGACCTCGCGGGTCGGCGAGCCCTTGATGCCGAGCTTCTTCTCCGGGGCACCGAAGGAGACGCCCTCGTCGGACTTCTCGACGACGAAGGCGGAGATCCCCTTGCTGCGCTTCTCCGGGTCGGTCATCGCGAGCACGGTGTAGAACTCCGACTCACCGGCGTTGGTGATCCACCGCTTGGTGCCGTTGAGCACCCAGCCGTCGCCGTCGCGCACCGCGCGGGTCTTCTGGTTCGCGGCGTCGGAGCCGGCGTCGGGCTCGGAGAGGCAGTAGGAGAAGCCACCCTCGCCGGCAGCGAGCTTCGAGAGGTACTTCTTCTTGATCTCCTCGCCGCCGCCGATCATGACCGGCAGGGAGCCGAGCTTGTTCACGGCGGGGATCAGCGAGGCGGAGACGTCGGCGCGGGCGACCTCCTCGATCACGATCACGGTGGCGAGCGCGTCGGCGCCGGCACCGCCGTACTCCTCGGGAACGTGCGGGGCGTGGAAGTCCGCTGCCTGGAGTGCCTCGTGGGCCTCGCGCGGGTAGCGGGCCTCCTCGTCGACCTCGGCGGCGAAGGGCGCGACCTTGGCGTCGCAGACGGCGCGCACGGCCTCGCGGATGGCCAGGTGCTCCTCGGAGAGGGCGTACATCGGGTAGTCGCTCACGCGGCACTCCTGTGGATCGGAATCATGGATCGGAATCGAGTGGTACTCAGTATCGTACTAGCGAGACTGCGTTCCGTCGAGCTAGCCTCAGCCCGTGCCCGCCTCCACCCGCGACCGCCTGGTCGCCGCCGCGTTCGAGCTCTTCGAGGCCCAGGGGTACGACGCCACGACGGTCGACGACATCGCCGCTCGCGCCGGGACGGGCCGCAGCACCTTCTTCCGCCACTTCCGCGGCAAGGAGGACGTGGTGCTCCCCGACCACGACGCCCTGCTCGGGCGGGTGGCCGGCCGGCTCGCGACCGCGGCGCCGTCCGGGGCGGAGACCGCGTTGCGGGAGGCGACCGGGATGGTCCTCGCGCAGTACCTCGCGGAGGGCGAGACCGCGCGGGCGCGCTACCGGCTCTCCAGCAGGGTGCCGGCGATCCGCGACCGCGAGGTCGCGAGCGTGCAGCGCTACGTGCGGCTGTTCTCGCAGCACATCCACGCGTGGCTGGAGTCGGAGCCGGACGGGGCGCTGCGCGCGGAGCTGGTGGCCTCCTCGGTGGTGATCGCGCACAACCACGTGCTGCGGCGCTGGCTGCGCGGCGACACCGACGACCCCGAGGCGCTCCTCGGCCCGGCCCTCGGCCTGGCGCTCACCCTGCTGCACGCCGGGGGCACCCCGGAGCGGCCCACGATCGTGATCACCAGCGGCTCGACCGACGTCGAGCAGGTGGTGCGCCAGGTGCGCGAGGCGCTCACGCCGCGCGGGGCGAGGAAGAAAACGGGCCGCGGCTGAGTTGGACCCCCATGACCACCGCACCGCTCCACCTGTCCCGTGACGCCATCGACTTCATGCTCGAGGAGTGCGGGACCTGGGCGATCGTCGGCCTCTCGGGCAACCCCAACCGCACGGCGTACGACATCGCTGCGGCCCTCCAGGCCGACGGCAAGAAGATCGTGCCGATCCACCCCGTGTTCGGCTCCCCCGACGGGCCCTCCGAGGTCCTCGGCGAGAAGGGCTACGCGTCGCTGGCCGACGTGCCCTTCCCGGTCGACGTCGTCGACGTGTTCCGGCGATCGGAGGAGGCCGGCCAGTTCGCCGACCAGGCCGTCGCGATCGGCGCGAAGGGCGTGTGGTTCCAGCTCGGCGTGATCGACCACGACGCCTTCGAGCGCACCACCGCCGCGGGCGTGCCGATGGTCATGGACACGTGCCCGAAGATCGAGTGGCGTCGAGGGGCCTGACCCTCCCCCGCCGCAGCCGCCGCCCCGGCCAGCCGACGACCCACTCCAGCGGCCCGCGCCGGCCGAGCAGGGCGAACACCGCCCCGGTCCCGAGCACGACGAGCACGTGCTGGCCGAAGCTGCCCTCCACCTCGGCGGGCCAGACCTCGGGCGTGCGCATCACCACGTGCAGCGTGTAGAGCGACAGCGGCATCGCGCCGGCACCGGCCACGACGGCCAGCCCGGCGCGCCCCCACCGCGGCAGCACCGCGACGAGGACGAGCGCCACCCCGATCACCGCCATCGACGTGCCGATGGTGTGCGCGAGGTCGAGCGGGGTCGCGGAGTGCGGTGACACCACGAGCAGCCACTGCCAGGCGCCGCCGGTCGGGGTGCTCCCGTGCTGGCTGTCGGCGAGGATCCGCAGCACCTGCTCCTCGGTCGTCACCCGGTACGGCACCAGCGCGGTGCGCACCTCCAGGGACGCGGTGAACAGCCGGGACACCGCGGTCGCGACGACCGCGAGCCCGGCCCCGGCGGCCGCGAGCCGCAGCGGCGTGCGCCAGCCGGACAGGTCCGTGCGGCCGATCGCCATCCCGGCCAGCAGGTAGGCCAGCCACGGCAGCGCCGGGTAGAAGCCCGACAGCAGCAGGTCCGCCAGCAACGGCCCCGGCTCCGCCAGCCGGCCCAGGTCGGGGCTCTCGTAGACCCGCTCGGGCAGCTCGGGGCGCACGAGGTGGGACACGACGGGCGCGACCACGAGCCAGACCCCGGCGAGCACCGCCAGCGGCAGGGCGCGCAGCGCGACGAACGGCAGGCCGAGCAGGAACAGGACGCCGTAGTAGGCGAGGATGATCGCCAGCCCGGTCTCGAGGCCGCCGAGGACCAGCCCGATCGCCGCGACCAGCACCGCACGGGCAGCCAGGCCGAGGACCGTGCGGGTGCGCTCGGCCCCGCGGACCGGCTCGGTGCCTCCGCTGATCAGCGCGATGCTGACCCCGGCGAGCACGGCGAACAGGGCCGAGGCCCGGCCGCCGGCCACCGACTGGACGAGGGTGAGGTCGCCGCTCGCCGTACGACCGTCGAGGACGTGGGTGGCGATCATCCCGAGCAGCGCGACGGTGCGCGCCACGTCGATCCCGACGAGGCGGCCCGGTCGCAGCGGCGCCACCCGCGGGACCATCGGGAGATCAGCCTCCGTGGCCGCGGACCACGGCACCCTTCGCCTCGGCGGCGGCCTTCAGGTCGGCCTGGAACCCGGTCATCCGCTGCTGCAGCGCAGGGTCGGTGGCGGCGAGGATGCGCACGGCCAGCAGGCCGGCGTTGCGGGCCCCGCCGATGGCGACGGTCGCGACCGGGACGCCGGCCGGCATCTGCACGATCGAGAGCAGGGAGTCCATGCCGTCGAGGTACTTCAGCGGCACGGGCACGCCGATCACCGGCAGGGGCGTGACGGCCGCGAGCATGCCGGGCAGGTGGGCGGCGCCGCCGGCACCGGCGATGATCACCGACAGGCCGCGGCCGGCGGCCTCCTTGCCGTAGGCGAGCATCTCCTCCGGCATCCGGTGGGCGGAGACGACGTCGGCCTCGTAGGCGATGTCGAACTCCTGCAGGGCCTCCGCGGCCAGCTGCATCACCGGCCAGTCGGAGTCCGAGCCCATCACGATGCCCACACGCGCACTCATGGGCACGACCCTAGGGCTACTCGGAATGGTTGCCGAGGTCGCCCCGGAACCAGGCCGCCGCGTGCCGGGCCCGCTCGAGGCAGTCCTCGAGGTCGTCGCCGAAGGTGTTGACGTGGCCGACCTTGCGCCCCGGGCGCAGGTCCTTGCCGTAGAGGTGCACCCGCAGCCGCGGGTCCCGGGCCAGGGCGTGCGGGTAGCCGTCGTAGAGCCGGCCGACGTCGGGGTTGTCACCGCCGAGGATGTTGACCATCACCGTCCAGCGGGCCCGCGGCTCGGGCGAGCCCAGCGGCAGGTCGAGCGCCGCCCGCAGGTGGTTCTCGAACTGGCTGGTGACCGCGCCGTCCTGGGTCCAGTGGCCGGTGTTGTGCGGGCGCATCGCGAGCTCGTTGACCAGCACCCGGGGGGTGCCGTCGGCGTCGACGGCCTCGAAGAGCTCGACGGCGAGGATGCCGGTGACGCCGAGCTCGCCGGCGATCCGCAGCGCGAGCTCCTGGGCGCCGGCGGCCAGCTCCGGGTCGAGGTCGGGCGCCGGGGCGACGACCTCGCGGCAGATGCCGTCGACCTGCAGCGTCGCGACGACCGGGTACGCCGCCGCCTGGCCGCTCGGGGCGCGGGCGACGAGTGCGGAGAGCTCGCGGCGGAAGTCGACGAGCTCCTCGGCGAGCAGGCGCACGCCGGTCTGCTCGGCGGTGGCGAGGGCCTCGGCCACGTCGTCGGCCGTCCGGGCGAACCAGACTCCCTTGCCGTCGTACCCTCCGCGGCTGGTCTTGAGCACGCACGGCAGGCCGAACGCCTCGACGTCGGCGGCCGACCCCACGACGGCCCAGCGCGGCTGCGGGGCGCCGAGGCGCGCCATCGCCTCGCGCATCACGACCTTGTCCTGCGCGTGGACGAGGGCCTCGGGCCCGGGGTGCGCGACCACGCCGTCGGCGGCGAGGGCGCGCAGGTGCTCGGTGGGCACGTGCTCGTGGTCGAAGGTGACCACCGAGCAGCCCTCGGTCACCGCGCGCAGGGTCGCGAGGTCGCGGTAGTCGCCGACCTGCTGGTCGGGGATCACCTGCGCCGCGGAGACGCCCTCGGCCTCCGCGAGCAGCCGCAGCGGGACACCGAGCGCGATCGCGGGCTGGGCCATCATCCGGGCGAGCTGGCCACCGCCGATGACGGCGATGCGCGGGGAACGTTCGGTCGCAGGCACGAGCGGAACCCTATGCCAGCGCGGCGCGGCGAGAGACGTCAGGCGGGACGCCCGACGCGAGTGCCCGGCGCGACGCTCAGGCGGTGCCGGTGAGGCCGGCCGGCTCCTCGGCCTCGAAGCGCAGCCCCTGGCCGCGCACCGTCGTGATCAGCCGGGGGTGGCGCGTGTCGTCGCCGAGCTTGCGGCGCACCCACCCCAGGTGGACGTCGATCGTCTTCGACGACGTCCAGAAGGTCACGCCCCACACCTCGCGCATCAGCTCCTCGCGGGTCACGACCGTTCCCGCCCGAGAGATGAGGGCGTGCACGAGGTCGAACTCCTTGCGCGACAGCAGGACCTCACGGTCCCCCCGCCATGCGCGACGGGTCGAAGGGTCGACCCGCACGTCCTGCACCTCGATCACGGGCCCCAAGTTAAGGACCGGCGCGGGCCGCCGTAGCGAAACGGTGAGAATTTTGCCTATCTGTTCCCCGACTCACATCGCCGCAGGTCAGGGCCGGGGTCAGCGCCGGGGTCAGGCACGGCGCACGGCGACCGGCTCCACGACGCCGAAACCGCGGACCGGGCGCGGCGGCAGCGGCCGGGACTCGATCTGGTCCGCGGGCAGCAGGTCGGCCGTGGCGTGGTCGACGATGATCCGGTTCCGGCGGGCCACCTGGGTCAGCCGGGCGGCCAGGTTGACCGGCGGACCGAAGACGTCGCCGAGCCGGAGCACGACACCGCCGGTGGCGAGGCCGACGCGCACGTCGGGCATCCGCGGGTCGCGGCCGATGACGTTGATGATCCCCTCGGCGGTCGCGAAGGCGGCCAGCGGGTCGTCGTTGACGTAGAGCACGGCGTCACCCATGGACTTGATCAGCCGACCGTTCTCGCGGGCGATGACGTCGCCGCAGCGGGCCTCGAAGATCTCGACCAGCTCACCGATCCGGTCGCGGCTCACCTCGTTGGAGAGCGCGGTGAACCCGACGATGTCGGCGAACCCGACGCTCAGGTCGGTCGTGTGCGGGTCGGCGTCGATCGCGCGCAGCGACTCCATCCGGGCGACCGCAGCCGCGAGGTGGCGCCGCCAGGCGTAGATGAGCAGCTCCTCGAAGCGCTGCCCGAAGCGCTCGAGCACCCAGTCGACGGGGGTGCCGTCCTCGTCACCGCCGTGCTCGACGAAGGCCTCGTCGACGTGGTGGACGAGCTCGCCCACCTCCCAGTCGGCGAGCCGGGACATGCTCAGCCCGACGCCGCGCGCGACGTTGAGGGCGATGTCGAAGTCGATGATCCCCTCGCCGACGAGGTCGGTGACCAGGCGCAGTGCCTCGACGTCGGCCTCGGTGTAGGCCGGGGCGTCGCCCTGCTCGGGGAAGCCCAGGGTGCGCCACAGGCGCCGGGCCCGCCCGAGCGGCAGTCCGGCGCGCTCGGCGACCTCGGCAGCGGTGAGCTGCGGCTCCTCCCCGAGGAGGGACAGCTCGGGGCTCTCGTCAGACACCTTCGTCGCGACGCACCGCGGGGCCCTGGTGCAGCGCGTGCAGCAGCTCGTTGAGCTGGCGCTGCGCGGCCTCCACGTGCGGGATGTCGTTGAGCCGGACGAGACCGTGCGTCGAGGCGTCGGCGATGAGCAGGCTGCCGCAGCCGAACGGCCGGTCGATGAGGTTGATCTCGATGGAGATGTCGCTGACCCGGGCGAGCGGGATGTCGTGGCCGCGCCGGGTCAGGATGCCGTAGCGGGTGATCAGCCGGCGGTCGGTGAAGCCGTGCACGGTGGTCAGCCAGACCAGGAACGGACGGACCGTGAACCACAGGATGCCGGCGGCGACGAGCGCCCAGACCACCCAGCCCAGCACCTGCTGGAAGCCGGTGTCGTCGAGGTTCGCCTCGGCGACCACGCCGATCGCCAGGAGGACGACCAGCACCAGGATCGGCACGAACAGCGCCTTGGGGTGCTGGCGGGTGCTGATCACCAGGCGCTCACCGGGGTTGAGCAGCTTCTTCGAGATGGCCACGGGACGATCATCCCACCCTTCGCCGCGGTTCGTGGGCGTCCCGTGCGCTCGGCGCGGCCCACCCGCGCCGCCAGCGCCGTGCCGTCAGCCGGTCGCCCGGACGTGGACGACGTCCCCGGCACCGACGCGCTCGGTGCCGGACGCGGTCTCCACGACCAGCCGCCCGTCGGGGTCGATGTCGACGGCCGTGCCGGTCAGCTGGCCGCCGCCGGGGAGGTCGACACGCACCTCGCGGCCAAGGGTCGCGCAGTGCGAGCGGTAGGAGGTCGCCAGCCGGCAGGTGCCGAGGTCGCCGCCGGCCTGCCACACGTCGTACCCCTCGCGGATGGCGTTGACCACCTCGACGAGGACGCGGGTGCGGTCCGGCGTGCCGGGACCGGCGATGGCGAGGCTGGTCGCGGTCTCGACCGGAAGCTCGTCGGTGGTCATCGTCACGTTGATCCCGACCCCGATGATCGCGGCCGGGCCGTCGGGCGTCTCGACCCGCTCGACGAGGATCCCGGCGACCTTGCGGTCGTCGCCGAGGAGCACGTCGTTGGGCCACTTCACCTTCGCGTCGTGGCCGAGGGCGACCAGCGCCTTGGTGACGTTGTGGCCGACCAGCAGCGGCAGCCACGGCCACGAGGCCGGGGGCACGGTGGGCCGCAGCACGAGGGAGAAGGTGACCGCGGTGCCGGGTGGCGTCTGCCACGTCCGGTCCAGCCGGCCGCGTCCGGCGGCCTGGTGGTCGGCGACGACGACCAGCCCCTCCGGCGCACCGGCGCGGGCGCGATCCGCGGCGACCTCGTTGGTCGAGGGGGCCTCGGGCAGCAGCTCGAGCGTCGCGCCGGGCGTCAGCGCGAACGCAGCCTCCAGCCGGTCGCCGTCGAGTGGTCCACGCTCTGGGTGCTGGTTCGAGCCGAGAGTCACGGGCACTACCCTGTCGCAGCAGGCGCCGCGAGGAAACCCCGGGGGCGCCGTAGAACGAGGAGGCAACGTTGTGACCGCCCAGCCGCAGCCGGCAGAGATCGACATCCACACCACGGCCGGCAAGCTCGCCGACCTGGACCGCCGGACCGACGAGGCCGTGCACGCTCCCGCCGCGAAGGCGCAGGAGAAGCAGCACGCCAAGGGTCGCAAGACCGCCCGGGAGCGCATCGAGCTGCTCTTCGACGAGGGCTCGTTCGTCGAGCTCGACGAGTTCGCCCGCCACCGCTCGACCGCCTTCGGCCTCGAGAAGACCCGTCCGTACGGCGACGGCGTCATCACCGGCTACGGCACCATCGACGGCCGCCAGGTCTGCGTGTTCTCGCAGGACTTCACCGTCTTCGGCGGCTCGCTCGGCGAGGTCTACGGCGAGAAGATCACCAAGGTCATGGACCTGGCGATCAAGTCCGGCTGCCCGATCATCGGCATCAACGAGGGCGCCGGCGCCCGCATCCAGGAGGGCGTCGTCTCGCTCGGCCTGTACGGCGAGATCTTCCGCCGCAACGTGCACGCCTCGGGCGTCATCCCGCAGATCTCGATGATCATGGGCAACTGCGCGGGCGGCCACGTCTACTCCCCCGCCGTCACCGACTTCACGGTGATGGTCGACCAGACCTCGGCGATGTTCATCACCGGCCCGGACGTCATCAAGACGGTCACCGGCGAGGACGTCACCATGGAGGAGCTCGGCGGCGCCCGGGCCCACAACACCAAGTCCGGCAACGCGCACTACATGGCCTCCGACGAGGAGGACGCCATCGAGTACGTGAAGGCGCTGCTGTCCTACCTGCCGCAGAACAACCTGGACGAGGCACCGTCGTACGACGAGCCGGTCGACCTCGAGCCCACGGCCGAGGACCTCGCGCTGGACACGATCATCCCGGACTCGCCGAACCAGCCGTACGACATGCACGACGTGATCACCACGATCGTCGACGACGCGGACTTCCTCGAGGTCCAGGCGCTGTTCGCCCCGAACATCATCACCGGCTACGGCCGCGTCGAGGGTCGCCCGGTCGGCATCGTCGCGAACCAGCCGATGCAGTTCGCCGGCACCCTCGACATCGACGCCTCCGAGAAGGCGGCGCGCTTCGTGCGCTTCTGCGACGCGTTCAACATCCCGGTGCTGACCTTCGTCGACGTCCCGGGCTTCCTGCCGGGCGTCGACCAGGAGCACCTCGGCATCATCCGCCGCGGCGCGAAGCTGATCTACGCCTACGCCGAGGCGACCGTGCCGCTGGTCACGATCATCACCCGCAAGGCCTACGGCGGCGCGTACGACGTGATGGGCTCCAAGCACCTCGGTGCCGACATCAACCTGTCCTGGCCCACCGGCCAGATCGCGGTGATGGGCTCGCAGGGCGCGGCGAACATCATCCACCGGCGCACCCTAGCCGAGGTCGAGAAGGCCGGCGGCGACGTCGAGGCGAAGCGTGCCGAGCTGATCGACGAGTACGAGACCACGCTCGCGAACCCCTACATCGCGGCCGAGCGCGGCTACGTGGACGGCGTGATCAAGCCGCACGAGACCCGCGCCGAGGTCGTCAAGGCGCTGCGCCTGCTGCGCACCAAGCGCGAGACGCTGCCGCCGAAGAAGCACGGGAACATCCCGCTGTGAGCGAGCAGGAGACGGCCGGGCAGGCCGGGCAGGCCGGGCAGGCGGAGCAGCCGGCTCCCGAGCCGGCCCAGCCGGTGCTGCGCATCATCACGCCGCACACCACGCCGGAGGAGGTGGCCGCGATCGTCGCGGTCCTCGCCGCCGTCGGCGGTGGCGCCCCCGCGCCGGAGCCGCCGCGCTCGGAGTGGGCCCACCCGGCCCGCCAGGTGCGGAGCACCCCGGGTCGGGGCCTCCCCCACGGGCGGGGTGCGTGGCGCTCCAGCGGCCTGCCGCGCTGAGCATCCGCGACCGAACGCACGGACCCACGGATCCACTGCTCCACGGATCGACGACAGCAGCGCCCGGCCTCCCGGCCGGGCGCTGCTGCTTTGTGGGACCTGCGCCCCGCCTCAGGCGAAGAACACCCGCAGGTCCGCGACGACGTCGTGCGGGACCTCCAGCGCGGCGTAGTGGCCGCCGCGCGGGTGCTCGCTCCAGTGCTCGATGCCCTTGTTGTCCCGCTCGGCCAGGCTGCGGATCGTCTGGAAGTCGTCCTTGAACACCGCGACCCCGATCCGGCCCTCGCTGACCACGGGCTCGGCGCCGGCGTGCTGCTCCTCGTAGTGGTAGCGCGCGGCCGAGCCGTAGGTGTTGGTCAGCCAGTACAGCGTCGCCTGGGCGAGCACCTGCTCGGCGGTGACCAGGCTGGTGCCGTTGCCGAAGCTCTCGAAGAGCTCGCTGTAGGCCAGCGTGCCGACCGGCGAGTCCGCGAGCGCGGCGGCGACCGTCTGCGGCCGGGTGCCGTTCATCTGGTTGTAGCCGCCGACGGACTGGAACCACTGCATGTGCTCGAGCGCGGCGTACTCCTTCGGGCCGAAGCCCTCGAACTCGGCCGGGTCACCGGAGGGGAAGGAGAAGAGCTGCAGCACGTGCGCGCCGCGGAAGCCGTCGGGGTTCGCGACCGCCAGCTCGCGGCCGACCATCGCGCCGCCGTCGCTGCCGTGGACGCCGTAGGAGTCGTAGCCCAGGCGGCGCATCAGCACGTCGTACGCCGCGGCGACCCGCTTCATCGTCCAGCCGGTGTCGACGACCGGCGTCGACCAGCCGAAGCCCGGCATCGACGGGACCACGACGTGGAAGGCGTCCTCCGCGCGACCGCCGTGCGCCTCGGGGTCGACCAGCGGGTCGATCATGTCGAGGAAGTCGAGCAGCGAGCCGGGGTAGCTGTGCGCGAGGAGCAGCGGCGTGGCGTCCTCGTGCTGCGAGCGCACGTGCAGGAAGTGGATCCGCTGCCCGTCGACCTCGGTCACGAAGCCGGGACGGGCGTTGATCCGCGCCTCGACAGCACGCCAGTCGAAGTCCTGCCACTGCGCGACCATCGAGCGCAGGTACGACGCCGGGGTGCCGTACTCCCACGAGTCGCCCGGCACCTCCGGGGCGAAGCGGGTGCGGGCCAGGCGCTCGCGGAGGTCGTCGAGGTCGGCCTGCGGGACGTCGATGCTGAAGGGGGTGATCTGCTCGGTCATGGCGGTGCCTCTTCCTGGTTGGTTCCGGGGGATTCCGGGGGTGTCCTGCTTCCTGTCTCCGACGGTAGAAGCCATTGCGGAACGGTTCGTTCCTGATAGACCAACGATGTGCGCACGACTTCCGGACGCCTCCTCGACCTGCTCGGCCTGCTCCAGTCGCGGGTGGAGTGGACCGCCCCCGAGCTCGCCGCCCGGCTCGACGTCACCGCGCGCACCGTGCGCAACGACGTGGCGCGCCTGCGCGAGCTCGGCTACCCGGTCGACGGCATCCGCGGCCGGGCCGGCCACTACCGGCTGGGGGCCGGCGCCAAGCTGCCGCCCCTGCTGCTCGACGACGAGGAGGCGGTCGCGGTCGCGGTCGGGCTGCGCACCCTCACCGGCGTCTCCGGCTTCGAGGAGAGCGGTGCTCGCGCCCTCAC
The DNA here is from genome assembly GCF_000519005.1 of Nocardioides sp. J54. Lineage (GTDB taxonomy): Bacteria > Actinomycetota > Actinomycetes > Propionibacteriales > Nocardioidaceae > Nocardioides. The sequence goes on along the minus strand of NZ_JAER01000001.1, from coordinate 240,451 downwards.
CAAGCTCGAGCACGTGCTGCCCGACCGGCTGCGCCGGCGGGTCACCGCCCTGCGCGACGCGACCGAGGCCGGTCCGGTCAACACCGACTCCAGCGTCGAGGACCCCGAGGTCGACGCCGGCGTGCTCGCGGAGATCGCCGACGCGATCCGCGACCACCGCGGCCTGCGGGCCTTCTACGGGCCCGACGAGGCCCGGGTCGAGGTCGAGCCCTACCGGCTGGTCGCCTGGCAGCGGCGGTGGTTCGTGGTCGGTCGCGACCCCGCGACGGACACGTGGTCGCCGTACCGCGTCGACTGGCTGACCCTGCGCCTGCCCGGTGGCCGCAGCTTCTCGCCTGCCCCGCTGCCCGGCGACCTCACCGACCTCGTCGTGCGGGAGGTGGCGCGCACCGGCTGGGCGGTGCACGCCCGGCTGGTCATCGACGCCCCGTCCGGGGAGGTGCTCGCCCGGATCAACCCCGCCGTCGGCGTGGTCGAACCCCGAGCGGACGGGCGGTGCCTGCTCGTGACGGGCGGCGACAGCCTGGAGGTGGTCGCGGTGTGGATCGGGATGCTCGGCCTCGACTTCACCGTCGAGAGCCCGGCGGAGCTGGTCGAGCACCTGCGCGTCCTGGCCGAGCGATATAGCGGTGCGGTCGTCGGTTCCACCTCCTAGGGTCAGGGCCATGACGCGACTCGTGGACGCCCGCACCGACCAATTCGTCGAGGACATCGCCGCCCTCGACCCGCTCACCGCGACCTTCAGCGGCATCGCCGGCCACGACGGCGAGCTGCCCGACCTCTCCCCCGACGGCTACGCCGCGCGCGAGGAGCTGCACCGCCGGGCGCTGGCGGAGGTCGAGGCGATCGAGCCGGTCGACGAGCGGGAGCAGGTGGCGAAGGACGCCTTCCTGGAGCGGGTCGGGCTGATCGTCGCCCGCGCCGACGCCGGGGTCGAGCGCAGCGAGTTCTCCGTGATCAGCAGCGCCGCGCACGCGATGCGCGAGGTCTTCGACCTGATGCCGACCGAGACGGCCGACGACTGGGACGCGATCGGCAGCCGGATGGCCGGGATCCCCGCGGCGCTGGAGGGCTACCGCACCACCCTGCTCGAGGAGGCGGGGGCGGGGCGGGTCTCCGCCCGCCGTCAGTACGCCGAGGTGGTGACCCTGGTCCGCGGCTGGACCGGCCAGGAGGGCGGCGCCGGCGACTACTTCCTGCGCGTCGTGGCCGACGCCCCCGAGCCGGTCCGCCACTCGCTGACCCGGGCGGCCGAGCAGGCCTCGGCGGCGTACGCCGACTTCGGCCGCTTCGTCGAGACCGAGCTCCAGCCGCGTGGCCGCGAGGTCGACGGCGTCGGCCGCGAGGCCTACTCGCTGGCGTCGCGCTACTTCCTCGGCGCGGAGATCGACCTCGAGGAGACCTACCGCTGGGGCTGGGAGGAGCTCGTGCGGATCGAGGCCGACATGGCGGCCACCGCGCAGCGCATCGTCAGCGGCGGGTCCGTCGCCGATGCCGTCGCGGCCCTCGACGCCGACCCGGCGCGCGACTGCGGCAGCCGCGAGGCCTTCCAGGCGTGGATGCAGGCGAAGTCCGACGAGATCCTGACGGCGTTCGACGGCGTCCACTTCGACATCGCCGAGCCGATCCGCACCCTGGCGTGCAAGGTGGCGCCGGTCAACGACGGCGGCGCGTGGTACACGCCGCCGTCGGAGGACTTCTCGCGCCCCGGCACCATGTGGTTCTCCTTCACCGACGACCACGAGCGCTTCTCCACGTGGCGCGAGACCACGACCGTCTTCCACGAGGGCGTGCCGGGCCACCACCTGCAGTGCGCGCAGGTCGTGCACCGCGCCGAGCTGCTCAACCGCTGGCAGCGGCTGCTGTGCTGGGTCAGCGGGCACGGCGAGGGCTGGGCGCTGTACGCCGAGCGGCTGATGGACGAGCTCGGCTACTTCGAGGACCCGGGCGACCGGCTGGGGTTCCTCGACATGCAGGGCTTCCGGGCCGCGCGGGTGATCGTCGACATCGGCGTCCACCTCGGCCTGACCGTGCCGGCCGACAACCCGTTCGGGTGGCGTCCCGGCGAGACGTGGAACGCCGACCTCGTCCTCGAGTTCATGCGGGCGCACTCGCGGATGGACGACGGGTCGCTGCGCTTCGAGGTGAACCGCTACCTCGGCTGGCCGGGCCAGGCGCCGTCGTACAAGGTCGGCGAGCGGATCTGGCTGGACGCCCGGGCGGAGGCGCAGGCCCGGCACGGCAGCTCCTTCGACCTCAAGGCCTTCCACACCGCGGCGCTGGACCTCGGCGCGCTCGGGCTCGACCCGCTGCGGGCCGCGCTCGCCCGGATCTGACCGGGTCGTGACCACCCTCGAGCCGGAGGTCGCGCGGCGGATGGCGCTGCGCGCCCAGCTGCTCGACGGCCGGCGCGGCCGGTCCGTGCCGCAGGCCGTCGACGAGCTGTTCGTCCTGCAGGTCGACCCGACGGCGGCCGTCGCGCCGAACGTCGACCTCGTGCTGTGGTCCCGGCTGGGTGGCGACTACGAGCGCTCCGACCTCACGTTCGCCCTCGAGGCCGAGCGCTCGCTGGTCGAGCACTGGTCCTGGGTGCGGCCGGTCGACGACGTCGGCCTCCTGCTCGCGACGATGCCGGGCGACCTCCACCCGAGCGTGCACGAGTGGCTGGCCGCCAACGCCGGCTTCCGCGCCGACGTGGTGGCCCGGCTCGCGGCCGAGGGCCCTCAGACGGCGCCCGGGGTCCCCGACACCTGCCAGGTGCCGTGGGCGTCGAGCGGGTGGAACAACGACAAGAACGTCAACCGGATGCTCGAGCTGCTCACCGTCCTCGGCGACGTCGCGGTGAGCGGGCGGCGGGGCCGCCTGCGGGTCTACGACCTCGCCGAGCGCGTCTACCCCGCCGACCTCGTGGTCCCGCCGCCCGACGAGGCGCGGGCCGCGCTGGAGCAGCGCCGCCTCGCCTCGCTCGGCATCGCCCGGGCGTCGTCGAAGGACAGCGGCGGGGAGCAGGTCGGCGCCGGCGGGGCCGGCGAGGAGGTCACGGTCGCGGGTGTGGCCGGCGCGTGGCGCGCTGACCCCGACGCGCTCGCCGCGGCGGACGAGCCGTTCGAGGGCCGCTGCGCCCTGCTCTCGCCCCTCGACCGCCTGGTCAGCGACCGGGACCGCGCGCTCGACCTGTTCGGGTTCGAGTACGTGCTGGAGATGTACAAGGCCGCGGCGAAGCGGCGCTGGGGCTACTTCGCGCTGCCGATCCTGCACGACGACCGGCTGGTCGGGAAGCTCGACGCGAAGGCCGACCGCAAGGCGGGGGTGCTGCGGGTGCACGCGGTCCACGAGGACTTCCCGTGGGACCCGGAGGTCGGCGACGCCGTGGAGGCCGAGGTCGACGCGCTGGCCGCGTGGCTCGGCCTCGAGGTCGTGCGGGGCTGATCCCCGCCGGGACGCACCGGCGGCGTCGTTAGGGTGGGCGCGTGCCGACCCTCGTGCTCGCCTCCGCCTCCCCCGCCCGCCTGGCGACCTTGCGCAGCGCGGGCCTGGACCCGCAGGTCGTGGTCTCCGGCGTCGACGAGTCCCAGGTCTCCGGCGTGCCGCCGGCCGAGCTGGCGCTGCGGCTGGCGCAGCTGAAGTGCCGCGCCGTCGCCGGTGGTGGCGAGGTGCCCGCCGACGCCGTGGTGCTGGGCTGCGACTCGGTGCTGGAGCTCGACGGCGAGCCGCTGGGCAAGCCCGGCACTCCCGAGGAGGCCACGGCACGGTGGCAGGCGATGCGCGGCCGCTCCGGCGTGCTGCACAGCGGCCACTGCCTGCGCGACGTCGCCACCGACCGCGAGGTCGCCGCGACCGCCTCGACCACCGTCCACTTCGCCGAGGTGGACGACGACGAGGTCGCGGCCTACGTCGCGACCGGCGAGCCGCTGCACGTCGCCGGCGCGTTCACCGTCGACGGCCTCGGCGGCGCGTTCGTGCGCGGCATCGAGGGCGACCACCACAACGTCGTCGGCGTCAGCCTCCCCCTGCTCCGCGACCTGGTCCGGGAGCTCGGGCACTCGTGGACCGATCTCTGGGCGCGCTGACCGCGCTCGCGGTCGCACTGGCGCTCGCGCCGGGCCTGCTCGCCCCGGCCGCCGCCGACGAGCCCGGACCGCCGCTGGCCGGGACCGCCGTGAGCGGCAGCCCGGCGCGCGACGCTGCGGACGCACCGGAGCTGGCGACCGGCCGCTACCTCGACCGCCTGCCCGCGCACGGCGTGCGCACCTACCGGCTGCCGCGGACCGCGCCCGGCAGCACCTTCCACGTGGCCGCGATGTACGTCGGCGCCGGCGACTCCGTCGGGACCGGCCTGCGCATCGAGGTCGGTACGACGCCGGGCGACCGCGGCTGCGGCAGTGGCGGCGTGTTCCGGCCGACCCTCGGCGAGCGGGCCCCGGTGCTGCTCGCCGCCACCTCGACCTGGACCGACGTCGGCGACCACCCCTGCGCGACGGCCGACGAGCTCTTCCTCCCCGTCGGCGCCCCCGCCCGACCCGGCCGACGCGGGCCGGGCGGTGGAGGTGCGGGTCTTCGAGGAGCCGGCGGTGTCCGAGCACAACCTCGGCCTGCTCCCCGCTCCGGCGGCGCCGGAATGGGAGCCGCTCGAGCCGGGCCGGGCGCGTCCCGTCGCCGCGGGCACCACGCCGACCAACGCCCCCGTCGTCACCGACGGCAGCCACCGGCTGGTCCTGCGGCCCGGCCGCACCGCCGTGCTCGCCGTGCCGCTGGGCTGGGACCAGTCGCTGCAGGCCCAGCTCGACGCCCGGCTCCCGGCGGGTGCGCCCGACCCCGGCGGCATCAACGTCGAGGTCGTCACGCCGTTGCTCGGCACCAGCGCGGTGCCCCTCGCGGAGGGGTCGGCCGACCGGCCGGCCGACTGGCGGACGCCGGGCGTCCGCGGTGGCCGGCTCCGCACCGGCGCGCAGTCCCAGGTCGTGGCCTACGCGCACCGCGACTCCTACGACAGCACCCTCACCAGCGCCTCGCTCGCGGGCGTCCACCACGTGCTGGTCCGGTGGGCCGCGGGCGATGCCGCAGGTGCGCAGCTGCGCGGCGTGCGGGTGGCCGCGACGCTCACGCTGCGCACCACCGGCGAGCCTGGCGGCGGCGTCCCCGCCTACACCCCGTCCACCCTGCCCGCCCCCGAGGCTGGCTCGCGCCTGGTCGACGGCACGCTGCCGGAGCCGGCGCCGCAGGGGCCGGACGCGCGACCGCCCGCCGCAGCGGACGACGACTCCGTCGTACCGCTGGGCGGGCGGGGGCTGGCCGTCGCGGCGCTCGCAACCGGGCTGGCCGTCGTGGGCCTGCTCTGGCTGCGGCGCCGCCGTGGCTGAGACTGGTGCGGGGCTGGTGCGGGTTACTCGACCGGCAGGCCGAGGCCGCGGGCGATGAGCATCCGCTGCACCTCGGAGGTGCCCTCGCCGATCTCGAGGATCTTGGCGTCGCGGTAGAAGCGGGCGACGGGGTACTCCTCCATGAAGCCGTAGCCGCCGAAGACCTGCGTGGCGATCCGGGTCGCGGTGACCGCGGACTCGCTGGTGTAGAGCTTGGCGACCGACGCGGCCTGCTTGAACTCCTTCATCGACGGGCCGCGGCCACCGAGCATCGCGTCCTTCATCGCCGCGGCGCGGTAGGTCAGCATCCGCGAGGCGTGCAGCATGACCTCGAGGTCGGCGACCTGGAAGGCCACACCCTGCTTGCGCCCGATCGGGCCGCCCATCGTCTGGCGGTCCAGGGAGTACTCCACGCACACGTCGACGCAGGCCTGGATGAGGCCGACGGCCAGCGCCGCGATGGCGACGCGGCCGTCGTCGAGGGTGGCCAGGAACTGGGCGTAGCCGCGACCACGCTCGCCGAGCAGGTTGCCCTCGGGCACCCGGCAGTCGGTGAACGTCAGCGGGTGGGTGTCGGAGATGTGCCAGCCGAGCTTGTCGTAGGCCGGCTCGGCGACGAAGCCCGGCGTGCCGGCCGGGACCATGATCGCGGAGATCTCCGGGCGGCCGTTCTCGGCGACACCGGTGCGCGCGGTCACGGTGACCACGGAGGTGATGTCGGAGCCGGAGTTGGTGATGAACTGCTTGCCGCCGTTGACGATCCACTCGCCGTTCTCGAGCTCGGCGCGGGTCTTGGTGGCACCCGCGTCGGAGCCGGCGCCCGGCTCGGTGAGGCCGAAGCCGGCGAGGCGCTGGCCGGAGACGAGGTCGGGCAGCCACTGCTGCTTCTGCTCGTCCGAGCCGTAGGTGAGGATCGGGTTGATGCCCAGGCCGACGCCGGCCTCGAGGGTGATCCCCATCGACTGGTCGACGCGGCCGAGCTCCTCGATGGCCAGGCACAGCGAGGTGAACGGGCCGTCGGCCGGGTCGATCCCGGCGCCGCCGTACTCCTCGGGCGCGGTGAGCCCGAACAGCCCGAGGTCGCCCATCTTCTGGACGACGTCGGTCGGGAAGTGGTGGGCCTTGTCCCACCCGGCGACGTGGGGCTTGATGGTGGCCTCGGCGAAGTCCCGGACGGTGCGCCGGAACTCCTCGTGCTCGCGCGACAGCTCGAACTGGGTCATGCGGGCCATCCTACGGCCCGAGGTTAACGTTTGTTAACCCCCGAAGGTGGGGCGGTACGACGGCAGGCCGGGACCACCCGGGGCGTGGCCTTCGCCACACTCCCGCGGGCCCCTGGCTGCGCGCGACGCGGGGATCGACCGCGGGCGGCCCCGACGGCGGGTCCGGTGCTGTTCTCTGGACGGACCGCGACCGGCCGCGGACGACCCTGCCCCTAGACTGCCCGGGCAGTTCGCACAACAGTTGTTACGCCAGTCGTGACGTCAGTCGTCACGCCCCCCGAGCAGGAGATTTCAGCGTGCCTGAGACCAAGCCGTTGCAGAAGGTCCTCGTCGCCAACCGTGGCGAGATCGCCGTACGGGTCATCCGTGCCGCGAAGGACGCCGGCATCGGCAGCGTCGCCGTGTACGCCGAGCCCGACGCCAACGCCCTGTTCGTGCGGCTGGCCGACGAGGCCTACTCCCTCGAGGGCTCGACCCCGGCCGACTCCTACCTCGTGATCGACAAGATCATCGACGTCGCCAAGCGCTCCGGCGCCGACTCGGTGCACCCGGGCTACGGCTTCCTCGCCGAGAACGCCCAGTTCGCCCAGGCCGTCATCGACGCCGGGCTGACCTGGATCGGCCCCTCCCCCGAGGCGATCGACGGCCTCGGCGACAAGGCCAAGGCCAAGCAGATCGCGCTCGCCGCCGGCGCCCCGCTCGCCCCGGGCCTCAAGGACCCGGTCAAGGACGCCGACGAGGTCGTCGCGTTCGCCGAGGAGCACGGCCTGCCGGTCGCCATCAAGGCGGTCTTCGGCGGCGGCGGTCGCGGCCTCAAGGTCGCCCGCACCCTCGAGGAGATCCCCGAGCTCTACGAGTCCGCCGTGCGCGAGGCGGTCGCCGCCTTCGGTCGCGGCGAGTGCCTCGTCGAGAAGTTCCTCGACAAGCCGCGCCACGTCGAGACCCAGTGCCTGGCCGACAAGTACGGCAACGTCGTGGTCGTCTCCACCCGCGACTGCTCGCTGCAGCGTCGCCACCAGAAGCTGGTCGAGGAGGCCCCCGCGCCCTTCCTGACCGACGAGCAGAACCAGCGCCTCTACGAGTCCTCGAAGGCGATCCTGCGCGAGGCGGGCTACGTCGGCGCCGGCACCTGCGAGTTCCTCGTGGCCGCCGACGGCACCATCTCCTTCCTCGAGGTCAACACCCGCCTCCAGGTCGAGCACTGCGTCTCCGAGGAGGTCACCGGCATCGACCTGGTGCGCGAGATGTTCCGCATCGCGGCCGGCGAGGAGCTCGGGTACGACGACCCGGAAGTCCGCGGCCACTCCATCGAGTTCCGCATCAACGCCGAGGACGGCGGCAACAACTTCATGCCCACCCCGGGCACGCTCACCGCGTGGAACCCGCCGCAGGGCCCCGGCATCCGCGTCGACGGCGGCTACGAGAACGGCGAGACCATCCCGGGCGCGTTCGACTCGCTCATCGCCAAGCTCATCGTCACCGGCAAGGACCGCACGCAGGCCATCGAGCGCTCGCGCCGCGCCCTCTCGGAGTTCGAGGTCGACGGCATGCCGACCGCGATCACCTTCCACGAGGTCATCGTCAACGACCCCGCCTGGGTGGCGTCGTCCAACCCGACCGGCGAGGGCTCCTTCGACGTCTACACCACGTGGATCGAGACTGACTTCGACAACACCATCGAGCCCTACCAGGGCAACGTCGGTGAGGCCGAGGAGGCCGGCGAGAAGCAGAAGGTCGTCGTCGAGGTCGGCGGCAAGCGCATCGAGGTCGCCCTCCCGGCCGGCCTCGCGGGCCTCGGCGGCGGTGCCGTGGCCGGCGCCAAGAAGCCGAAGCGCGCCGGTGGCAAGAAGGCCGGCGCCGCCGCGTCCGGTGACTCCGTCACCTCGCCGATGCAGGGCACCATCGTCAAGGTCGCCGTCGAGGAGGGCCAGGAGGTCGCCGAGGGCGACGTCGTCGTGGTCATCGAGGCGATGAAGATGGAGCAGCCGCTCAAGGCCCACAAAGCCGGCACGATCACCGGCCTCTCGGCCGAGGTCGGCGCCACCGTCGGCAACGGTGAGGTCGTCGCCGAGATCAAGTGACGGCTGCAGGAATCCCCGGCTGAGCGGGGATTCCCGCGCTTGATGACGTTTGCAACGGCCACCAAGCGCAAGAAGACGTCGACAACCCCCACCGGCCCTGGCCGGTGGGGGTTGTTCCGTAGGGTGGCGCCGTGAGCCAGCTGCGTGATCCCGCCCACCGGGTGAGTCCCCGGGCCCGCACCCTGTGGCAGCTCGAGGCGGCCGCCGAGGCCACCTTCACGATCGCGGTCGGCGTCGTCGCCGCCCTGTTCTGGCTGCCCGGCGGCGCGCTGCGCTGGGCCCTGGTGGGCCTGCTCGTCCTCGTGTGCGCCGGCCTGGCCACGATCGTGCCGCTGTGGCGCTACCAGGTCCACCGCTGGGAGGTGTCCCCGACCGCGGTCTACACGCAACGCGGCTGGTGGGCCCGCGAGCGGCGGATCGCGCCGATGTCGCGGGTGCAGACCGTCGACTTCGCGCAGGGCCCGCTGGCGCGGCTGTTCGGGCTCGCCACGGTCACGGTGACCACCGCCTCGGCCGCCGGGCCATTGCAGATCGACGGCCTCGACCAGGCCGTCGCCCTCTCCCTCGTCGACGAGCTCACCCGCAAGGCCGACCTCGTGGAGGGCGACGCGACGTGAGCACGGACCCGACCGGGACTCCCCCGCCCGGCTCGCCTCCACCGCCCCCACCACCGCCGCCGCAGGACTGGGCCCCGGCACCGGACGCGCCGGCCGGACCGGACGAGCCGGCGTGGCAGCGCCTCGACCCGCGGATGCTGCTGGTGCACCCGATCACCGAGCTGGTGAAGTTCCTGCCCGTCCTCATCGGCCTGCTGGTCGCCGGCGGGGCGTCCGGCACCGGCCCGTGGGCGCTGCTCGGCGTCGGCTTCCCGGTCGGCTTCGGCGTGCTGCGCTACCTGACCACGACCTACCGCGTGACACCGGCGCGCGTCGAGCTGCGCCGTGGCCTGCTGCACCGCCACACCCTGTCCACCCCGGTCGACCGGGTGCGCACCGTCGACCTCACCGCGTCCCCGATCCACCGGGTGCTCGGCCTCGCCACGACGGTCATCGGCACGGGCAGCGTCGCCACCGGCGAGGACGACCGGCTGCTGCTCGACGCCCTGCCCCGCGAGCAGGCCGCCGCCCTGCGCGGCCGGCTGCTCTCCGTGGCCACCGGCGAGCCCGGGCCCGACGGCGCAGCAGGTACGACGGACGTCGTACCCGAGCGGGTCGTGGCGCGCTTCTCCCCGCGGTGGCTCTGGTACGCGCCGTTCAGCAGTGCGGTGCTGGTGGCGACCGGTGCCGTGCTCGGCACGGCCGCGCCCCTGCTCGAGTCGGTCGAGCTCCGGATCGACGAGGAGGACCTCGACTTCTTCTCCCCGGCCCTCGGTGCCGCCCTGGCCGCCGGCGCGCTCGTCCTCGTCGCGGCGCTCGCGGTGGCCGGGTACCTCGTGCTCAACGGGGGCTTCACGCTGACCCGCCAGGAGTCCACCTGGCACGTGGCCCGCGGGCTGCTCACCCACCGCGAGACCAGCATCGACGTCGTCCGCCTCGCCGGCGTCAGCATCGCCGAACCCGCGGCGCTCCGCCTGGCCCGCGGGCGCCGGCTCACCGCCATCGTCACCGGGCTCACCGGCAGCCAGCAGGCCTCGACCGTGCTCCTCCCGCCGGCACCGCGCGACACCGTCGTCGCGGCAGCGGCGTCCGTGCTCGGCGCGCCCGAGCCGGCGTCCGGCCTGTTGCGCAGCCACGGCCGCGCCGCGACCACCCGCCGGTTCACCCGCGCCCTGATCGGCTCGCTGCCCCTCGTGGCCGCCGTCGTGGTCGCCGTCGCCGCCGGCGCCCCGGCCGGGCTGCTCGTGCTGGCCGCGCTCGTCGTGCTGGTCGCGCTGGCGCTCGCCGCGGACCGGGCCCGCTCCCTGGGGCACGCGCACCTCGCGGGGCACGTCGTCGCCCGTTCCGGCTCGCTGCTGCGCCGCCGCGCCGCGCTGGCCGACGAGCACGTGATCGGGTGGAACCTGCGCGCCACCTGGTTCCAGCGCCGTGCCGGGCTGGTCACGGTCGCCGCCACGACGGCCGGCGGCGACGGCCAGGTCCGCGCCCTCGACGTCCCCGAGGACGACGCGCTCGCCCTCGCCCAGGCCGCCACCCCCGGCCTGCTCGACGAGTTCCTGGAGGAACGATGACCGAACCGACCAGCACCGGACCGACCAGCACCCCCGACGGCACCTACGCGCCCGAGCGTGACGGCGAGCCGGACCCGGGCGAGGTCGTGTGGGCGTGGGTGCCCTACGAGGACGACCCGAGCCAGGGCAAGGACCGGCCGGTGCTGGTGATCGGCACGGAGACGGCCGCCGACGGGCAGGAGATGGTGCGCTGCCTGGTGATGACCAGCAAGGACCACGACCGCGACGCCGCGCAGGAGGCGTCCGTCGGCCGGTACTGGATGGACGTCGGCAGCGGCGCCTGGGACCCGCGCGGGCGGCCCAGCGAGGTCCGGCTGAACCGGCTGCTGGTCATCCCCGCCGCGACGGTGCGGTGCGAGGGCGCCGCGCTCGCGCCGGAGGTCTACGCCGCGGTGATCGAGGCGCGACGCCCGTTCGTGTCCTGACCCGGCCGATCACCGGCCGGCAAGCGGTCACCGGAGCAGGAAGGACGCCCGCCAGGTCTTGCGGTCGCGCGGGCTGACCATGCCGGCCTCCTCGAGGACCGGCACGACCTTCTCCCCCATCCACGCGATCGTCTCGCGGTAGGCCTCGTTGCCCAGCGCCTGGCGCCGCGCCTCGGCCGGGTCGAGGCCCACGGCGGCGTACACCTCGGGGTGGACCAGCGAGCGCATGGTCACGAACGCGACCTGCGCCGTCAGCGCCTGGTGCCAGCGCAGCTGCGTGCGGCCCATTCCGCGCACCGCGGCGGCGAGCTCGTCGCGGGCGAAGGCGACGTGCCGCGCCTCCTCGGTGACGTGGATCCGGGCGATCATCCGGGCCAGCGGCTGGACCCGCTCGTCGCGCATCAGGTCGCGCTGCCAGCGGTCGACCGGCTCCTCGCCGATGAGGATGCCGGCGTACGCGCTCGGGCCGCGCAGGGCGACCTGGCCCAGGCGCGCCAGCTGCTTCGGGACCCGGCGCGGCCCGTACGCCGGCACGCCCATCGCCTCGATGGCGCGGCCGAACATCACCGTGTGCCGGGTCTCGTCGCCGACCTCGGTGAGCATGAACTGGGTGCGCGCCGAGCGCGGGTCGGCGTCGTAGGTGTCGCGCAGCAGGACCTGCATGAGCACGAGCTCGAACCAGATGCCGACGCTGACCATGCTCGCGACCTCGTGCAGGGACAGCTCGCGCTGCTGCTCCTCGCTCAGCCGGCGCCACAGCGGGGTGCCGTGGAGCGACATCCGCTCCGGCTGCATCCACCACAGGCCCGGAACGGGCGGCGCGCCCCAGTCGAGGTCGACGTCGGGGTCGTAGGACTGGCGAGCGCTCGAGCGCAGCAGCCGGGCGGCGAGCGCCTCGGCACCGTCGGTCGGGGCGGGGTCGGTCAGCGTCATCGGGCGGCCCTCCGCAGATAGATGTTACTCCCGGTAACGTGTATCGTCGTTCGCATGCCCCCCCCCACGTCAAGAGCGACGGACGCACCACCCGCTGGGACGAGCACCGCGCCGGCCGCCGTGCCGACTTCGTGCAGGCCGCGATCCGCGCGATCGACCGGCTCGGCCCGGACGCGTCGGTCGCCGACATCGCCGCCGAGGCCGGCGTCTCCAAGCCGGTCCTCTACCGCTACTTCACTGACAAGTCCGAGCTGCACGCCGCGGTCGGCGCCTGGGGCACCGACCTCGTGCTGGAGCGGGTCATGGCGTCGGTGCTGGTGCCCGCCCCCGCCCGCGACCGGGTCACGGCGGGTGTCCAGGCCTACCTCGACACCATCGCCGAGCACCCGCAGGCGTTCCTGCTGCTCACCCGCCAGCACGCGGGCGGCGACCCGCTCGCGCCGGGCAAGGACCAGATCGCCGCGAAGCTCACCCGCCTGCTCGGCGACGCGCTGCGGGTGCTCGGCGGCGACGCCGGCGCGGCCGAGCCGTGGGCGCACGCGATCGTCGGCCTGGGCAGCTCGGTGGGCCAGTGGTGGCTCGAGCGGCGCACGATGTCGCGGGCCGCTGCGGCGTCGTACCTCGGCGAGTTCATCTGGCACGCCCTCTCCGGCGCGGCCGCCGAGCACGGCGTCGACCTCTCCGCCCTCGACCCGGGCGGGGACGACAACGTCCGCCCGCTGCGCCGCGAGGCCGAGCAGTGACCCTCGTCCACGAGCCCCGCGAGGCCTACGACGGCCCCGCGACCGTCGACCTCGACGGCGCCGCCCACGACGTCACCGTCACCCTGCGCGGCTCCTTCCAGCCCCTCGACGGCCGCTTCCACTGGTACGGCCGCCTCACCCCCGGCACCCCCGTCGACGACGCCCGCAGCGGCACCGAGGTCGTCCTGCGCACCCCGCACGGCCACGCCACCGCCCGCCTCTCCGACAAGGACATCTGGGGCCGCTACCGCCTCACCGGCACCGGCACCCCACCCTTCTGACCCACCGCTCCCCCACCACGACGCACGCCCCTCCGCCCCGCGAGGTGTGACACTTCGCCCCGGGAAGTGTGACGGTTCGCGCCGCGAAGTGCGTGTTCTGGCTGCGCGAGGTGCGCCTTGTGGTGGCGCGAAGTGTCGGTCGTGGCGGTCCGAGGTGTCGGTCGTGGCGGTACGACGCCGCGCGCCGACGTCGCGGGCGCCGCCATCCCTCACACCTCGCGCCGCCATTCCTCACACCTCGCGGCACCATCCCTCACACCTCGCGGCACCATTCCTCACACCTCGCGGCGCCACAACACGCACCTCGTCGTGGCGAGGGGGCGGGTCAGGCGGGGGTGACGATGACGTTGACGGCCTCGACGCCGGAGTCGGGGGCGGCGCGGTAAGCGTGGGGGCGGTCGGCGGGGAAGCGGACGTGGTCGCCGGACCCGAACGGGAGGCGGCGGTCGTCGTACTCCACCTCGCCGGTCCCGGAGAGCACGACGAGCTGCTCCTCCACGCCGCTCACGTGGGCGGGCGAGCGGCGCTCGGCGCCGGGGGCCAGGCGCAGCAGGTAGACCTCGGTGGTGCGGCCGGGCTCGCGGACCACGCGGACGCGCGTCGCGACGATGCCCTCCCCCGACACGACCGCGCCGTCGTGGTCGTCGAGCAGCGCGGCGAGGGGGACGCCGAGCGGGCGGGCCACCGCGTAGAGCGTGTCGAGCGTGGGGTTGCGCCGCCCCGTCTCCAGCTCCGAGAGCGAGCCCTTGCCGATGCCGGCCTCCGCGGCGAGGCCGGACAGGGACAGGCCGCGCGCCTCGCGCAGCGCCCGGATCCGGGCGCCCACGCCCGCCCCGGGTGAATCCGCTCGCGCCATCGCCGCCGCCCTCGTAGAGTGTTCCGTATACAGAACGCCGCGCGGGTGACCGCCGGCAGGGCGGACGAGGAGGCGGCGTGTCCGAGGAGACTACCCACGGGCCGGTGCTGGCCGGCGTGGTCACGGCGGTCGTGGGCTTCAGCAGCTCCTTCGTGGTCGTCCTCGCCGGGCTGACCGCGGTCGGCGCCTCCCCCGACCAGGCCGCGTCCGGCCTGCTCACGCTGCTGGTCACCCAGGCCGCCGGGATGCTGTGGCTCTCGGTGCGCCACCGCACCCCGGTCGTGCTGGCCTGGTCGACGCCGGGCGCCGCCCTGCTCGCGTCCGCCACGGGCGTCACCGGCGGCTGGCCGGCGGCGGTCGGGGCGTTCGTCGCCACCGGTGTGCTCATCGTGCTCACCGCGCTGGTGCCACGGCTCGGCGACCTGGTCGCGGCGATCCCGCCGAGCCTGGCCCGGGCGATGCTGGCGGGCGTCCTGCTCCCCCTGTGCATCGCGCCGGTCACCGCCCTCGTCGACGCCCCGGAGGCGGTCGCGCCGGTCGTCCTGACCTGGCTGGTGCTGCTGCGCCTCGCACCGCGGTGGGCGGTGCCCGCGTCCCTGGCCGTCGCGCTCGGGATCGTGCTGGCGACAGCCCACGTCGACGCCGCTGCCCTCGCCCCGACGCTGGCCTGGACGACGCCGCACTGGTCGGTGCCGGCCCTGGTCGGCGTCGCCGTCCCGCTGTACGTCGTCACGATGGCCTCGCAGAACGTGCCCGGTGTGGCCGTCATGGGGACCTTCGGCTACCGCGTGCCGTGGCGGGAGACGCTGGCGGTCACCGGCATCGGCACGGTGGTGGGCGCGCCGACCGGTGGCCACGCGATCAACCTCGCGGCGATCAGCGCCGCCCTCGCGGCCGGTCCGGCGGCCGGACCCGACCGCAGCCGCCGCTGGGTCGCCGCGGTCAGCGCGTCGGTGACCTACCTCGTCCTGGCGGTCGCCAGCAGCGCCCTGGCCGCGATGGTCGCGGCCGCGGAGGACGGGTTGATGCAGGCCGCGGCTGGCCTGGCCCTGCTCGGCACGCTGGGTGGGGCGCTCGCGGAGGCGCTGGCCGACCCGCTCGAGAGGGAGGCCGCCGCCGCGACGCTCGTGGTGGCCGCGTCCGGGGTCACCGTGCTGGGCATCGGCGCCGCGTTCTGGGCGCTGGTCGTCGGCCTGGGCTGCCGGGCAGTGCTGCGTCGACCGGACACGGAGGCTCAGACCTCGCAGCCGCGCCGGACCTCGGCCGAGCAGATGTCGGCGCCGCCACCGCCGTAGGCGACATCGCGGCCCCGGCCGCCCTCGAGGATGTCGGTGCCGCCCAGACCGAGGAGGCGGTCGGCGCCGGGACCGCCGGAGAGGTACTCGTTGCGCCCCGAACCCGCCAGCACGTCGCGGTGCGCGGAGCCGAGGGCGATGCTGACCGACCGCAGCGCCGCGACGCCGCGCTTGCCCCAGCGGGCCTTCCCGCGCGCGAGGTCGACGCTCACGCCGCGGGCGAAGCCCTGGAAGCTGATCGCGTCGTCACCGGCGCCACCGTCGACGGTGGGCCGGGCGTGGACGGACCGCACGACGAAGGTGTCGTCGCCACCGACACCCCACGCGACCGACCGGCCGTCCCGGAGCCGGATCTCGTCGTCGTCCGCGCCGCCGTGGCCGCGGGCACCACGCGAGAGCTGGAGCACGTCGCGCCCGGGACCACCCCGGGCGGTCCCCCGCTGCACGATCAGCAGGTCGTCGCCGGCGCCACCGGTCGTCGTGCCGCCTCCGGCGACGAGGACGTCGTCACCGCCGTTGCCGATGATCGTGTCCGCGCCCGCGACGCCGACGAAGCGGTCGCGCCCGGGTCCGCCGACCATCGTGTCGGCGTCCGCCGTGCCCTGCACGGTCTCCACGCGGGTGTAGGTGTCGTGGCCGTCTCCGTCGACCGTCCCGGCCGCCCCGTCGACGGTGACCGGGTGCAGCGAGGTCAGGTAGGTCAGCAGGTCGTCGCCGGCCCCACCGTCGATGACGTCGTCCCCGGCGCCACCGTTCAGGGCGTCGGCGCCGCCGCCACCGAGCAGGCGGTCGTTGCCGGGCCCGCCGGGGATCCGGTCGGCGCCGCCCTGGCCGTCGAGCAGGTCGTTGCCGTAGCCGCCGGACAGCGTGTCGCGACCGCCGCCGCCGCACACCACGTCGTCGCCCGCGCCGCCACGGAAGACGTCGTCACCCGGGCCGAGCCAGACGACGTCGGCGAGCGGCGTGCCGTCGAGGTCGTCGTCGCCGTCGGTGCCGACGATGGTCGCGGTGAGGCCGTGGCAGGTCGGCGGGAGCGCCGATGCCGGCGCGGCGATGCCGACGACGCCGGAGAGGGCGAGCGGGAGCCCGGCCAGCAGGACCGGTACGACGAGGGGCGAGGTACGCACACCCCTACCTGTCGCGAGCGGCCCCGGTCGTTACACGAACCGGAACAGGGTGGAGAACAGCCCCATCCGCGAGCGGAAGTCGGAGCCGTCGACCGTCAGCGTCTTCTTCGTGCCGGTGATCCGCACGCTCAGCGCGCGCCCGCCGTAGCGGCCGTTGCCGTCGCGCTCGGTGACCGCGAGACCCGTGACCGTGCCGACCGCGGGCCAGGCCCGCTGCACCTCGGCAGCGGTGACCGTGTCGGTCCACGGGCGCAGCGGGTCGTAGGTGTCCTGCTTCGCCTTCAGGTAGGCCTGCGTCCCGGCCACCGTCCAGCCGCCGTTGCTGGAGCTGAACTGGGTGAATGCCGGCTTCCCGCCGTAGGTGCGGACCTCGCCGGCGGTCGCGGCGACCGCAGCGGTCGTCGACGCCACCTCGGCCCCGACCCCGCCGTACACCTGCGACTGGGTGGTGTCGTAGACGTCGAAGTGGCCGCGGCCGCCGGCGTCCCGCTCGAAGGCGGCGTAGGTGCGGGCCGCGACAGCCTGCGCCCGCAGGGCCGCGCGGTGCCAGGTCGGGTAGACCTCGAGCGGCACGACGCCCTTGAGGTAGTTGTCCATGCTCAGCACGTTCACGACGACGCGCTTGCCGTCGACAGCCGCCGAGCGCAACCGGCCGCGGTAGACCTTCGCCCCCGAGCCGAGGTAGAGCCTCATCGAGGTCGCCATGAACTCGGCCTCACCGGGGATGCGGCGCACCACGGTCCAGCCGGTGTCCTTGCCGCGCACCGACACCACGGTCGTGGAGTTGTCGGCCGAGCCGGAGAGCCGCCAGCGCCAGGCGTCCTTCTGCTCCAGCGGGTACGACGTCCCGGTGCGTGTCGAGCGCACGGTCAGCCCCTTGCGGTGGTCGATCACCAGGCCCGGCCGGGTGGCGGCGGTGAGCAGCACCCGGACGGCGCCCTTGGCGGTGCCGACCGACGTGCCCGGGTAGTAGAAGGCGAGGATCTGCCGGTAGGTCAGGCCCTTCGACGCGGCCCCTTCGGCACCCCACTGGGACATGCCGCGGCCGTGCCCGTTGCCGTAGCCCTCGAGCGACCAGGAGGTCGGTGCAGCGGCGGCTGGAGAGCTCGTCGCGACCGGTACCACCGCCAGCGGGAGGACGGTCGCGAGGGCGGCCAGGAGGGCGCGGGCGGGCAGGCGCATCGTCCGACGATAACCCGTGGTTCAAGGGTCTCCGCAGTCGCAAACTAGGATTCATGTCCATGACCGACCTCGAGAGCCAGCAGACCCCGGACCCGACCAGCACGGACACCCGCGCTGTCGTCGTACCGGACAAGCCGGCCCTGGAGGGGCTGGAGAAGAAGTGGGCCGAGCGGTGGAAGGCCGAGGACACCTACGGCTTCGACCGCACGCAGCCGCGGGAGAACGTCTACGCCATCGACACCCCGCCGCCGACCGTCAGCGGCAGCCTGCACGTCGGCCACGTCTTCTCCTACACGCACACCGACCTGATCGCCCGCTTCCAGCGGATGCAGGGCAAGTCCGTCTTCTACCCGATGGGCTGGGACGACAACGGCCTGCCGACCGAGCGCCGCGTCCAGAACTACTTCGGCGTCCGTTGCGACCCGTCGCTGCCGTACGACCCGGACTTCACGCCCCCCGAGAAGCCGGACCCGAAGCGCCAGGTCCCGATCAGCCGGCCGAACTTCATCGAGCTCTGCGAGAAGCTGGTCGAGGAGGACGAGAAGGTCTTCGAGGCGCTGTGGCGCACGCTCGGCCTCAGCGTCGACTGGAAGATCACCTACACGACGATCGGCGAGCACGCCCAGACCGTCAGCCAGCGCGCGTTCCTGCGCAACCTGTCGCGCGGCGAGGCCTACCTGCAGGAGGCCCCCACGCTGTGGGACGTCACCTTCCAGACGGCCGTCGCCCAGGCCGAGCTCGAGGCGCGTGACTACCCCGGCGCCTACCACCGCGTCGCCTACCACAAGGCCGACGGCACGCCGGTCCACGTCGAGACCACCCGTCCGGAGCTGATCGCCAGCGCCGTCGCCCTGATCGCGCACCCCGACGACGAGCGGTACGCCGACCTGTTCGGCCAGAGCGTCACCTCGCCCGTCTTCGGCGTCGAGATCCCGGTCCTGGCCCACCCGGCCGCGGAGATGGACAAGGGCGCGGGCATCGCCATGTGCTGCACCTTCGGCGACCTCACCGACGTCCAGTGGTGGCGCGAGCTGCAGCTGCCGGTCCGCACGGTCATCGGCCGCGACGGCCGGTTCTCCCGCGAGACGCCGGAGTGGCTGTCCTCGGAGCAGGCCGCGGCGGCGTACGAGGACCTCAAGGGCAAGACCGTCCACTCCGCCCGCGAGGCGATGGTCGCCAAGCTCAAGGAGTCCGGTGACCTCGACGGCGACCCGAAGCCGACCCAGCGGATGGCGAACTTCTACGAGAAGGGCGACAAGCCTCTCGAGATCGTCTCCACCCGTCAGTGGTACGTCCGCAACGGTGGCCGCGACGCCGACGTCCGCGACCAGATGCTCGCCCGCGGCGCGGAGATCCAGTGGCTGCCGCCGCACATGAAGCACCGCTACGACAACTGGGTCGGCGGCCTCAACGGCGACTGGCTGATCTCGCGCCAGCGCTTCTTCGGCATCCCGTTCCCGGTCTGGTACCCCCTCGACGAGGAGGGCGAGCCCGACTACGGCCGCCTGCTGCTCCCGACCGAGGCCGAGCTGCCGGTCGACCCGTCGACCCAGGCCCCGACCGGCTACACCGAGGACCAGCGCGGCAAGCCGGGCGGCTTCATCGGCGACCCCGACGTGATGGACACCTGGGCGACCTCCTCGCTCACCCCGCAGATCGCGGGCGGCTGGGAGTCCGACCCCGACCTGTGGTCGCGGGTCTTCCCGATGGACCTGGCCACCCAGGCCCACGACATCATCCGGACCTGGCTGTTCAGCCGCGTCGTCCGCGCCCACTTCGAGAACGGCGTCGCGCCGTGGTCGCACGCGATGATCTCCGGCTTCATCGTCGACCCGGACCGCAAGAAGATGTCGAAGTCGAAGGGCAACGTCGTCGTCCCCGACGAGATCCTCGACAAGTACGGCGCCGACGCGGTCCGCTGGCGCGCCGCCATCGCGCGGCCGGGCCTCGACTCGCCGTTCGACGAGAAGCAGATGAAGGTCGGCCGCCGGCTGGCGATGAAGGTCCTCAACGCGTCGAAGTTCGTCCTCGGCAGCGTCGGTGCGACCGAGTTCAGCCCGGCCCGGGTCAGCCAGCCCGTCGACACCGCCCTGCTCGGCCGGCTCGCCACCGTGGTCAACAAGGCGACGGAGGCCTTCGAGGCCTACGACTACACGACCGCCCTCGAGGTCACCGAGAAGTTCTTCTGGGAGTTCTGCGACGACTACCTCGAGCTGGTCAAGGAGCGTGCGTACGCCGACCAGGGTGACGCGTCCGACTCCGCCCGGGCCACGCTCGCCGGTGCGCTGCAGGTCCAGCTGCGCCTGCTCGCGCCCTTCCTGCCCTACGTGACCGAGGAGGTCTGGTCGTGGTGGCAGGAGGGCTCGGTCCACCGCGCCGCCTGGCCGACGGTCGCCGAGCTCGGCTCCGCCGCCGCCTCCGACGGCAGCGCGATCGACGCGGTCGCCACCGCGCTGGCCGGCATCCGTGGCGCCAAGTCGCAGGCCAAGGTCAACATGAAGACCCCGCTCGCGCGGGTCGAGGTCACCGGCCCCGAGCAGGCCGTCCGCAACGCCGAGGCCGCCTCCGCGGACCTCGTCGCTGCCGGCAAGATCGTCGGCGACCTGGTCTTCACCGTCGACGAGCAGGCCACCGAGCTGAGCGTGACCGCCGAGATCGCCGAGGAGCCCGCTGAGTAGGGTCTCGCCCATGAGTGAGCTGTTCGAGATCGACGACACCCGTACCCTGCGCCGCGAGGAGGCTGCCGCCCGCCTGCGCGCGCTGGCCGACATGCTCGCCCGGAACAACTCCGTCGAGTTCGTCCGCGGCGGCAAGCAGGTCACCGTCCGCATCCCCGACGAGGTCGAGCTGAAGGTCGAGCTCGAGATCGGCGAGGACAACGAGCTGGAGATCGAGCTCACCTGGTGACCCCCGCCCCCGGGCCGGCACCACCCTCCTGACCGCGTCGCCCCTATCCGTTCCGGAGGGGGTGGCTCGCGCCCACGCAGTGCACTCGGCGTACGCCGTCAGGGAGCACTCAGGCAAGCCACGAGACACCGCTCTGGCTTGCCGCCAAGCCACGGCTGGACCTACGCGAGCCACCTGCGGCACGCTCGCGCCCCCTGACTCAGGCTTGCCGCCAGGCGGCGGCGCGGCCTACGCAAGCCAACCGCGGCGCTCGCGCCATCAGACGCGGATCAGGCGACACGCTCGCGCAGTCAGACGCCGGTCAGGCGACACGCTCGCGCGAACCGACGCAGGCTTGCCGCCAGGCCAAGGCTGGACCTACGCAAGCCAACNGCGGCGCGGCAGCGTGGCGCCCGCGCCGAAGGCGCGTCGACACCTGCCCGCGGGCCGAGCGCAGCGAGTGCCCGTGCGGCTGGTGTCGACAGGCGACACGCTCGCGCAGTCAGACGCCGGTCAGGCGACACGCTCGCGCGAACCGACGCAGGCTTGCCGCCAGGCCAAGGCTGGACCTACGCAAGCCAACNGCGGCGCGGCAGCGTGGCGCCCGCGCCGAAGGCGCGTCGACACCTGCCCGCGGGCCGAGCGCAGCGAGTGCCCGTGCGGCTGGTGTCGACAGGCGACACGCTCGCGCAATTCAACTCAGGCCGACTTCTTCTTCGGCTTCGTCTCGCGCAGCACGAGGGTCGGCGCGACGTCGTCGTCGACGACCTCGCGGGTGACGACGACCTTCTCCACGTCGCCGCGGCTCGGGACGTCGTACATCACGTGGAGGAGGACCTCCTCGATGATGGCGCGCAGTCCGCGGGCGCCGGTGCCGCGCTCGAGGGCCTTGTCGGCGATGGCGGCGATGGCGTCGTCGGTGAACTCGAGCTCGACGCCGTCGAGGTCGAACAGCTTCTTGTACTGCTTGACCAGGGCGTTGCGGGGCTCGGTGAGGATCTGGACGAGGGCCTGCTGGTCCAGCGGGCTGACGCTCGCGATGAGCGGCAGGCGGCCGATGAACTCGGGGATCAGGCCGAACTTGGTGAGGTCCTCCGGGCGGACCTGGGCGAGCAGGTCCTCGGCGGCGCGCTCGGCCTCGCCGCGCGGCTCGGCGGTGAAGCCGAGGGACTTCTTGCCGACGCGCTGCTCGATGATGTGCTCGAGGCCGGCGAAGGCGCCGCCCACCACGAACAGGATGTTCGTGGTGTCGATCTGGATGAACTCCTGGTGCGGGTGCTTGCGGCCGCCCTGCGGCGGGACCGAGGCGGTGGTGCCCTCGATGATCTTCAGCAGCGCCTGCTGGACGCCCTCACCGGAGACGTCGCGGGTGATCGACGGGTTCTCGGCCTTGCGGGCGACCTTGTCGATCTCGTCGATGTAGATGATGCCGGTCTCGGCCTTCTTGACGTCGTAGTCAGCGGCCTGGATCAGCTTGAGGAGGATGTTCTCGACGTCCTCGCCCACGTAACCGGCCTCGGTGAGGGCGGTGGCGTCCGCGATGGCGAAGGGGACGTTGAGCATCCGGGCCAGGGTCTGGGCGAGGTAGGTCTTGCCACAGCCGGTCGGCCCGATCACGAGGATGTTGGACTTGGCGACCTCGACCGCCTCGTCCTTGCTGTGCTTGCCGGAGACCGGCTGCACGCCGGCCTGGACCCGCTTGTAGTGGTTGTAGACCGCGACCGCGAGGGACTTCTTGGCCTGCTCCTGCCCGATGACGTACGAGTTCAGGAACTCGAAGATCTCCTTGGGCTTGGGGAGCTCTGCGAGGTCGACGTCGGAGCCCTCGGCGAGCTCCTCCTCGATGATCTCGTTGCAGAGGTCGATGCACTCGTCGCAGATGTAGACACCCGGACCAGCGATGAGCTTCTTGACCTGCTTCTGGCTCTTTCCGCAGAACGAGCACTTCAACAGGTCGCCACCGTCACCGATGCGTGCCACGGGTCCTCCTCACATGTGAACTCCCCGACGGTACCCCCTGTGGCGCCGCAAGTGCAGCGTGACACGGGGGGTACCGGTACCGGTTCGGGGAGCTCATCGAATGGTCCGTCGTCTTCTATCGGCAGGTCTGGTCCGGATCAGACCAGTGCGGGGGTCTTGAGCGACTCGAGGATCGAGTCGATCAGGCCGTACTCGACGGCACCCTGGGCGGTCAGGATCTTGTCGCGCTCGATGTCCTTGCTGACCTCGTCGATCGGCTTGCCGGAGTGGTCGCTGATCATCTTCTCCAGCATCTCGCGCATGCGGAGGATCTCGTTGGCCTGGATCTCGATGTCGGAGGTCTGGCCGAAGGTGCCCTCGGTGTAGGGCTGGTGGATCAGGATCCGGCTGTTCGGCAGCGCGAGGCGCTTGCCCCGCGCACCGGCGGCGAGCAGGATCGCGGCGGCCGAGGCGGCCTGGCCGATGCACACGGTCTGCACGTCCGGCTTGATGAACTGGATCGTGTCGTAGATCGCGGTCAGCGCGGTGAACGAGCCACCGGGGCTGTTGATGTAGATGCTGATGTCCTGGTCGGGGTTCATCGACTGCAGGCACAGCAGCTGCGCGATGACGGCGTTCGCGACGTCGTCGGAGATCGGCGTGCCGAGGTAGATGATGCGGTCCTCGAACAGCTTGGCGTAGGGGTCGATGCGACGGAAGCCGTACGACGTGCGCTCTTCCCACTGCGGGATGTAGTAGTTCATGCCCGGTCCTTCCCGTCAGTCCTTCTTGTGGGCCGGCCGGCCCTCGTCGGAGGCTTCCTTCGCGCTCTTGATGACCTGGTCGACCAGGCCGTACTCCAGCGCCTCCTGGGCGGTGAACCAGCGGTCGCGGTCAGCGTCCTCGGTGACCTGCTCGACGCTCTGGCCGGTGTGCTCGGCGATGAGCTCGAGCAGCACCTTCTTGATGTGCAGCGACTGCTGGGCCTGGATCTTGATGTCCGAGGCCGAGCCGCCCATGCCGGACGACGGCTGGTGCATCATGATCCGCGCGTGCGGGAGCGCGTAGCGCTTGCCCTTTGCGCCGGCGCACAGCAGGAACTGGCCCATCGAGGCGGCCAGGCCCATGCCGACCGTGGCGACGTCGTTGGGGATGTAATTCATGGTGTCGTAGATCGCCATGCCGGCGTCCACGGAGCCACCGGGGCTGTTGATGTGGAGGAAGATGTCCGCCTCCGGGTCCTCCGCGGACAGCAGCAGGAGCTGGGCGCAGATCGCGTTGGCGTTCTGGTCGCGGACCTCGGACCCGAGGAACACGATCCGCTCACGCAGCAGCCGGCTGTAGATGTTGTCGTCGAGGAAGTTCATCCCCGCGGCACCGTTCATCTCATGGCCACCGTGGCCACCGGGAAGATTCTGAGTCACGTCAGTGACACTAGCCGCCCGCACCGGCAGATCCACGCGTTGGACGCCGCTGTTCGCCGACGGCGGAAACGCCCCGGGCCGGTGTTGTCGGATCAGGTGCCCTCGGCGGCGGCCTTGAGGCCGGCGACGGTGGTGGCCATGCCCTGCTCGAGCTCGTCGGCGTGCGCCTCGGTGCCGCCGAGCAGCAGCGGGGCGACGATGCGACTGCCGAGGCTGAGGTGGCGGGGCACCGGTCGGCGGTGCACGACGTGGGTGCGGCTCGGGTCGCCCGCGACCGGCTCGATCTCCCAGACCCACTGGGCGCCGCTCGACGGCGTGTCCCAGACCAGGCGGCGGGCGGGGACGACGTCGGCGACCACGGAGCGGGTCGGCCAGACGACGGCCTTGCGGCGGTTGATGCCGAGGTACCACTGCCCCACCCGGAGGCCGCCGGGCTTGAGCGGCACCATCCGGACCGTCTCGGGGCTCCAGCGGGCCATCTGCGCGAAGTCGGTGAGCAGTGCCCACACGTGGTCGGCAGGAGCGTCGATGTCGGCCTCGGCGCGGAGCTCGCGGGCCGCGTTCGGTGTCGCCATGCCCTCATCCTGCAGCACGACGCCGACCGGCGGCAGGGGCGTCCGGGTGGCGACGTACCCGGTCTGCACCGGTGGTCGGGAGCAGCCGGTCAGTAGGCGAGGGAGCCGGTGCCGAGCAGGAACAGCAGCGGTGCGCTCACCACGACGGCCGCGAGGATCGCGAGGACCAGGCCGGCGACGTGCCGGGCGAACACCCAGCCGAGCACCGCGAGGAGCAGGCCCACGAGGCCGGGGACGCCGATGAAGAGGGCGATGAGGAAGCCGATCCCGACCAGGGGGTCGTCGTTGGTCACCGACGCCGCCTCGGTCTCCATCCAGCACCAGGCGCCGAAGGCCGTCTCCAGCAGGGCGATCACGAGCGCCACGCCGGCGGTCACCAGGGCGCCGGTGCGGGTCGGGCTGGCGGAGCGGGCAGGGGCGGCGGTCGCAGGCACGGTCATGGGTCCAGCCTCGCGGCGCGGTGACCCCGGTGCCTGAGTACGACGGCTCAACCGGTCACACGGGTTCGGCCAGCCAGCGGACCAGCGCGGTGTGCACGTCGGGGTGGTTGAGCAGCCCGAAGTGGTCGGTGCGGCCGAGGTGGAGCACCTCGGCGCCCGGGAAGAGCTCGGTGCCGCGCCGGTCGCGCCCGGTCGCCGAGCGCGGCGTGACGAGCAGGTCGCCGATCGTGCTCGCGACGGGGTGGCGCGGCGAGCGGGTGAGCGTGGCGGTGACGAGGCGGTAGCGGGCGTGCGGCAGCGGCGGGACGTCCTGCGCGAGGCCCTCGACGAGGTCGCGGATGCCGGGCGCCTGGCGGTCGATGATCCGTCCGAAGGCGGCGACCTCGGGCAGGCGGGCCATGCCCCGGCTGGCGTGGTCGGCACTGACGGCGAACCACGAGCCGAGGTGCGGGGTGCCGAGGGTGACGACGTCGCTGACCAGCCGGGTCCACGCAGCCGGGGCGTCGCCGTCCGCGACGACGGCGGAGGACGCGCGCATGACCAGGCCGCCCAGGGAGTGCCCGACGAGCGCGACCTGCTCGACCTCGACCGGCCAGGCGTCCACGAGCCGCTGGAGCAGGGAGGCGAGGACGACGCCGTTCTCGCGCAGGGCGAGGCCGGTGTTGGCGCGCAGGTAGACCGGCGTCCAGCCCCGGCCGGCCAGCGTCTCGCCGTACGTCGCGCCGACCCGGTCGCGGTGCCGGCGCCAGTAGTCCTCGGTCTCGCACAGGCCGTGCAGGAAGACCACGAGGCGGCCAGTGGCGGCCGGGAACGCCGCAGCCACGCCGTCGGGGGTGAGGACGACGTCGCGGCCGTCGCGGCGCACGCCCATCTCGATCGCGAGCCGCGGCCGGTCGCGGCGCAGCTCCTCGCCGATCAGGCCGTTGACGGCCGAGCTGACGAAGCGCCCCCGCGGGCCGTCCTCGAGGCCGGGCCCCACGCCGGCCTCGGCGAGCCGGGCGAGGCCGGCGCTGGCGCCGCGCAGCGAGAGCCCCAGGGCGCCGTACACGGTCGCGGCGATGCCGCGGTGCACCACCTCGGCGGGCCTGCCCACCGGGCCGAGGCCGAGCCCCACGAGGCCGTGGACGCGTCGCGAGACGGCGGTGTGGGTGTCGCGCGCGGTCGCGAGGACCAGGTCGTCGAGGACGGCGGTGGCCAGCGCCGCAGCGTCGACGAGGGTCGGTTCGGGCCTCATGGAAAATTGAGACTACCCCGTTGAGTGCACAGTTGTGCACCCAACGGGGTAGTCCGGCGAGGCTCAGGCCTCGGTGGTCTCCTCGGCAGCAGCCTCGGGCGCCTCGTCGGCGGCCTCGTCGACCTCATCCTGGGGCTCACCGATGCTGCCGTCGGCCTGGAGGTTCTTCAGCTCCACGACGTTGCCGGAGCCGTCCTTGACCTCAGCGCCCTCGACGAGCAGCTGGAGGGCCTTGCCGCGACGGATCTCCTGGATCAGGTCCGGCACGTGGTTGTGCTCGAACATGTGGTTGACGAACTCCTGCGGGTCCTGACCGGACTGCTGGGCGCGGCGGATCATGTGCTGGGTCAGCTCACCCTGGTCGACGCCCATCTCCTCCTTGTCGGCGATCTCGTCGAGGAGGAACTGGGCAGCGACGGCGTCACGGACGCGGCGCTCGAGGTCGGCCTCGAACTCCTCCTGCGTCTGCTTCTCGTCCTCGAGGTACTTCTCGAGGGTCAGGCCGGAGAACTGCAGCTGCTGCTCGAGGCTGGCGCGGCGGGCGTTGAGCTCCTCGGTCACCATCGTCTCGGGCAGCGGGACCTCGACCTTCTCCAGCAGCGCCTCGAGGACGGCGTCACGGGCGGCGGCGGCCTGCTCGAGGCGCTTGCCGCGGACCAGCCGCTCGCGCACGTCGGCGCGCAGCTCGTCGAGGGTGTCGAACTCGGACGCCTCCTGGGCGAAGTCGTCGTCCAGCTCGGGGAGCTCCTGCTCCTGGACCTGGGTGACCTTGACGGAGACCTCGACGTCCTGGCCGACGAGGTCGCCGCTGACGAGCTGGGTCGTGAAGACCTTCTCCTCGTCCACGGACATGCCGACCAGCGCCTCGTCGAGGCCGTCGACCATGCCGCCCTTGCCGACCTGGTAGGAGAAGCCGGAGATCTCCGCACCCTCGACGACCTCGCCGTCGTGGCGGGCGACCAGGTCGATGACGACGAAGTCACCGTCCTGGACCGGGCGCTCGACGTCGATCAGGGTGCCGAAGCGCTGGCGGAGGGCGTCGACCTGCTCGGCGACGTCCTCGTCGCTGACCTCGACGTCGTCGACGGAGGCCGTCAGGCCCTCGTACGACGGCAGGTCGATCTCGGGCTTGACGTCGACCTCGGCGGTGAACTCGAGGCCCTCGTTGTCCTCGAACTTCGTGACCTCGATCTCCGGCTGGGCCAGCGGGGTCAGGTTGTTCTCCTGGAGCGCCTCGACGTACGCCTTGGGCAGCACGTCGTTGACGGCCTCGTCGAGCACGAGGCCGCGGCCGACCTGGCGGTCGATCACCTGCGGCGGGACCTTGCCACGGCGGAAGCCGGGGACGTTGATCTGCTTCGCGATCTTCTGGTACGCCGCGTCGAGGCTCGGCTTGAGCTCCTCGAAGGGCACCTCGACGGTCAGCTTGGCCCGGGTCGGGCTCAAGGTCTCGACGGCGCTCTTCACAGGTGTTCTCCTACTGTCAGTGGGTGGTGCGATGGGCGCAGGCAGGACTCACCGCGCCGGGACTGGCCCACACTACCGCCGGGCCCGGGGGCCCACCGAACTGACGACGACAGGCGAACGGGCCTCAGCCGGCCCCGGGACCGATGACGGGCACCTTCGCGGAGGTGAACTCGTAGCCGCCGAGGCGCGGGTGGCTCACCCACGCTCCCCCGGTGAGCAGCGAGAGCACGGCTGCGAGCGTGGCCTTGCCGCCGCAGGTGGCGTAGCCGCGCGCGTCGGTCACGGCGTCGCACACGACCGAGCCGCCGTTCATCGAGAACAGGTCGGGCTGGCCGCCGAGGATCTTGAAGGTGACCGGCTCCCCCGCGACCGGTCGGCCGTCGTCGGCCCGGCGCACCCAGGCGGCCAGGGTGAGGGTGAGCGGGCTGCCGACGCCGCTGGTCCTCAGGACGGTGGGCTCCGCGTCGAGCCGGACGGCCGCCCGGGGGACGTAGGTGAACTCGGCGGCCTCGCTGTCGCCGAACCCGTCGCCGGTGAAGGCCGCCCGGTAGCGGGCGAGGGCGATGTAGTCGGCCGGCACGGTGGCGGACGCGGTGCCCGAGGCGTCGACCGGGACGTCCTCGGCGAGCACCTCGCCGCCGTCGATGCTGAAGGTGACGGTGCCGACGGGCACGCCGGCCTCGCTGGTGACGTGCGCGGTGAGCACGATGTCGACGCCGTAGCTGGTGCCGCCGGAGACCACGAGCGTGGTGGTCGTCGCGGGCTCCCCGGCCGCACCTGCGGGTACGGCGAGCGGCGACCCGGCAGCCAGGCCGGTCAGCAGGAGCGCGGTCAGCGTGGCGAGCCCGGCGCGGAGCAGGTGGCGTGGGTGCACAGGCAGGGTCCTCTCAACGGCCTCCCCGGACCGCACCGTAGCGGCGCGCGCGGCGGCGTGGCCGGGAAACCGCGGATCCGGCGGGTCGGGCCGGTGGGTCCGTTCGTCCGGGTGGTCCGGCGTGACGCGGGCGGCTGCCCCTGCGGGGGCGCGAGGCAGGCGGTGGTCGGGGCGACAGGACTCGAACCTGCGATCTCCTGCTCCCAAAGCAGGCGCGCTAGCCACTACGCTACGCCCCGTCGTGCGCCCTGCCGACGCTGCGCACGGCCGCACTCCGAGGGGATGACGGGAATCGAACCCGCGTAGCCAGTTTGGAAGACTGGGGCTCTACCATTGAGCTACATCCCCGTGCGCGGGGGCCGACGGCCCTCCGAGCAGAGGCAATCGTGCCACACCGCGCGCACGGCGCCCCAACCGGGCCGCGGGCGGTGCGTCCGCCCCGGACCCCGCTGCTGGGCTTCAGGGCCGGCGGTGCACCAGCAGCAGCGCGCGGTCGTCGTCCGGCGAGCCGACGGCGCCGACCAGCCGGCCGGTCAACCCGTCCCAGGAGCGGCGCAGCAGGGACTCGGCCGCCCCCATCATGTGGTCGATGCCGAGCTCGATGTCGCGCCGGGGCTCCTCGACCATGCCGTCGGTGTAGAGGAGCAGGCTGTCGCCGGGGTCGAGCCGGCCGTGGCAGGCGTCGTACTCCACGTCCTCGACGATGCCCAGCACCGGACCGTCGGCGCGCAGCACCTCCCACCGGCCGGAACCGGCGTGGCGCTGGACGGCGGGTGGGTGCCCGGCGCTGCGGAGCTCGAAGAGCCCGGTCGCGAGGTCGATCGAGACGTGCACCGCGGTCGCGAAGCCCTCCTCCCACGCACGCTGGAGCAGGTAGCCGTTCGCCGCCGGGAGGAACCGGTCCGGCGGCAGCGCGCCGAGCAGGCCGCCCATCGCGCCGGACAGCTGCAGGGCGCGGGTGCCCGCGGCCTCCCCCTTGCCGGACACGTCGACGACCACGAGGTCGATGCGGCGGCCGTGGTCGCTCCCCGTCGCGACGAAGAAGTCACCGGCGAATGCCGAGCCACCGGCCGAGGAGAGCGCGGACTCGACGAGCCACGACGACGGCAGCTGCGGGATCTCGCCCTGGGCGAGGATCCGGTCGCGCAGGTCGACCAGCATCGACTCGCCCCGCTGCCGGGCGACGCCGAGGCCGCCGCGGCGGCGCACGGTCACGACGAGCACGACGAGCGTGACGGCGTACATGACGACGAGGCCGACGATCGTGCGCGCCGACCAGGAGTCCTGCAGGAAGGCCGCGACGGTGAGGGCCGCGAGCATCCACGTGGCGTACCAGGGCAGCACGCTGTTGCCGAGCAGCAGCACGGCCAGGACGATCGGCAGGAAGACCAGTGCGAGCGGCACGTCGTCGGGCAGCACGGCCATCAGCACGAGCACGGCCGTCGAGAACCCGCCGAGCAGCAGCGCCGTGCCGCGGTCCGATGTCAGCCAGCGCCGCCCGCGCCTCATCGGCGCCCCGTTGCGCGGCTGCGGAAGGCCGGCTGGCAGCGGGCGCACCAGAAGAGGTTGCGCCCGCCGAGGACCTCGGTGCGCACCGGCCGCGCGCACACGTGGCACGGCTGGCCGGCCCGCCGGTAGACGTAGACCTCGCCGCCGTGGTCGTCGACCCGCGGGGGCCGGCCCATCGCCTCGGGCAGGTGGGCGGGGCGGACGGTGTCGATCCGCCCGGTGCGCACGCCCTCCTGCATCAGCACGACCAGATCGTCCCAGATCGCGCGCCACTGCGAGACCCGCATCGTGTTGCCGGGGCGCAGCGGGTGGATGCGGTGGCGGAAGAGCACCTCGGCGCGGTAGACGTTGCCGACCCCGGCGAGCACCGACTGGTCCATCAGCAGGGTGCCGATGGGGGCGCTGCTGCGGGAGATCCGCTGCCACGCCCGGTCCGGGTCGGCGTCCTCGCGCAAGGGGTCGGGGCCGATCCGCGCCACGACCGCGTCCCGCTCGGCCGGCGTGACGAGCTCGCAGCGGGTGGCGCCGCGCAGGTCCGCGTACGCCGCGGGCCGCTCGGCCTCCGGACGCACCAGCCGCAGCCGCACCTGGCCGACCGGGTCGGGCACGGAGTCGACGTCGTCGTACACGTCGAAGAGGCCGTAGAGCCCGAGGTGGACGTGGACGAGCCGGTCGGCCTCGAAGCGGATGAACAGCTGCTTGCCCCACGCGTCGGCGTCGAGGAGCCGGGTGCCGTCGACCTGCCCGGCCCCGGCCTCGAAGCGTCCCTGGGGACTGCCGGCACGGACGAGGTGGCCGCCGAAGACGGCGGTCAGCTGGTCGGCCAGGCGGTGGAGGGTGTGCCCCTCGGGCATCAGGCCTCGTGCCCGAGGGCGCTCTCGGGCAGCGGCGGGAGCTCTCCGGTCGTCTCGTAGGACTCCATCTGGCCGATCCGGCGCACGTGCCGCTCGTCGCCCGGGAAGGGCGTGGTGAGGAAGACCTCGACCAGGCGGGTCATCTCGTCCAGGGTGTGCATCCGGCCGCCGACGGCGACGACCTGCGCGTTGTTGTGCTCGCGGGCCAGGCTCGCGGTCTCCTCCGACCAGGCCAGCGCGGCCCGGATGCCCTTCACCTTGTTGGCGGCGATCTGCTCGCCGTTGCCGGAGCCGCCGATGACGACGCCGAGGCTGTCGAGGCCGGCCTCGCGGTCGGCACGGACGCCCTCGGCCGCCCGCAGGCAGAACACCGGGTAGTCGTCGAGGGCGTCGTAGGTGAACGGACCGTGGTCGACCGGCTCGTAGCCGTGCTCGGTCAGCCAGCCGATGAGGTGGGACTTGAGCTCGAGGCCGGCGTGGTCGCAGCCGAGGTGCACGCGCATGGCCCCGATTCTCTCACCACGTCCCGGTGCCGGCGGAAGTGGCCGGAGGTCGTGGACAGTGGTGCCCGGTGCTGCGAGGTCAGTGCTGGTGCAGGCGACGCGCCGCCTCCGCGACCGAGCCGCTCATCGACGGGTAGACGGTGAACGCCTGCGCCACCTGGTCGGCGGTCAGCGACTCGGCGACCGCGAGCGAGACCGGGTGGATCAGCTCGCTCGCGCGCGGGCCGACCACCACTCCCCCGACGACGATGCGGGTGCCGGGGCGGCAGAAGAGCTTCACGAAGCCGTCCGCGACGCCCTGCATCTTGGCGCGCGGGTTGCCGCGCAGCGGGAGCATGATCGAGGCCGCCTCGATCTCGCCGGCGTCGATCGCGTTCTGCGTCCAGCCCACCGTGGCGATCTCGGGGGCGGTGAACACGTTGGAGGCGACCTTCTTCAGGTCCAGCGGCGCCACCGCGTCGCCGAGGAAGTGGTACATCGCGATCCGGCCCTGCATGGCGGCGACGGAGGCGAGCATGAAGACGCCGGTGCAGTCGCCGGCGGCGTACACCCCGCGGGCGGAGGTGCGCGAGACGCGGTCGACGTTGACGAAGCCGCCGTCCTTGAGGATCACGCCGGCCTCCTCCAGCCCGATGCCCTCGGTGTTCGGGACCGAGCCGAGGGCGAGGATGCAGTGCGAGCCCGTGACCTCGCGACCGTCGGTGAGGCGCACGGTGACGACGTCACCGTCACGGGTCACCGACTCCATCCGGGACTTGCCGAGGACCGTCATGCCGCGCCGCTTCGCGACCTCCTCGAGGACGAGGGAGGCGTCGGCGTCCTCGCCGGGCAGCACGCGGTCGCGCGAGGAGACGAGGGTGACCGGGATGCCGAGGGCCTGGTAGGCGCTGGCGAACTCGGCGCCCGTCACGCCGGAGCCGACGACGATGAGGTGCTCCGGCAGCTCGTCGAGGTCGTAGACCTGCTCCCAGGTGAGGATCCGCTCCCCGTCGGGCTGGGCCGAGGGCAGCGTGCGGGGCGAGGCGCCCGTGGCCAGCAGGACCGCGTCGGCGTCGTACGACGTCTCGGTGCCGTCGTCCGCGGTGGCGACCACGCGCCCCGGCCCGTCGAGCCGGCCGCGCCCGCGCACGACCTGCACGCCCTCGCGGGCCAGGCGGCGCTCGATGTCGGCGGACTGGCGCAGCGCGAGCGCCTTGACCCGCTGGTTGATCCGGCCGAGGTCGATCCGCGGCGGCTCGGCGATGATGCCGAGCTCGTTGGCGCCGGACATCTCGGTCATCACCTCGGCGGTGGCGATGAGGGTCTTGCTGGGCACGCAGTCGGTGAGGACCGCGGACCCGCCGATCCCGTCGGAGTCGACCACGACCACCTCCGCGCCGAGCTGCGCCGCGACGAGCGCCGACTCGTAGCCGCCGGGTCCTCCACCGATGATCACCACGCGGGTCATGCCCGCCATTCTTGCAGCCGCGCCGCGCGCCGCCGGTCCCGCGTCAGGAGGCCGCAAGGTAGCGGTCGACCGCGGCCGCCAGGACCCGCTCCGGCGTCGTCCCCCGGCTGCGGGCGTACGACGCCACCCGCTCCTGCAGGTCGGGGGTGAGCGCCAGCGGCTCGGCCGGCGTCGCCGCAGCGTCGGTCGGGCGCGGGACGCGGGCCCGGCCGAAGGCGCCGAGCGCGGTGAGCACCACGCTGCCGAGGACGTCGAGGATCGCGAGGACGCCGAAGGTGCGCCAGTAGGTGCCGCCGGGGTCGGACTCCCCGAGGATCGGGACGACCACCATCGTGGCGACGACGGCGGCGGCCGCGGCGGTGCCGGCGAGCAAGAGGCCCAGGGTGCCCGCGGCCCGGCCCGGGCGCAGGGTGAGCGCGACCAGGAGGGCGAGCTGGGCGCCGGTGCCGGCGACGACGCCGCTGACGCCGAAGGTCTTCCAGAGCGTGTCCCACGCGCCGGAGTCCCACGCGAAGTCGGCCCAGGTGAGGGTGAGCGCGGCGCCGGTGGCGACGACGGAGGCGAGGCCGCCGACCACGGAGACCGGGAAGAACCGGTGCCCGGCGAGGGCCAGCAGGCACAGGACGACGGTGGACTCGACGCCCACGACGACCGTCGTCAGCAGCACGCGCCCCTGCGTCTCGGTGAACTCACCTCCCCCGAGCAGGGCGGCGATGCCGAGCAGCGCGGCGAGCGAGAACGAACCGATGACGAGGGTGACGACGACCCGGCGAAGATCCTTCATGCCTGAACAGTCGCGCAGGGGGACCCACGCGCGCGTGAGTCCCCCTACTCAACCGACGGGGCCGAAGGTCCTCGGTCGTGGCTGCGACCGGGCTCGCCAGAGGCTGGTCCAGAGGCTGGTCAGAGGTTGATCATGTGGCCGGCGATCCCGTGGATCGCCTCCTTGACCGCCTCGGACAGCGTCGGGTGGGCGAAGACGTTGCGGCCCACCTCGTCGGCGGTGAGGTCCCACTTCTGGGCCAGGGTCAGCGCGGGGAGCAGCTCGGTCACGTCGGGGCCGATCATGTGGGCGCCGAGGATCTCGTTGTACTCCGCGTCCGCGACGATCTTGACGAAGCCGACGGCCTCGCCGAGGCCCTGGGCCTTGCCGTTGGCCGAGAACGGGAACGACGCGGTCTTGACGTCGTACCCCTTGTCCTTCGCCTGCTGCTCGCTGTAGCCGAACGAGCCGATCTGCGGCTGGCAGTAGGTGGCGCGCGGGATGAAGTCGTAGTCGACCGGCATGGTCTCGGCGCCGGCGAGGGTCTCGGCGGCGACGATGCCCATCGCCTCGGCGACGTGGGCGAGCATCATCTTCCCGGTGACGTCACCGATGGCGTAGACGCCGTCGACGTTGGTGCGGCAGTAGTCGTCGATCGCGATCGCGCCGCGGTCGGTGAGCTCGACGCCGGCCTTGTCCAGGCCGTAGCCGTCGACGCGCGGCGCGAAGCCGAACGCGGCGAGGAACTTGTCGGCCTCGAGCACCTGCTCGTCGCCGCCGTCGGCCGGGGCGACGCGGACCTTGACGCCGGAGCCGGTGTCCTCGACGCCCTTGACGGCGGTCGAGGTCATCACCTTCACGCCGAGCTTCTTGTAGTGCTTGGCGAGCTCCTTGGACACGTCGGCGTCCTCGGTCGGCACCATCCGGTCGAGGAACTCGACGATCGTGACGTCGACGCCGAAGTTCTTCATCACGTAGGCGAACTCGACGCCGATCGCGCCCGAGCCGCCGATGATGATCGACGACGGGAGGTTCTCGTCGAGGATCTGCTCCTCGTAGCTGACGATGTTCTTGCCGTTGACCTCGACGCCCGGGACGGTGCGCACGGTCGCACCGGCGGCGATGATCACGTCGTCGGCGGTGTAATCGGTCGTCGAGCCGTCGCCGCCCTCGACGGTGATCGTCTTCGGGCCGGTGAAGGTGCCCCAGCCGTCGATCTCGGTGATCTTGTTCTTCTTCATCAGGTAGTGGACGCCCTTGACGATGCCGGCGCTCACCTGGCGCGACCGCTTGTGGGTCGGGCCGTAGGCCATCGTCGCGTCGCCCTCGATGCCGAACTTCGCCTTCTCGTGCGTCAGCGTGTGCGCGAGCTCGGCGTTCTTCAGCAGGGCCTTCGACGGGATGCAGCCGACGTTGAGGCACACCCCGCCCCAGTACTGCTTCTCGATCACGGCAACGGACTTGCCGAGCTGGGCGGCGCGGATCGCGGCGACGTACCCACCGGGGCCGGCACCGAGGACGAGGACATCGAAGTGGGTCACGGCGCCAGCCTAGTCGGGGGTGTGCTTGTGTCTCACATCACGTTGGTGCAGAGTGCCTCCTACTCATGGGTACGACGGCCGACCGGGCCGTCGCCACGACACAGGAGTGCTCCCTTCATGTCTCGGATTCTCGGATTCCTTGCTGCCTGCGCGCTCGCGCTCGCGGGCCTCACCCACGTCCCGACGGCCGCCCAGGCCGCCCCCGCGAAGGCGGAGGCGGCCGGCCTGCTCGACGTGATCGTCACCCTCCAGCCGGGCGCCGACGCCCGCGCCACCGCCAACGCGCTCGTCACCCGCAAGGGCGGCGACGTCACGCAGGTCTACGACAACGTCGTCAACGGGTTCGCCGCCACGCTGACCGACTCCCTGCTCTCGATCCTGCGCGGCGACGCGCGGGTCAAGGCGGTCGAGCTCGACCGCCCGATGCGGATCAGCGACACCCAGACGCCCACGCCGAGCTGGGGGCAGGACCGCGTCGACCAGCGCAACCTGCCGCTCGACAACGCCTACTCGTACGGCGCCACCGGCTCCGGCATCGACGTCTACGTCGTCGACACCGGCATCCTCACCTCGCACCCGGACTTCCAGGGCCGCGCGACCTCCGGCACCGACAAGATCGACAATGACAGCGACGCCACCGACTGCAACGGCCACGGCACCCACGTCGCCGGCACGATCGGCGGTGGCACCTACGGCCTCGCCAAGAGCGCGCGCCTGATCGGCGTCCGGGTCCTCGACTGCAACGGCTCAGGTGCGACCTCGGCCGTCATCGCCGGCCTCGACTGGGTCGTCTCCCACCACCAGGCGGGCAAGCCCGCCGTGGCGAACATGAGCCTCGGCGGCGGGGCGTCCAGCACCCTCGACGCCGCGGTCAGCCGCGTCATCGCCGACGGCGTGACGATGGCGGTCGCGGCCGGCAACGAGAACACCGACGCGTGCTCGAAGTCGCCCGCCCGCGTGCCCGCCGCGCTGACGGTCGCCGCGAGCGACCGCAACGACGCCCGTGCCAGCTTCAGCAACCGTGGCACCTGCGTCGACCTGTTCGCCCCCGGCGTCGACATCACCTCGGCGTGGCTGTCCAACGGCAACCGCACCATCAGCGGCACGTCGATGGCCTCCCCGCACGTCGCCGGCGCCGCGGCGCTCTACCTGCAGTCGCACCCGTCGGCGTCGCCGAGCGCGGTCGGCAACGCGATCCTCGCCGCCACGACGAAGAACAAGATCAGCGGCACGGCTCGCAGCTGCATCCTGCTGATCATCTGCTCCCCCGCCACCCCGGAGAACCACCTGCTCTACACCGGCGCCTGACGCGCCACCGGCACGACGCCTCCTGCCCTCCCCGGGCGGGAGGCGTCGTGCTTCCCGGGATCGTCCGGCCGACGCACTAACCTGACCCGGTGACGTCGTACGCCGCCTACGGCACCAACCTCGATCCGCTCCGGATGGCCGAGCGGTGCCCGCACTCGCCGATGCGCACGACGGGCTGGCTCACCGGCTGGCGGCTGACCTTCGGCGGCGAGGAGCACGGCTGGGACGGCGCGCTCGCCACGATCGTGCAGGACCCGACGACCGCCGTGTTCGTCGCCGTGTACGACGTCAGCCCGCTCGACGAGCCGCACCTGGACCAGTGGGAGTCGGCCGACTCCGGCCTCTACCGCAAGACGAAGGTGCGGGTCTCGA
Organism: Nocardioides sp. J54; assembly: GCF_000519005.1. Lineage (GTDB taxonomy): Bacteria > Actinomycetota > Actinomycetes > Propionibacteriales > Nocardioidaceae > Nocardioides. Next base: position 203,622 of record NZ_JAER01000001.1, on the reverse strand, counting down.
CGATGGTCGGCGAGATCGTGGCGTGGACCTACGTGCTCGACGCCTACGAGGGCGGGCTGCCCTCGGCGTCGTACCTCGGCGTGATCGCGGACGCGGCCGAGGCCGCCGACGCCCCGGCCGACTACGTCGAGGCGCTGCGCCGACGCGCCTGCCGCTCGACCGGGCTGTGACGCCGGCCACCCCGGGGGCGTGACCTCGGGGGAACCTGAATCGTTGTCACGTTCGTGCGCACCACGTCCCGCCTCACCCGTGTCCTGACCGCGGTGGCCGGTGGCCTCACCGCCGTCGCCCTCGCCGCCTGCGGCACCTCGCCGGTGCCCGAGGAGGCCCGGGTCCACGAGGACGACGCGGCCCTCGACCTGCCCGTCGCGCTGCGCCCGGCCGGGGAGGGCCAGCGCTCGGTGATGTGGGTCGGCAACAACTGGGACGGCACCGCGAGCATCGTCGACGCCCGCACCCTCGAGGTGCTCAAGCGCGGGGTGGACCTCATCCCCGACAAGGCCGAGGAGACCAACCGGATCCTGCGTGACCCGGTGGCGCTGGTGTTCTACCTCGCGATCAACGCGGGGCCGGGCCAGGGCCACAACCAGTACGTCGACGACATGTTCACCACGATGGACGGCAAGTACCTCGCCGTCTCCCGGCCGAGCTTCGCCGACGTGGTCTGGATCGACATCGCCAGGGCGACCGCCGGCCGCACCGACTCGATCGTGCGCGAGCAGCAGATGGACGGCTACCGCACCGACCACATGCAGGTCTCCAACGACGGCACCCGCCTGCTGGTCTCCGACTCCACCGCCCGCCAGGTCATCGAGTACTCGATGATCGACGGCACCCTCGACGGGAAGTCGGTCCGCGTCGGCGACCGGCTGCGCACCTTCCCCTCCGGGGAGACGCCGCACGAGAGCAACTACACCGAGGACGGCGAGCGGATCCTGCACGCCTCGATCGGCCGCGTCTACACGCCGCTCGACGACCTCGACCCCGCCGACGGGGACCTCCTCGGGCTGCCGCTGGACAAGCTGAACCTGGGCGGCCTCCTCGGTGGCCTGCCGGGCCTCGGCAACCTCGGCAACCTCGGCAACCTCGGCAATCTCGTCAACCTGCTCAGCCTCGACAAGCTGCTCGGCACGCTGCCGTGGTCGAAGCTCGAGGCGGCCGTGAAGGCCGACCGGTGGATGCAGTACGTCGATGCCGGGACCTTCGAGGTCCTCCAGCGCTGGGACCTGGGCAAGGAGCTCGCCGAGGCCGGCCACCCCGGCATGAGCAGCGCGGTCCGCCCGGTCGCGGTGCACCCGGACGGCCGGCTGCTCTACCTGCAGGTGTCCTTCCTGCACGGCTACGTCGTGTTCGACACCCAGGCGGCCGACCTCAACGGCACGACCGACTACACCCTCGGCGGGATGCCGGAGCCCGCGAAGGGCGCCGTCGTCGACGTCGTCGAGCTGGAGAACCGCGTGCCGACGATGATGCGTGAGGCCTACGTCAACGACTCCGCGCACCACGGCATCGCGATCAGCGGCGACGGGCGAACGCTGTGCGTCGCCGGCACGATGGACGACTACGCAGCCCTGGTCGACGCCGAGACCGGCGAGGCGACGTACTTCGACGAGGAGACGACCGGCCACGGCTACGGCAAGCCGTACTGGTCGACCGAGGGTCTCGACGACACCTGCTGGGTCTCGCTGTCCGACGACGACGCCGTCGCGGTGCTCTCCACCCGCACCGGCGAGGAGCTCGCCTACCTCGAGGTCGGCAACCACCCGCAGCGGGTGCGGCACGGCTACGTCCCCGAGTCCGTCGTCGCCACGTGGTGAGCGGACCGGCCCTCGCTGCGGCGAGTAGTCTCGCGCCGTGACCGACTCCCCCACGCCGTACGCCCTGGCCGATGAGGCCGCCGCCCGCCTCGCCGAGCTGACCGGCGTCGCCCGCCACGACGTCGCGCTCGTCCTGGGCTCCGGCTGGCTGCCGGCCGCCGAGGCGCTGGACCCGACCGGTGAGAACACCACCGAGATCGACGTGACCGACCTGCCCGGCTTCGCGGCGTCGGCGGTCGTCGGGCACTCCGGCAAGGTCCGCTCGATCCGGCTCCCCGGCGAGGACGGCGACCGGCACCTGCTGGCCTTCCTGAGCCGCACCCACTACTACGAGGGTCACGGCGTCGCGGCCGTGGTGCACGGCGTGCGCACCGCGGCGGCCGCAGGCTGCCGGGCGATCGTGCTCACCAACGGTTGCGGCGGGCTGAAGGAGACGTGGACCCCGGGCACCCCGGTGCTGATCAGCGACCACATCAACCTGACCGGCCGGTCCCCGATCGTCGGCGCGAAGTTCGTCGACCTCACCGACCTCTACTCCTCGCGGTTGCGCGAGCTGTGCCGCGAGGTCGAGCCGGGCCTCGACGAGGGCGTCTACGTGCAGTTCCCCGGCCCCCACTACGAGACGCCCGCCGAGGTCCGGATGGCCGGCATCCTCGGCGGCCACCTGGTCGGGATGAGCACCACGCTCGAGGCGATCGCGGCCCGCGAAGCCGGCATGGAGGTGCTGGGCATCAGCCTGGTCACCAACCTCGCTGCCGGGATCAGCGACGCCCCGCTCGACCACGCCGAGGTGCTCGAGGCCGGTCGTGCCGCCGCCACCCGGATGGGCGACCTGCTCGGCCGGGTCGTGCCCCGCATCTGACCCGCACCCGGACGGGAAGCACCCCGCGGTCGCCCTGGCGGGCGACGGGCAGCGGCGGCAGCGACGCACGACCACGGGTGCCGTGGACGCCGGCGCTACGCTTCGACACGTGCCACGCATCGAGGGAGAGACGCTCAGCGCTCATCGCGAGCAGCTGCAGCGACGCATCTTCGAGGCGTTCGCCGAGCTCATGGTGGAGGGCAGCTTCGATGCCATCACCATGCGCAACATCGCCGAGCGCGCCGGCATCGGGCGCACCGCGATCTACCACCACTTCCCGGACAAGGAGTCCGTGCTCGTCGCGTTCGCCACGCACGAGACGCAGGCCTACATGTCCGAGCTGAAGGCGGCGCTCGCCGGGTCCGACGACCCGGTGCAGCAGCTGCGCACCTACGTGCGCCACCACCTCGCCGCGGGCGAGAAGTTCCACATGGGCTTCGGCCCCGCGCTGTACGGCGTGCTCTCCCCCACCGCCCGCCTGGAGATCCGCGACCACGTGGTCGCGGTCGAGGGCGTGCTGCGCGGCATCCTCGAGCGCGGCCGCGACGGCGGTCAGATGGCCTTCGACGACCTCGACTCCACGCTGTCGCTGGTCCACGCGTGCCTGAGCCCCCGGCACCTGCCGCCGGCAGCGATCGAGTCGTTCGTGCTGCGGGCGGTCGGCGCCGGGGGCCCGGGCGCGTGAGGCTGGCCTGAGCCGGTCCCCGCTGCGCGGGGACCGACCCGACGGCTCACCTCTTCTTGACGGTGATCGTCCTCGCGACCGTCGCGCTGGCCTTGTGCGTGCTGTCGCCGAGGTAGCGCACCTTGACGGTGCGCTTGCCCCTGGCCGACTTCGGCAGGACCACCGTGACGGCGCCCTGGGAGTTCAGGCGCACGTTCTTCGCGACCTTGACGACCTTGCCGTTGAGGCGACCGCCGCCGTAGGTGACCCGCACCTTGCCCGAGGGCTTCTTCGCGCCACCCTTGACCGTGACGACGATCTTGCCCCTCGCCTTGGTCGTCGGGGCCTTGACGACCCTGATCTTCGCGGTGGTCGCGGCCTTCGGGAACACCTTGTCCCAGCTGATCGAGATCGGGGTCTCGGTCTCGTAGGTCCGCGGCCCGGAGTGGGCGGGGAACGTGTAGACGGCGTACTTCTTGCCCTTGACCAGCTTCTTGGCGGGCAGGGTCAGGTCGAGCGTGAAGGCACCGTTGTCCAGGTGACCCGTGGCACCCGGGGTGGGCGTCTTCGCCAGCCAGGCCGCAGCGACGGAGTTCTCGATGCCCTCTGCTGCGGACTGACCCTCAGGCCGGCCACCGGCCACGCCGACCACGACGTAGATGCCGAAGTCGCCGATCACCGGCGGGACGAAGCCGGTGCCCGTGGCGCGGATCGTGGCGCCCGAGGTGCCCTGCGAGGTCGTGGTCACGGTGACGTTGGAGTCGACCGTGTAGGTGTCCGGGACCTCGGCGGTGAACTCGGCCGGCGCCTTCGTCTCCTGGCTCGCCGAGGTCGAGGTCTTGTGGAAGTGCGCCCGCAGGCTCTTCGGCAGGTGGGACAGCAGCGAGATGTCCCAGGACTTGCCCTCGAGCGGCTTGTCAGCGTCGAGCAGGCCCTCCGGCGCGTCCGCCGCCTGCAGGACGTCAGCCCAGCGCGGGGTGGCGACGAGGGACTCGAGACCCTCTCCCGGCGTCCCGGTCGCCGCGCTCGCGTCGAACGTGGTCAGCGTGACCTGCGCTGCGGGGGTGTCCGGCTCCTCGTTGACGGTCGCGGACACGGTCGCCTTGATCGCGCCCTCCGCGCCGTCGATCACGACCACCGGATCGGCGATCGTGACCGAGTAGTGTCGCGTGCCCCCGTACACGAAGGCACCCGTCACCGAGCCGTCGTACTCGACCTGCTCGACGCCCTCGACCAGGCGGCGCTCACCGCCGCGGAAGGTCAGCACGCCGTCCTCGCTCTCGGTGACGCCACCGGTCCAGCTGTGGGTACCCAGGTGGCTGTCGAACCACCCGGAGACCTTCCAGGTCAGCTCCGGACTGGCGGCGGAGGCCTGGGCCGGGGCCGTGAGGCCGGGGACGAGGCTCAGACCAGCAGCGGTGAGGCCTGCGGCCGCCGCCGCGGCGACACCGGCACGCAGCCGGGAGCGACGCCGTGGGGTGAGAGTGGACATGGGATCTCCCTTTCTTGGGGTTCTCGTCGTCGAGACGGGGTTCAGGGACGTCCCCGGACCGGGAGCGGTCCGGGGACGAGGAGCGCGGCCGCGGCGAGGAGGAGCAGCGCGCCGCCGCCCCACCACGTCCAGGCACGGTCGGCGGGTGCAGCCACCGGGGCGGACATCGGCTGCAGGGCCACGTGGGGCTCGGGGCGCGCCAGCAGCGACCCGGGCTGGGCGCCGGGCGCGGCCGACGCCGCGACGGGAGGTAGTGCGCCGCTGCCGACGGGAGGGCCGCCCACGGCCAGCGGAGCCCCGCCGGCGCCGGGCGGCGGGGGCGCGCTGTTCTCGACCTCGGCGGGTGCCGTTGCCGTCGGCGCGGGTGTCGGTGCCACGGCGCGGTCGGCACGCCACGCCACCGTCACGGGCAGGGGCTCCTTGTTGGGGTCGGCGAAACCACCGCTGGTGTACCAGAAGCTCGCGGTGCCGACCTGCTCCATGAAGCTCACCCAGCCCTGCGGGAAGGCGCCCCACCCCTTCGCGTCGCGCTTCTGGGTGCCTGTCTCCAGCTCGACGGCGACGCCGCGGTAGTCCGGCGTCACCGTGAAGCCGTCCCCGACCAGGCGGACGTTCGAGAGCGTGGCGACGGTGACCTCCGTCTCGGGCAGCGGCAGCCAGAGGGACATGTCTTCCTGGGACGACCCGAAGCCCCCGAGGGTCGCGGTCAGGGTCCCGCGTCCCTCGGCGATGGTGAGCACGGGGTCGGAGAGGTAGAAGAAGCTGACGCCGGAGTAGTAGACGACGGTGGCGTCGCCGTCCCAGGCGATGCGGGCCGTGCCGGCGGCGCGGTCGAGCGTGCCGGTGCCACGCGAGAAGACCAGCTGGTGCTCGCTGGGGGTCCCGATGCGCAGGTCCTTGCCGCCGCTGTCGGTGCGCAGGCCCTTCCAGGTGGCCGGGCGCCAGGCCTTCTTCGCGGCGTTCCACTTCTCCACCGCGACGTTGCCGACCTTCTGCTTCCAGCGCGACGCCGGCATGAGCTGACCGCCCTTGCCGGGGTCGGGGATCCGGCCGGCGACCAGGAAGTTGTAGGTGCCGGGGTTGTACGCCGCAGTGTTGGACTCGTTGTTGAGGCCCCAGCGCAGCACGGCGCTCGTCAGGTGCTCGAGGGTGTCGGCGGGCGGTGAGCTGGGCTCGTCGCTCGGCTCGTCGGTCGGGTCCTGGGGCGGGTCGTCCGACGGCTGCACGGAGGGGCCGTCCGTCGCGTCCGGATCGCCTGTGGGGTCCCCGGTCGCCGTCGGTTCCGTCGGCTCCGTCGGCTCCGTCGGCTCCGTCGGCTGCGTCGGCTCCGTCGTGCTCGTCGCCTCTGCGGCCGGCTCGCCGGCGACCGCGGCGCCGGCCCCGACGGAGGCCATGCCGATGGCGCAGGCGACGAGGCCGAGCACGGCCAGGACCGCAGCGAGCGAGCGCCGCACGATCGTCGTCGGCGAGGTCTCAGGCCGCATCGGCGGACCTCCGCGGCCGCGCGACCAGGACGAGGCGCGCCACGGCACCGAGCAGGACCAGCGCGGCGAGCACGAAGAAGGCGATGCCGAGCCGGTCGGCTGCCACCTCGTCGTCCGCGTCGGTGGTCTCGGCGGCAGCCGGCGCGGTGTCGTCGGCCGCGGCCACCGCGAACCGCACGACGGGGGCGTCCTCGCCGTCGGCGCCCGCGCCGGCGTCGAGGCCGAACAGCCGCAGCTCGTGGGTGCCGGAGCCGAGGTCGAGCGGCAGGGTCAGCACCCCCGTGACCTGGCCGGCGTCGCCGACGAGGAACGGGCCGGCGGCGACCACGCCGTCGTCGAGCACGGCGGAGACCTGGGCGCCCGCAGGCAGGCCGCGGGCGGTGAAGGACAGCACCCGTCCGGCGACGGCGGCGCGGCGATCGACGGACAGCACCGGCTTCACCCGCTTCGCGGGCTTCCCCGGCCTGGCGGTGTCGTCGGCAGCCTCCACGGCCGCGTTCGGGGTGGCGACGTCGTCGGACTCGGCGCCGCTGGTGCCGGAGGGCGCACTCCCGCCGTACAGGTCCCGGACCGCGACCGGGGTGAAGGTCTCGTTGGCGTCGTTGGCGACACCGTGGGCGCCGACCGTGATGATCCCGCAGGTCACCTTGCGGCAGTCGACGGTCCGGATCTTCCCCTTGCGGTCGACGGACCGGAAGGTCGCACCGGGCACGTTGATGGTCGTCGACCAGCGGCCGTCCGCGGTCACGACGCCGCCGTTGGCGGAGCCTGCAGTGTCGGAGCCGGGGAAGGCGACGTAGGCCTGGTGGCCGGCGTTGTTCCTCGACTCGCTGTCCGGCACGTAGAAGTAGTTCTCGCCGGTCGAGCCGCCCTTGCTGGGCCGCCACTGGCCGCTGACGGTGCCGAAGAAGACGTAGATGCCGCCGTGGCCGCCCCGCACCGACTGGAAGCCACGCCCGCTGACCCTGAGCCGGGTCGCGTACGTGGGGTCGATGACCGCGGTGCCCTGGTCGTTGACGACCGTCACCCGGGCCGCGGCGTGCGCAGCCGGGACCGGGGCGAGGCCGGACAGGCCCACGAGCGCCAGCACGAGGGCCAGCGCCGCGAGCCGGGCGGGACGGCGGGCGGTCATCGCAGCGCCTCCTCGACGACGGGTCCACCGACCGGGTTCTCGGGGCTGCGGCGCCGGACCGGCACCACCACCGGGTAGCCGTCGTGCACGAGCACCTCCACGGGGTGTTGGTAGACGTCGGTGAGCAGGGACGAGGTGAGCACCTCGGCGGGCGGGCCCTCGGCGCGCACGGTGCCGGAGCTCAGCACGCAGATCCGGTCGGCGTAGGCCGCGGCCAGCGACAGGTCGTGCAGCACGACGACCACCGCGACTCCCTCGCGCGCCAGGGTCCGGGCGACCTCGAGCACCGCCTCCTGGTGCCGGATGTCCATCGCCGCGGTGGGTTCGTCGAGCAGCAGCACCGGGGTCTGCTGGGCCAGCGCGCGGGCGAACGACGTGCGCGCCTGCTCCCCGCCCGACAGCGTCGGGAAGGAGCGCTCGGCCATGTGGCCGACGTCGGTGCGGCGCATCGCGTCCGCCACCACGTCCTCGTCGTCGGCCGACCGGGGGGTGCGGTACCACGGGCTGCGGCCCATCATCACGACGTCGTGGACGCGGAAGCCGAAGGCCAGGCCCTGGTGCTGCAGCTGCACCGCGCGCTGGCGTGCCGCCGCCCGGGCCGAGTACGACGCCAGCGGTCGGCCGTCGAGGTCGACGCTGCCCGCGGTGGCGGCGACGTCACCGGAGAGCACCGAGAGCAGCGTGGACTTGCCGGCGCCGTTCGGTCCGACCAGCGCGACCAGCTCACCGGGCTCGACGGCCAAGTCGACGCCGCGCAGGACCTGGTTCCCGCCGAGGACGACCTCGATGCCACGTGCCTCGATCGCGCTCATGCCCAGCCTCCCGCGGAGCGGCGCGAGCGCCGGATGAGCCAGAAGAAGAAGGGACCGCCGACCAGCGCGGTGAGCATGCCGATCGGCAGGTCGGCGTTGTCGATCGCGGTGCGCGCCCACAGGTCGGCGAAGGTCAGCAGCACCGCGCCGCCGAGCGCGCTGGCCGGGATCAGCAGCCGGTGGCCGGGGCCGGCGATCATCCGCACCAGGTGCGGCACGACGAGGCCGACGAAGGCGATGGTCCCGGCGAAGGCGACCGCGGCGGCGGTGAGCACGGCGACCACGACGATGGCGAGCATCCGCAGCCGCTCGACGTCGAGGCCGACGTGGAAGGCAGCGCGGTCGCCGAGTGCGAGCAGGTCGAGCGAGCGGGCCAGCAGCAGGGCGGCGACGATGCCGACGGCGGCGAGTGGTGCGACCACCGCGACGGCCTCCCAGCGGGTGCCGTTGAGGCTGCCGAGGGTCCAGAAGACGATCTCCTCGCGGGCCTGCTGGTCGCCGAGGAACATGAGGAAGGCCAGCGCGGCCGAGGTCATCGCGTTCATCGCGACGCCGGTCAGCACCAGGGTGACCACCTCGGTGCGGCCGCCCGCGCGGGAGAGCAGGTAGACCAGCGTGGTAGCGGCGAGGCCACCGAGGAACGCGGCGAACGCGATCGTCCAGGAGCCCAGGAAGGAGATGTGGAAGACGAGGACCGCACCGGCGGCGACCGAGGCGCCGGAGGCGACGCCGACGACGCCGGGCTCGGCCAGCGGGTTGCCGAACACGCCCTGCATCACCGCACCGGCAGTGGCCAGCGAGGCCCCGACCAGCACGGCGAGCACGACGCGCGGGAACCGGACGTCCCAGAGGGTGCCCTCGCCACGGGGGTGGCTGGGCAGCGGGCCGACGTCGAGGCCCAGGCGGTGCAGCACCGAGCCGAGCACCTCCGAGGCGGGGATCTGCATCTGGCCCTGGCCGGCACCGAGCACGACCGCGACGACCAGCAGGACAGCGAGGGTGGAGATCAGGCCCACACGGTTGGTGAGGCTGGTGCGCCAGCTGCCGCGCGTACCGGCCTCGCGCTGGCGGGCGTCGGGGGCCTCGGGCAGGGTGCCGGGCGCGGCGCTCACCTCAGCGCCTCGGGTGCGTAGATGGCGACGCCGAGGGCGTTGAGCACCTCGGCCGTCTGCGGTCCGAAGCCGAGGATCTGCGAGTCCTCCATGTCGACGAACCGCTCGCGCTCGCCGGCCGGGGTGTTGGCCAGGGCGGGCAGCCGCTCGAGCAGGCCGGGCACGCCGTCCACGGACTCCAGGCCGCCGCTCATCATCAGGACGACGTCGGGCTGGGCGGCGATGATCGCCTCGTCGGTGACGGGCTTCATCCCGCTCCAGTCGATCTCGGCGGCGACGTCGTACAGGCCGAGGGCGTCGATCAGGCCCTCGGCACCGGACTCGGCGCCGAACATGTAGTAGACGCCGGCCTGGCCGCGGACGTAGAGGAAGACGGCGCGCAGCTGGTCGGTCACGTCCTCGGGCGCGACCTCCTCCAGCACCGCGCGGACCTCGTCGACCTCCGCGCTGGTGCGCTCGACCAGCGCCCGGCCCGCCTCCGGCACCCCGAGCGCCTCGGCGACGTCGGTGATCAGGGAGTCGACGTTGCCCAGGCCGCGGTGGGAGTCGAGCACCACGACGGGGATGCCGATCTCGCGCATCTGCAGCACGACGTTCCACGGGCCCAGCGAGGTGTCGGTGAGGATCACGGTGGGGTCGAGCTCGAGGATCGCCTCGGCGGAGAGGTCGTGGCCGTTCTGGGTGACGAGCGGCAGGTCGGCGGCCTCGGCGAACTGGGTGGTCGTGTCGCGGCCGACGACGTTGTCGCCCAGGCCGAGCTCGAACACGGTGCGGGCGAGGGTGCCGTAGACGTCGAGGGCGAGGATCCGGCTGGCGTCCTCCACCGTCACCTCGGTGCCCTGGTTGTCGGTGACGGTGACGGGCAGCTCCGGGGTGGGCGAGGCGACGGGCTCGACCGCCGAGTCGGCGACGACCGCGCTCGACGCGCCCTTCCACTCCCGCGGGTCCGCCAGCGGCTCGACGTCGGCGAGGCGCGGCGCGGCCTTGCCGGCCTCCCGGTCCCCGCCGTTGCCCGAGTCCGGCGCGGACAGCCCGCACCCGGCCAGCGCGAGCACCAGCACGGCGACGACCAGCGGGACGAGCGCCCGCGCACCACGGACCGGGGGGTGGGTCATGAAGGGTTCGCTCCTCAGCGACAGGGCTCACGCCAGCAGGCTTGCTCGCCGGGGTCCCGAGGCCGGCGTGCAGGAAGGTAGCACATCCTTACTTAGGATAGCCTATCCAAGGATTCTTCTTGACAACCTGTCACAAACTTGCTGACAATCTGTCAACACCTTCCCGACTGCAGGAGCGCACGTGACCGTTGTGACCGAGACCCCGACCGCCGCCGTCCCGCTGTCGGTCGCCATGCGGGAGGGCTCGCGCAGCGAGCACGAGGCCGCGGAGAACTCGTCCTTCATGGCCGAGCTGCTCGAGGGCAGGCTCACCTCGCAGGCCCACACCGACCTGCTCCTTCGCCTGCGGCGGATCTACGCGGCGCTCGAGAAGGCCGTCGCGGAGCACGCCGACGACGAGCTCATCGCTCCCCTGCACGACCCGGCGCTCGAGCGCCTCGCTGCGATCGACGCCGACCTCGCCCACTGGGCGCCGGGCGTCGACGCCGACGCCATCGAGTCCCCCGCCGCGACGGCGTACGCCGAGCGCATCGCCTCCGCCGAGTGGACCGGCGCCCTCGTCGCACACCACTACACCCGCTACCTCGGCGACCTCTCGGGCGGCCAGGTGATCGGCCGCATCCTGCGCCGCACCTACGACATCCCCGAGGGCCGGGGCACGGCGTTCTACGAGTTCACCGGGATCCCCAAGCCCAAGCTCTTCAAGGACACCTACCGCGCCGCCCTCGACGCACTGCCGCTCTCGCAGGACGAGGTCGCGCGGGTCGTCGACGAGGTCAAGGCCGTCTTCGCGCTCAACCAGGCGCTGTTCGTCGAGCTGGGCCAGGACCTGGACGACTACCGGACCGCCTGAGCCCCGGACGTCGGCGCAGCGGCGGGCGCGAGGCCGAGCGCCCGGCGCAGGAAGTGCAGCGCGTGCTGCACGGCCGGCTCGTGGAAGGGCTTGCCGGCGAACAGGTCGAAGTGGTCGCCCGGGTAGTGGCGGACCTCGGCCCGACCGGCGACGGCAGCCTTCATCGCCGCGTGCGGCGGGGCGCTCCGGTCGAAGTCGGCGACCTGCACCAGCCACGGGACACCCTGCTCCCCCAGCCGCGCCGCCGCCTTGAGGGGTGCGCGGGTCCCGAGCTCGAGCACGACGTCGGCGGCGACCTCGTTGCGCCACGTCGGGCCGGCGATGGCGAGGTAGTCCTCGTAGGCGCCGGGGAGGGTGAGGGCGCCCGGCTCCCCCGGCCGCGCCACGACCGGGATCATCGCCGGGCCGCGGCCGGCCCGGCGGCGCAGCGCGCTGGCCACACCGCGACCGGTGGAGGCGAGCAGCTGCGCCGGGGCGTGGTGCTTCGCCGCCAGCCGGGCGGCGGCCACCCCGTCCACCATGGGTACGACGGACACGACGGCCGCGACGTCGGTGCGCCCGGCCGCGGCGGAGACGACGTGCCCGCCGCCCAGCGAGGCGCCCCACAGCACGACGCGGTCCGGGTCGACGCCGGGCAGCCTCCGCGCGGCGTCGACGGCGGCGTGCAGGTCCGCGAGCTGGCCGGCGAGCGAGACGACCTGGCGCGGCTGGCCGTCGCTGGCCCCGAAGCAGCGGTAGTCGAAGGTGACGGCGTGCAACCCGGCGGCGGCGTACGCCTCGGCGAAGGGCCACATGCCGGCGTCCTGCGTGCCGGCGAGGCCGTGCGCGAGGACGACGACCGGGGCGCCGTCCTCGCCCGGGAAGTGGGTGGCGGCGCAGCGGATGCCGGCGGAGGTGAAGTCGAAGGTGGTGCTCACGAGGTGCTCCCGTAGATGCTCTGGATCCAGATGTGGACGAGTGCGTCGATGTGCTGCGCGCGCGGCGGGCCGACCCCGAGCGCGTGTCGCTCGACGGCCTGGTCGTTGACGTCGAGGAGGACGGCTGCCAGTGCGCCGGCGTCGGGGCCGGGTCGCGCGCGGCCCAGGGTGCGCTCGCGCTCGATCGTCTCGGCGACCATGCCGGCGAACTCCGCGCGCCCCTCCTCCCACAGCTCGCGCACCGTCGGGCTGGTCGCGCGCGCCTCGAGCAGGGCGCGGTAGGTGTGCGGCGTCCGGTCGACGGAGTCGAAGAGCGCGGTGACCACCTGCCGCAGCCGCGGCTCCGGCTCCCCCTCGGCCTTGACCAGCAGGTCCGTGGCGGCCGACGCGTCGTCGTACAGGTCGGCCATGAGGGCGAGCACGGCGGCCGCCTTGCTCTCGAAGTAGAAGTAGAACGCCGAGCGGGTCACCCCGGCGCGGCGGGAGACCTCGGCGACGTTGACCTCCTCCAGGCTCTGCTCGCGCAACAGCTCGTCGAAGGCGGTCAGCAGCGCGGCCCGGCGGGCGTCACCGCGGTTGACGCTGCGACGGTCGACCATCCGCGCCCAGCGGCGCTCCTCGCTCACCGCGCCCCCGTGCCGGCCGAGGCACGGGCCACCCCGGCCGGGATCTCCTTGACCCGCAGATCGTGCTCGTAGAGGAAGTAGTCGAGCTGCTGGGTGTGCCGGGGCCGCTGCACCATGTGCGCGGTGTACTTCTGCTGGTCCTCGTCGATGACCCGCTCCATCTCGGCCGGCGGCGGTGGCTGGTAGCGCCCGACCAGCCAGGCCGCGACGAGGCGGGTCTGGCACTCGACGAACGGGAAGAGCGTCGGCGTGGCCTGGGCGAAGCCGACGAAGGCGAGGTCGTCGATGCCCGGCTTGAAGATCCGCTTGTAGAGGCGGATGTGGTTCTCCGGCGCGCTGATGAAGTCCTCGTCGAAGAACGGGAAGGTGATGTTGTAGCCAGTGGCGTGGATGACGACGTCGAAGTCCTCGCTCGTCCCGTCGACGAAGTGGACGGTGGAGCCCTCCCAGCGCTCGATGTCCCCCTTGGCCCGCAGGTCGCCCGACCCCAGGCGCAGCGGCAGCTCCACCGACTGGGTCGGGTGCGCCTCGAAGAACTTGTGGTTCGGCTCCGGGAGGCCGTAGTCGGTCGGGCGGCCGGCGGTCAGCGGCTGCATGACCTGGACGAACTTGCGCTGCCAGGCGAAGGGGACGTGCGGGGAGGTGCGGTAGTACTTGTCGGCCGGCGTCCCGGCGAAGTACTTCGGCACGATCCACGCGCTCGACCGGGTCGAGATGACGACCTCGTTGTCGAGGGTGCGGCTCGAGAGCTCGACGGCGATGTCGGCGGCGCTGTTGCCCAGGCCGATGATGAGGATCCGCTTGCCGGTCAGGTCGTACGGCGTGCGCGGGTCGATGTAGGCGTGGGAGTGCATGGTCAGGCCGGTGAACTCCCCGGGCTTGTCGGCGAAGCGCGGGTCCCAGTGGTGGCCGTTGGCGACGACGAGCCGGTCGAAGCGCCGCGTGCCGGTGCGCTGGGTCTCCAGCTCCCAGCCGCCGCCCTCCTCGGCGGGCAGCCGGCGGGCGTGCACGATGCCGTTCTCGAACTCGATGCGCCGCCGGACGTCGAAGGCGTCGGCGTAGGCGTCGAGGTAGTCCTTGACCTGCGTGTGGTGCGGGAAGTCGGGGTACTCCTCGGGCATCGGGAAGTCCTTGAAGGACAGCTGGTGCTTCGAGGTGTCGATGTGCAGCGAGCGGTAGGCGCTGCTGTGCCCGTTGGGGTTGCCGAAGGCCCAGTTGCCACCGACCCGGTCCGAGGACTCGAAGGTCGTGAAGTCCAGGCCGTAGTCGGCCAGCATCTTGCTCGTCGTCAGGCCGCTGATGCCTGCGCCGATCACGGCGACGGTGGGACCGCTCATCTCTTCCTCCCGGCCGGGAGCCCCCGACGCGTGACGCTCGTGTGCGAGCCGCCCCTTGACAGGACGGCGTGACCGCCGTCACGTTAGGCGCGGTAGTTGACACGTGTCAACAGACACAGACGGACGTCAGGAGTGGGCCCGTGCAGGTGAGCGTCGTCGTCGGAGGAGCCTCCGGGATCGGGGCGGCGAGCGCCGCCGTGCTGCGCGAGGCAGGCCACGAGGTGGTGGTCGCGGACCTCCCGGGCACCCCGGCCGACGTGCCGGTCGACGTCACCGACGAGGACTCGGTGGCCGCGCTCTTCGACCGGGTCGTCGCCGACCACGGGGCCTTCCACGGGGTCGTGAACGCCGCCGGCGTGAGCACCCTGTCCCGGGTGGTCGACCACGACGCGGACGAGTGGCGGCGGGTCGTCGACGTCTGCCTGACCGGCGCCTTCCTGGTGCTCAAGCACGCCGGGCGCCGGGTCGCCGACGGCGGCTCGCTGGTGTCCCTGTCGTCGCTGAACGCCCGGCAGCCGGGCACCGGCCTGGCGGCGTACTGCGCGGCGAAGGCAGGCCTCGTCGCCCTCACCGAGGTGACCGCGCTCGAGCTCGGGCACCGCGGCGTGCGGGTCAACGCCGTCGCCCCCGGCCTGGTCGTGACGCCGCTGACCGCACCGGCGATGGACATCCCCGGCGTGCGGGAGGAGTACCTCGAGAACACCGCGCTCGGGCGCTCCGGCGAGCCCGACGAGGTCGCCGCTGCGATCCGCTTCCTGCTCTCCGACGACTCCCGCTGGATCACCGGCGAGACCATGGACGTCAACGGCGGCGCGCACCTCAAGCGCTACCCGGACCTGGTCCGGCTCGTCGAGGCGGCGTTCTCGTGAGCCTCGCCGGGCGCACCGCGCTGGTGACCGGCGGCGGGTCCGGCATCGGCGCTGCCCTCACCCGCGCGCTGGTACGACGCGGGGCGCACGTCGTGTGCGCCGACGTCGACCTCGCGGGCGCCGAGTCCGTCGTCGCCACCACCTCCGGCCCGGGGACCGCGACCGCCCGCCACGTCGACGTCACCTCGGCCGGCGACGTCGCCGCGGCGGTGGCCGACGTCGTGGCCGCCCACGGCCGGATCGACCTGCTCTTCAACAACGCGGGCATCACCTTCCTCGGCAACACCGAGGACCTCGGCCTCGAGCAGTGGGACGCGATCATCGACGTCAACGTGCGTGGCGTGGTGCACGGCGTGCACGCGGCCTACCCGCGGATGCTCGCCCAGGGCGGCGGGCACATCGTGAACACCGCGTCGATGGGCGGGTTGATGGCGGCCGGGCTGATGACGTCCTACGTCACCACCAAGCACGCCGTCGTCGGGCTGTCCCTCGCGCTGCGCACCGAGGCCGCCGCGCACGGGGTCGGCGTGACCGTGGTCTGCCCGGCCGCGGTGGACACCCCGATCCTCGACAAGGGCGAGATCGGCCGCTACCGCGGCCGGGACTTCTACCTCGAGGGCCAGGGCGTACGGCGACCCGTCGACCCCGACCGGCTCGCCGAGCGGGTGCTCGCGGCCGTCGAGCGCGACGAGGCCATCGTCGTGGAGCCGCGGCAGGCGCGCATCGCCTGGCGGCTCGGGCGGCTCTCCCCCACCCTCGTCAATCGGTTGGCGACCCGCTTCGTGGCCCGGCAGCGCGCCCGGGTGTCCTGAGCCGGCTCGGCCCCGCGACCGGCTGCGCGTTAGTCTCCCGCGCATGGTCGGGTTCGGGGGCATCGGCGTGATGCTGCTCGGCATCGCCGTCGCGGCGGTGGCGTGCGGCGTGCTCGCGCTGCTCCTCCTGCGCCCGCTCGGCTGGGTGTCGGCCGGAGCGATCGGCGGGTTCCTGTGGTCGCTGGCGGTCATCGGCCTGGTCACCCTGGTGCCCACGTCGGCGGACCCCGGCATCGTCCCGGCCGAGGGCCGGCTGACCTCGTGCTCGTGGGACATCGGCGGCCCCGCCCCCGAGGGCTTCTGGATCTTCCAGTCCGGCCAGCGCGCGCTCAACACCGCGCTCTTCGTGCCGTCCGGCGCCCTGCTCGTGCTCGCCATCGGCCGGTGGCGAGCGGGCTGGGTCCTGGCGCCGCTCGGCGTGCTGGCGCTGGCCGGCTACTCGGCGCTGATCGAGAAGACCCAGCTCGAGCTCGCCCGGATCGACCGCGCCTGCGACGTCACCGACATCGTCGACAACGCCACCGGCGCAGCGATCGGCGCCGGGATCGGGCTGGTGCTGCTCGTCGTCCTCCAGCCCTGGCGGCACCGACGCCGCAAGCGCTCAGTCCAGCGCTGACGCGAGCCCGCGGCGACAGCCGGCCATCATCCGGCGGTGGTTCCACACCAGCACCGGCCGGCCGACGTACGACGCCAGCGCGAGCGCGCCGTCCACCAGCACCTCCTGCGCGAAGTCCAGCCGGGTGCCGCTGTCGACCGCGGTGAGCGTGAACCTGGCGAACCCGGTGAGGTCGCCGCCCAGCGCGACCTCGACGACGGGCGGCGTGCGGGAGACCGCGTCGAGCACGAGGTCGAGCGTGTAGGGCAGGGCGGACCGGCACCGGACCCACGCGGTGTCGGGCCCGAGCCTGGCCACCGCCCGCACCTGCGGCCACCAGCGCGGGTAGTGCTCGAGGTCGGTCAGCACGGCCGCGACCCGGTCCACCGGCGCCGGGACCTGCCAGGCGTCGGTGAAGCGGAAGTCGCGGGCCACCGGGTCCATGGCCCCAGCATGCCCCGCTCGCCTGACCCGACCCCCGTGGCCCACCGGCCCGGGCCCGGTGTTGGCTACGGCCATGGCGATCCCCACCCGCACCCTCGGCCGCACGTCACCGCTCACCGTCTCCGCGCTGGGCCTGGGGTGCATGGGGATGTCGGAGTTCTACGGCGGCCCGGACGAGGCCGGCGGCACCGCGACGATCCGCCGCGCGCTCGACCTCGGCGTCACCTTCCTCGACACCGCCGACGCCTACGGCCCGTTCACCAACGAGCGCCTGCTCGGCCGGGCCCTCGCGGGCCGTCGCGACGAGGTGCAGGTCGCCACGAAGTTCGGCAACGAGCGGCTCCCCGACGGCACCCGGGTCGGCGTGAACGGGCGTCCGGAGTACGTCCGCAGCGCCTGCGACGCGTCGCTCTCGCGGCTCGGGGTCGACCACATCGACCTCTACTACCAGCACCGCGTCGACCGGACGGTCCCGATCGAGGAGACGGTCGGGGCGATGAAGGAGCTCGTCGAGGCCGGCAAGGTGCGCCACCTCGGCCTCTCCGAGGCGTCGGCCGCGACGATCCGCCGGGCGCACGCCGTACACCCGATCACCGCGCTGCAGTCGGAGTACTCGCTGTTCTGCCGCGACGTCGAGGACGAGGTGCTGCCGACGCTGCGCGAGCTCGGCATCGGGCTGGTTCCCTACTCCCCGCTCGGCCGGGGCCTGCTCACGGCGACGCGGACCGAGGGACCCGTGGGTCCCGGCCGCAGCGCCGTCGCGTTCCCCTGGTTCGCCGACGACAACCTCGACCACAACCTGCGCCTCGTGGCGCGGGTGCGGGCGCTCGCCGAGGGGCGGGGCTGCACGCCCGGTCAGCTCGCCCTGGCCTGGGTGCTGGCGCAGGGCCCGGACGTGGTGCCGATCCCGGGGACCAAGCGGGTGCGCTACCTGGAGGAGAACGTCGCGACCCTCGACGTCACGCTGAGCACGGCAGACCTCGCCGCGCTGGAGCGCGCCGTGCCGCGGGGCGCCGTCGCCGGGCAGCGGTACGCCGACATGAGCTCGGTCGACGGCTGACCGTCCGCCGCGGCCGGCCCGGTCGCTCGCTTAGTGGCCGGCGTTGGTCATCGACTCGAACATCGGACCGTGCAGGTTGGTGATGTCCGAGAAGGTCACGTTGGCATCGGGGTCGAGCGCCTCGATGTCCTCGACGATCGTCGCCTCCTCCATCCGGGAGCAGGTGAAGTTCACGACCCACACGTCCTCACCCGGGCCGTCGGCGTACCAGTGCTGGTGCTGGTCGACGAGCACCGGCCGGTTGATCCGCGCCGAGATCATCGTCGCGACCTCGGCGTGGCGGGTGGTGGTGACGCGCGCCTTGCGGACCCCGGACTCACCGTGCGCGATCTGGTCGACGAGGTCCTTGACCACGACGTAGAACAGCACGCCGGACAGCAGCGCCGACTCCCACGAGATGACGAAGCCGGCAATCGTGAAGATGCCGAGGTTGATGTAGAGGATCAGCTGGCCGACGGTGAACTGCGTGCGCGAGGCCAGGATCGTCGCCAGCACCTCGGTGCCGTCGAGGGCTCCACCGTGGCGCAGGGCCACGCCGATGCCGAGCGCGATCATCGCGCCGCCGCACACCAGCGCGAGCCACGACTGGTCGGTGATCGCGTGCATGTGGTGCAGCACGATCGTCGCGGCGGACAGGGTGGCGATGCCCAGGCCCGAGCGCAGCGCGCTGCGGTGCCCGATCATCACCCAGGCCAGCACCACGAACGGGACGTTGAGCAGGCCGATGAAGACACCCATCGGCAGGTCGACGAACTGGGTGATGATGATCGAGGCACCGACGATGCCGCCGTCGAGGAAGTCGTTGGGGATCAGGAAGCCCTCGAGGCCGATCGCGAACACGATCGCACCGACCACGATCGAGACCAGCTTGTAGGCCTCGGCGATCACGGGGTGCTTGCCGGCCCGGGCCACCAGGGGCTGGGCCTGCGGCGTGGCGGTCTGGGTCATGGGGGCCCTTCGGTCGTCAGCCTGCGGTCGTCAGGAAAGTGCCCGGTGATGCTAGTGGACGTGAGGGCCTCCACCGCGGCCGGACAGCGGGCTACGGTGGCCCGGTGACCACGCCCGACACCGACGTCCTGATCACCCGGGCCCAGTCCTGGCTCGCCGAGGACCCCGACCAGCACACCCGCGAGGAGCTCACCCGGGTCGTCGCCGCGGTCCAGGCCGGCGACGCCGACGCACGAGCGGACCTGGCCGACCGGTTCCGCGGCACGCTGGAGTTCGGCACCGCCGGGCTGCGCGGCGCGCTCGGCGCCGGGCCGAACCGGATGAACCGCGTGGTCGTCATCCGCGCCGCGGCCGGCCTGGCGGCGTACCTCCTCGAGCAGGGCACCGAGCCGGGCACCCCCGTCGTCATCGGGTACGACGCCCGGCACTGCTCCGACGTCTTCGCCCACGACACCGCGGAGGTGATCGCCGGCGCGGGGCTCAGGCCACTGGTGCTGCCGCGTCCCCTGCCGACGCCGCTGCTGGCGTTCGCGATCCGTGAGCTCGGCTGCGCAGCCGGGGTGATGGTGACGGCGAGCCACAACCCGCCGGAGGACAACGGCTACAAGGTCTACCTCGGCGACGGCAGCCAGATCGTGCCGCCGGCCGACTCCGGGATCGCGGCGAGGATCGCGGCGATCGGCAGCCTGTCGACGGTCCGGCGGGTGCCGCTGACCACGACCGGTGGGCGGGTCCTCGACGAGGGCATCGTCGACACCTACCTCGACACCGTCGCCTCCCTCGCCGGCGACGGCCCGCGCGACCTCGCGATCGTCTACACGCCGCTGCACGGCGTGGGTGGGGGTGCGCTGCCGGCCGTGCTGGAGACCGCCGGCTTCGAGCCGCCGACCGTGGTGCCCGAGCAGGAGCAGCCCGACCCCGAGTTCCCGACCGTCGCCTTCCCCAACCCCGAGGAGCCGGGCGCCATCGACCGCGCGGTCGCGCTCGCCGAGCGCACCGGCGCGGACCTGGTGGTCGCCAACGACCCGGACGCCGACCGGTGCGCCCTCGCCGTCCCGGGACCGGACGGGTGGCGGATGCTGCGCGGCGACGA
Source organism: Nocardioides sp. J54 (assembly GCF_000519005.1). Lineage (GTDB taxonomy): Bacteria > Actinomycetota > Actinomycetes > Propionibacteriales > Nocardioidaceae > Nocardioides. The sequence goes on along the minus strand of NZ_JAER01000001.1, from coordinate 183,578 downwards.
GGTCGGTGCACTGCTCGCCGACCACCTGCTGCGCCTCGGACGCGAGGGCGTCTACGCCACCTCGATCGTCTCCTCCTCGCTGCTCGGCAGGATGGCGAGCGCGGCCGGCCAGCGGTACGCCGAGACCCTCACCGGGTTCAAGTGGATCGGCCGGGTCCCCGACCTGGCCTTCGGCTACGAGGAGGCGCTCGGCTACTGCGTCGACCCGGAGCACGTGGCCGACAAGGACGGCGTCTCGGCCGCGCTGCTGCTGTGCGAGATCGCCGCGGAGGCCAAGGCTGCCGGTCGCACGCTGCTCGACCTGCTCGACGACATCGCGGTCCGCCACGGCCTGCACGCCACCGACCAGCTGTCGGTGCGGGTCACCGACCTGTCCCGGATCGCCGCGGCGATGGAGCGGCTGCGCGCCACTCCCCCGGCCTCCCTCGGCGGGGTCGAGGTCACCGCCGTGGACGACCTCACCCTCGGCTCCGCGGACCTGCCGCCGACCGACGGGCTGCGCTACCGGACGGCGGACGGCAGCCGGGTCGTCGTACGGCCGAGCGGGACGGAGCCGAAGCTCAAGTGCTACCTCGAGGTCGTGGTGCCGGTCGCCGACGGCGACGTGGCCGTCGCCCGCGCGGTGGCAGCGGAGAAGCTGGCCGTGCTGCGCACCGACATCGCCATCGCCGCCGGCATCTGACGCTCGACCTCACGCTGGCCGTCCTCCGTCCTCCACAGCCCGGCGCGGTAGTCCCTGACGAAAAGCACCGCGACACGCCGTTCCCCGGTGCTTTTCGTCAGGGACTACCGCCCCGTCGTCCACAGGCGACGATTCAGGCGACGAGGGCGAGCACCAGGGTCACGACGGCGAGGACGGCGATCGCGCCGACCTCGGGCAGCGCCCACACCCGGCGCACCGGGCCGGGGTCGGCCACGGGGTCGTGCGGGTTCATCCGGCGGCGCACCTTCTCCTCCACGAGCCAGCCGATGGAGTGGTCGGCGGTGATGTCCGGCCCGGCCTTCGCGTCGCTGCGCATGGTCCCGCGGCTGCGGCCCAGGCCGGCGCCGACGAAGCGCTCGTCGCCGACCTCCACGACGGTCACCTGCTTGACCTGCACGTCGGTCATCAGGGGGTAGGGGATGAACCGGCTGTGCAGGACGTTGCGCAGCTCCAGCTCGCCGGGGTGGAGGACCACCGCGGGGCGCAGCAGGACGGCCCACATCAGCACCGCGGCGAGCAGCAGCGCCGGGAACGCCCAGGGCGCGAAGCCGTCGTCGTCGGAGAGCACGGCGAAGACGAGGAGGGCGAGCACGGTGCCGATCCCGAGGAAGCCGGACACGAGTCCTCCCGAGCTGTACCGCTCGGCCTTCTCGACACCTTCGCTCTGCATGGTCCCCAACCCTATGCTGGGCGGATGCCGACCTCCGCCACCACCGACCCCGTCCCGGGACTCGCGGCGTACTCCGAAGTCACGGCCAGCGACGCGTCGCTGCGCCGGTTCCTGCACGGCCTGCCCGGCGTCGACCAGGTCGGTGCGGAGGCCCGGGCCGCCGGGCTCGGGACCCGCTCCATCAAGACGACCGCCAAGGCGTGGGCGCTCGACCTCGCGATCCGGATGGTCGACCTGACCACCCTCGAGGGGCAGGACACCCCCGGCAAGGTGCGCGCGCTCGCCAACAAGGCGCTGCGCCCCGACCCGTCCGACCCGTCGTGCCCGTCGGTGGCCGCGGTCTGCGTGTACGGCGACCTCGTCGGCGAGGTCAAGGCGGTCCTCGGCGACCAGGTGAACGTGGCGGCCGTGGCCACCGCCTTCCCCAGCGGTCGGGCGTCGATGGACATCAAGCTCGCCGACACCCGCGACGCGGTCGCGAACGGCGCCGACGAGATCGACATGGTCATCGACCGTGGCGCCTTCCTCGCCGGGCGCTACCTGCAGGTCTTCGACGAGATCGTCGCGACCCGCGAGGCCTGCGCGCGCCCCGACGGCTCGCACGCCCACCTCAAGGTCATCTTCGAGACCGGTGAGCTGCAGACCTACGACAACGTGCGCCGCGCGTCGTGGCTGGCGATGCTCGCCGGCGCCGACTTCATCAAGACCTCCACGGGCAAGGTGCAGCCGGCGGCGACCCTGCCGGTCACCCTCGTCATGCTCGAGGCCGTCCGCGACTTCCGCGAGGCCACCGGCGTGCAGGTCGGCGTCAAGCCGGCCGGCGGCATCCGCACCGCCAAGGACGCCATCAAGTACCTCGTCATGGTCAACGAGGTCGCGGGCGACGACTGGCTCGACCCGGACTGGTTCCGGTTCGGCGCCTCGACGCTGCTCAACGACCTGCTGATGCAGCGCACCAAGCTCACCACCGGCCGCTACAGCGGTCCCGACTACTTCACCCTGGACTGATCCTCATGGCCTTCGAGTACGCACCGGCTCCGGAGTCGCGGAGCATCGTCGACATCAAGCCGTCCTACGGCCTCTTCGTCGACGGCGAGTTCGTCGACGGACGCGGCACGTCCTTCAAGACGATCAACCCCGCCACCGAGGAGACCCTCGCCGAGGTCGCCGAGGCGTCCGAGGCGGACGTCGACCTCGCCGTCCGGGCCGCCCGCCGTGCCTTCCGCGGGTGGTCGCGGATGTCGGGCAAGGAGCGCGCGAAGTACCTCTTCCGCATCGCCCGGATCATCCAGGAGCGCGGCCGCGAGCTCGCGGTCCTCGAGTCGATCGACAACGGCAAGCCGATCAAGGAGAGCCGCGACGTCGACGTGCCGGTCGTCGCCGCGCACTTCTTCTACTACGCCGGCTGGGCCGACAAGCTCGAGTACGCCGGCCTCGGCCCGAACCCGCAGCCGCTCGGCGTGGCCGGGCAGGTCATCCCGTGGAACTTCCCGCTGCTGATGCTGGCGTGGAAGGTCGCCCCGGCGCTGGCGTGCGGCAACACCGTCGTCCTCAAGCCGGCCGAGACCACGCCGCTCACCGCGCTGCTCTTCGCCGAGATCTGCCAGCAGGCCGACCTGCCGCCGGGCGTCGTCAACATCGTCACCGGCGCGAGCTCGACCGGCCAGGCGCTGGTGTCGCACCCCGACATCGACAAGGTCGCCTTCACCGGCTCCACCGAGGTCGGCAAGGCGATCGCCCGTGCGGTCGCCGGCACCGACAAGAAGGTCACCCTCGAGCTCGGCGGCAAGGCGGCCAACATCGTCTTCGACGACGCGCCGATCGACCAGGCCGTCGAGGGCATCGTCAGCGGCATCTTCTTCAACCAGGGCCACGTGTGCTGCGCCGGGTCGCGCCTGCTGGTGCAGGAGTCCGTCGCCGACGAGGTGATGGCGAAGCTCAAGCGCCGGATGGGCACGCTGCGCGTCGGCGACCCGCTCGACAAGAACACCGACATCGGCGCGATCAACTCGCGCGAGCAGCTCGACCGGATCCGCGAGCTGTCCGAGGTCGGCGAGTCCGAGGGCGCCGAGCGCTGGTCGCCGGCGTGCGACCTGCCGACGTCGGGCTTCTGGTTCCCCCCGACCGTCTTCACCGGCGTCACCCAGGCACACCGCATCGCCCGCGAGGAGGTGTTCGGGCCGGTGCTCTCGGTGCTGACCTTCCGCACCCCGGCCGAGGCGGTCGAGAAGGCCAACAACACGCCGTACGGCCTGTCCGCGGGCGTGTGGACCGAGAAGGGTTCGCGGATCCTGCACATGGCCTCGCAGCTGCGCGCCGGCGTGGTGTGGGCCAACACGTTCAACAAGTTCGACCCGGCCAGCCCGTTCGGCGGCTACAAGGAGTCCGGCTACGGCCGCGAGGGCGGGCGCCAGGGCCTCGCCGCGTACCTGAAGGGAGCGCAGGGCTGATGGCTCGCATCGACGTGCGCAAGACCTACAAGCTCTACATCGGCGGCGCGTTCCCGCGCTCCGAGTCGGGCCACTCCTACGAGGTCACCGACAGCAAGGGGAAGTTCGTGGCGAACGCCGCCCTCGCCTCCCGCAAGGACGTCCGCGACGCGGTCGTCGCGGCGCGCAAGGCGTTCGGACCGTGGTCGTCCCGCACCGCCTACAACCGGGGGCAGGTCGTCTACCGGATCGCCGAGGTGATGGAGGACCGCCGCCCGCAGTTCGAGGAGGCCGTCCGCCAGTCCGAGGGCGCCTCCGCCAGCGCCGCCCGCGGCCAGGTGGACGCCGCCGTCGACCGCCTCGTCTGGTACGCCGGCTGGGCGGACAAGCTCGCGCAGGTGGTCGGCAACGCCAACCCCGTCGCGGGTCCGTTCTTCAACCACACCGCGCCCGAGCCGACCGGCGTGGTGGGCGTCCTCGCCCCGCAGCAGTCCTCGCTGCTGGGCCTGGTCTCGGTCGTGGCACCGGTCGTCGTCACCGGCAACAGCGCGGTCGTGGTGTCGTCCTTCGAGCGTCCGCTGCCCGCCGTCACCTTCTCCGAGGTGCTGGCGACCTCCGACGTGCCCGGTGGCGTGGTCAACATCCTCACCGGCGACGCCGCGGCGCTCGGCCCGTGGCTGGCGGCCCACATGGACGTCAACGCGATCGACCTGTGCGGCGTGGCGGGCTCGCCGGAGCTCGCGACCTCCCTCGAGGTCGCGGCCGCCGACAACCTCAAGCGGGTCCGGCGTGCGCCGGACGCCGAGCCGGACTGGGCCGCCGAGCCGGGCCTGGGCACGATGACCGACTTCATCGAGTCCAAGACGGTCTGGCACCCGATCGGGACCTGACGGCGCCGCCTGCGGCTAGCCGGCCGGCAGCACCCTCCGCAGCACCCGGAGGGTGTTGCCGCCCATGATCGCGGCGACCTCCTGCTCGTCGTACCCGCGGTCGAGAAGCTCCTGGGTGATCGCGGCGAGGTGGGTGGTGTCCCACCCCACGGTGGTGGCGCCGTCGTAGTCGCTGCCGAGCGCGGCGGCCTCGATGCCGCCGACCGCGACGACGTGGTCGATGGCGTCGACGACGGCAGAGACGGTGAGCTCGCAGACCGCGGCGTCCCAGTAGCCGACGCCGACGACTCCCCCGGTGGCGGCGACACCGCGGATCTCGTCGTCGGTGAGGTTGCGGTTGACGTCGCAGGTCGCCTGGACCCCGCCGTGGCTGAGGACGAGCGGCTTCGTGGCGAGCTCGAGCATCTCGGCGACGGCCTCGTGGCTGGCGTGGGCGATGTCGACGACGATGCCGAGCTCCTCCAGCTCGGCGAACACCTCGCGGCCGAGGTCGGTGAGCCCGCCCTTGTCCTCACCGTGCATGGAGCCGGCGACCTCGTTGTCGAAGAAGTGGGTGAACCCGGCCATCCGCATGCCCGCTGCCTCCAGCCGGTCGAGGTTGCGGATGTCGCCCTCGAGGTTGTGCAGGCCCTCGACCGAGAACAGGGCACCGGTGACCTGCTCGCCCGCGGCGCGGGCGGCGAGCACGGCGTCGAGGTCGGCCACCGAGCGGACCAGCCGCAGCCGGCCCCCGGAGCCCTCGGCTGCGTCGTGGAGCTTCTGCGCGTGGTGGAGCGAGCGCTGCAGCAACGAGCGCCAGGTGCGCAACGGCTGCAGCTGCGCGATCGCGAGCAGCGTGATGTTGTCGCTGTCGGCGGAGTTGCTGTCGTAGTTCTGGCCCTTCGGCGACTTCGACACCGACGAGAAGACCTGCAGCGCGACGTTGCCCTCCTCCAGCCGCGGCAGGTCCATGTGCCCGCGGTCGGCACTCTCGAGCAGGTCGCGGTCCCACAGCAGCGTGTCGGAGTGCAGGTCGACGACCTGCAGCGAGTCGTGCAGTCGCTGGGTCGCCGGGCTGACCGTGGGCAGGTCGGCGGGCTCGACGCGGTTGCGCATCCGCTCGAGCTTGCCCGGGGCGTAGGTGAAGAACGCGACGGCGAGGACCAGCAGGACCACGCCGAGGCCGAGCGCACCCACCCGGACCCGCCGGCCGAGCCGGGAGCGGCGACGGGCCGGGCGGGTCTCGCTGGTCGCGTCGTCGGACTCAGTCACGTCGTACCTCCTGCAGGACGGTGGCGCACAGGTCCCCCGCCGCGGCGTCCAGGTCGGCGGCTGCATCGACGTCGGCCGGTGACGCGAGGGGCCGGTTCACGCTGCAGACCAGCACCTGGTCGAGCTCGGTGACGGCGTGCACGACCCGGGCCACCCCGGGGTGCTGCTGGCCCCGCGCCAGCCGCACCGGCGGGGCCAGGCAGCTGAATGCCGTGTCGTAGCCATGGTCGTCGAGGTCGCGGCACCGGGTGGCGTACGACGCGTCCCAGTCCCGGCCGGCGTCGCGGACGGCGAGCAGGGCCGTGTTGTCGAGCTGCGCCCGCACCTGCTCGGAGTCGGTCGCGCCGGCCTGCTCGACCGCGGCCGCCGCACCCACGGAGAGGGTCACGACCGTGCGGGACGCGCCGTTGCCCCACCAGCAGGTCGCCGAGGCGCGCTGCCCGGACGGCTGTCCCGTCGCACGGGCACCGGAGGAGTCGAACCGGGCGTCGGTGCCGGTGCCGGCGACGACCACGACGTCGGCCTCGACCTCGTCGCAGAACTGGTCGGTCCGCAACGACGCGGGGGCCCGGGGCGGCTCGTCGCCGAGCGCGATCGTCGCGACACCGCCTCCGGCGAGGACCACCGCGACGGCACCGCCGACGAGGACGCGGCGGCGCCACGGCGAGGGACCGGCGGGCCGGCTCACCTCGGTCGGTGGCGGCGGGTCGAGCGCGACGACCTCCGGCACGGCCTGGCCGGCCAGCGCGGCGAGCCCGGCCTCCGTCCACCAGGCCGGGCCGTAGGCGCGCTTGGCGGCGCGGCCCAGCGCGTTGAGGAAGGCCTGCGCGTCGGGGTGGCGGTCGGCGGGCGCCTTCGAGAGCGCCTTGCTCAGCACGGTGCGCAGGGTCGCGTCGACGGCGCGCAGGTGCCGCTTCTGCTCGGACAGCGGTTGCCCGGTGAGCAGGTGGACGAGGAGCGCGGCGACGCCGTACACGTCGGCGGTGCGGGTGAGCTCGGCGCCGGGGTGGCGCACCGCCTCGGGCGCCAGGTAGGCCGGCGCCGGGCGTCCGAGGCCGAACCCGGTCAGCCGCACCGTGCCGTCGGTCCCGAGCAGCACCGCCGCCGGCGCCACCCGGCCGTGGACGACGCCACGCTCGTGGGCGTGCGCGAGGCCGAGCAGCACCGCACGGGCGACGCCGAGGACCTGCCCGACGACGAGCACCTGGCCGCGGTCGAGCAGGTCGGCCAGGCTCGCCGCCTCGACCCGCTCGGTGACGAGGTACGACGCACCGGGGCCGTGCGCGAGGCCGCGGACCGCCACGAGGTGCTCCTCGTCGAGGGCAGCGAGCCGACCGACGCGGTCGGCCAGCGCCGCGGCCTCCTCCTCGCTGAGCGGGCGCAGGGCGACCGGGTCGCCGTCGGCGGTCCGGGCCTCCAGCAGGGCGCACGGCCCCTCCTCGCCCACGCGGCCGGTCACCTCGAACCCGTGGACGACCGGTGCCGTCACGCGCGCCAGCCCCTCCGCGCCCTCCCCCTCGGTGTTCATGGCGCCGATCCTGCCGTGGCCGGCGACGCGGCGGGGCGGATTCCAGCATGCGCACGCAGACGGTCACCGGCCGTTGTGGGTCCGGCCGGGCCGCGTCGTAGGCTCGTCCGGTGCCCGCCCGTGTCATCGTCCTCGCCGGCCCCTCGGGCGCCGGGAAGTCGCGACTCGCGGAACGGATGGCCCGGGCACGCGGCTGGCCGACGCTGCGCCTCGACGACTTCTACCGCGACGGCGACGAGCCGGGGCTGCCGAGGATCACGACGGGCAGCAACGCCGGACTCGTCGACTGGGACCACCCCGCGACCTGGCACCACGAGGACGCCCTCGCCGCGCTCGAGTCACTGTGTGCCCACGGGTTCGCCGACATCCCGGTCTACTCGATCTCCGAGAGCCGGCGCACCGGCAGCCAGCGGCTGGACCTGCGCGGCGCCACGCACTTCTGCGCGGAGGGGATCTTCGCGGCCGAGGTGGTCGAGGAGTGCCGCGAGCGCGGGATCCTCGCGGCGGCGTACTGCGTCACCCAGCACCCAGGCCTCACCTTCTGGCGGCGCCTGACCCGCGACCTGCGCGAGCACCGCAAGCCCCCGCTGGTCCTGCTCCGCCGCGGCATCGCCCTCGCCCGCGCGCAGCGGCAGGTCGTGCGCCGCGCGGTCGCCGTCGGCTGCCGGGTCGCGACCGGCGACCGCGCCTTCGCCGAGCTCAACGCCTCGACGGAGGACGACCATGCGGTGGCCGGCTGACCTCCCCCCGGACACCCTCCGGCAGCCCGACCGGGTGAGCTGCGGCGCCGCGTCCGTGGTCGCGGCGCGGGTCCTGCTCTCGCCGTGGCGCCCGGACGACGACGTGGGCGCCGAGATCCGCCAGGAGCACCGCCACCTCACCTCGACCCGCAGCCCCCGCGACCGCTTCCAGCTCCCCTGGCCGCGCGCCCTCGGCACCCCGCCGTGGGCCGTCGCCAACGCGCTGCGCGCCCTCACCGGCGAGCACGTCGCCACCGTGCACGTGCGCCCCCGCCCCGCCATCGGCTACGAGGTGCTCCGCGAGAACCTCGCCACCCGCCCGGTCGCGGTCTACGTCGGCAACCGCTGGCTCCCCCGCCACGTCGCCCTCGCCGTGGGCGTCACCGGCGACGCGATCGAGGTCTTCGACCCCGCCGCCGGCGCCGTGCTCACCATCGGCAGCGCCCGCTGGGCCGAGCACCGGGTCGGGATCGGTGGGTGGAGCCACTTCTGGTTCGTGGTGTGAGGGGCAGGAATCGCCGCTTCAGAGGTGATTCCCTCGCTTCCTGACCGTTGCAATGGCCAGGAAGCAGCAGGAACGGTCAGGAAGTCCGCGCTCCGCGCCGTCAGCCCTGCCGCTCGGCGTACCACGGCTTGATCGTCTCGGTGATCAGCCGGTACCGCTCGTCGTAGGGGATGAACGCCGACTTCATCGCGTTCACGGTCAGCCACTCGATCTCCCGCCAGCCGTAGCCGAAGGCCTCGTTGAGCAGCCCGAATTCACGGCTCAGCGACGTGCGGCTCATCAGCCGGTTGTCGGTGTTGACGGTGACCCGGAAGCGCAGCGACGCGAGCAGCTTGATCGGGTGCTCCGCCAGCGACGGCGCGGCGCCGGTCTGCACGTTCGACGAGGGGCACATCTCGAGCGGGATCCGCTTGTCCCTGACGTACGACGCCAGGCGGCCCAGCTTCGCGGTGCCGTCCTCGGCGACGGCGATGTCGTCGGCGATCCGCACGCCGTGGCCGAGCCGGTCGGCGCCGCACCACTGCACCGCCTCCCAGATGGACGGCAGGCCGAAGCCCTCGCCGGCGTGGATGGTGAAGTGGGAGTTCTCGCGCTGGAGGTACTCGAACGCGTCGATGAAGCGGGTCGGCGGGTAGCCCGCCTCGGGGCCGGCGATGTCGAAGCCGACGACGCCGCGGTCACGCCACTGGATCGAGAGCTCGGCGATCTCCATCGCGCGGGCGGCCTGGCGCATGGCGGTGAGCAGGTGGCGCACCACGATCCGGCCACCGGCGGCGGCCATGCCCTCCTCGAAGCCGGCCTGGACGGCGGCGACGACCTGGTCGAGCTCGAGCCCGCCCTCGACGTGCAGCTCAGGGGCGTAGCGGATCTCGGCGTACACCACCCCGTCCGCGGCGAGGTCCTCCACGCACTCCCGCGCCACGCGGGTCAGCGCCTCGGCGGTCTGCATCACCCCGACGGTGTGGGCGAAGGTCTCCAGGTAGCGCTCGAGCGAGCCGGAGTCGGCGGCCTCGGCGAACCAGGTGGCGAGCGCGGTCGGGTCGGTGGCCGGGAGCTGGTGGTCCACGGCGGCGGCGAGGTCGACGATCGTCGCGGGGCGCAGTCCGCCGTCGAGGTGGTCGTGCAGCAGGACCTTGGGTGCGGCCTGCAGGTCGGCGGTGGGGAGAAGGGTGGCTTCCATGGACCATTACTACAGCAGTGGTCCAGCGCCCGCACGCCTTGTCGGCACCGGCCCGGGCGGGAGCGCGGACTCAGCCGCGGCCGAACCAGCGCCGCCGCCCCCGGCCCCGCTCCGGGGTGCTGGAGGTGAGCGAGTGCGCGGCGCTGCCGGCGATGTCGGCGAGCGCGAACTCCACCCGCGCCTCCACCAGCCGGCGCAGCCGCCGCTCGTCGAGCAGGTGGATGCCGGCCTCCTCGGGCAGCGGGGTGCCGTCGTCCACGACGACCTCGCCCTCGCCGCACGACCACGTCCGGTGGCCGCCCGCGTGCGCGACCTGCCACGTGTAGAAGTCGAGGTTGCCCATGAAGAAGGCGTGCACGACCTCCACACCCAGCGCGGCGTGCAGCGTGCGCGGCAGCTCGGGGTCGGGGCCGCGGCCGACCAGCACCAGGTCGGCGCCGTGCTCGACCAGCCACAGCTGGTCACCGAGCCCGGCGGCGATCGCGCCGTCGGGCGTGGTCGTGGCGCCGCCGGGGGCGTACCCCACCCGGGCGAGGTCGCCCGCCGAGGCGCCGCGTACGACGGTCAGCGCGGTGCGCCAGGCCATCCGGCCGCCCTCCCCGGACCCTTCCGGCCGGCTCAGCCGACCCGGTCGATGACCAGCGGGCGGGGCTCGAACGCGGTGCCGAGCGGCGCGACGTCGTACCCGCCCTCGAGCGCGGCGACCGCGCGGTCGAAGCGCTCCGGGGTGTCGGTGAGCAGGGTGAACAGGGGCTCCCCCGCGCGCACCTCGTCGCCCGGGCGGGCGTGCCAGACCACGCCGGCCCCCGCCTGCACCGGGTCCTCCTTGCGCTCGCGGCCGGCGCCGAGGCGCCACGCCGCGACGCCGACGGACAGTGCGTCGAGACGGGTCAGCACGCCGTCGGAGGGAGCGGCCACGACGTGGCGCTCCTTCGCGACCGGCAGCTCGGCGTCCGGGTCGCCGCCCTGGGCGGCGATCATCCGGCGCCACACGTCCATCGCCGATCCGTCGGCCAGCTTGTCGGCGGGGTCGACGTCGTCGCGACCGGCGGCGGCGAGCATCTCGCGGGCCAGTGCGACGGTGAGCTCGACGACGTCGGCCGGGCCGCCGCCGGCGAGCACCTCCACCGACTCGGCGACCTCGATCGCGTTGCCGGCGGTGAGGCCGAGCGGGGTCTCCATGTCGGTGAGCAGCGCGACGGTGCGCACCCCGGCGTCGGCGCCGAGGCCGACCATCACCTCGGCGAGCTCGCGGGCGCGGTCGACCGACTTCATGAACGCGCCGCTGCCGACCTTCACGTCGAGCACCAGCGCGCCGGTGCCCTCGGCGATCTTCTTGCTCATGATCGAGGAGGCGATGAGCGGGATCGCCTCGACCGTGCCGGTGACGTCGCGCAGGGCGTAGAGCTTCTTGTCCGCCGGGGCGAGGCCGTCACCGGCGGCGCAGATGACGGCACCGACGTCCTCGAGCTGCGCCATCATCTCGCCGTTGGACAGCAGGGCCCGCCAGCCGGGGACCGACTCGAGCTTGTCGAGCGTGCCGCCGGTGTGGCCCAGGCCGCGCCCGGACAGCTGCGGCACGGCGACGCCGCACGCGGCGACGAGGGGGGCCAGCGGCAAGGTGATCTTGTCGCCGACGCCGCCGGTGGAGTGCTTGTCCGCGGTGGGGCGCGACAGCGAGGAGAAGTCCATCCGCTCACCGGACGCGATCATCGCGGCGGTCCAGTCGGCGATCTCGCGGCGGTCCATGCCGTTGAGCAGGATCGCCATTGCGAGGGCCGACATCTGCTCGTCGGCGACCGCGCCCCGGGTGTAGGCGTCGACGACCCAGTCGATCTGGCTCGTGGTCAGCGTGCCGCGGTCGCGCTTGGTCTGGATCACCGAGACGGCGTCGTGGTTGTCAGCCATGCCGGAACCCTAGGTCGTCGGGCCCGAACGCCTGCGGCAGGACCTGCGCCATCGTCAGCAGCCCCTCGGGGGTGAGCACCTCCAGCGCGGCGCCGCCGTTCTCCCACAGCAGCTGCCGGCACCGGCCGCACGGCATGATCACCTCGCCGTCCCCGTTGACGCACACGAAGTGCGTCAGCCGGCCGCCGCCGGTGGCGTGCAGCTGCGACACCAGGCCGCACTCGGCGCAGAGGGTGACGCCGTACCCCGCGTTCTCGACGTTGCACCCGACCAGCAGGCGCCCGTCGTCGGCGAGGGCCGCAGCCCCCACCCGGTAGCCGGAGTACGGCGCGTACGCACGCTGGGCGATCTCGCTCGCCGCTCGCTGCAGGGACTCCCAGTCGACCACGGAGGCCAACCTACTCGTCGGCCCCCACCTGCGCGCGAGGATCGTCGGCCAGACCGGCCACCCGGAGCAAATGTCCCAAGTTGATAACCGTTTCGCCGAATGTGCTTCCCGAGCCGGGCCCGGTGGGTGAGGATGCACCGGAACCACCCGCCGTCACCAGCCCTGCCAGCGTGCCGGGCGTCGATCTGGAGGAATTTGTGAAGACCTGGAAGAGGACGTCGGCTGCTGCCGCCGTTGCCCTGATCGCGAGCGCCGGCCTGGCCGCGTGCGGCGACGCGCCGGAGGAGTCGGCCGAGGAGAAGAGCGACTTCCTCCCCTGCATCCTGTCCGACGCCGGCGGCTTCGACGACAAGTCGTTCAACCAGCTCAGCTACGAGGGCGTGAAGGAGGCGGCCGAGGAGCTCAACAGCGAGTTCAAGGAGTTCGAGTCCAAGAACGAGAACGACTACGCGGGCGCGCTCGAGAACTTCGTCGCCCAGGGCTGTGACGCGATCGTGACGGTGGGCTTCGCCCTCTCCGCCGCGACCGTCGAGTCGGCCAAGCAGAACCCCGACATCGAGTACATCCTCATCGACGACGCGGCCGACAACGACTTCGACGGCACCAAGGACGCGGAGAACATCAAGCCGATCCTGTACGACACGGCCCAGGCCGCGTTCCTCGCGGGCTACGCCGCGGCTGACTACACGAAGACCGGCGTCGTCGGCACGTACGGCGGCCAGCCGTTCCCGACCGTCACCATCTTCATGGACGGCTTCAAGCAGGGCGTCGAGTACTACGCCAAGGAGAAGGGCAAGGACGTCAAGCTGGTCGGCTTCCAGGGCGGCGACAAGGGCACCTTCACCGGCGGCTTCGACGCCAACGAGAAGGCCACCAACACCGCCAAGCAGATCATCGCGCAGAACGCCGACGTGATCCTGCCGGTCGGCGGCCCGATTTACCAGGGTGCGCTCACCGCCATCGAGGACTCCGGCAAGGACATCGCGCTGGTCGGCGTGGACGCCGACTTCTTCGAGACCGACCCGAACACGCAGGACGTCGTGTTCACCTCGATCCTGAAGAACATGAAGCAGTCCACCTTCGAGGCCGTCGTGGCCGCTGGTCAGGACGAGTTCGACGCCGAGGCCTACATCGGCACGCTGGAGAACGACGGCGTCGGCATCGCCTCGTTCCACAACTTCGAGGACAAGATCTCGGACAGCCTCCAGGCCGAGCTCGACGAGGTGAAGGCCGGCATCATCGACGGCTCGATCCCGGTCACGTCGTACCTCAACCAGTAGTACCGGCAAGCAACGTCCGGGGGAGGTCGGTTCCCGCAACCGACCTCCCCCGGACTGCTTCCGCCAGCACCTCGCTGGCAGCCCGCCAGCACCCCCGCCCGCAGTCCTGCCGGCCGCCCGCCGGCAGTCCCGCCCGCGGCGCACGGCCCCGCTGCTGGCATCTGCCCGCCCGCTCGGAGAGGATCGGCCCATGACGCTCGAACTCAGGGGCATCACGAAGCGCTTCGGCCCCCTGGTCGCCAACGACCGCATCTCGCTCACCGTCAACGAGGGCGAGATCCACGCCCTCCTGGGTGAGAACGGGGCCGGCAAGTCGACCCTGATGAACGTGCTCTACGGCCTCTACCAGGCCGACGAGGGCGAGATCCTCCTCGACGGCAAGCCGCTGGAGATGACGGGCCCCGGCGACGCGATGGCCGCCGGCATCGGCATGGTGCACCAGCACTTCATGCTCATCCCGGTCTTCACCGTCGCCGAGAACGTCATGCTCGGCAACGAGGCGACCGGATTCGCCGGCCAGCTCGACATCGACGCCGCGCGCGCCCGGGTGCGCGAGATCTCCGAGCGCTTCGGGTTCGACGTCGACCCCGACGCGGTCGTCGAGACCCTCCCGGTCGGCGTCCAGCAGCGCGTCGAGATCATCAAGGCGCTCTCCCGCGACGCCCGCGTCCTCGTCTTCGACGAGCCGACCGCGGTGCTGACACCGCAGGAGACCGACGAGCTCATGGAGATCATGCGCCAGCTCCGGGAGTCCGGGACGGCCATCGTCTTCATCAGCCACAAGCTGCGCGAGGTCCGCGCGATCGCCGACCGGATCACCGTGATCCGCCGCGGCGCCGTCGTCGGCGAGGCCTCCCCCAGCGCCACCAACGCCGAGCTCGCTGCCCTCATGGTCGGCCGCCCCGTCGAGCTCACCGTGCAGAAGGACCCGGCGCAGCCCGGACCGGCCGCGCTCACCGTCACGGACCTGCGGGTCGTCGACGACACCGGCCACGTCCACCTCGACGGCATCACCTTCTCGATCGCCGCCGGTGAGGTGCTCGGCGTCGCAGGCGTCCAGGGCAACGGCCAGACCGAGCTCACCGAGGCCGTCCTCGGCCTGCAGTCCGACGTCACCGGCTCGATCGAGCTCGACGGGCGCCAGCTCGTCGGCCGCTCGGTGCGCAAGGTCCTCGACGCCGGTGTCGGCTTCGTCCCCGAGGACCGCCAGGTCGACGGGCTCGTGGCCGGCATGACCATCGCCGAGAACCTCATGCTCAACCGCAGCCACGGCGAGCCCTTCGTCGGGATGGGCACGATCAAGCGCAAGGTGCTGGAGGCGTTCGCCGAGGAGAAGCTCGTCGAGTACGACGTGCGCGCCTCCGGCATCCACGCGACCGCCGGCCAGCTCTCCGGCGGCAACCAGCAGAAGGTCGTCGTCGCCCGCGAGCTGTCCCGCGACCTGCGCCTGCTGGTCGCCGCGCAGCCGACCCGCGGCGTCGACGTGGGCTCCATCGAGTTCATCCACAAGCAGATCGTGGCGACCCGCGACCGCGGGGTCCCGGTGCTCCTGGTCTCCACCGAGCTCGACGAGATCGTCGCGCTCTCCGACCGGATCATGGTCCTCTACCGCGGCCAGGTCGTCGGGATCGTCCCGGCCGACACCCCGAGGGAGACGCTCGGGCTGATGATGGCCGGCGAGCGGCCGGAAGGAGTCGTGGCGTGAACGACGAGACGCCCCAGACCCCCGAGACCCCGGGAGGCGGCGGCTCCGCGCCGGAGCCCGGACCGTCCCTGGAGAAGGCCCCCTCCGGCCCGTGGCCGTCGGTGCCCCAGGACGGCTCCCCCGAGCCCGAGCCCGAGTCGTCCGGGGGTGGCGCTGGCGCCGGCTCCGCACCGGCGTCGGGCGGTGACACCCCGCCGGAGCCGTCGAGTCGCTGGCGCGAGGTGTTCCGCGAGATCGCCACCGGCAGCCTGCTGGTCTCGGTCCTCTCGGTCTTCCTCGCGGTGGTCGTCGGCTCGCTGATGATCCTGCTGACCGACGAGACGGTCCGGGAGTCCGCCGGCTACATCGGCGCCCGGCCCAGCGACTTCTTCTACGCCGTGCGCGACGCGGTCGTCGACGCCTACACCGCGCTGTTCCGCGGCTCGATCTACAACACCAACGTCGAGGGCTTCGACCGCCGCATCCGGCCGCTGACCGAGACCCTGAAGTACTCCGGCCCGCTGATCCTCGCCGGCCTCGGCGTCGGACTCGCGTTCCGCGCCGGGCTGTTCAACATCGGTGGCCGCGGCCAGATGCTGCTCGCCGGCGCAGCCGCCGGCTGGGTCGCCGTGACCGTCGACCTGCCGCTCGTGCTGCACCTGCCGCTCGCCGTGCTCGCCGGCGCCGTCGCCGGTGCCCTGTGGGCCGGCCTCGCCGGCTTCCTCAAGGCCCGCACCGGCGCGCACGAGGTGATCGTCACGATCATGCTCAACTACGTCGGCTTCTACCTCGTCTTCTACGCACTCTCGCGCCAGGGCCTGCTGCAGGCGCCGGGCTCGGGCAACCCGAAGTCGGAGGCGATGCCGGAGTCGGCGAAGCTGCCGAAGCTGCTGGGTGAGGACTTCAACCTGCACGCCGGGTTCGTGCTGGCCCTGGTCGCCGTCGCGTTCGTGTGGTGGCTGCTCAACAAGTCCGCGCTCGGCTTCCGGTTCCGTGCCGTCGGCGAGAACCCCGAGGCAGCCCGCGCGTCCGGCATCCACGTCGGTCGCACGTACACGACCGTGATGCTCATCGCCGGTGCGCTCGTCGGCCTCGCCGGCGTCAACCAGGTGCTCGGCACCGCCACCAGCGGCGTCACCGTCGACCTCGACGCCGGCATCGGCTTCGACGCGATCACCGTCGCGCTGCTCGGCCGCTCGCGACCGGTCGGCATCCTCGCGGCCGGCCTGCTGTTCGGCGCCCTCAAGGCCGGTGGCTTCTCGATGGCCGCCGCGGAGGGCATCCCGGTCGAGATCGTGCTGGTCATCCAGTCCCTGATCGTCCTGTTCATCGCCGCCCCACCGCTGGTCAGGGCGATCTTCCGACTGCCGAAGGGAGCGACGGCATGACCACGCTGACCGAGAAGACGCCGTTCGTCCCGGACCCCGACGCCCCCGTCGTCACGTCCACCAAGGGCCTGCTCAAGACGCCGATCGTCTTCGGCGTCGTGACCGTCCTGGTCGCGCTGCTGCTGGCGTTCAAGTCCCGCGAGGGCGACACCACCTTCCGCATCGCCGCCGACACCGACCTGTTCGAGCTGCCGGAGATCACCGTCCCCTCGACGCCGTCGCTCGCGACGGTGATCGTGCTGCTGGCCGTGTGCACGGCGGCGTCCACGCTGCTGGCATCCCGCAACCGTCGTACGCCGCTGTGGCTGGTCGCGGTGTTCGCCGTGCTCGCCGTGGTCGGCTTCCTGGCCTGGGCCGCGGCCGGCGAGGCGGTGCCGATGGTCGGCCTGCTCAGCGGCTCCATCGCGCTCGCCGTCCCGCTCGTCTTCGGCGCCCTCGGCGGCGTGCTCGGCGAGCGGGCGGGCGTCGTCAACATCGCCATCGACGGCCAGCTCCTCTTCGGCGCCTTCGCCGCCGCGATGTTCGGCACCATCGTCGGCTCCCCGTGGGGCGGCCTGGTCGCCGCAATGTGCGCCGGAGCGCTGGTCGCGCTGGTGCTCGCGTTCTTCGCGATCAACTACTTCGTCGACCAGGTCATCGTCGGCGTCGTCCTCAACGTCCTCGTGATCGGCCTGACCAGCTTCCTCTTCGGCCAGGTCATGACCGAGAACCCGACCGGCCTCAACGACCCGCCGCACTTCAGCCGGATCCCGATCCCGCTGCTCGGCGAGATCCCGATCATCGGCCCCGTGCTGTTCCGCCAGACCATCCTCGTCTACATCATGTACGTCGGCGTCGGCCTCGTCGCGTGGGCGCTCTACCGCACCAAGTGGGGCCTGCGCGTGCGCGCCGTCGGCGAGCACCCCAAGGCCGCGGACACCGTCGGCATCAAGGTCAACCGCACCCGCTACACCACCCTCATCATCGCCGGCCTGATCGCCGGCATCGGCGGGGCGACGTACACGCTGGTCTCGGTGCCGCAGTTCGGCGAGGAGATGACCGGCGGCGCCGGCTACATCGCCCTCGCGGCGGTCATCTTCGGCCGCTGGGACCCGATCCGCGCCACCCTCGCCGCCCTGCTCTTCGGCTTCGCGACGAACCTCTCCGGCGTGCTGTCGGTCATCGGCTCCCCCGTGCCCAGCCAGTTCATGCTGATGCTGCCGTACGTCGTCACGATCATCGCCGTCGCCGGCCTCGTCGGCCACTCCCGCGCCCCTGCCGCGGACGGGGTGCCGTACCGGAAGGGTTGATCGGGGTGGCTGGGTCCGGCCCGGGAATCACCGCCTAGGCGGCGATTCCTGGACTTGTTGGCCGCTGCAGAAGCCTCTAAGTCCAGGAAGCGGCCACCAAGTAGCCTCCTCGGCAGGCGGCTGTCCACAGGCCCGGAGCTCGTCTCAGCGGTGGAGCGTCCTCGGCATGCATCCTGTGCCGATGGACCTGCCTCCCGACGACCCGCGCCTCACCCCGCTGGCCCTGCGCGGCGAGCTCCTCACGCTTGGCCACACCGACGAATCCCTCGCGCGAAGCGTCCGCCGAGGGATCCTCGCCCGTCCCCGTCGCGGCGCCTATTGCGACGGACCGACCTGGGAGACCCTGTCGCAGGAGCAGCAGTACGCCGTACGCTGCCGCGCCGTCTTCGCGCAGGCCCACACGGAGGTCGTCCTGAGCCACGTCTCCGCGCTCCCCTTCCTCGATGCACCGCTGTGGGGCCTCGACCTGTCCGAGGTGCACGTCACGCGCGAGGACGGCTTCGGCGGCCGACGGGAGCGGGGGGTCCGCCGCCACCGTGGTCGCCTGCTGCCCGGTGACGTGCACGAGACGCACGGTCTGCTGGTCATGTCACCGGTCCGGGCCGCACTCGAGGCGACGATGCTCGGCTCCGCCGAGGCCGGGCTCGTCGTCGTGAACCACCTCCTCCATCGCGGCGACGTGGTCCTCGAGGAGCTCTGGGGACGCTACGAGCTCACGATGGATCGTTGGCCCCACACGCTGGCGACCGATGTCGTGCTGCGGCTGGCGAACCCGTGTGTCGAGTCGGTCGGCGAGAGTCGCACCGAGTACTTCATGTTCCAGCACGGCTTCCCGCGGGCCACCGCGCAGTACGGGGTGGTCGACCGGGGCGTGGAGGTGGCCCGCCTCGACTTCGCCTTGCCCGACCTCGGGGTGTGGATCGAGTTCGACGGTCGGGCGAAGTACGAGAAGTACCTGCGCCCGGGCGAGTCCCCGGCCGATGTCGTCGTACGGGAGAAGCAACGCGAGCAGCTGGTGGCCGAGCTGACCGGGTGGCGGTGCTTCCGGATCACGTGGTCCGACCTTGCGGACCCCGAACGCCTCGCGCGTCGTCTCCGTGAGTTCATCGCATCCGTCCAGCGCGAACGCCGTCGACGGGCCTCCTGAGCCGGCCCCAGCGGTGGTACTTGTTGGCCGCTTCTGGTACTTGTTGGCGGCTGCAGCGGTCAACAAGTTCGGGAATCACCGCCTAGGCGGTGATTCCCAGCGCGCCGAAGAGGTGATTCCTCACCCGGCCGCGAGCGCGACGACAGCGACCCCGGCCAGCATCTTCGCGCCGTAGCCGATGGCGAGCTCGTCGACCTCGAAGTCGCCCTGGTGGAGGTCGAAGCGGGCGCCGCCGGGGGTGCGGGTGCCGAGGCGGAACATGGCGCCGGGGACGTCCTCGAGGTACCACCCGAAGTCCTCGCCGCCGAGGCTCTGCTCGACCTCGGTGCGGTGGTGGGGGCCGAGGAGCTCGTCGGCGGCGGTGGCGACCATCGCGGTGCAGACGCCGTCGTTGACGACGGGCGGGACGCCCTGCAGGTAGTCGACGGTGGCGGTGATGCCGTAGGGGCGGACGATGTCGAGGACGGCCTCGCGCACGACCGGCTCGCAGGACGCCCAGGCCCCGGCCTCGAGGATGCGGACGGTGCCGCTGGCGATGCCGCGGTCGGGGATGACGTTGGGGGCGGAGCCGGCTCGCAGGACGCCCCACACGACGCTGACCCCGGCGCGCGGGTCCATCCGGCGGCTCAGGACCGCGGGCAGCTCGCTGGTGATCTTCGCGAGCGCGAAGGTGAGGTCGCCGGTGAGGTGCGGCCGGGAGGTGTGGCCGCCGTTGCCCTCGAGGCGTACGTCGATGCGGTCGGCCGCGCTGGTGATGGCACCGGGGCGCACGCCGACCGCGCCCACGTCGACCGAGGGGTCGCAGTGCAGGGCGAAGATGCGCTGCACGCCCTCGAGGGCGCCGTGGCTGATCAGGTGCTTCGCACCGCCGGGCATGACCTCCTCGGCGGGCTGGAAGAGCAGGCGGACGCGGCCGGCGAGCAGGCCCTGCTGGTGGAGCTCGGCGATGGCGTGCGCGGCGCCGACGAGGGCGGCGACGTGGACGTCGTGGCCGCAGGCGTGGGCGGCGCCGGGGACTGTGCTGCGCCACGGGTCGGTGGTCAGGTCGTCGACCGGCAGGGCGTCGAGGTCGGCGCGCAGCGCGACGATCGGGCCGCGGTCGCCGATGTCGGCGACGAGGCCGGAGCGTGGGGTCCGGGTGAGCCGCCAGCCGGTGCCCTCGAGGCGCTCGACGAGGCGCTCGACGGTGCGCTGCTCCTGCCACGCCAGCTCCGGGTGCCGGTGGAGGTCGCGGCGCAGCTCCACCAGGTCGTCGTCGTACTTGTCGACGACCGAGGCGACGAGCGCCAGCAGGTCGGAGGTCTCACGGAGGGCCACGGTCCCAACCTACGCCGTCCGGCCAGCGCACCGGACGCCCCGTCAGGGGACGGGACGCCCGGTGCGTGTGCTCAGCGGGTGTAGCGGACGACCTTGCCGGCGGGCGCCTCGCCGGGCTCGAAGCCGCTCAGCACGTTCTCGGTGACCCACAGCCTGCCCCGGGCCACCTCGACGGCGGCCGGGAGCACCATGCGGCGGAAGGTCGAGCGGTGGCCGGTCGGGCTCAACCGGGTGACCTTGCCGGCGAACAGCTCGCTGACGTAGACCGATCCGTCGGGACCGACGCCGACGCCGGTGGCGGCGACGAGGTCGGTGAGGATCTTCTTGCGGGTCTTCTTCACCAGGTCGTAGCGGTAGACCGAGCCGGGCGCGGTGCCGTCCTCGGGACCACCGGGCAGGCCGCTGATGTAGAGCTTCCGGTCGTGGACCTCGACGTCGGTCGGCACGCCCTCGAAGCGGTACGTCGCCCCGATCGCGCAGTCGGGCAGGCCGGCCTCCTCGGCGACCTCGGGGGTGATCTTGACCGGCACGGCGGGCAGCAGGACGGTCGTGCTCACCTTGCCGTCGCGGATCCGGAACACCGCGTTGGCGGCAGCGTCGGCGACGTAGACGACGCCCTTGTGGACGGCCGTGGCGTACGGGTGGGACTCGACGATGCCGGTGTAGGACAGCGGCAAGGAGCCCTCCCCGGTGGGCCAGGAGTCCGCGCACTCCGGGGAGAGGCCGACCGCGCCGTAGCGGACGTCCTTGTCGGGGTTGCGGGCGGCCTCGTAGGCGCCCAGGTCGGCGAGGAGCTTGGCGCGGTTGGAGCCGACCTTCTTCATCACCTTGGCGTTGCGGATGAAGTAGACGGTCATGCCCTCGACGGACACGCCGCCGACCTCGGCCTCCGGGGCGGAGTAGAGCACCTTGCGGGGCTTGCCGGGCTTCTTCATCCACAGATTCCCGGCGAAGTTCTCGGTGTAGTACAGCGTGCCGTCGCCGCCGACGGCCACGCTGAGCGGGCTGAACAGGTTCTTGGCCACCGGCGTGGCGACCGGTGCGGCCGCGGTGCTGGGGACCAGGGTCGTGCCGGCCACGGCGGCGGCGAGGCCGGTGGCGACGAGGGCACGACGCAGGCGGTTGAAGGACATTCAGGCAACCTCCGGGTCTCGGATGGCTGCCGGACCCGAGCCGGCAGGTGTCGCGGGAGTGACGACCGGACGATCGTGCGGTCGCCCACCAGACCTGTCAGAGGAACGGTCGCAATTTTGCGAAACGCCCGCCAAATGTCCGGACCAGTGGCGGTCGGCCGGACTGGCCGGTCAGGACTGGCCGGAGCCGTCCCTGCTGTCGTAGGCCGCGAGGATCCGGTCGGCGGCGAGCGGGGCGCTGAGGTCGCCGGAGAGCACGGCCTCGCGGACCTCCTCCTGCACGGCGCGGACGCCGGGGTCGTGCCGCAGGCGCTGGTCGAGCTCGTCGCGCACGAGGGCCCAGGTGAAGTCGAGCTGCTGGCGGGCTCGCTTGCGGGTGAGCCCGGCGTCGCCGAGGTGCTCACGGTGCGCGAGGACCTGGGTCCAGACCTCGTCGACGCGGGTGCCGGTGAGTCCGGAGCAGGTGACGACGGGGGTCGCCCACTCGTGGTGGCCGCGCACCATCCGCAGCGCGCCGGCGAGCTCGCGGGCGGCCGCTCGGGCCTCGCCCTCGCGGTCCCCGTCGGCCTTGTTGACCGCGATGACGTCGGCGAGCTCGAGGATGCCCTTCTTGATGCCCTGCAGCTGGTCGCCGGTGCGGGCGAGGGTGAGGAACAGGAAGGTGTCGACCATCCCCGCGACGGTCACCTCGGACTGGCCGACGCCGACGGTCTCGACCAGCACGACGTCGTACCCGGCGGCCTCGAGGACCGTCATCGCCTGGCTGGTCGCGCGGGCCACTCCCCCGAGCGTCCCCGCCGACGGCGAGGGCCGGATGAAGGCGTTCGGGTCGGCCGACAGCTCCGCCATCCGCGTCTTGTCGCCGAGCACCGAGCCGCCGGTGCGCACCGACGACGGGTCCACGGCGAGCACGCCGACCTTGTGCCCGCCGGCGGTGAGCTGGCCGCCGAGCGACTCGATGAAGGTCGACTTGCCCACGCCGGGGACGCCCGAGATCCCGACCCGCACCGCCGTCGGGCCGTCGGCGCCGGGAGCGAGCTCGGTGAGCAGCTCCCGGGCCGCCGCCCGGTGGCGGGGCGCGGTCGACTCCACGAGGGTGATGGCGCGCGCGACCTGCGCGCGCCGGCCCTCGCGGATCCCGTCGATCAGGGCCGCGACGTCCATCCCGTGGCCGTCAGTGGCCGAGGGTGTCGCGGAGCTTGGCGAGGAGGTCGAGCGCCGACTCGGCGATGACCGTGCCCGGCAGGAAGACGGACGCGGCGCCCATCTCCTTCAGGGTCGGTACGTCGTCGGGCGGGATCACGCCTCCGATGACGACCATGATGTCGTCACGACCCTGCTCGGCCAGCGCCGCCTTGAGCGCCGGGAGCAGGGTGAGGTGGCCGGCGGCGAGCGACGACACACCGACGATGTGCACGTCGGCGTCGATCGCCTGCTGCGCGACCTCCTCGGGGGTGGAGAACAGCGGGCCCACGTCGACGTCGAAGCCCATGTCCGCGAACGCGGACACGACGACCTTCTGGCCGCGGTCGTGGCCGTCCTGGCCCATCTTGGCGACCAGGATGCGGGGCCGGCGGCCCTCCGCCTCGGCGAACTCGTCGGTCGCCTGGCGCACCTGGCCGAGCAGGGTGTCTCCGGCCTCCGTGGCCTCGTCGCGGTACACGCCGCTGATCGTACGGATGACCGCCTGGTGGCGACCGTAGACCTTCTCCAGGGCGGCGGAGATCTCGCCGACGGTCGCCTTGTGGCGCGCAGCCGCGACGGCGAGGTCGAGCAGGTTGCCGTCGCCGGTGTCGGCGGAGCGGGTCAGCGCCTCGAGCGCGGCGTCCACGTCGGACTGGTTGCGCTCGGCGCGCAGCCGCTCGAGCTTGGCGACCTGCTGGCGGTAGACCTCGTCGTTGTCGACCTTGAGGACCTCCAGCGGGTCCTCGGCCTCGAGCCGGTAGGTGTTGACGCCGATGACCTTCTGGGCGCCGGAGTCGATCCGCGCCTGGGTGCGGGCGGCGGCCTCCTCGATGCGCATCTTCGGGATGCCCTGCTCGATGGCGGCGGCCATGCCTCCGGCGGCCTCGGCCTCCTGGATGTGCGCCCACGCGCGCTCGGCGAGGTCGTGGGTCAGCTTCTCCACGTAGTAGGAGCCGGCCCACGGGTCGATCGTGAACGTCGTGCCGCTCTCCTGCTGCAGCAGCAGCTGGGTGTTGCGGGCGATGCGGGCCGAGAAGTCGGTCGGCAGCGCGATCGCCTCGTCGAGGGCGTTGGTGTGCAGGGACTGGGTGTGGCCCTGGGTCGCGGCCATCGCCTCGATCGCGGTGCGGCCCACGTTGTTGAAGACGTCCTGCGCGGTCAGCGACCAGCCGGAGGTCTGCGAGTGGGTGCGCAGCGACAGCGACTTCGGGTTCTGCGGGTCGAACTGGCGCACCAGCCGGCTCCACAGCGCCCGGGCCGCGCGCATCTTCGCGACCTCCATGTAGAAGTTCATGCCGATCGCCCAGAAGAACGACAGGCGCGGCGCGAACTGGTCGATGGTCAGGCCCGACTCGAGGCCGGCGCGGATGTACTCGACGCCGTCGGCGAGCGTGTAGGCCAGCTCGAGGTCGGCGGTCGCCCCAGCCTCCTGCATGTGGTAGCCGGAGATCGAGATCGAGTTGAACCGCGGCATCCGCTGGCTGGTGAACGCGAAGATGTCGGAGATGATCCGCATCGACGGCGCCGGCGGGTAGATGTAGGTGTTGCGGACCATGAACTCCTTGAGGATGTCGTTCTGGATGGTCCCCGAGAGCTGCTCCGGCTTCACCCCCTGCTCCTCGGCCGCGGCGATGTAGAGCGCGAGGACGGGCAGCACCGCGCCGTTCATCGTCATCGACACCGACATCTGGTCGAGCGGGATGCCGTCGAACAGGGTGCGGGTGTCGTAGATCGAGTCGATCGCCACGCCGGCCATGCCGACGTCACCGCGCACGCGCGGGTGGTCGGAGTCGTAGCCGCGGTGGGTCGCGAGGTCGAACGCGACCGAGAGGCCCTTCTGGCCGGCCGCGAGGTTGCGGCGGTAGAAGGCGTTGGACTCCTCGGCGGTGGAGAAGCCGGCGTACTGCCGGATGGTCCAGGGCTGGGTGGTGTACATCGTCGGGTAGGGCCCGCGCAGGAACGGACTCAGGCCCGGGTAGGTGTCCAGCGCGTCCAGGCCGGCGACGTCCGCCGGGCCGTACGACGGCTTGACCTCGATGCCCTCGGGGCTCTTCCAGCCCTCGCCGCCCGGGAGGTCGGGCGCGCCGGTGGCGGCCCGGTCGGAGGCGAGCGACAGGCCCGCGAAGCTCTTGGGGATGCTCACGCCAACTTCTCCCTCGTCGCAGTCAGGAACGCCAGGGCGTCGACCCCCATGGCAGCGGCGTCGTCGACCTCCGCGTCCACGGCGTCCGGCTTGCCGGCGATGATCACGTGCTGGGCACCGGCCTCACGCAGCGCGGCGATGGCCGCCGCGCCCCACTCGCCGTAGGCCGCGTCGGTGCCGGCGAGGCACACGACCGGCTGGCCCTGGTAGGCCGCCAGGAGGTCCTCGACACCGGAGGTGGCGCCCGCGGGCTCGACCGCGATGCCGCCGGCGGCGAGCAGGTTGCTGATGAACGTGGCCCGGGCGGTGTGCTGGGCGATGGTGCCGAGCGTGGCCAGGAAGACCGGCTTCGCGGCGGGCTCGTCGCGCAGCGCCTCGAAGGATGCGCCGTAGCGGCGGACCCGGTCGTTGAGCGGGTCGGGCGCGCGCTCGGGCAGCGCCTCGGTGAGGTTCGGGAACTCGCTGAGGCCGGTCACCGGGCGCTTGCGGCGCGCGATCTCCGCCTCGCGCTTCGCGACCACCTCGGCGATCCGGGCGCGGAACGGGTCGAAGTCGTGGCCGTTCTCCCACTCCTGCTCGAGCCGCTGGAACTCCGCCCAGCCGGCCTCGGCCAGGTCGGCGGTGAGCTGCTCGACGGCGTACGCACCACCGGCCGGGTCGGCGACGGCGGCGACGTGGGACTCGTCGATGAGCAGGTGGTTGACGTTGCGCGCGATCCGCCTGCCGAACGCGTCCGGCAGGCCGTTGGCGCTGTCGAACGGCAGGACGGTGACCGCGTCCGCGCCGCCGACGCCGGCCGCGAAGGCAGCGACCGTGCCGCGCAGCATGTTCACGTACGGGTCGTACTTGCTGAGCATCGGTCGGCTGGTGACGGCGTGCTGGCGCTGGCCGGTCGCGGTGGCGCCGCTCAGCTCGAGCACGCGAGCCCACAGGACGCGGGCGGCGCGCAGCTTGGCGATGGTCGGGAACTGCTCGTCGGTCGCGGCGTAGCGGAACTCGAGCTGCCCCGCGGCCTCGTCGACGGAGAGCCCGTGGTCGGTGAGCCAGCGCAGGTAGGCGACGCCGGCGGCGATGGACCAGCCGAGCTCCTGCGCGTCGCTGGCGCCGAGGTCGTGCGCCGCGGTGGCGTCGACGACGATCGCGCGGACGTCGTTCTGGTGCGCCTTGCGCGCCAGCACCTGCAGCTCGGCGACGGCCTCGTCCACGGCGATCGGGACCTCGCGCAGCATGACGCCGAGCGGGTCGATGCCCAGGTTGCTGTCGGGGTGCTTGGCGCCGGGGAGCGCGAGGAAGGCCTCGGCGACCGCGGTGGTCGCGCTCGGGGCGTCGAGGACGACGGGCGCGAGGTCGAGCAGCACTCCAGCGAGCACGCCCGCGACGTCGGTCTGCTCGTCGGCGGCCAGCCACAGGCTGGTGACGCCGCCGTCGAGGTCGACCAGGGCGGCCTCGTTGGCGAGCTTCGCGTCGGGCCCGCTGACGAGGCTGCGGATGTCCCACGCCCCCTGCCGGGTCGGCCGGACGGGGGTCGGCTCGCCGCCGGGCATGCCCAGCGGCGTGATGCCGATGCCGTCCAGCGTGGTGCGGGTCAGTTTGTCCCACACGGCGCTGTCAGGGTCGTTGTCGCCGAGCTTGCGCGTCTTGCGCAGCACGGCGGCGGTGGCGGCCTCCCACTCGGCGCGCGTGTGCGCGTCCTCGGGTTGCGCCAACGTCAGGGGCGAGTCAGTCACGAGGGTCAAGCCTAACCGCGACATGACCCCGGTTACTGCCGGTGTGAGATATGTCCGGCTACCGGGCAGTAGCCGACGACCCGCTCCAGTCCGGGAGCTGCTGCAGCGCCCAGCGGTTGCCGTCGGGGTCGGCGAAGCGGACGAACCGTCCCCACGCCAGGTCCTCGACGGGCGAGACGTCGATGCCACGAGCGGTCAGCTCGGCATGGGTCTCGTCGGCGTCGGCGACGACCATCTGCAGGTTGTCGAGCGAGCCCGGCGCCATCCCGGTCAAGCCCTTGCCGACCGCGATCGAGCAGCCCGACCCCGGTGGGGTGAGCTGCACGAACCTGATCTCCTCACTGACCGTCTGGTCGTGGTCGGCGTTGAAACCGGCCCGCACGTAGAACTCCTTGGCCCGGTCGACGTCGGTCACCGGAACCATCACCAGCTCGAGCTTCATGTCCATCCCGCCAACCTAGGTGCGACCACCGACACCGGGACGGGGCCGGTGCGCTCCCACCCGCTCGTGGCTACTGCTGCCGGAGGAAGCGCAGCACGGCGAGCACGCGGCGGTTGTCCCGCTCGCTCGGCGGCAGGTCGAGCTTGGTGAAGATGCTGCTGACGTGCGCCTCGACGGTCTTCGGGCTCAGGCAGAGCTCGTCGGCGATCGCGACGTTCGACAGGCCCTGCGCCATCAGCCCGAGCGCCGACCGCTCGCGGGCGGTCAGCGCCTCCAGCGGGTCGCGCTCGCGGCGTCGGGTGAGCAGCCGGGTGACCAGCTCGGCGTCGATGACGACCTCGCCCGCGGTGATGCGGCGCAGGTCACCGGCGAACACGGCGGGGTCGGAGACCCGGTCCTTGAGCAGGTAGCCGACCCGGCCGTCGAACTCGGTCATCAGCCGCAACGCGTGGTGCGCCTCGACGTACTGCGACAGCAGCATCACGGCGACCTGCGGGAGCGCCTCGCGGATCCGGACCGCGACGTCGATGCCCTCGGTGCCGAAGCCAGGGGGCATCCGCAGGTCGACGACGGCGTCGGGAGGGTCGGCCTCGACGAGCGCGGGCAGGCCGGGGGCGTCGCCGGCCTGGCCGACCACGTCCACCCCCCGCCTCCTGCAGCAGCCGGGCGAGGCCCTCGCGGAAGAGCACGCCGTCGTCGGCCAGGATCACGCGCACGGGATCACCGCCCGCACCCGGGTGCCGCCGTCCGTGGGGCTGGACACGACCAGCCGGGCGCCCAGCACCGCCAGGCGGTCGGCCAGGCCCTGCAGCCCGCTCCCCCGGCTCGCGTCGGCGCCACCGACCCCGTCGTCGGCCACCTCCACCTCGAGCCCGCCGCGCGTGCGGCGCGCGGTCAGGCACACGACGCCCGCGCCGGAGTGCCGTGCGGCGTTGGTGACCGCCTCGCTCGCCAGGAAGTACGCCGTCGCCTCGACCTCCGCCGGAAGCCGGTCGGGCAGGCGCAGGTCGAGGCGGACCGGGAGCGGCGCGGTGTCGGCCAGCGACGCGAGGGCGGCGGCGAGCCCGTCCTGAGCGAGCACCTGCGGGTGGAGCCCGCGGGCGAGCACCCGCAGCTCCGCGGTCGCCTCCAGCAGCCGGTCCCGCGCCGCGCCCGGGCGAGGTCGTCGTCGGCCGACGACGTTCGCTGGGCGATGCCGCCGAGCTCGGCCCCCAGGGCGAGCAGGCGCTGCTGGGCGCCGTCGTGCAGGTCGCGCTCGATCCGGCGCCGCGCCGCGTCCTGCGCGGTGACCACGCGGCGGGCGGCGGCGCGCAGCTCCTCGTCCTTCTCCTGCCGGTCGATCACCAGCGCGACCTGGCCGGCGAGGTCGGCGAGCAGCCGCACCTCGGCGGCGGTCAGCGGGGCTCCGGCCGGCTTGTGCACCGACACCGCGCCGCGCACCTCCCCCGCCAGCCGGGCCTCGCGGCACAGCGTGCCCGGCGCCGGGCGCTCGGGCAGCTCGCCGTGGGTGCCAAGCCGCGACCGCCCGGAGCCGGTCCTCGGCACCGGCCCACACGACGACCTGCTCGGCACCCACGGCGTTCGCGACGGTGGCCGCGACGCCGGCGAGCAGGTCGTCCGGGGAGTCCTCGACCCGCTCGGACAGCGCAGCCAGCGCCTCGTAGGGGGTGGCACGCCGGCCGTGCACGAGCCGGGTCGCCAGCTGCTGGGCACGGCGTCGTACGGGCTCGAAGGCGACGGCGACGACGGCCGTCGCCACCACCGACAGCACGCCCTCGGGCACCGGCAGGAGCTGGCCGACCCCGACGACGAGCACGACGTAGCCGGCCGTCACCAGCACCGCCAGCGCACCGACGACGATCGTGCGGTCGATGACCGGGTCGATGTCGTAGAGCCGGTGCTTGACCACCGCGACCCCGGCGGCGAGAGGGATCAGCGAGGCGGCGAGCAGCCCGGGGACGACGGTGCCGGCCACGACCGTGCCAACGACCAGCACGACGGCCATGAGCGTCACCGCGGAGACCAGCCACCGCAGCTGGCGGGTCTCGTCGTCGCCGGCCCGCCGCGCGCGGACGACGACCGCCACCACCCACAGCAGCAGGAAGCTCTGGTAGCAGGTGAGCTGGACCGGCACGAGCACCGCGCGCGCCGCTTCCGGGTCGCCGAGCACGAACGGGAACTCGATGTCGCCGTGGCGCCAGTCGTCCTCGATCGGCCAGAGCGCCGAGGCCAGTGCGAGCAGCCCGCACAGGCCGAGCATCGCGCCGAGCGGCCAGCGCTAGGCCGGCGACAGGAGCCGGCCGCTCGGGAAGGTCAGCAGCGCGGTCCCGACGAGGGCCATCTCCAGCGGCACCTGCCAGATGGAGAGCCAGGCGAGCCAGTCCGAGGCGGGCAGCGCGGGTTCGTGCAGGCCGTACTGGCGGCCGAAGAACATCACCGCCGACTGCACGCCGGCGACGACGAAGAGCCCGTCGATGAGGTGGCGCGGCCGGGCCCGCAGCACGTAGAGGCCCACGGCCGCGAAGGAGACGGCGAGCAGCGCGTTGTGCAGGTTGCTCCACGCGAAGCCGAGCGAGAACCCGCCGCTGACCAGGCCCAGGACGACGACCGCGACCGCGGCGACGGCGGCCTCGCGCCCGGCTGTGGGCACCATGTCCTGATGCTGGCACGCCGGCGGCCCCGGCGCACGAGGGTTCTCCCTCGAACCGGCGAGGGCCGCCCCCGATGTGCCGGACGCCTGCCGGGGCGAGCGTGGAGGCATGACCTCCACCGACCACCGGGCGACGTCCCGGACCTCCCCGATCCTCGACCGCCTCGGCGCCGCCCTGCTCGTCGTGGGCGGCGTCGCCTGGGTCGCCAGCGGCCCGATGCACCCCCAGGGCAGCGACGAGGGCGACAAGACCGCCCAGCTGCACTCGATGCTCGTCGACGACCTCTGGTACCCCGCGCACGCCGTCGGCCTGCTCGGCTTCGCCTGCCTCGCCGCCGGCCTCGTCGCGCTCTACCGGCAGGCCGGCTGGCCGGCGCCGGTACGACGCACGCTCCGCGTGGCCACGATCGTCTCCGTCGTCGCGACCGCCGGCGCGCTGGTGCACCTGCTGGCGGGCACCCAGGCTGACGGCATCGCCGACGGCGAGATGACCCCGCTCGCCGGGCTGTTCATGGGCGTGGAGACGCTCGTGAACCCGGTGTGGGGCCTGGCGATGGCCGCGCTCGCCGTCGTCGGCGGCCTGACCGGTGCGCTCGGCAACCGCGTGCTCGCCGTCGCCGGCACCGTCGGCGGCGTCGCCTTCGCGGTGGCGTCGGCGACGATCGCGTTCGTCGACACCTTCGACCCGCTCTTCCCCGTCAGCAGCCTGCTCGGGGTGTGGGCCGTCGTGGTCGCGGCGCTCGGCCTGCTGCGCCGCCCCTGAGCGCCCCCTGGAGTTCACCGTTCCGCTACCTGCGGGTGGTGGAGCACGTCACACGCACGGCGGACCGTGGAGCCCATGAGGATCCTGCTCGCGACCGACAGCTTCTACCCCACGGTCGACAGCACGACGGTCACCATCAAGGCGACCGTGGACCGGCTCGTCGACCTCGGCCACACCGTGCGGATCGTCGCCCCGGGGCCGGGCCTGCGCAGCTACCGCGGCTGTGAGGTCGTCCGCGTCCGGCAGCCCGAGTCCACCGGCAGCCAGGTCCGCGCTGCCGTCGACGCCTTCGAGCCCGACGTCGTCCAGGCCCACACCCCGCGCCACGTCGGGCGCAAGGCGGTGCGTCACGCCGCCCGCACCGGCGTCCGCAGCATCGTGGTCGAGCAGTCCGCGGTCCTCGACCTCGCCGCCGACCACTGGCGTTCGCGCGTCGTCGAGCACGCCGACACGGTGCTGGTCACGTCGCCGTGGATGGTCGGCCGGGCAGCCGAGATGGGTGTCGTCGCCCACCTGTGGGAGCCCGGCGTGGACGTGCGCGCCTTCACCCCGCGGCTGCGCGACCCGTGGCTGCACTCGGTGTGGTCGCGGGCGAGCTCGCCCGGCGGCCCACGGGTGGTGGTCGGCTACGTCGGCGGCCTCCACAAGCCCGCCGGGGTACGACGACTGGCCGGCCTCGCCGCCCTGCCCGGGCTCCGCGTCGTGGTCGTCGGCGAGGGACCCGAGCGCGGCTGGCTGACCCGCCGGCTGCCGACCGCCCGCTTCACCGGCGGGCTGTCGACGGGTGACCTGACGGTCGCCCTGCCCTCGCTCGACGTGCTGGTGCACCCGGGCGAGCACGAGACCGACTGCCACACGCTGCGGCAGGCCGCCGCGTCCGGCGTACCCCTCGTCGCGCCGCGCTCCGGTGGCGCCCGCAGCGTCGTGGACCACCTCTCGACCGGGGTGCTCTACCCGCCGGGCAGCACCCGCGACCTGGTCGGTGCGGTGGCCGCGGTGGCGGCCGACCCGCACCGGCACCTGCTCGGCAGCGAGGCCCGTTCGTGGGCGCTGCGGCGCACGTGGGCCGACGCGGTGGACGAGCTGCTCACCCGCCACCTCGCGGTGCGTGCGGGGGCTCGCGCCTGACCGGACGGCGCCCGCCGCCGTGGTAGGCATGGCGCATGCTGCTGCGTCGCCTGGAGTACCTCGCCGCGCTGGCGCGCGAGGGCCACTTCGGCCGGGCTGCGGAGTCCTGCCACGTCACGCAGCCCGCCCTGTCGGCCGGCATTCGCAAGCTCGAGCGCGAGCTCGGCGTGCAGGTCGTCAAGCGGGGCCAGCGGTTCGAGGGGTTCACCCCCGAGGGCGAGGAGGTGCTGCACTGGGCGCAGCAGATGCTCGCCGAGCGGGCGGCGCTCAACCAGCAGCTCGCGGCGATGCGCGGCGAGCTGTCGGGGACGCTGAGGATCGGCGCGATCCCGACGGCGCTGAGCGTCGCGTCGCTGCTCACGACGCCGTTGCGCCAGCGGCACCCGCTGGTCCGCTTCCTGCTGGAGTCGACGTCCTCGCGGGAGATCGTGCGCCGGCTCAACGACTTCGACATCGACGTGGGCATGACCTACGTGGACGGGGAGCCGCTCGGCCCGGTCCGGGTGGTGCCGCTCTACCGCGAGCGCTACCTCCTGCTGACACCGGCCGACGGGGCGCTGGGCCGCCGGGACGGCGCCGACTGGTCCGACGCCGCTGCGGCGCCGCTGTGCCTGCTGACGCCGGACATGCAGAACCGCCGGATCATCGACGGCCACCTCGCCGACACCGGCACCGAGGCCCGCGTCGTCGTCGAGACCGACACCATCTCCGCGATCTACGACCACGTGGTGTCGATGGGCCTGTCCAGCGTCGTCCCGCACACCTGGCTGCCGAGCTTCGGCGTGCCGGAGGGGATCCGTGCGCTGCCGCTCCCCCGACCGCGGCGCAGCTACCAGGTCGGGCTCGTGCTCGCCGGCCACGGCCCCGAGTCGTTGCTGACCCGCGCGCTGGTCGAGGTCGCCCGCGAGGTCGACCTCAGCGAGGTCGCCGGGAGCACGGCCGGCGTCGCCGGCTGAGCGGTCAGCCGAGCAGTGCGGGCTCGTCGACGACGACCCGCCCGGCGCCGGCGTAGACGTTCATCGACGCACCGCGCAGGAACCCGACGAGGGTCATCCCCTGCTCCTCGGCCAGGTCGACCGCGAGCGACGAGGGCGCGGAGACCGCCGCCAGTGCGGGGATCCCTGCCATCACGGCCTTCTGCACGAGCTCGAAGGACGCGCGCCCGCTGACGGCGAGCACCGTCCCGCGCAGCGGCAGCAGGTCGTTGCGCAGCGCGTGGCCGACGACCTTGTCGACCGCGTTGTGGCGCCCGACGTCCTCGCGCACCACGAGCAGCTCGCCGTCGGCGGAGAACAGCCCCGCCGCGTGCAGCCCGCCGGTGCGGTCGAAGACCCGCTGCGCCTCGCGCAGCCGCACGGGCAGGGCGGCCAGCAGCTCCGGCGTGACGCGGAGCGGGTCGTCGGCGACGGACCAGGCCGACGCCGTACGCACGGCGTCGAGGCTCGCCTTGCCGCACAGGCCGCACGAGGAGGTGGTGTAGAAGCTGCGCTCCAGCGACGCGTCCGGCGGCGGCACGGACGGCGCGAGCGCGACGTCGACGACGTTGTAGGTGTTGGTGCCGTCCTCGGTCGCGCCGGCGCAGTAGCGCGCCGTCACCACGTCGGCGGCGGTGCGCACCACGCCCTCACCGACCAGGAAGCCCACGGCGAGGTCGAAGTCGTCGCCGGGCGTGCGCATGGTCACGGTGAGCGGCCGGCCGCCGACCCGGATCTCCATCGGCTCCTCGGCCGCGAGGGTGTCGGGACGCTGGTCGACGACCCCGTCGCGGATGCGCAGCACCCTGCGCCGTGCGGTCACGCGGCCCATCGGCGGCTCCTCTCCTCGTGCGCGGTCAGCCCGCGCTGCCGGCCGGCTCGAGCCGGACGATGACGCCCTTGTAGGTCGGCGTGCGGCTGACGTCGGCGATGCTGTCGAGCGGGACCAGCACGTTGGTCTCGGGGTAGTAGGACGCGGCGGACCCGCGCGCGGCCGGGTAGGACACGACCCGGAAGCCCTCGGCGCGCCGCTCGGAGCCGTCCGTCCACACGCTGACGATGTCGACGAGCTGGCGGTCCTCGAGGCCGAGCTCGGCCAGGTCGACCGGGTTCACCATCACCACCCGGCGGGCGTCGTGGACGCCGCGGTAGCGGTCGTTCATCGCGTAGGGGATGGTGTTCCACTGGTCGTGCGAGCGCAGGCTCTGCAGCACCAGGTGGCCCGGCGGGGCGGTGATCATGTCCAGGTCGTTGCAGGAGAAGACCGCCTTGCCGCTCGGCGTCGGGTAGCGGCGCTCGTTGACCGGGCTCGGCAGGCGGAAGCCGCCGGGCTCGGCGACCCGGGCGTTGAAGTCCTCGAAGCCCGGCACGACGCGGGAGATCCGGTCGCGGATCCGGCTGTAGTCGGCCTCGAAGTCCTCCCAGGGGATCGCGGCGCCCGGCGTACCCTCGCGCAGCGTGCGGCGGGCGAGCCTGCAGATGATCGCGACCTCGCTCAGCAGGTGCGGCGAGGCAGGGTCGAGACGGCCGCGGGACTGGTGGACCTCGCTCATCGAGTCCTCGACGGTGACGAACTGCTCGCCGCTGGCCTGGACGTCGCGGTCGCTGCGCCCGAGGGTCGGCAGGATGAGCGCGGTCTCGCCGCACACGGTGTGGGACCGGTTGAGCTTCGTCGAGACCTGGACGGTCAGCCGGCAGCGGCGCAGGGCGTCCTCGGTCACGGCGCTGTCGGACATGGCGCGCACGAAGTTGCCGGCGAAGCCGATGAAGACCTTCGCCCTGCCCTCGAGCATCGCCTTCACGCCGGCGACGGAGTCGTAGCCGTGCTCGCGCGGCGGCTCGAAGGAGAACTCCCTGCCGAGGGCGTCGAGGAACTCGTCGGTGGGTCGCTCCCAGATCCCCATCGTGCGGTCGCCCTGCACGTTGCTGTGACCGCGGACCGGGCACACACCCGCGCCGGGACAGCCGAGGTTGCCGCGCAGCAGCAGGAAGTTCACGATCTCGCGGATCGTCGGCACGCCGTGGCGGTGCTGGGTCAGGCCCATCGCCCAGCACACGATGACCCGCCGGCTGGCGAGGACCTCGCGGTGCACGGCCTCGATCTCGTCGCGGGCCAGGCCGGTCGCCTCGAGCACGTGCTCGTAGGTGACGGTGCGGGTGTGGGCGGCGAACTCGTCGAAGCCGGTGGTGTCGGACTGGATGAAGTCGTGGTCGAGCACGGTGCCCGGGGCGTCGTCCTCGGCCTCCAGCAGCAGCCGGTTGAGCGCCTGGAACAGGGCCAGGTCGCCGCCCGGGCGGATCTTGAGGAAGCGGTCGGCGATCGGGGTGCCGCGGCCCACGACGCCACGCGGCTTCTGCGGGTTCTTGAACCGGAAGAGCCCGGCCTCGGGCAGGGGGTTGACCGCGATCACCCTGCCGCCGTTGCGCTTGGTCTCCTCGAGCGCGGTCAGCATCCGCGGGTGGTTGGTGCCGGGGTTCTGGCCCACCACGAACACCAGGTCGGCCTGGTGGATGTCCTCCAGCGAGACGGTCCCCTTGCCGACGCCGAGCGTCTCCCCGAGCCCGGACCCGCTCGACTCGTGGCACATGTTCGAGCAGTCCGGCAGGTTGTTGGTGCCGTACGTGCGGGCGAGCAGCTGCAGCAGGAACGCCGCCTCGTTGCTGACCCGGCCGGAGGTGTAGAACATTGCCTCGTCCGGCGAGCCCAGGGAGGTGAGCTCGCCCGCCACCAGGTCGAGGGCGTCGTCCCAGCTGATCGGCTCGTAGTGCGTGCCGCCGGGGCGCTTGACCACCGGCTCGGTCAGCCGGCCCTGCTGGTTCAGCCACAGGTCGGACTTCTGGTCGAGCTCGGCGACCGCGTGCTCGGCGAAGAACTCGCGCGTGACGCGGCGGGTGGTCGCCTCGTCAGCGACGTGCTTGGCGCCGTTCTCGCAGTACTCGTTGCGGTGCCGGTGCTTCGGGTCGGGCCAGGCGCAGCCCGGGCAGTCGATGCCGTCGGTCTGGTTGAGGTTGAACAGCGTCAGCGCCGTACGGCGTGGGCCGGCCTGGGCGAGGGAGAACTCCATCGCGTGCGCCACGGCGGGAACGCCGGCGGCCCACTTCTTCGGCGCCGAGACCTGCAGGTCGTCCTTCGGGTCCTTGTCCGAGCCCATGCGTGCCATCCCACTTCCTGGTCCGTCGTGCAGTCCGCGTCCCGATCCAGCGCCGCCTTCAGCGTGGCCTGCGCCCCGAGGCAAGTCAAAGACGCCCTTTCCATCGCCCGATAAGCGGCGTCGATCACGCGCCGGTACCCGCGACGACCCGCGACAACCCGCGACAACCCGCGACAACCACCCGCCCCCGACCGCGCCGTCCTGGAGCCCCCACGGGAACCACGTGCGCAACCTCCTGTGCCCGGCCACGACGGCTGGCAGACTCGGCCCATGGAGGCCGACGCCACGATGGTCGAAGCACCTCTCGACGAGCTCGTCGCCGCGTTGCCGCCCGGCGTGGTGGTCACCGGTGCCGCGGAGGTCGAGAAGTACCGCGAGGACTTCGCCCGCGACGGCTCGGCCGGGCAACCGGTCGCGGTGGTGCGCGCGGAGGACGCCGAGCAGGTGCAGGCCGCGGTCCGCTGGGCCGCCCGGCACCGCGTCCCGGTGGTGCCCCGCGGCGCCGGCACCGGCCTGTCCGGCGGCTCGTCCGCGGTCGACGGCGGGATCACCATCTCGCTGGACCGGATGCGTGCGATCGAGATCGACCCGGCCAGCCAGGTCGCCGTGGTCGAGCCCGGTGCGCTGAACGCGGAGGTGAAGCGCGCCGCGGCGGAGCACGGGCTGTGGTACCCGCCCGACCCGTCGTCGTACGAGATCTGCTCGATCGGCGGCAACCTCGCGACCAACGCCGGCGGCCTGTGCTGCGTGAAGTACGGCGTCACCACCGACTACGTGCTCGGCATGGACGTCGTGCTCGCCGACGGCACGCTGGTCCGGCTCGGCGGCAAGCAGATCAAGGACGTCGCCGGGCTGTCGCTGATGAAGCTCTTCGTCGGCAGCGAGGGCACCCTCGGCGTCATCACCCGGGCCGTGCTGCGGCTGATCCCCCGCCAGGTCGCCGGCGCCACCCTGGTCAGCACCTTCCCGTCCGTGGTCGCGGCGTCGGAGGCCGTGGTCGCGATCCGAAGCCGGGTCCGCTGCTCGATGCTGGAGCTGATGGACGGCGTGACCATCAACGCCGTCGAGGACTGGCGCTCGCACGGCCTCGACCGCACGGCGGGTGCGCTGCTCGTGGCGCAGTCCGACGCGCCGCCGGGATCGTGCGAGCAGGAGGTCGCGATCGTCCGCGAGTGCTGCGAGGCCGCCGGCGCGGACGAGGTCTTCACCACCACCGACGCCGACGAGGCCGAGCTGTTCGTCTCCGCGCGCCGCAACGCCTTCCACGCCCTCGAGGCGCGCGGCAGCGTGCTCTTCGAGGACGTCGGCGTCCCGGTGCCGCTGCTGCCCGACCTCGTGGACGGGATCGGCGAGGTCGCCCGCGAGTGCGGCGTCGAGATCGCCCTCGTCGCGCACGCCGGTGACGGCAACACCCACCCCCTCGTCGTGTACGACGCCGCCGACCCGGCCTCCGCGGCCGGTGCGCGGCGGGCGTTCGACGCGGTCATGGCGCTCGCGATCCGGCTCGGCGGCACGATCACCGGCGAGCACGGCGTCGGCCGCGCCAAGAAAGGGCCGCTGCCCGACCAGCTCGGGCCCGACGTGATGGCCCTCAACCGGCGGATCAAGGACGCGCTCGACCCCGACGGGATCCTCAACCCCGGCGCGGTGCTCTGAGCTGCAGAACCCGTGGCCGCGTCACCAGGGCGAGCCCCTCCGGTTGCGCAGTGTCCACGCGAGTAAGGCTTGCCTTACGTGCATATCTCACATGATCCGGGTCACCTACCGCCCAGTAGCGGGAGTAGCGTGGCCCTCCGTGGCAACGACGACGCGACCTCAACTGGTCAAGGGCTCTCGTGCGGCCCGCACGACCATCGCCCTCAAAATCCTGATGGCCGTGAGCGGCCTGCTGTTCATCGCCTTCGTCCTGGGGCACATGTACGGCAACCTCAAGGCCTTCTCCGGCGAGGAGTCCTTCAACGAGTACGCGCACCACCTGCGCGAGCTCGGTGAGCCGATGCTCCCGCACGAGGGCTTCCTCTGGATCATGCGGGTCGGCCTCATCGTGGCGCTGCTCGCCCACGTGGGCGCCGCGGTCGCGCTGTGGAAGCGCGCCGCCAAGGCCCGCCCGGTGAAGTACGTGGCGAAGAAGAACGTCGGCTCGTCGCTGTCCTCGCGCACCATGCGCTGGGGCGGCCTGACGCTGCTGGCCTTCGTCGTGTGGCACCTGCTCAACTTCACCATCGTCAAGATCAACCCGAGCAACGGCGAGACCGGCGGCGAGAACCCCTACGCCCTGCTCGTGGAGACCTTCGACCTGTGGTGGATGACGATCATCTACCTCGTCGCCATGCTCGCCCTCGCCTTCCACCTCCACCACGGCACGTTCAGCTCGCTCCAGACGCTTGGCCTCACCAACTCGGCCGCGTCCCGGGCGCGGGCCCGCGCGGCCGGCTGGGTCGTCGCCATCGTCATCGCCGGCGGTTTCTCGCTGGTTCCGCTGTCCGTGCTCGTCGGCATCATCGAGAAGTAAGGGGCCACACGAAACCATGGCTGCAGGAACCCACTACCTCCCCGGTCTGACCCCGACCAACGAGGCTCCCGTCCAGAAGTCCGACGACGCCGCTGGCTTCTACCAGCTCGGCGAGAAGCTCGTCGACGAGAAGGCGCCGACCGGCCCGATCGCCGAGCGCTGGACGACCCGCAAGTTCGAGAACCGGCTCGTCAACCCGGCGAACCGCCGCAAGCTGTCGATCATCATCGTCGGCACCGGCCTGGCCGGCGGCGCCGCCGCCGCCACGCTCGGCGAGGCCGGCTACAACGTGAAGTCCTTCTGCTACCAGGACTCCCCGCGTCGCGCCCACTCGATCGCCGCCCAGGGCGGCATCAACGCGGCGAAGAACTACAAGGAGGACGGCGACTCGACGTACCGCCTCTTCTACGACACGGTCAAGGGCGGCGACTACCGCGCCCGCGAGTCGAACGTCTACCGCCTCGCCGAGGTCTCGGCGAACATCATCGACCAGTGCGTCGCCCAGGGCGTCCCGTTCGCCCGTGAGTACGGCGGCCTGCTCGACAACCGCTCCTTCGGTGGCGTCCAGGTGTCCCGCACCTTCTACGCCCGCGGCCAGACGGGCCAGCAGCTGCTGCTCGGTGCCTACCAGGCCATGGAGCGCCAGGTGGCGGCCGGCACGGTCGAGCAGTTCACCCGCCACGAGATGCTCGAGCTGATCGTCGTCGACGGCAAGGCCCGCGGCATCGTCGCGCGCGACATGGTGACCGGCGCGATCGAGACCCACCTCGCCGACGTCGTCGTCCTCGCCTCCGGCGGCTACGGCAACGTCTTCTACCTGTCGACCAACGCGATGGGCTCGAACGTCACCGCCGCGTGGCGTGCGCACCGCAAGGGCGCCTACATGGCGAACCCCTGCTACACGCAGATCCACCCGACCTGCATCCCGGTCACCGGTAGCCACCAGTCGAAGCTGACCCTGATGTCGGAGTCGCTGCGCAACGACGGCCGGATCTGGGTACCCAAGAACGCCGCGGACTGCGACAAGGACCCGCGCGAGATCCCCGAGGAGGACCGCGACTACTTCCTGGAGCGGATCTACCCCTCCTTCGGCAACCTGGTCCCCCGCGACATCGCCTCGCGTGCCGCGAAGTACATGTGCGACGAGGGCCGCGGTGTCGGTCCCCAGGTCGCCGAGGTCGGTGCCGACGGCGAGGAGCGCCTCGTCCGTCGCGGTGTCTACCTCGACTTCAAGGACGCGATCGCCCGCCTCGGCGAGGACGCGGTCCGCGAGAAGTACGACAACCTCTTCGACATGTACGAGCGGATCACGGGCGAGAACCCGTACCAGGTGCCGATGCGCATCTACCCCGCCGTGCACTACGTGATGGGCGGCCTGTGGGTCGACTACGAGCTGCAGTCGAACATCGAGGGCCTGTTCGTCGCCGGTGAGGCGAACTTCTCCGACCACGGCGCGAACCGCCTCGGCGCCTCCGCCCTGATGCAGGGCCTGGCCGACGGCTACTTCGTGCTCCCGAACACGATCCGCGAGTACCTCGCCGACGGCCCGTTCGAGCCCGTCTCCGAGAGCCACCCCGCGGTCGTCGAGGCGCTCGAGTCGGTCCAGGAGCGCGTCAACAAGTTCATGTCGGTCAACGGCACCCGCTCGGTCGAGAGCTACCACAAGGAGCTCGGCTCGATCATGTGGGAGTACTGCGGCATGGAGCGCACCGAGGAGGGCCTCAAGACCGCCATCCAGAAGATCCGCGACCTGCGCGCCGACTTCTGGAAGAACGTCAAGGTGCTCGGCTCGGCCGACTCCCTCAACCAGGACCTCGAGAAGGCCGGCCGGGTCGCCGACTTCCTCGAGCTCGGCGAGCTGATGTGCATCGACGCGCTCAACCGGCGCGAGTCCTGCGGCGGCCACTTCCGTGCCGAGTCGCAGACCGAGGACGGCGAGGCGTTGCGCCACGACGACGAGTTCGCCTACGTGGCCGCGTGGGAGTGGGGCGGCGACTCGAACGAGGGCGGCCAGCCGGTCCTGCACAAGGAAGACCTGATCTACACGGCCATCGAGATGAAGCAGAGGTCCTACAAGTGAAGCTCACCCTCAAGATCTGGCGGCAGGCGGGCCCGACTGCCGAGGGCGCGATCAAGACCTACGAGCTCGATGGCGTCTCGAAGGACATGTCCTTCCTGGAGATGCTCGACCTGCTCAACGAGCAGCTGGTCACCCAGGGCGAGGAGCCGGTCGCGTTCGACTCCGACTGTCGCGAGGGCATCTGCGGCATGTGCTCGCTGATGATCAACGGCCAGGCGCACGGCCCGGAGGTCACCACGACCTGCCAGCTGCACATGCGCTCGTTCAACGACGGCGACACGATCACCATCGAGCCGTGGCGCGCCGAGCCGTTCCCGGTGCTCAAGGACCTGATCGTCGACCGCTCCGCGTTCGACCGCATCATCCAGGCCGGCGGCTACATCTCCGCGAACACCGGCTCGGCGCCCGAGGCCAACTCGGTCCCGGCCCCGCGCGACAAGGCCATGCGGGCGTTCAACGTCGCCACGTGCATCGGTTGCGGCGCCTGCGTCGCGGCCTGCCCCAACGGCTCCGCCTCGCTGTTCATGGGCGCGAAGATCACCCACCTCGGCGAGCTCCCGCAGGGCCAGCCCGAGCGGTGGTCCCGCGTCGTCGACATGGTCGGCCAGCACGACGCGGAGGGCTTCGGCGGCTGCACCAACATCGGTGAGTGCGCGGCGGCGTGCCCCAAGGAGATCCCGCTCGACGTGATCTCGCAGCTCAACAAGGACCTGCGCACCGCGCTCAAGAACGGCCACTGAGCCCCGCGCACCTCCTCATCGCCGGCCCGTCGCACCACGCGACGGGCCGGCGTCGCTTTTCCGCCCGGTGCGGGACCAGGCCGCCCGGGTCTGCCACGATCGGCGCGTGGGGCTGAGGACGATCGGCGGCTGGCTGCAGGAGCAGCACGTGCAGCTGCACATGGGGCGGTGGCTGCTGGAGCTCGACGACGCCCGCGCGGAGCGGGAGTTCACGTCGTACGACGACGTGCGCGGCCTCGCCGAGGGACGCTTCGCGCTCTACATCGGGATCGCGCTCACCCTCGCCTACGGCGTGGTCGACGTCCTCGTCCTCGACGAGCTCCAGCTCGACGTCAGCCTGGTCCGGCTGGCCGTGGTGCTGCTCTTCGCCTGTGCGGTGGTCGTCACCGGGCGAGCCATCTGGGTCGGCCGGCACCTGCAGGTGTCCTCGGTGGTGCTGCTGACGGTCGTGCTGCTGATGCTCGGCACGACGCTGGGGCGCGCGGCCGACTTCCCGACCGAGTACCTCACCACCTCGTGCACGGTCACCCTCTTCGGCGCGATCGGCCTGCTGCGGCTGCGGATGCACGCCGTGCTGGTGATGGCCGGGGTCTACTCGGCGGTGTGCCTCAGCCTCCCCGGCGCGCTGCAGGGCGTGGACGCCCTGGCGCGCAACGTGGCGCCGACGCTCGGCCTGGCCGCGATCGCCGTCGTCATCGGCTTCTCGCTGGAGAAGCTGCGCCGCACCGACTACCTGCGCCAGCGCGAGGTCGAGGCCGAGCAGGCCCGCTCCGACGAGCTGCTGCACAACGTGCTGCCCGCCCCCATCGCGCGCCGGCTGCGCACCGAGCCGGGCGCGATCGCGGACTCGGCGCCGGAGGTGAGCGTGCTCTTCTCCGACATCGTTGGCTTCACGCCGGTCTCCGAGGCGCTCGCGCCCGAGGAGCTGGTGCAGCTGCTCGACACGATGTTCCGCGAGTTCGACGAGCTCTGCGAGGCGCGCGGCATCGAGAAGATCAAGACCGTCGGGGACGCCTACATGGCCGTCGCCGGGCTGCCGGAGCCGGACCCCGACCACGCCGCGTCCCTGGCCGAGCTGGCGCTCGACATGCAGCGCACGCTGGCCCGCCTCTCCCCCGCCTGGCCCAGCCCGATCGCGATGCGGATCGGCATCGCCTCCGGCCCGGTCGTCGCCGGTGTCATCGGCCGGCGCCGGTTCACCTACGACCTGTGGGGCGACACGGTGAACACCGCGAGCCGGATGGAGTCGCACGGCCGCCCCCACCGCATCCAGGTCTCCGCCGCCACCCACGCCCTCCTCGAGAGCCGCTACACCTTCAGCGACCCGCAGGTGGTCGACGTCAAGGGCAAGGGCCCGATGACGACGTACTTCCTCCTCGGCAGCAACCTCTGACCCGCCCCTCCCGTGTCGAGTGGTCAGATCCGGCATGTTGAAGCGTCAGATGTGGCGTGTCGAGCGGTCACTTCCGGCACGTCGAGGCGTCACTTCCGGCACGTCGAGGCGTCACTTCCGGCACGTCGAGAGGTCAGTACGAGCGCCTGACGTCTCGACCCGCCACAACTGACGCTTCAACCCGCCACAGGTGACGTCTCGACCCGCCACAAGTGACGCCTCGACCCGCCACAACTGACGTCTCGACGGGTCAGGAGGACTTGCTGGCGCGGAGGGCCTTCCAGCCGAGGGAGCCGAGGAGGACGGCGATCACGAAGTTCACGACGATCAGCACGCTGTGCGCGACCCAGTAGCCGGTGGCGCGGTCCTCCCCCGCGTCCCAGGCGTCGTAGAGGTTCCTGGCGAAGTTGCCGAAGGTCACGACGTTCCAGGCTGCGACGGCCAGGAGCAGCAGCGCGTGCTTGCGCTCGAGCTTCACGGGGTGTCCCCTTCCACGGGATGGTTGTGGCTCGCGTCGGTGTGCGCCCAGGCGGCGGCGAGCAGCACCACCCGGGAGAAGTAGTTGATCCAGACGAGCAGGATCAGCGCGATCCCGAAGGCCTGGAAGGCAGGCCGGCCCTGGGTGAGGGTCAGCAGCAGGCCGGAGGCCTGTTTGAGCAGCTCGAAGCCGACGGCACCGAGCAGGGCGCCGGACCACAGCGCGTGCGAGGGCGCCGGTGGCTCGGCGAGCAGGCGGAACATGAGGAAGAACAGCAGGGTGCCGATGGCGACGCCGAGCGCGAGCGCGGCGATCGAGAGCAACCAGCCGAGGCTGCTGGCCAGGCCGACCAGCTCGAGCACCTCCCCGGAGAGGCGGGTGACGACACCGGAGACGGCGACGCTGAGCAGCAGCACGAGGCCCAGGACGCAGAGCGCGCCGAGGTCGCGTCCCTTGCCGCGCAGGTACGACGGCCGCTCGGCGCGCGGGAGGCCGAACATCACTGACAGGGCGAACCTCATCGACGAGACCCAGCCGAGGCCGGCGTACAGCAGGCCGAGGACGCCGACGAGCCCGACGCTGCCGGCGGCAGCCTCGATGTCCTCGAGGGACACGTCGTGCTCGCCGGAGCCGATCAGGCCCGGCAGCACGGCGTCGATCGCGTCGACCAGGGCGTCCTGGGCGTCGGGGAAGACCCGGGAGGCCCAGCCGACGGCGAAGAACGCCAGCGCGAGCAGCGGGAAGACCGACAGGAAGCCGTAGTAGGTGACCCCGCCGGCCTGCTGGTTGCCCTCGACCCGCAGGTAGTGCTCACCCGCCCGGGCGGCGTGGTCGACCGCCGCGGAGCGCCGCCGGGCGCGGGCCAGGACGGCGCGGGCGCGGGCGGCGGGGGCGGGCACGGGAGGGTCCGGTGGGGAGGTGCGGCAGGCGTCAGAGCGGGAAGGTGCGGGCGGAGCGCCAGCCCTCCTGCTCGTCGTGGACGTAGAGGTGGAAGTCGGTGACGTCGAAGCGGCAGTCGAAGCCGGCGAGCTCCTCGAAGGCCCGGTCCAGGGCGGCGTCGTCGAGGTGGTGGGCGATCGTGAC
This sequence comes from Nocardioides sp. J54, assembly GCF_000519005.1. Classification (GTDB taxonomy): domain Bacteria; phylum Actinomycetota; class Actinomycetes; order Propionibacteriales; family Nocardioidaceae; genus Nocardioides. Next base: position 139,698 of record NZ_JAER01000001.1, on the reverse strand, counting down.
GTGCGGGTGGTAGGGGAAGTGCAGGTCGACGGCGAGCGGGCCGCGCCGGACCGCCTCGGCGAGCTGCTCGCACTGGGAGATCCCCTCGACGAGGCCCACGAAGACCACCGGCGAGACCGGCCGGAAGGTCGCGGTGCCGCGCAGGTGCACGGTGAACGGGGCGACGCTCCGCGCCGCCTCGGCGAGGTGCTCCTCGACCTCGGTGAGGTCCCCGTCGACCTCGGTCGGCGGGATCAGGGTGATGTGGCTCGGCACGCCGGCGGCGGTGGGGTCGCCGATGGCCAGCCGGTAGTCGTAGAGCTGGCTGGCCCACGGCTCCGGCACCGCGATGGCGACGCCGATCACCGTCATCAGGACTCCGGGGAGCGCAGGGCGGTGGGGGCGACGAAGCCGACCCGCTGGTAGACGTCGCGCAGGGTGGCCTCGGCGACGGCACCGGCCGTCTCGGCGCCCCTGGCGAGGACCTGCATGAGGTGGTCCTGGTCGTCGAGGAGCTCGAGGGTCCGCTCGCGGAACGGGGTGACGAACTCGACCACCACCTCGGCGAGGTCCTTCTTGAGGTCGCCGTACATGCGGCCGGCGTACTGCTCCTCGAGCGCAGCGACCGACTCGCCGGTGAGGGCCGAGTAGATCGTGAGCAGGTTGCTGACGCCGGGCTTCTCCTCCTGGTCGAAGCGGACCTCGGTGCCGGAGTCGGTGACCGCCGAGCGGATCTTCTTCGCGGTGACCTTCGGGTCGTCGAGCATGTCGATGATGCCGCCGGGGGCCGAGCTCGACTTCGACATCTTCTTCGTCGGCTCCTGGAGGTCGTACAGCTTCGCCGTCGCCTTGAGGATGTACGGCTCGGGGAGCCGGAAAGTCTTCTTGAAGCGCCTGTTGAAGCGCTGGGCGAGGTCGCGGGTAAGCTCGAGGTGCTGGCGCTGGTCCTCGCCGACCGGCACGTAGTGCGGGCGGTAGAGCAGGATGTCGGCGGCCATCAGCACCGGGTAGGCGAACAGGCCCACGCTCGCGGCGCCCTCGCCCTCCTTGGCCGACTTGTCCTTGAACTGGGTCATCCGGCGCGCCTCGCCGAAGCCGGTGAGGCCGTTGAGCACCCAGGCCAGCTGCGCGTGGGCGGGCACGTGGCTCTGCACGAAGATCGCCGAGCGCTCCGGGTCGACACCGGCCGCGATCAGCTGGGCCGCGCCGCGCAGGGTGCGCTCGCGCAGGGCCTTGGGGTCCCAGTCGACGGTCAGCGCGTGCATGTCCGCGATGAAGAAGAACGGCTGGTGGTCGCGCTGCAGGTCCACCCACTGCCGGACCGCACCCACGTAGTTGCCGAGGTGGAAGGAGTCCGAGGTCGGCTGGATCCCGGAGAGGACGCGCGGGCGGGCGACCCCCTCGGGCACGGCCGGCTGGGCGGTCTCCGGCACGGGCGGGTGCTCGGTCGTGGCGGACATGGCTCCGATTCTCTCAGGCGACGGCGCGCCGGGTCACGCGGGTGCGGCGGCCGCGACCTGGCGCCGGTGGACGGTCGCGGAGACCAGGAGGATCGCCAGCCCGACCGTCGCGAGGGCGGCACCGACGAGCGCCGGAGCACGGTAGCCGTAGCCGGCGGCGATGACGATGCCGCCGAGCCAGGCGCCCAGGGCGTTGGCGATGTTGAGGGCGGCGTGGTTCATCGCGGCGCCGAGGGTCACCGCTCCCCCGGCGACGTCCATCAGGCGCAGCTGGAGGTTGACCACGAGGACCGACCCGGTGGCGGTCACGAGGAAGGCGACCGGCATCAGCACCCAGCCGTGGGGAGCTGCCACGAAGTAGACGAGCATCAGCACGATCCCGGTCGCGCTGGACAGCAGCAGGCTGCGGTAGACCGACCACGCAGCCAGCTCGCCGGCCAGCCAGGTGCCGGCCACCATGCCGAGGCCGAGGGCGAGGACGAAGAAGGGCACGGTGCCGCGCTCGAGGTCGCCGACGACGGTGACCGTCTTCGCGATGTAGGAGTAGACCGCGAACATCCCGCCGAAGCCGACCGAGCCGACGGCCATCGTCAGCCAGACCTGCAGGCTGCCGAAGAACTCCCGGGCCTCCTTGCGGCCGCTCGCCTCGGGGTCGCCGGGCATGGAGGGGACGGCGGCGAGCACCATCGCGGCGGTGGCGAGGGCGAGCAGTCCCCCCAGCAGGTAGGTCGCGCGCCAGCCGACCTGCTGGCCGAGGAACGTCGCCAGCGGTACGCCGACGACGTTGGCCACGGACAGGCCGAGCATCACGCTGGCGACCGCCCGGCCGCGACGCTCGGGCGAGACCAGGCTGGCCGCGACGAGGCTGGCGACGCCGAAGTAGGCGCCGTGCGGGAGGCCGTCGAGGAAGCGCGCGGCGGTGAGCACCTCGTAGCTGGGAGCGGCGGCGCTGAGGATGTTGAAGGCGGCGTACGCACCCATCAGGCCGACGAGCATGCCGCGCCGCGGCAGGGCGGCGCCGAAGAAGGCGAGGATCGGCACGCCGACGACGACGCCGAGGGCGTAGGCCGAGATGACGTGGCCGGCGGTCGGGACGGAGACGTCGACACCCTCGGCGACCTCGGGCAGCACGCCCATGGTCATGAACTCGGTGGTGCCGATCGTGAACCCGCCGACGGCGAGGGCCAGGATCGCGAGCACCGGCCGGGCGTGGGGCACCTCGGGGCGGACGTCGTCGGGGGTCGTCGTCGGCGCAGAGGTCACGTGTGGCTGCAACCCCTGCGCCGCGACGGCTATTCCGTGGTGGTCCCGGGCGTGGGGACCGTCACTCCTGGGTGGCCTCGACCGGCTCCTCGGCCGTACGACGGGCGCGGGCCTCGTAGGCGGCGCGGGCCGAGAGGTCGGCGGAGTTGAGCACCTCGTCGGCCTTGATCATGCGGGTGATGCCGTCCTGGACCACGCGCGGCAGGGCGAGGGTCGGCTTGCTGATCGCCTGGCCCCAGCGCGGGACCCACATCTCGGCGCGCGGCTTGCGCACGGCCGACTCGATCACCTCGGCGACGTCGTCGGCGGTGACCTTCTTGACGCCGCGGGCGGCCGGGACGCCGGTGGCGAGCTCGGTCTGCACGACGCTCGGCAGGACCATCGTCACGTCGACGCCGGCGGGCGCGAGCTCCTGGCGCACCGCCTCGGTGAACCCGACGACCGCGAACTTCGACGCGGAGTAGGTCGCGCCGTTGGCCAGCGCGACCCGGCCCACCGCGGAGGCGACGTTGATGATGTGGCCGCTGCCGCGCTCGACCATCCCGGGGCCGACCAGCTTGGTGCCGTGGATGACGCCGTAGACGTTGACGTCCATGATCGCCTTGGTCACCCCGTCGGGCTCCTCGAGCACCGGGCCGAGCGGCATGATGCCGGCGTTGTTGATCAGCACGTCCCACGGGCCGAAGTGGCCGACCTCGTCGAGGAAGGCCTCCCACGACTCGCGGCTGCCGACGTCGAGCCGCGCCGAGGTGACCTTCTGGTCGCCGTACTCGGCGGCGACGGAGGCGGCCAGGTTCGCGTCGAGGTCACCGATCGCAACCCGGGCGCCCTGGCGGACGAAGCGGTCGACGGTCGCGCGGCCGATGCCGCGGGCGCCTCCGGTGATGATGACGGACAGGCCGGCGATGGAGCGGCTCATGAGGGGTGCCTCCGGTTGTTGGTGGGTCAGAGTCGGACGAGGTCGATGGGCTGGCCGTCCTTGGGGAACGGCAGCGAGTGGTTGTCGAGCGGGGCGACGTACGACGGATCGACGTGCCAGCGGTGGGTGCGCAGGAGGCGGTGCATGATCGCCTTCACCTCGGCGCCCGCGAAGTGCAGGCCGATGCACTTGTGCACGCCGCCGCCGAAGGGCGACCAGGCGTAGCGATGCACCTTGTCCTCGCGGCGCTCCGGGGAGAACCGTTCGGGGTCGAAGCGCAGCGGGTCCGGCCACAGCTCCGGCATGAGGTGGGTGAACTGCACCCCGACGGCGACCGGCGATCCGGCCGGGATGCGCACGCCCTGCACGACGGTGTCCTTCACCGCGTGGCGGGCGACCGTCGGCACCGGCGCACGCAGGCGCAGGCTCTCCTTCATGACGAGCTCGAGCGACGTGAGGCCCTCGAGCTCCTCAAGCGTCGGCTCGTCACCGAGGGCCATCGACTCCTCGCGGCAGCGCTCCTGCCACTCGGGATGCTGGCCGAGCAGCTGCAGCATGGTGGCCGTGGTGATCGTGGAGGTGTCGTGGGCCGCCATCATCAGGAAGATCATGTGGTTGACGACGTCGTCGTCGGAGAACCGCTGCCCGTCGTCGGTCTCGATGTGGCACAGCACCGAGAACAGGTCGTCGGTCGCGTGCGCCCGCTTCTGCGGCAGGTAGTGGCGCAGGAAGTCCTCCAGCACCTTGCGGCCCCGGAACGCACGACCCCACCTGGTGAGCGGCACGTTCGCCCGCACCACGCCCGCAGCGGCCTGGACGCAGTCGATGAACGCCTTGTTGACCCGGTCCATCTCCGCGCGGGAGGTGTCGGCGGCGCCGCCCATGAAGATGTCCGCGGCGACGTCGAGGGTCAGCTGCTTGAGCGCCGGGTAGCACTGGAAGCCCTCCCCCGGCTGCCACTCGGCGAGGCCGCGCGCGATCGCGGGGTGCATGAGGCCGACGTACGACGTCAGCCGGGCGCGGGTGAACGCCTCCTGCATGATCCGCCGGTGGGCGTGGTGCTCCTCGAAGTCGAGCAGCATCAGCCCGCGGCGGAAGAACGGGCCGACGAGCTTGCCCCAGGCGGGGCCGTTGGCGAACGCCTTCTCCGGGTTGCGGAAGGCCTCCTCGACGGCGTCGGGGCCGAGCAGGACGACGTAGTCCTGCCCGAGGAAGCGCAGCGGCGAGACCGGGCCGTAGGTGCCCCACTGGTGCTGCATGAGCGCGACCGGGTCCTTGGCGTAGGCGAGGCTGCGCCCGAGCACGGGCAGGCCACGGTCACCGGGGGCCACGGACGGTAGGGGGAGGACCTCTGCTGCTGCCATCACTACTCCTCGACGCTGGGGAGACGCTGGGTTCGGGCACCAGAGTGATTCAGGAAGGGCGTCCTGTCAACCTTCCTTTTCCAGCGACTTTCCGGCAAGGTGGTCCCCGTGGCCGTGCAGTCAGGGATCTACAAGGGGGTCAGCGCCGCTGACCGGATGGCGGAGCGACGCTCCCGCCTGCTCGACGCGACCCTGTCCGTGTGGGCCGACCCCGAGCAGCGCACGACGATGACCGGGGTGTGCGCCACCGCCGGCCTCACCGAGCGCTACTTCTACGAGAGCTTCAAGAACCTCGACGAGGCCCAGTCCGCGGTCCTCGAGGCCGTGGCGACCGAGATCGAGCAGGTCACCCAGGACGCCGCCCAGGCCGCCGGCACGGACCCCGCGACCCGCATCCGCGCCGCGATCCGCGCCTTCCTCGAACTGCTCGTCGCCGACCCCCGCAAGGGCCGGGTCGCGATCATCGAGGCCGGCACGATGCCGTCGCTGCGCGGGCGTCGTACCGACCTGCTGCGCCACTTCGCCCACCTCGCCAGCGTCGAGGCCCACGAGCGCGCCGGCCTCCAGCGCCGCGAGCGCGAGGCCGACCTCGCCGGCCTGCTCTTCATCGGCGGCATGGCCGAGCTCGTCACCGCCTGGCTCGACGGGGTCCTCGAGACCACCCCGGACGAGATCGTGGAGACCGCGAGCCGGAGCTTCCTGGGGCTGTACGGGTAGGGGTGGGAATCACCTCCTCAGAGGTGATTCCCTCACTTCCTGACCGTTGCAACGGTCAGGAAGCAGCGGAACCGGTCAGGAAGTGGCCCGGGAATCACCGCCTGGGCGGCGATTCCCGGACTTGTTGACTGCTGCAGCGGCCACCAGGTCCGGGAAGCGGCCACCAAGTGGTGCCCGAACGGCGATGGTCAGCCGGCCAGGTGCGCCCAGTCGGCCGACAGCTCCGACCACGGACCGACCGCGGCGAGCTGCCCGTCGACGAGTACGACGACCCGGTCCGCCTGGGCCAGCGCGGCCCGCTTGGAGGTGGCACCGATGACCGTGGTGTGCCGCTCGCGCAGCGCCGCCCACAGCTCGATCTCGGTGGCCGCGTCGAGCGCGCTGGAGACGTCGTCGGCCAGCAGCAGCTCGGAGTCGGCCGCGAGGGCGCGGGCCAGCGCGAGGCGCTGGACCTGGCCGCCGGACAGCCGCACGCCGCGGTGGCCGATGAGTGCGTCCGCGCCGCCGGCCTCGGCGACGTCGAGCGAGAGCCGGGCGGTCTCGACCGGCTGGTCGATCGGCCGGTCGTGGCCGAGCAGGATGTTGTCGGCGAAGGTGCCCGAGAGCACCCGCGGGACCTGCGCGACGTGCGAGACCTGGCCGGGGCGCAGGAAGGCCTCCGGGTCGGCGACCTCCTGGCCGTTCCAGCGCAGCGAGCCGCGGTGCTCGATCAGGCCGGCGAGCGAGGACAGCAGGCTGGACTTGCCCGAGCCGACCTGGCCGACGAGCAGCACCAGCTCACCCCGCTCGACGGTGAGGTCGACGCCGGTGGCGCCGATCGTGCCGTCGTCGTGGATCGCGCTGTAGCCGGACAGCTCGAGCCGCTCGAGGGCGACCCGCTGCGGTGCCACCGGGTCGGGGGCGGTGCCCGCGACCAGGTCGATGCCGTCGGGCATCGCCATCAGGTCGGTGCCGCCGGCGAAGCGGGAGGTGGCACGCTGCCACGACCGGACGCCGGGGGCCTCGGTGACGACGGCGCCGGCGACACGGCCGAACCAGTCGAAGCCGTTGACCGCGGTCGCGACGAGCAGCGCGGTCGCCAGGCCCCACACGTCGGCGAGGTAGAGCGCCCATGCGGCGACGACGCCGACCTGGACCATCACGATCGGGACGCCGTCGAGCACGGCCTGCACCCGGTGCTCGAAGACGGCGGCCTCCACGCGGCCGTCGTCGACCTTGCGCAGGTGGGCGTGCACGTGCGGCGTGCGGCCGGCGAGCTTGACCGTCCGCGCCGACTCCACGGCGGACACGACGGCCCGGCCGAAGCGGGCGCGGGCTGCCGAGGAGCGGGCGGCGGAGCGGCCGGCGATCGGGCGGCCCAGCGACGAGGCGAGCGCGCTGGTGACCATCACGACGAGCAGGACCGCGCCGGCGAGCCAGGTGCCGCCGGCGAGCATGGTGATGCCCGCGATGAGCAGTCCGTTGACGAAGTCGACCCAGCGGTCGGCGTACCGCGCGTAGCGGTCGGCGTCCATCGACCGCGCGACCACCTCGCCGGCGGGCGTGCGCTCCAGGCGGTGGGTGCGCACCTGCCCCAGCAGGACGGCCATCCGCACCCGCAGCATGACCTCGATCCACCAGCGGGGGTAGCGCCGGAAGGCGTCGGCGAGCAGGAAGGGCGCGAGCAGCAGCGAACCGACGAGGACGACGACGAGCGTGGTGACGTCACCGTCGGCCTCGAGCCGCTCCACGACGCGGCCCCAGAGGAAGCCGGTGACCGCGCCGAGCGGGGCGAAGATGGTGCCGCCCAGGAAGAGCACCACCGACCAGGCGCCCCACCACGGGCGGACCCAGAAGGCGTTCCAGGTGCCGCGCGCGAGCGAGGAGCCCTCCGGGACCTCGGGCCGCTGCGGCGGTTCGCCCGTACGACGGCGCCCGCCGACGGCTCCCGCCTCGGGGTCGGTCGCGGCGTTGCTCACCGCGGCGCTGGCGGCTGCCGCGGCCTCGACGTCGTCGAAGCCGTGGGTGTCGCTGGCCGCGAGCAACCGGCGGAACGGGCCGTCGACGACGGCGAGGTCGTCGCGCGGGCCGTGCTGGATGACCTCGCCGTGGTCGAGGACGGCGACGGCCTCGGCGCGCTCGATGGTGCTGAGCCGGTGGGCGACCAGGATGCCGGTGCGGCCGCTGATCAGCCGGTCGGCGGCGGCGACCACCCGCGCCTCGGTGACGGGGTCCATGCGGGCGGTGGCCTCGTCGAGGACGACGACCTGGACGTGGCGCACGAGCAGGCGCGCGAACGCCACCAGCTGCTCCTCCCCCGCCGACAGCGTGGTGCCGCCGGGGCCGAGCAGGGTGTCGAGCCCGTCGGGCAGGCCGGCGACCCACTCGGTGAGGCCGAGCTCCTCGACCGCTGCCTCGACCTCCTCGCGCGGCACCGGCGCGAAGAGGGTGATGTTCTCGGCGAGCGTGCCCGCGAGGATCTCGGTGCGCTGGGTGACCACGCCGACGCGGCGGCGCAGCCCGTCGAGGTCGAGGGTGGTGATGTCGACCCCGCCGAGGAAGATCGTCCCCGGCGACGGCTCGGCGGCGCGCGAGAGCAGCGAGGCGAGCGTGGACTTGCCGGAGCCGGTGCGGCCGACGAGCGCGAGCGTGTGTCCCGCCTCGACGTACAGGTTCACGTCGCGCAGCGCGAAGGAGCCCTCGGCGTAGGAGAAGTCGAGGTGCCGGATGCGCAGGTCGAGCGCGCCGGCGGGGAGGTCCTCGCCGCCGACCGGCTCGGCCTCGACGGCCAGCAGCTGGCGCAGGCGCAGCACCGCGCCCAGCCCGGCCTGGATGTCGGGGAGCTGGTGGGCGAGCTGGTTGATCTGGCCGACGAAGATCGTGGTGACGAGGAAGAGCGTGACCAGCTCGGCCACGTTGAGCCGGTCGCCGCTGACGAGCAGGACGCCGGAGACGGCGATCGCGGCCAGCAGCCCGTGCAGCACCAGGCCGACCTTCACCGCGAGGCGGGCCTCGACCGCCAGCACCTTGCGGAACTTCTCGTGCACGTCGGCGGAGAGCTGCGCGAGGCGTCGTACGGCGAACGCCTGGCCCAGGCTGGTGCGCAGGTCGTCGCGTCCGGCGACACCCTCCTCCAGCGCAGCGGCGTGGTCGGTCCAGGCAGCCTCCTCGACCACCTTCCGGCGGGCGATCTCGACCAGCGCGGGGCGCATCAGCCAGACCGTCAGGCCGCCGACGACGGGGAACAGGAAGAAGGCCGGCCACCAGGTGAAGCCAGCGACCAGCCACATGGGCACCGAGGCGAAGGCGGTGCGCATCGCCATCCAGATCTGCTGCCGCAGCAGGGTGCCGACCTCGTGGGTGTCGTCGTCGACGCGGTCCAGGACCTCGCCGACGGCCTGCTCGGTGAGGTGCTCGAGGGGCTGGTGCAGCGCAGCGCTGAGCAGGTCGCCGCGCAGCCGGCCCTCGGCGCGGTCGACCACGCCTGCCCACACCACGCGGCCGGTGGTGTCGACGGCGGCGGCCCCGACGACGAGGAAGGCCAGCCACCACACCAGGGAGGCGGTCGGGTGGTCGGCGATGCGGCCCGCGACGACGGTCCCCAGCGCCTGGCCGAGGGCGCCCAGCGCGACGGCGGCGACGGCGAAGCCGGCGGCAGGGGTGCGCAGCCGGCGCCAGTCGACGCGGCGGGCGGGATCGACCGGTCGGACCGGCTCAGGAACTGCCGCGGGGGCCCGGTCCAGGGTCGTGGTCACTGGATCGATCGTAATGGTCGTCGCCGACGGACGCCCCTGATTTTCTGGGCGATCCCCGTCACTGCCGGAAGACTTCCGGCGGCGTCGTGGCAGGGGCGGCGAACACACGAACGAGCCGGCCGCGCAGGGTGCGCGACCGGCTCGTCCCGGTGCTGCTGGAGGCCCGCGTCAGGCGGGCTCCCGGTGGTGCCTCAGAACGCCGCGAGCGCCTCGTTGAGGGTGGCGCTGGGCCGCATCACGGCCGCGGTCTTCTCGGCGTCGGGGCGGTAGTAGCCACCGATGTCGGCGGGCTTGCCCTGGACGGCGATCAGCTCCTCGGCGATCTTCTGCTCGTTGCTGCGCAGCGTCTCGGCCAGCGGCTTGAACGCCTCGGCGAGCGCAGCGTCGTCGGTCTGCGAGGCGAGCTCCTCGGCCCAGTAGAGGGCGAGGTAGAAGTGCGATCCCCGGTTGTCGGTCGTGCCGAGCTTGCGGCCCGGCGAGCGGTCCTCGTTGAGGAAGGTGCCGGTCGCGCGGTCGAGGGCGGCGGCGAGCACCTTCGCCGCGGGGGCGTCGGCCTGCTCGGCGTACTTCTCCAGCGAAGGGACGAGGGCGAAGAACTCGCCCAGGCTGTCCCAGCGCAGGTAGTTCTCCTCGACCAGCTGCTGCACGTGCTTCGGCGCCGAGCCGCCCGCGCCGGTCTCGAAGAGGCCGCCGCCGGCGATGAGCGGGACGACCGAGAGCATCTTCGCCGACGTGCCGAGCTCGAGGATCGGGAACAGGTCGGTGTTGTAGTCGCGCAGCACGTTGCCGGTGACCGAGATGGTGTCGAGGCCCTTGCGCATCCGCTCGAGGGAGTACGCCGTCGCCTGCTCTGGCGAGAGGATCTGGATCTCGAGGCCCTCGGTGTCGTGCTCGGGCAGGTAGGCGTTGACCTTCTTGATCAGCTCCGCGTCGTGGGCACGCGACTCGTTGAGCCAGAAGATCGCCGGGGTCTGCGAGGCACGGGCCCGGGTGACGGCGAGCTTGACCCAGTCGCGGACCGGGACGTCCTTGGTCTGGCAGGCGCGCCAGATGTCGCCGGCCTGGACGTCGTGCTCGAGCAGCACGTCGCCGTTGGAGGCCAGCACGCGGACGGTGCCGTCGGCCGGGATCTCGAAGGTCTTGTCGTGCGAGCCGTACTCCTCGGCCGCCTGCGCCATGAGGCCGACGTTCGGGACGGTGCCGATGGTGGCCGGGTCGAGCGGGCCGTTCTTCTTCACGTCCTCGATGACGGCCTGGTAGACGCCGGCGTAGGAGGAGTCCGGGATGACCGCGAGGGTGTCGTCCTCGCCGCCGTCGGCGCCCCACAGGCGGCCGCCGTTGCGGATGAGGGCCGGCATCGAGGCGTCGACGATGACGTCGGACGGCACGTGCAGGTTGGTGATGCCCTTGTCGGAGTTGACGTAGGACAGGCGCGGGCCGTCCTGCAGGGCGGCCTCGAAGGCGGCCTTGATCTCGGCGCCGTTCTCGACGGCGTCGAGGCCGGACAGGATGGCACCGAGGCCGTCGTTGGCCGAGAGGCCGGCAGCGGCGAGCTGGTCGCCGTACTGGGCGAAGACGTCGGCGAAGTAGGCCTTGACCGCGTGGCCGAAGATGATCGGGTCGGAGACCTTCATCATCGTCGCCTTGAGGTGCAGCGAGAACAGCACGTCCTCGGCCTTGGCCTGGGCGATGGCGTTGCGCAGGAAGCCCTGCAGGTGCGCGGCCTCCATCTTGGTGGCGTCGACGATCTCGCCGGCGAGGACCTTCAGGCCCTCCTTGAGGACGACGCTTTCACCGGCCTCGGTCTCCAGCACGATCGAGAGGACGTCGTCCTGCGCCAGGGTCACCGACTTCTCGTTGCTCGCGAAGTCGTGCTCGCCCATGGTGGCGACGTTGGTCTTCGAGCCGTCGGAGAACGGCTTGTTGGTGTGCGGGTGGGTCTTGGCGTAGTTCTTCACCGACGCCGGCGCGCGGCGGTCGGAGTTGCCCTCGCGCAGGACCGGGTTGACCGCGGAGCCCTTGACCTTGTCGTACTTGGCCCGGATCTCCTTCTCCTCCTCGGTGGAGGGCGACTCGGGGTAGTCCGGGACGTCGAAGCCCTGCGCCTGCAGCTCCTTGATCGCGGCCTTGAGCTGCGGGATCGAGGCGGAGATGTTGGGGAGCTTGACGATGTTGGCCTCAGGCGTCTTGGCCAGCTCGCCGAGCTCGGTGAGCGCGTCGTCGGCGAGGCCGAACTGCGCGAGGATGCGGGCGGCGACCGAGATGTCGCGCGTCTCGACGTTCACGCCGGCCTTGGCGGCGTACGCCTCGACGATCGGCAGGAAGGAGTACGTCGCGAGCAGCGGCGCCTCGTCGGTGTGGGTGTAGATGATGCTCGACATGTTCGGGCGTCACTCCTGGGGCCGTTGGTGGGATTCTTGACGTCAAGATACCTGATGTCGGGGCGGGAGCCCCCTTCGTGGCCACCCTAGGCGGAGTCCCGGGGAACCGGGGACGGCCGTTTCCCCCGGCCCGAGGGCCGCCGCATGCCTCGCCAGGGCGGCCGCGTGCCTCGCCGGGGCCGGGCTCCGACGGGTCTAGGCTGGAATTCCAGTGACCCGGCTGGTTTTCGGGAGCCGGACCGAGGAAGGGTTGACCCCATGACGCAAGAAGCGATGGCCGACCAGTCGGCCGACACTCCTGAGACCCCACCGACCACCCTGCAGAAGCTGCTGGCCGAGTTCATCGGCACCTTCGCGCTGGTCCTGTTCGGCTGCGGCGTGGCCGTGGTCAACAGCGGCTCCGTCGTCCAGACCGGGCTCGCCTTCGGCCTGACGGTGACGCTGATGGCCTACGCGTTCGGCCGGATCTCCGGCGGGCACTTCAACCCCGCCGTCTCCGTCGGCGCGGCGCTCGCGGGCCGGATCTCGTGGCGTGACACCGGCGTGTACGTCGCCGTGCAGTTCGCCGGCGGCATCGTGGGCGCGCTGGTGCTGATGATCCTGATGTTCGGCGTCGACGGCTTCGAGGCCTTCGACGACCGCTTCGCCCTCGGCACCAACGGCTTCAGCCACGGCGACTACGACTACGCCTGGTGGGCCGCGTTCCTGGTCGAGCTGCTGATGACCTTCATGTTCATCCTGGTGATCCTCGCGGTCACCGACCAGCGCAACCGGGCGATCGCCGCCCTGGCGCCGCTCGCCATCGGCGTCACCCTCGCGGTCATCCACTTCATGCTGATCCCGCTGACCGGCACCTCGGTGAACCCGGCCCGCTCGCTCGGCCCGGCGCTGTTCAGCGGCGGTGACTGGATCGTCCAGGTCTGGCCGTTCCTCATCGCCCCGTTCGTCGGCGGCGCGGCGGCCGGCCTGCTCTACCCGGTGCTGTTCGGCCGCGACGCCGACCCGGTCGCGGGCTCCGGCCTCAGCTTCGGCAGCGGCGGCTCGTCCGACCCGGGCTTCACCCAGCAGTGGAACCAGGGCTACCCGCAGCCGAACTTCGGCCAGCAGCAGGACTTCGGCGGCCAGCAGCAGCCCGGCTACGGCCAGGGGCAGGACCAGCCGATCATCCAGGACGGCTGGCAGTGGGACCCCGCCTCGCAGCAGTGGATCCCGGCCCAGCAGCCCGGCGCGCAGGGTTCGTCCGCCCCGGCTCCCTCGCCCTCCCCCGCACCCGACCAGGGCCAGGGTGGCGGCTGGGCGCCTCCGGCGAGCGACCAGACCCAGGTCCGTCCGCCGCAGCAGTGACGCAGTGAGACAGTGACGCAGTGACACCGGTCGGCACCGGGGCCTCGCCGAGGTCCTGACGTCGACCCGACAGCGGGGTCCACCCTCCGGGGTGGGCCCCGCTCCGCGTTCTCCCTGCCGCGCCCGCCGCGGCAGGGGCTGTCCGGGGCCGGTTCCGGGCCGGACTTGTCGACGTCTTCTTGCGCTTGTTGGCCGTTGCAAGCGTCGACAAGCGCGGGAATCCCCGCCCAGGCGGGGATTCCTGCAGACGGTTCCTACTCCGGCCGAGTGAGGTCGACCAGCGCGGTCTCGCCGACCAGCACCAGGCCGACGCCGCGGGCGTAGACCTCGCGCCGCGGCAGCCCGGCTGCGTCACGGACCTCGAGCTCGACGGTGTCGTCGAACTCCCCCTGCGGTACGACGGCGCCCCCGTCGAGGCGCTCCACGGTCGCGACCTCGTCGCCGCTGGTCGAGCGGCCGGTCACGAAGCCGTCGCCGCGCCGCGGGTCGGCCGGCATGGCCAGGCCCGCCTCGGCACCGTCGACACCGGCGGTCCACTCCCCCTCGCGGCCGAACCACCACACGTTGCCGGCGGTGTCCTGCGCGTAGTGGTCGCGGACCACCGTGCCGTCGGCGGAGGTGCGGACGAGGTCGGTGGTCGCGACGCCCGCGACGTCCGGCCCGGCAGCGACCTCGACGACCAGGGTCTCGGTCGTGGCTCGCGGGACGTCGTACTCCCACCGCGTGCCGGGCAGCAGCGGGAACCACGGGTTGTCGACGACCTCCACGAAGTCGTCGGCGTCAGGGTCGGGGGTCGGGACGACGAGCAGGTCCACGCCCGACGGGGGGCTCGGCGGGGAGCCGGAGCCGCAGCCGGCGAGGGTCGTCGTCGTGGCCAGCAGGGCCGCCAGCGCCGCCGTGGCGAGGGGGGCCCGGGTTCGCATGCGGCCCATGGTCTCGCACGCGTGGCTACGCCCCCGCGACGGGCCATCCGCTGCTAGCGTCACGGAGACAGCCCAGACCCCTGAGGAGAGTGTCCTGTGAGCACCACCCCGCTCAAGGTGGCCGTGACCGGCGCCGCCGGCCAGATCGGCTACAGCCTGCTGTTCCGCATCGCCAGCGGCGCGATCGCCGGCGACCGTCCCGTCGAGCTGCGCCTGCTGGAGATCGAGCCCGCGCTCAAGGCCCTCGAGGGCGTCGTCATGGAGCTCGACGACTGCGCGTTCCCGAACCTCGCCGGCATCGAGATCGGCGCCGACCCGGAGAAGATCTTCGACGGGGTCAACCTCGCCCTCCTCGTCGGCGCGCGCCCCCGCGGCCCGGGCATGGAGCGCGGCGACCTGCTCTCCGCCAACGGCGCGATCTTCACCGCCCAGGGCAAGGCGCTCAACAAGGTCGCCGCCGACGACGTGCGCATCGGCGTCACCGGCAACCCGGCCAACACCAACGCGCTGATCGCGGCGAGCAACGCGCCCGACATCCCCAAGGAGCGGTTCTCGGCGCTGACCCGCCTCGACCACAACCGGGCGATCTCGCAGCTCGCGGCGAAGACCGGCGCGAAGGTCACCGACATCAAGAAGATGACGATCTGGGGCAACCACTCGGCGACGCAGTACCCCGACATCTTCCACGCCGAGATCAGCGGCCGGAACGCCGCCGAGGTCGTCGACGACCAGGCGTGGATCGCCGACACCTTCATCCCGACCGTCGCCAAGCGCGGCGCCGCGATCATCGACGCCCGTGGCGCCTCGTCGGCCGCGTCGGCCGCGTCCGCGACCTGCGACGCCGCCCGCGACTGGCTGCACGGCACCCCCGAGGGCGACTGGGTCTCCATGGCGGTCGTCTCCGACGGCTCCTACGGCGTCCCGGAGGGCCTGGTCTCCTCGTTCCCGGTCACCACCTCGAACGGCGAGTGGAGCATCGTCCAGGGCCTGGAGATCGACGAGTTCTCCCGCGGCAAGATCGACGCCTCCGTCGCCGAGCTGGCCGACGAGAAGGCCGCCGTCACCGAGCTGGGTCTCATCTGAGGCCCACCTGACGGGTCGTACGACGAGGGGCCGGTGCCGTCGGGCACCGGCCCCTCGTCGTACCTGGTGGCCGTTGCTGGGACTTGTTGGCTGCTGCAGCGGCCAACAAGCTCGGGAATCGCCGCCCAGGCGGTGATTCCCGGCGCCGCCCCACACCCGCCTCGCGGCGGTCCTCCTGACCGTTCCTGCTGGGCTGCTCAGACCGGCTGGTCGGGGATGCTCGCGGCGAGCACGAAGAGCGCACCGGCGATCACGACGAGGATCGCGACGTCGAGGACGCGGTGGCGGACGGCGAGCATGCCGGCGTCGCGGTCGGGCAGGACCAGGCGTCCTGCGGCCGCGGCGGTCAGCGCGCCGGCGACGATGCGGATGCCGGTGCGCCAGTCGGACGCGGCGGCCACGACGACGCCGACGATGGTCAGCGCCACGACGACGATGTAGAGGGCACCGCCGATCGTGGAGGGGTAGCGGCGCGGCGCGGGCGGCTCGGCCTCACCAGCCTCCACCTCGCCAGGCTCCACCTCGCCCGCCTCGACCTCACCGGCCTGGCCCGCGGGTCCGGGCTGGTCGGCGCCGGCCCCGTCAGCACTGGTCCCGTCGGCACCGGCCCCGTCACCACCGGCCTCCTCGGGCGCGGTGGTGTCCGTGGCGTCGGGCGGGCTGCCCTCCCCGGGCTCCTCCGCGACGTGCGGCTCCTCGTTCAGTGCGCTGCCTTCCCGCCCTCGGCCTGCGTCTCGGCCATCGCGACCACGTTCGCCAGCAGCATGGCGCGGGTCATGGGGCCGACGCCACCCGGGTTGGGCGAGACCCACCCCGCGGTCTCCCAGACGTCGGCGGCGACGTCGCCGGCGATCTTGCCGTCGACGCGGCTCACGCCCACGTCGAGGACGGCCGCGCCGGGCTTGACCATGTCGCCGGTGATGATGTCGGGCACGCCCGCGGCGGCGACCACGATATCGGCCTTGCGCACGTGCGCGGCGAGGTCGACGGTGCCGGTGTGGCACAGGGTCACGGTGGCGTTCTCGCTGCGGCGGGTGAGCAGCAGGCCGAGCGGGCGGCCGACGGTGACGCCGCGGCCGACCACGACCACCTCGGCGCCCGCGATCGGGACGTCGTGGCGGCGCAGCAGCTCGACGATGCCGTACGGCGTGCACGGCAGCGGCGCCTCGTTGCCGAGCACCAGCCAGCCCAGGTTGGTCGGGTGGAGGCCGTCGGCGTCCTTGGCGGGGTCGATCAGGCCGAGCACGCGGTTCTCGTCGCGCCCGCGCGGCAGCGGCAGCTGGACGATGTAGCCGGTGCACGCCGGGTCGGCGTTGAGCGTGGCGACCGCCTCCTCGATCTCCTCCTGGGTGGCGACCTCGGGGAGGTCGACGCGGATGGAGGCGATCCCGACCTCGGCGCAGTCCTTGTGCTTGCCGTTGACGTACCAGCGCGAGCCGGGGTCGTCGCCGACCAGCACGGTGCCGAGCCCGGGGGTGATGCCCTGCTCGTGCAGCCGCTCGATGCGGACGCGCAGCTCGTCCTTGATGGCGGCAGCGGTCGCGTTGCCGTCGAGCTTCTGTGCAGTCACGTCGTTGATCCTTCCAGATCGGTCAGGTCGGGGTCAGGTCGGAGCAGGACGCGCCCGTGCCGCCGGACCGGCCGGACGTGACGGGCGACATGGCTCGCTCGGTCCGGCTCAGTGGAAGAAGTGGCGGGTGCCGGTGAAGTACATCGTCACCCCGGCCGCGGCGCAGGCTGCGATGGTCTCCTCGTCGCGCACCGAGCCGCCCGGCTGCACGATCGCCTTCACGCCGGCGTCGATGAGGATCTGCGGGCCGTCGGCGAACGGGAAGAACGCGTCGGAGGCGGCCACCGCACCGCGGGCACGCTCCTGGCCCTCGACGAGGGTGTTGGCGCGCTCGACGGCGAGCTTGCAGGAGTCGACACGGTTGACCTGGCCCATGCCGATGCCGACGGCGCCGCCGTCCTTCGCCAGCAGGATGGCGTTGGACTTCGCGGCCCGGACCGCACGCCAGGCGAAGGCGAGGTCGGCGAGGGTCTGCTCGTCGGCCGCGTCGCCGGTGGCCAGCGTCCAGCCGGCCGGGTCGTCGCCCTCGGCCTGGAACTGGTCGACGTGCTGCACGAGCAGGCCACCGCTGATCGGGCGGGTCTCGACACCACCGGCGGTCAGCGGCTCGGCCACGAGGATCCGGATGTTCTTCTTGCCCTGGAGGACCTCGACCGCGCCCTCGTCGTACCCCGGCGCCACGATGACCTCGGTGAAGATCTCGGCGACCTGGCGCGCCATCTCGACCGAGACGGGCACGTTGGTGGCGATGACGCCACCGAACGCGGAGACCGGGTCGCACTCGTGCGCACGGCGGTGGGCCTCGGCGACGTCGGCGCCGACCGCGATGCCGCACGGGTTGGCGTGCTTGATGATCGCGACGGTCGGCTGGTCGCCGTGGTCGTACGCCGCGCGGCGGGCCGCGTCGGTGTCGACGTAGTTGTTGTAGGACATCTCCTTGCCGTGCAGCTGCTCGGCGGCGGCCAGGCCGCCGTTGCCGGCGCCGGCGGTGTAGAGGGCCGCCGGCTGGTGCGGGTTCTCGCCGTAGCGCAGCGTGGCGGACTTGTCGTAGGTGCCGCCGATCCACGCCGGGAAGCCGGTGCCCTCGGAGGTGTCGGTCAGCACGCTGCCCATCCAGGAGGCGACCTGGACGTCGTACGTCGCGGTGTGCACGAACGCCTTGGCGGCGAGCTCCTTGCGCTCGGCGTAGGTGAAGCCGCCGTTGCGGGCGGCGTCGAGGGCGCGGGCGTAGTCGGCACCGTCGGTGACGATCGCGACGGAGGGGTGGTTCTTCGCCGCGGCCCGGACCATGGAGGGGCCACCGATGTCGATCTTCTCGATGCAGTCGTCCACGCCGGCGCCGGAGGCGACCGTGGCGGCGAACGGGTAGAGGTTGACGACGACCAGGTCGAAGGGCGCGACGTCGAGCTGCTCGAGCTGGGAGACGTGCTCGGGCAGGCGGCGGTCGGCGAGGATGCCGGCGTGCACGCGCGGGTGCAGCGTCTTCACGCGGCCATCGAGGCACTCGGGGAACCCGGTCAGGTCCTCGACCTTCGTGACCGGCAGGCCGAGGGACTCGATGAGGGCGGCGGAGCCGCCGGTGGAGACCAGCTCGACGCCGGCGGCGGCCAGGCCCGTCACGAGCTCGTCGAGGCCGGTCTTGTCGAAGACGGAGACCAGCGCGCGCTTGATCTCGATCCGGTCGGGCGTGGCAGACATCGAGGGGCTCCTCAGGGTGGACTCATCGGTCGGTGATCTCGATGAGGGCACCCAGGCGATCGATGCCGACTCGTCACTCCCTGGTGGTGACCCACCTGCGCCAGTCGTGTGCCGCCGATTCTACGGCCGCTCAGCCGCCGAGGCGAACCCGACGGCCGTCGACGGTGAAGCCCTCCCGGGCCATCCGCCCGACCGAGTCGACGAGCATGGCCCGCTCGGCCACCTTGATCCGCTCGTGCAGCGACTCCACGGTGTCGTCGTCCTCGACCGGGACGACGGCCTGGGCCACGATCGCGCCGGTGTCGACCCCGGCGTCGACGACGAACAGGGTGGCGCCGGTGACCTTGACGCCGTACTCCAGCGCGTCGCGGGGGCCGTGCATGCCCGGGAACGACGGCGACAGCGCCGGGTGGGTGTTGACGGTGCGCCCGCCGAACGCGTCGAGGAAGGACTCCCCCACGAGCTTCATGAACCCGGCGAGCACGACCAGGTCGGGCTCGTGCGCGGCGACCTCGGCGGCGAGGGCACGGTCCCAGTCCTCGCGGGTCGGGTGGTCCTTCACCTTCGTGACGAAGGTCGGTACGCCGGCACGCTCGGCACGACGCAGCCCCTCGATGTCGTCGCGGTCCGCGCCGACGGCGACCACGCGGGCGCCGTACGCCGGGTCGGCACTGGCGTCGAGGATCGCCTGGAGGTTGGTGCCGGAGCCCGACACGAGGACGACGAGGCGGGCGGGTGCGGGCACGGGCGGAAGTCTAGGACGGGCGGGCCGGGCCACCACCGACGGCCGCACCTCCTGACCGTCCCTGCTGCTTCCTGGCCGTTGCAACGGTCAGGAAGTGTGGGAATCACCTCTGAGGAGGCGATTCCCGAGCCGCCGCGCCGAGCCCCGGTCCCACTTGGTGGCCGTTACTCGGACTTGTTGGCCGCTGCAGCAGTCAACAAGTTCGGGAATCACCGCCCAGGCGGTGATTCCCGGCCTACCGCCGCACCCGCTCCCGCAGCACTCCGAGCCGCGTCCGCAGCCACCCGTCGCCGTCCCGCTGCCACCAGCACACCAGGACGGCGCCGGCGAGGCCGCCGATGCCGAAGGAGGTGATGGCGTGGAGCAGGACCTCGAAGGTGTAGGGGCCGACGTGGGCCATCCGGCCGGGGCCGACGGCTCCGCCGGCGAGGGCGGTGAGGACGGCGAGGCCGACGCCGGCGAGGATGCCGCCGGCGCAACCGCGGATGGCGGCCTGGTCCCACCCGAGGACGGGGCGGTCGCGCTGGACCTTCGCGGCGACGAGTGCGGCGAGCAGGACCGGGGTGAGCATGAGCCACTCGGTCCACCACGGCTGCACGCCCTGGTCGGGCAGGGCGGCGAGCAGGGGGAACATCGGCAGCGGGCCGAGCACGACGGCGCTGGTGGACACGGTGGTGCCGGTGCCGACGGTGAACCCGGGGCCGAGCAGGTAGGAGCTGGAGAAGAGCACCGCGTTCGGCAGCACCAGCAGCGTGACGACGAGCATGAGCGTCACGGCGCCGGCGTCGGCGTGCAGCTGGGACACGACGTTGGCGGCCGTGGAGAAGTCGAGGACGAAGGCGGCCGCGAGCGCCAGCAGGCTGATCGCCACCCACAGCCCGAGGATCCGGCGGGCCACGAGCGCGGCGTCGCGGACGGCGGCGGGGACGAGCGGCAGCCAGATCGCGGCGCGCCCGGAGCCGAACGCGACGGCGGCGCCGCCCACCAGCCCGGCGAGCACGACCGACCACAGCACGACGGGCGCCTGGGCCGGGGAGGACGCGGGCGTGGCGGCGACCGCGCCGGTGACGACCGCGACCACGGCGTACCCGAGCGCGAACAGGCTCGCCGCGAGCGGGACGGTCCAGTCGCGGGCGCCGTCGGCGATCCGGTCGGCGTCGGGGCCGTGCCCGGAGACCGACTCTCCCACCCGGTGGCCGACCCGCCACGCCGCCCAGGCGCAGGCGAGGGTCAGGCCGAGCGGGATCGCGGTGATCCGGATGCCCTCCACGGCGACGGTCGAGCCGTGCGCGACCAGCCAGCCGTGCGCGCCGACGCGCAGCGCCCCGCTCGGGCTGCCGTCGGCGCCGGCGTCGGTGAGGAACCAGCCGACGACCGCGAGGGCCATGCACACCAGCAGCGGGCCGCCGGCGGCGACGGCACCACCGAGGGTCGCGGTGGGCACCAGCGGACGGCTGGTGGCCAGCTCGTGGCGCAGCTCGGCGTCGCTGCGGGCCGTGCCCTTGCCGTTGCGTCCGGCGGCACGGCGCACCGCGGGGTCCTGGAGCGACGTCATGGTCCGTCCATCTTCACGCCGCCACGGCGCCGGGACGGGCAGGCACGCCGACGGCACCCCGGTTCGGGACCTGATCCCCGTCACAGTGCCCCGGCGCCGGTACGACGGCTGCCAGGACTCGGTCCCGGACCCGGTCGTGAGGATTCCCGCCGACGTCGTACGGTGGTCCGGCCATGACCGAGCCGCTCGACCGCACGCCCTCACCCGAGCACGGGTACGTGATGACGGCGGACCTCGCGACCAGCTTCGACGCCTTCTACAAGGACACCCGCGACCGGCTGCTGCTGCAGACCTTCGCGCTCACCGGTGACCTGGCCGTGGCCCGGGCCGCCGTGCGGGAGGCGTTCGTCGTCGCCTGGCACCACTGGCGCAAGACGTCACGCCTCGACGACCCGGAGATGGCGGTGCGACCCAACGCGTGGCGCAAGGCGCTGCGCCGCAACAGCACGCGGCCGTTCCACCGCAAGAAGGACCTCGACGCCGAGGTGCGCTCCGTGCTCGACGCGGTGGCGGCCCTGCCCCTCCCCCAGCGCAAGGCGCTGCTGCTGACCCAGCTGGCGGCGGTCACGATGGAGGAGATGGCCCAGGAGGTCGGCCTGCCGCTCGAGGCCGCCGAGCGCGAGCTGCAGCTCGGCGCGGCGCAGTTCGCGATGCAGCTGGGCATCCCGACCTCCGCGATCCCGCTGTCGCTGAGCTCGCTGGCATCGGTCACGCGGGCCGTCGCCTGGCCGCGGGTCACGATCATCCGCCGCGCCGGCAGCGCCCGCCGCCGTGCGCACACCGTCATCGGTGCCACCGCCGCGGTGGTCGCGCTCGTGGCCGGCGGCGCCGTCGCCACCGACGCGACCGGCGTCCGACCGTCCCTGCACCGCGAGCCGCTCCCGACGCCGTCCGGTGCCCCGCCGGGGGCCGGGCCCGCCGTCACCACGCTGCCCGACACCGCGCTGCTGCCGGTCGACGCCGTCCGGGAGGTGCTCCGCGGCCGCGGCTGGCGCCAGGGCGCGACCAGCGACAACTCGACCGGGAACGGCCGGGTCCTCCCCTGCCAGGCGGACCGGTACGCCGACCCGCGCGGCACCGCCGCCTGGGTGCGCACCTTCCGCACCCCGGGCGTGAAGCCCGCCCGGGCGGTCGTGCAGTTCGCCGAGGCGTCGATGAACGAGCGCCGCGCGACCGGCACCTACCGCCGTACCCTCACCTGGCTCACGAGCTGCCCCACCCCGGAGGACGAGGACGCCACCGTGCCGCGGGTCCAGCTGGTCAGCACCGCCGACCTGCCCGGTGTCGGCGACGAGGCGTCCCTCGTCGTGCTGCGCCCGCGCGACTCCCGCCTGGTCCACGTCGTCGCGCTCGCCCGGACCGGCCTGTTCACCACGGCGACCTCGCTGACCACCCGGGTCCCCGTGGACAGGGCCGACCGTCGCGGGGTGGCCCGCCTCGTCGCCTCCGCGGTCGGGCGGCTCTGCCCGCTCGCCGACGGCGGTGGCTGCGCGCCGGCCCGGCCCAAGGTGGTCGACCGGGCGGCGTACCCCGTCGGCAAGGTCCGCTGGATGCTGTCCGAGATCGACCTGCCGCCGCTCAACACCGACCAGGGGCCGTGGGTCGGGACCCCGCCGGCGGCCCTCAAGGAGGACCGGATCGACTCCGGCGCGATCGGCTGCGCCACCGTCCACCTCTTCGGCTCCTTCCGGGACCGCAAGATCCAGGGCAACCGGTTCCGCACGTTCGTGCTGAGCGCGGCGAAGCTGCCGCCCGAGGTCGGCCTCACCGAGACCGTCGGCACCCTCCCGCCGCGGGCCGCCCGTGCGTTCGTGGCCCGGTTCCGCGAGCAGGTGGCAGCGTGCCCCGACACCGACGCCACCGCGGGCACCGAGGTCGACGAGATCGCCTCCCGCGACACGCGGACCACGTCCCTGTCGGCCTGGCACCTCAGCACCGCCCTGCCCGGCGACCGCACCGTGGAGTACGACGTCGCGGTGGTCCGCAGCGGCACCGCCCTCGCAGTCGTGGTCTACGTCGCCGCACCCCGCGCCCGGATCGCCGACGACGACTTCGTGGCCCTCGCCGAGCGCGCCCTGGACAGGTTGCGCGCGATGAAGCCCTACAGCGGGTAGAGATTTCCTCGGATCGGGTGCAACCGGCTCCCGGCAGCGGGCGTATACCCCCTGACAGCCCCCGCCGACGGGGGCCGCGCAGGACGGTCCGAGAGGAGGGTCGACGTGGAGGCCAGCGAATTCGACGAGTTCTACACCGCGTCGTTCCGCAGGGTGACCGGCCAGGTCTACGCGATGATCGGTGACCTCGAGGAGGCCACCGAGTGCACCCAGGAGGCGTTCGCCCGCGCCTGGGCACACCGTCGCAAGCTCGACCGGGCCGAGTACCCCGAAGCATGGGTACGCACCACCGCCTACCGCCTCGCGGTCAGCCGCTGGCGCCGCCGCAAGCGCGGCGAGCGCTCCCCCGACCGGGCCCTGCAGGGTGCTGGCACCGTGGCCGCGGTGGACGAGTCGCACGTCGCGCTCGTCGCGGCCCTGCGCCAGCTGCCCGAGGCCCAGCGCCAGGCGCTGGTCCTCCACCACATCGCCGACCTCCCGGTGCAGCAGGTCGCTGCCGAGGTCGGCGTTCCCGAAGGAACCATCAAGGCCCGGCTCAGCCGCGGCCGGGCAGCCCTCGCGGAGCTGCTCGCCGACGACGCCGGGCTCGCCGGAGGAGGGGTGTCCCATGCCTGAGCAGCACGACCCCATCGACGAGCTGGCCCGCTTCGGCGCCGGCTTCGGCGCCGCGAACCCTGGAGGAGACATGCCGCTCTCCGCAGCCGACGTACGGCGCCGCGGCGACCAGATCCGACGCCGTCGTACCGCCCTCGTGGCGGGCGGTGCCGCCCTCGCCGCCGCAGCCGTCAGCGTCCCCGTGTTCGCCGTCATCGGCGGCGACGCCGACCGCAACGGCGACCACGTCGCCGGTGACCCCGACGGCGGTTCGTCCGTGATCAGCGAGGCGAACCTGCTCAGCGACGCCGAGACCGTCTACAACGACGGCGCCGACTGGTTCGCGACCGACACCTTCGTCGGCGACGGCGACGACCCCTTCCAGATGTGCGCCCGGGAGAGCCTCACCGACCTCGGCGCGACGGCCGTGGTCCAGCGCGACTTCGAGCTCCGCAACGCGCAGCTCGAGGAGGGCGAGACCCCGCCCGAGGTCACCGGCGACCGGTTCCGCGAGGCGATCGCGCAGTTCCCCGACGTGGCCACCGCATCGGCCGCCTACGACACCATCGCGGAGTGGATCCGTGACTGCACCGAGGCCGCGACGGCGGCCGGCACGCCGGAGTACCGCTACAACCAGGCCTACGACGCCGACACCGGCCTCGGCGGCGACAGCGAGGCGGTCATCCTCGACTCCCAGTACGGCCCCGTGCCCGACGCGGAGCTCGACGAGGCCTACCTCGCCGAGACCGGCCTGGTCCGGGTCGGCGACCGGATCGCCGTCCTCGACTCCCGCATCGTCGGACAGGACTACGACTTCCTGCCCGAGGAGGGCGGCACGCCGGTCAACCAGATGATCCCGCCCGCCGCCTCGCTGCTGGCCACCGCCCAGGCCGACCCCGGCCAGACCGACGGTGCGGAGGGCGACGGGCAGGACGGCGACGGGCAGGACGGCGACGGCCAGGCCGCAGGCGACGTCCGGATCCCCGACGGCTATCCGCTCGCCTCCGGCTGGCCGGAGCCCGGGACCGCGGAGTCCGGCAACGGCCTCACCGGCCCGGAGCGCGGCCTCGACCCGCTGGCGTTCTCGGCCTGCGGGACCGACCAGCCGGACCTCGACCACGCCGACCGGCTGACCGCACGGTGGGAGGACGTCGAGGACTACCGGACCCGGCAGCTGACCGTCTACGCGACGGTCGCCGAGGCCACGGCGATGACCACGGCGCTGCGCGACCTCTACTCCGGGTGCCCGGTGGAGGAGGTCCGCGAGGACGGCTACACGCCGAACTGGAAGGTCGAGGACCTCGGCGCCGGCGACGGCTCGTTCGCGGTGCTCGGCTGGGACGAGCTGGACGGGTCACCGTCGACCTTCGGCGAGACCATCGTCGTGGTCCGCACCGGCACCGCCGTCCTCGTCGAGGCCCGCGCCGGCCACGGCGGGAACCCGCAGGGCCGGGAGACCGAGGTCATCGAGCAGGTCCTCACCGACGCCTCCGACGTGGTCGACGGCCTCTGCGCCTTCCGCGCCGCCGGCTGCTGACGCCCGACGACCACGACCCCACCCGCACACGGGCCGCCACCGACCAGGTGGCGGCCCGTGCTGCGTCTCCGCCGCCCCGGGGCGGCCGGAGCCAGATCTCCCGAGATTTCGGGGAGATCGTTGCAACCGGGCGGCTCCTCCCAGCGTCTTCATCTCGACGCACCACCACCGACCACCACCGAACGAAGGAGACCGCCATGCGACAGCACCGGCTCACCCTCGCCGCCGCCGTCGCGGCGGCCACCCTGCTCGGCGCCTGCGGCAGCGACCCGTCCGCCGCCGACGACCGCGCGCCCGCCACCCCCGCCGACCAGGCCGGCACGACCAGCACGCCGGCCGCGGCCGACGCACTCACCGAGGACGTGCTGCTCACCGACGACGACACCGTCTACAACGAGGGCGCGGACTGGTTCCGCACCGCCACCGGCGACGAGGACCTGGACGGCAACGGCGACCTCGCCCACCCGTGCCTCGCCGAGGGGCTCAGCGGCACCGGCGCCACCGAGGTCGTCCGCGCGGACTTCGAGCTGCGCAACACCGAGGACGACGTCGAGGTGGACGGGGACCACCTGACCCAGCTCGTCGGCCGGTACGACGACGCGGCAGCCGCCCGCGCGGCGTACGACGAGGTCGCGGCGCTGGTCAGCGAGTGCACCGACCGTCCGGAGGCGATCACCGACTTCCGGACCCTCACCAGCCGCGACGTGGCCACCGGGGACGCGGCGCAGATCATCGACGCCCACTTCGGCCCGGTGCCGGAGGGGATCGACGAGGGCGAGTCGGCCTACATCATGGAGACGGGCCTGGCCGTGGAGGGCGACCGGCTCACGATGGTCACCTCGATCATCGTCGGCCTGGACTACAACTTCCTCGAGGAGGACGGCGGCACCCCGGTGAACCAGATGCTGCCGAAGGCGGTCGACCGGCTGGGCTGAGCCCCGCCACGCGACCGGGAACCGGTCCCCGGGCATGACGAAGGCCCGCCACCGTGGGGGTGGCGGGCCTTCGGCCGTTCAGCAGGTGAGTCAGAGCGACTCGAGGATCTCCCGGGCAAGCGCCGCGGTCTCGGACGGCGTCTTGCCGACCTTGACGCCGACGGCCTCGAGGGCGTCCTTCTTGGCCTGGGCCGTGCCCGCGGAGCCCGACACGATGGCGCCGGCGTGGCCCATGGTCTTGCCCTCGGGGGCGGTGAAGCCGGCGACGTACCCGACGACCGGCTTGGTGATGTTGGCCTTGATGTAGTCCGCGGCCCGCTCCTCGGCGTCGCCGCCGATCTCGCCGATCATCACGATCACCTTGGTCTCCGGGTCCTCCTCGAAGGCCTGGAGCGCGTCGATGTGCGTGGTGCCGACGATCGGGTCGCCGCCGATGCCGATGGCGGTCGAGAAGCCGAAGTCACGCAGCTCGAACATCATCTGGTAGGTCAGCGTGCCCGACTTCGAGACGAGGCCGACCGGGCCCTTGCCCGCGATGGTGTGCGGGGTGATGCCGGCGAGCGACTCCCCCGGCGTGATGATGCCGGGGCAGTTCGGGCCGATCATGCGGGTCTTCTTGCCCTGCAGGTAGGACCACACCTCGGCGGTGTCCTGGACCGGGACGCCCTCGGTGATGACTACGATCAGCGGCATCTCGGCGTCGATGGCCTCGATCGCTGCGTCCTTGGTGAACGCCGGCGGGACGAAGAGGACCGACACGTTGGCGCCGGTCTCCTTCATGGCCTCCGCGACGGTGCCGAACACGGGGAGCTCGACGTCGTTGCCGTCGTGGTCCTTGTGGGTCACCGTGGTGCCGGCCTTGCGGGCGTTCACGCCGCCGACGATGGTGGCGCCGGAGTCGAGCATCAGGGCGGTGTGCTTGGCACCCATGCCGCCGGTGATGCCCTGGACGATGATCTTGCTGTCCTTGTTGAGGTAGATGCTCATCTGTTCTTCTCCCCCGGCCTCAGGCGTTGTTCGCCAGCTCGGCGGCCTTGTCGGCCGCGCCGTCCATGGTGTCGACCTGCGTGACGAGCGGGTGGTTCAGCTCGTCGAGGATCGCGCGGCCCTTGTCGACGGCGTTGCCGTCGAGGCGGACGACGAGCGGCTTGGTGGCCTTGTCGCCGAGCAGCTCGAGGGCGCCCTTGATGCCGTTGGCGACCTCGTCACAGGCGGTGATGCCGCCGAAGACGTTCACGAAGACGGACTTGACCTGCTCGTCGTTGAGGATGACGTCGAGGCCGTTGGCCATCACCTGCGCGTTGGCGCCGCCACCGATGTCGAGGAAGTTCGCCGGCTTCACGCCGCCGTGCTTCTCGCCGGCGTACGCGACGACGTCGAGGGTCGACATGACCAGGCCCGCGCCGTTGCCGATGATGCCGACCTGGCCGTCGAGCTTGACGTAGTTCAGGCCGAGGTCCTTGGCCTTCGCCTCGAGCGGGTCGGCCTCCTCGCGGATCTCGAAGGCCTCGTGGTCGGGGTGGCGCACCTCGGAGGCGTTCTCGTCGAGCGAGACCTTGCCGTCGAGGGCCTCCAGCGTGTCACCGGCGAGCCGGGCGAGCGGGTTGACCTCGACGAGGGTCGCGTCCTCCTCCACGAAGACCGTGTAGAGCTTCTCGATCATCGTCACGGCCTGCTCGAAGACAGCCTCCGGGAAGCCGGCCTCGGTCGCGATCTCGCGCGCCTTGGCGGCGTCGACGCCCTTGCCCGGGTCGATCGCGATCTTCTTGACGGCGTCGGGGTTGGTCTTCGCGACCTCCTCGATCTCGACACCACCCTCGACGGACGCGATGCAGAGGTACTGGCGGTTCGACCGGTCCAGCAGGAAGGAGAAGTAGTACTCCTCCTCCGGCGGGGTCGCCGGGGTGACGAGGACCCGGTTGACCGGGAGGTCCTTGATCGTCAGGTTCAGGATGTCCGTGGCGTACTGGAAGGCCTCGTCCGGCGTCTTGGCGATCTTGACACCGCCCGCCTTGCCGCGGCCACCGGCCTTGACCTGCGCCTTGATGACGGTGACGCCACCGAGCTGCTCAGCGGCGGCCTTCGCCTCCTCGGCGGTCTCGACGACCACGCCGATGGTGGTGGCCACACCGTGCTTCGCGAAGAGCTCCTTCGCTTGGTACTCCATCAGGTCCACTGATTTACGTCCTCACATCTGGGTCAGAGGTCGGTGCGCAGCCTGCCGCACCCCCCGGCACACTAGTCCTGACCCACGAGTAGGACGAGACCGGGAGCGTCGACGTGACGCGGCTCACCCGACACGCCCGGGCGCGTGCGGCAGCCGCCCGCGGGCCGCCTCCGCGCCACCGGACGGACACCTGCAGGTCAGCCGCCAGGTCGGCCACCACGCCGGCGGCCGGGCGCCCGCCCGGCCCTGCTCACGGCCCCGAAAAAGTCGTCCACAGGTCCGAACAGAGGATTTCGGGGCGGTCCCGGCATCGGTTAAGGTCGGTCGCGCATGTTTCGCCCGGCTGTCACCCGACAGCCACGTCGTGTCGGAGCCACTCGGGGCCTCGGACGAGGATGCGGGCCGAAACCGGCCTGCACAACGTCCCCCCAAGGAGTCAGCAGCTTGATGGGTAGCCACCGAGCGGACAACCGCGCGCCGCAGCCCACGGCAGCCTCCCCGTACGTCGGGAAACGAGCTGCCCGGCGCCCGGTCGACGAGTCGGCGACGCCGTCGACCTACGTCGGCAAGCGCGTGGCCCGACCGGTGGACCCCACGCCCGCGCCGGAGGCCCCCGTCGCTGCAGCGCAGGTGCCCACCCCGGCCCCGGCCAGCCCTGTGACCCGCGCCACGCCCGCTCCGGCCCCCGCTGTCGAGCCCGCCCTGGTTGCCGCCGCCCACGTCGAGACGCCTGCGGAGCCGGAGCCCGCGCCCGTCGTACCGACCGCTGCGCCGATCACGCTCCGCGGGCTCGAGAAGACCCCGACCGTCGAGCTGCCGGCACTGCGCGACATCCCGCTGCTGACCGACTCCTCGACCCAGCTGCGCGCGGTCGGCTCGCCCGGCAAGCGCCGCGCGACCAGGCACTCCGGGAGCCGCGGCCCCCTCTTCAAGGGACTGCCCAGCCTCCCCGTCGCCGTCGGCGTCGCGACCCTCGCGGTCGCAGTCGGCGGCGCCGTCGTATCTGCCGACCCGCAGCTGGCCGCCGGCGGCCACCGGGTCACCGCCGCGAACGCGATGACCGGCTCCTTCGGCACCGGCTCGATCACCGAGCGCGTCGACACCGTCAGCCGCGACTCCGACCGTGACGCCCTCGCCCAGGCGACCGGCACCGACCTCGTCGCCGAGGCCGAGCGCCACGCCGAGGAGCGCAACACCGCCCTGGGTGACCTCGCGAAGGCCGCCGAGAAGGAAGCCGCCGAGATCGCCCTCAACCGCTGGGTGCTGCCGCTCAGCGGCTACCGCCTGACGGCGACCTACGGCGAGTACGGCCTCTGGTCGAGCTACCACACCGGCCTCGACTTCGCCGCCCCCAGCGGTACCCCGCTCTACGCCGTCACCAACGCCGTGGTCACCTCGACCGGCTTCGACGGCGCCTACGGCAACAAGACCGTCCTCACCCTCGAGGACGGCACCGAGATCTGGTACTGCCACCAGTCCTCGATCGCCGCGTCCGTCGGCGACACCGTCCGCGCCGGCGAGCTCATCGGCTACGTTGGCAGCACCGGCCACGTCACCGGCCCGCACCTCCACCTCGAGGTCCGCCCCGGCGGCGGCGACCCGGTCGACCCCGACGCCGCGCTGCGCCAGCACGGCGTGACGCCCTGACGCTCTCGCTGCGGCGGCGGAGTGGGGATTCACCACCTAGGTGGTGAAACCCCCTGTTCGAGGGCCTGAATTCGTGTGCCAGGCCGTAGTTTCGTGTGCCCAGTGCCTGAGTTTCACCACCTAGGTGGTGAAACCCCACGCGCCCGCCGGACCGACCTGCGCCCCGAACCTGACCGACGAAACTCACGCTTGACCGACGAAGCTTCGTCGGTCAAGCAACAGTTTCGCCGGTCGACCGGCGAATTTCTCCACCCGACCGACGAAGCTGTCGCGCCGAGCAGGCCTTACAGCTTCTCCACCGGCGCGTAGCGCAGCAGGAGCCGCTTGACGCCGTCGGAGCCGAAGTCGATGGACGCGACGGACTTGTCGCCCTGGCCCTCGACGGACACGACGGTGCCGAGGCCGAAGGAGTCGTGGGTGACCTTGTCGCCGGGCGCGAGCACGGGGATCGGGCGCGACGGCTTGGACTTCGCGGCCGCGTCGGCACGGGCCGCGGCGGAGCTGAAGTTGCGGCGGCCGGCAGCGGTCGGTGCGACCAGCCGGTTGCCCCCGCCCGACGACCCGCCGTACGACGACCCGCCGTCGCCGTACCGGTCGCCGCCGTAGCTGGGGCGCGACCAGCGGGTCTGGTCCGCCTCGGTGCGGCGCCAGTCGACGAGGTCGACCGGCAGCTCGGCGAGGAAGCGCGAGCCGGGGTTCATCGACGGCGCTCCCCACGCGGAGCGGACCATGGCGCGGGAGACGTAGAGGCGCTGGCGGGCGCGGGTGATGCCGACGTAGGCGAGCCGGCGCTCCTCCTCCAGCTCGGTCTTGTCGCCGAGGGCGCGCGAGTGCGGGAAGACGCCGTCCTCCATGCCGGTGAGGAAGACGACCGGGAACTCCAGGCCCTTGGCGGTGTGCAGGGTCATCAGGGTGACCACGCCGGTGTCCTCGGGGGCGTCGGGGTCGTCGGGGTCCGGGGCGTCGGGGATCTGGTCGGAGTCGGCGACGAGGGCGACCCGCTCGAGGAAGTCGGCGAGCCCCGGCTCGACGGTGCCGGCGTCGACGTCGGCGGGGTCGGCCGACGGGCCGGCGACGGGGTCCTCGGCGAACTCGCGCGCCACGGCGACCAGCTCGGCGAGGTTCTCGATGCGGGTGGCGTCCTGCGGGTCGTCGGAGTCCTCGAGGCTGGCGAGGTAGCCGGAGCGGTCGAGCACGGTCTCGAGGATGACGTCGGGGCGCTCCCCCGCGGCGACCATCTGCTGCAGCTCGGTCACCATCGCGACGAAGCCGGCGATGTTGCTCTGGCTGCGGGTGGCCAGAGCAACATCGCCAGATCGCTGCAGCGCCTCCCAGAAGGTGATCCGCTCGCGGTCGGCGAAGGTGGTGACGGCGAGGACGGCACGCTCGCCGATGCCGCGCTTGGGGGTGTTGAGGATGCGGCGCAGCGAGACCTGGTCGTCGGGGTTGACCAGCATCCGCAGGTAGGCCAGCGCGTCGCGGACCTCGCGCCGCTCGTAGAAGCGCACTCCGCCGACGACCTTGTACGGCATGCCGGTGCGGATGAAGATCTCCTCGAACACCCGGGACTGGGCGTTGGTGCGGTAGAAGACCGCCACGTCGGAGGGCTTCAGCCCGCCCTCGTCGGTGAGCTTGTCGATCTCGCCGGAGACGAAGCGGGCCTCGTCGTGCTCGTCGTCAGCGACGTACCCGACGATCTTCTCCCCGTCCCCGGCGTCGGACCACAGCCGCTTGGGCTTGCGGCTCGCGTTGCGCTCGATGACCGCGTTGGCGGCGGTGAGGATGGTCTGGGTGGAGCGGTAGTTCTGCTCCAGCAGGACGGTCCGGGCGTCGGGGAAGTCCTGCTCGAAGTCCATGATGTTGCGGATGTCGGCGCCGCGGAACGCGTAGATCGACTGGTCGGCGTCACCGACGACCATCAGCTCCGCGGGCGGCACCCGGTGGGCCGGCTGCCCGTCGAGGGTGGTCGGGTCGTGCTCCTCGAGGTCCTGGCCGCACAGCTGGTGGATGAGGGCGTACTGGGCGTGGTTGGTGTCCTGGTACTCGTCGACGAGGATGTGCC
Source organism: Nocardioides sp. J54 (assembly GCF_000519005.1). GTDB lineage: Bacteria > Actinomycetota > Actinomycetes > Propionibacteriales > Nocardioidaceae > Nocardioides. The sequence continues at coordinate 107,907 of NZ_JAER01000001.1, read as the reverse complement.
GGAACCGGCGCCGGTAGGTCTCACGGATCTCCGGCTTGAGCTGGAAGAGCCGGACCGTCTCCATGATCAGGTCGTCGAAGTCGAAGGCGTTCGCCTCACGCAGCCGCCGCTGGTAGGCCTTGTAGGCCATCGCGTAGGTCTCGTCGCTGACGTTGGTCGCCTCGGCGGCGACCTCGTCGGGGTCGCGCAGCTCGTTCTTGTGGTTGCTGATCCAGTGCAGCACCGGGCCGGGCTGGAACTTGCGCGGGTCGAGGTCGAGGTCGTTGCAGACCAGGGTGATCAGCCGCTTCTGGTCCTGCGCGTCGTAGATCGAGAAGTTCGACTTCACCCGCTCGTAGCCGAGGTGCTCGACCTCCTTGCGCAGGATCCGAACGCACGCCGAGTGGAAGGTGCTCACCCACATGATCCGGGCGCGGTTGCCGACCAGCTCGCTGACCCGCTCCTTCATCTCGGCCGCGGCCTTGTTGGTGAAGGTGATGGCGAGGATCGAGCCGGGGTGCGCCTTGCGCACCGCGATCAGCCAGGCGATGCGACGGGTCAGCACCCGGGTCTTGCCCGAACCGGCGCCGGCCACCACGAGCAGCGGCGTGCCCTCGTGCTGGACGGCCTCCCGCTGGGGGTCGTTGAGGCCCTCGAGGAGCGCCTCTGCGGTGAGGGCGGGCGGCGTGCTGGCTGCGTCGATCATGCTCCCGCCAGCCTACGGCCCGGGTCCGACGACGGGGGTGGCGGGACCTACGGGCTCTGTGGTGCGGAGGCGGCCGCGCTGTAACACGTTGTTGGCGGTTGTTCGGGGCCGGTCGCGGCTGTCACACGTCGTCTGCCGACGTACCAGCCGCGAGACCGCGCGAAAGGGCTGCTGGGTGGGGCTGGAACAGACGGGGCGGGTCGCCCACAGCTGCGATCAGCGTGTTACAGCGGCGACCGACCCACGCGCCCGCGCCCGCGCCCGCCTGACCTCAACATTCCCGTGAGCGGCCGAGCCCCCTCCACACCCGACGTCACCGAGACGGCTGTCCACAGGTGCCATCGCGCCGGTTCCCGAGCAGCGGACGTCGCGACCACCGTGGGGCCATGAACGTCATGAACGCTCGGGTCCAGGCCGCGATGAGCGCGCAGTGGGGCCTGGTCACACGGCCGCAGGCGCTCGCGGCAGGAATGACTGCCGACCAGGTCGACCGCCTGGTGAGGAGCGGGCGGTGGGCGCTGGTGCGACGCGGGGTCTACGCGGAGGCTCCGTACGTCGCGAGCCTCACCAGCCACGCCGAGCAGCGGATGCTCGCCGACCGCGCCGCCAGCCTCCGGGTGCGCGACGCCCACGTCTTCAGCCACCACTCGGCGGCGTACGTGCTCGGGCTCGAGGTCCTGCGTGAGCCGGACCCCCTCACCCACCTCACTCGTCCCGGCATCGTGGGCACGCACAGACGTGCTGGCATCGCGCAGCACCTCGCGCCGTACCCGCCCGAGCAGCTCCAGCTCGTCCACGGGGTCGGTGTCCTGGGACTGGCCCGGACGGCCGTGGACATCACGCGCGAGCACGGCTACCTCCAGGGTCTGGTTGCGGCTGACTCGGCGATGCGCGTGGGTGTCAGCCGCGAGCAGCTCTGCACGGTGGCAGCGCAGATGTACTGCTGGCCGCAGTCCACCGTCGTGCGTGACGTGCTCGCCTCCGCCTCGCCCGGTGCCGACTCGGTCGGCGAGACCCTCATGCGCGACCTCGTGGCGAGCCTCGGGTTCGGCGTGCCCGAGGTCCAGTTCGGGCTGACCGCGGACGGTCGGACCGCGTGGTGCGACCTCCGGCTCGGCCGACAGGTGTTCGAGTTCGACGGCAAGGTGAAGTTCCTGAGCCCGGCGGACGGCGGATTCGCCCAGCAGCCGCCCACGGACGTGCTCTGGGCGGAGAAGGGGCGGCAGGACTTCGTGACCGGCTTCAAGCTCGGCGTGTGCCGGGTGACCTGGGCCGACGTGTGGGGCGCCGGCGTGGAGCGTGCGCGCGAGCGCCTGCGCCGCGAGTTCTTGCGCACCTGCGAGCTCTTCGGCACGGACGTGGCCGACCTCGCCCGGTTCCGTCCTCGCGGTGCCCGGCCGCGGCCGCAGGTCCGGCGGCCGGCGTATCGGCTGCTGGGCTGGGAGCGCTGGGCGGCCTGAGGTGTGACGGTCTGGCCGGTGCGCCCGGCCGGGCTCGGGCGCGTCCGCCGGCGGTCATGTAACACGTGGTCCGCGGCTCTTCCAGCCCCGAGACCGCGCGAATCCCGCGCCGGAACAGGCTGGGACAGTCGTGGGGCGGCGCGTGCAGCCGTGAATGACGTGTTGCAGCAGGCAGCTGCCGCCCACCACCGCAGACGACGTGTTGCAACAGCCGACTGGCGCCCAGATCCACGAACCACGTGTTGCAGCGCGCGGCGCGACCGCGACCCCGCCCCGCCGATGAGGACCGCGCGGGGCCGACGACGACGCCCGCGGGACACGGCCGCCGTACGCCGGCAGCGGGTTCCTCGCTCAGGCGTGGACGGACGACCAGGCGACGGCGATGCAGACCTCGGCGACGGAGAGGACCAGCAGGCCGGCCCACAGGCCGTTCGGGATCTTCTCCTTGCGCAGGTTCGCCATCACCAGGACGAGCAGCACGAGGCCGATGACCAGCTTCACCGCGATCTTGGCGTGGTTGACCTCGACGTCGTCCATGCCCTCGAGCACACCGACGAGGAGGAGGCCGGCGAGGAACGCCGTGCCGACGCCGTCGCGCATGACGCCGGTGACCTTCTTGTCACCCGGTCCGGCCTGCGCCAGCAGCCCGCCGATGAGGGCGGCGAAGCCGAGGATGTGGGCGATGAGGAGGATCAGGCGCAGGGTGTCCATGGCCGAACTCTATTGCCTGCGACGGCGCAGATCAGCGACCGGTCGCGGTGAAGTGCTGGTAGTCCTTCAGCGAGCTCCACGCGCCGCCCCACGACCAGCCGATCCGCGCGAACTCGCGCACGACGAGGTCGCCGTCGTGGATGATGCCCGGCTGGGTGCGGGTGCGGTCGAGGTACGCCGAGGCCCGCTCGGGCAGCACGAGGTCGCCCTTGCTGTAGGGGTTCAGGAACGGGTTCACGTCGATCGCGAGGCCGTAGGCGTGCGCCGACCACGAGGTCGCGCCGCGGGTGGCGCGGCAGACCAGGGCGGCGGTGTTGTTGCCGTCGCCGGTCGGCGGGGCCTCGAGGTCCGCGGTGGTCGGCAGCCGCATCTCCTCGATCGGGAAGTCGGCCTCGAAGAGCGTGCGGAACACCGACACCACGGCCTGCGCCTCGCTGGCGGCGAGAACGAGCTCACCGGTGTGCGGCAGGCCGTCGAAACCGCGGAAGGACACGGTGACGTAGGCGAGGTCGGCGAGGCCGACCGGGCACGACGGCGACCAGGTGTCCCCCATCCGCTGCCGGACCTCGTCGGTGACCGGCCCGATCGTCGAGCGGAAGCGGCCGTCGGCCGGGGGCGGCAGCAGGTCGGTCGTCGGGAACCGGCGCACCCGCAGCTCCTTCGGCGTCGGCCGGATCTCGCCGAAGCCGTCCGGGGTGCGCGGCAGGACGTGCACGCCGAGCTCCCAGTCGGAGTACGACGGCTCGTCGGCCGGCTCGCCGGTCGACGGGCCCGATGAGCCCGGGGACGCCGAGGTCGGGTCGTCCGCCGACCCGCCGGACGGCGTACCCGACGACGCGCCCCCGCCCGGGACGTCGTCGACGTCGTCGTCGGCGCACCCGGCAGCCAGCGTCGCGACCGCCACCAGCGCCGCGACGAGCGCGCCCGCCCGCCGCCCGGCCGCGCGCCTCACAGGAGGCGTCGGTCCGAGGCCCAGCGGGTCAGCTCGTGGCGCGAGGACAGCTGCAGCTTGCGCAGGACCGAGGACATGTGGGTCTCGACGGTCTTGATCGAGATGAACAGCTCCTTGGCGACCTCCTTGTAGGAGTAGCCGCGGGCGATCAGCCGCATCACCTCGCGCTCGCGCTCGGTCAGCCGGTCGAGGTCCTCGTCCACGCTGGCGAGGTCGGCCGAGAGCCCGGCGCCGGCGAAGGCGTCGAGCACGAAGCCGGCGAGCCGCGGCGAGAACACCGCGTCGCCATCGGCCACACGCCCGATCGCGTCGACGAGCTCGGGGCCGGTGATGGTCTTGGTGACGTAGCCGCGCGCCCCGCCACGGATGGTGCCGATGACGTCCTCGGCAGCGTCGGAGACCGAGAGCGCGAGGAAGCGCACGTCCGGGTCGTTGACGCGGCGGATCACCTCGACCCCACCGCCGCCCGGCAGGTGCACGTCCAGGAGTACGACGGCGGGCCGGTGCTGCGTCACCGCGGCCACCGCCTCGTCGACGTCGGCGGCCTCGGCCACGACCTCCACGCGACCCGCGCCGGTGGCGGCCAGCTCGGCGCTCACCCCGCGGCGGAACATGGCGTGGTCGTCGACGACGACCACGCGCACCGGCTCACTCATCCTTCTCCTTCACCTTGCGGTCGTGCTCGGCGTGGTCCAGGTGCAGCCGTACCTCGGTGCCCTCGCCGGGGGCGGAGCGGACCTCGGCCCGGCCGCCGTGTCGTTCCATGCGGTCGATGATGCTGCGTCGCACGCCCAGCCGGTCCTCGGGGGTGGTCGACGGGTCGAAGCCGGCGCCGCGGTCGCGGACGAACACGTCGATCCCGCCCGGCGTGATCTCGGCGTAGACGTCGACGCGCGGGACGCCGGCGTGCTTGGCGGCGTTGGTGGTCGCCTCCCGGGCGGCCATCACGATCGGCCGGGTGTGCTCGTCGTGGTCGCAGTCGCCGACGGCGACGACGTCGACGGTGATGCCGTAGGCGTCCTCGATCTCGGCGGCGGCGGAGCGCAGCGCGCTGGCGACGGTCGCCTCGTCCATCGACTCCCCGGAGTAGAGCCACGCCCGCAGGTCCCGCTCCTGGGCGCGGGCGAGGCGCGCGGCGTCGGCGGGGTTCTTCTGGATCAGCGCGAGCGTCTGGAGCACCGAGTCGTGCAGGTGCGCCGCGACGTCGGCGCGCTCCTGGGTGCGCACGCGCTCCTCCCGCTCGGCGCTGAGCTCGGTCATCAACCGGTACACGAAGGGGGCCACCACGATCGCGATGCCACCGACGGCCAGCACGACGGCGAGGGTGGCGTCGCGGGCGGCGGTCACCGACCCGTCGCGCAGCACGAACCACAGCAGCGCGACGACGACCAGGCCGACGCCCGCCGCGATCCGGCCCCAGGCCGCCCAGCCGCCGCCACCGACGACGACCCGGACCGGGTCGACCTTGCCGGTCGCGTCCAGCCACCGCTCGCGCTGGGCCTCGTCGGCCTGGCGCCACAGCAGGGCGATGCCGGCGATGGCGATGGCCAGCGGCCAGATCCACCAGCCGGTGCCGAGGACGGCGCCGGTCGCGAAGACGACCCCCACGCCGAGCGCGGACAGCGCGACGACCGGGCCGACGTCCGCCAGCCGGCGGGTGCGGCCCGGCCGGCGACCGTCGCGGCTGGCGCTCTCCAGCCCGGGGGCGAGCACCTCCGGCGGCGGTCCGGCGGGCAGCAGCGCCCACAGGGCGGCGTACACGGGCACGCCCATGCCGCCGGCGAAGGTGGCCACCACGAACGCCACCCGGACCCACATCACCGGCACCGCCAGGTGCGCGGCCAGGCCGGCGGCGACGCCACCGAGGACCGGGTCGCGCAGGTCGCGCCAGGCGCGGCGGACCTCCCGGCCTGCCGGGGCAGCCGGGGCAGCCGCGGGCGCGGCGGGGCCCGTGGTGGCGGAGGACGCAGTGCTCGTCATGGTGCCTCCATCGTCACACAGCGCGCCGTGTGCGAGCAGGGGGAACGACCCTGACCCGACCCTGATCCGCACCTCCGACGGGTGCGGCAGGATCAGGGTCGTCCCCGATGGTCCCGGACCGATCCGCACAGCAGGCTTGGAGCCATGAACGCACCGCACGACACCGACACCGGCCAGCCGGGCCAGCCCGGCGATCCCGGCCAGCCCGGTCCCGAGCCTGCCGCCGGTCCCCGTGTGACCCGCGAGGAGGTCCGCGACCTGGCTCGCCTGCGCCGCAGCCGCACCGACCGCAAGGTCGCCGGCGTCGCGGCCGGCGTCGCCCGCCACCTCGACATCGACCCGTTGCTCGTGCGGGTGGCCTTCGTCGTGCTCACGTTCTTCGGCGGCGGCGGCCTCATCCTGTACGGCGTCGCGTGGGTCCTGGTGCCCGAGGACGAGACCGGCGAGACCGTGGTCCGCACCGACGACGGCGTGCGCACCGCGGCGCTGATCATCGCGGGCGTGCTCGCCCTCGCGTCGGTGGTCGGTGACTCGGTCGGCGGGATGGACTTCCCGTGGCCGCTGATGCTCGTCGGCCTGGTCCTCCTCGTGGTCGTCGGCAGCAAGCAGGCCAGGGAGAACCGGTTCGGCTCCGGCGGCGACGTCCCGGCCGGTCCCGGTGCCGAACCGGGGGCTCCCGGTGCCGGCGCGCCCAACGACCCGACCTACGAGAACTACCGCCCGGTCGTCCCGCCGGTGCCGCCGCAGCCCCCGTGGCCGCCGGCGGACCCGCGGCGACGCGGCCCCCTGCTCTTCCCGTTCACGCTCGCCCTTGTCCTGCTCGGTCTCGGCGTCGTCGGGACGATGGACCTCGCCGGCATGGACGTGCCCGGCTCGGCGTACCCCGCCACCGTGCTCGGCCTGGTCGGCCTGATGTTGCTGGTGGGCGCGTTCTACGGCCGCGCTGGTGGGCTGATCCTCATCGGCCTGGTCGCGGCCGCCGTCACCGCTTTCGGCTCCGCGATCGGCAACGCGAGCATCGGCGAGGTCCGGCACACGCCGGACACGGCGGCGGAGGTCGAGCTCAGCCACGACCTCGGCATCGGCGACATGGTCATCGACCTCACCGAGCTGCCCGCCGACGAGCTGGCGAAGCTCGATGGCGAGACGCTCAGCGTCGACACCCGCGTCGGCCACCTGCGGGTGGTCGTGCCCGACGAGGGCCTGCGGGTCGAGGTGGATGCCGACATCGCCGTCGGCGAGATCGTCCTCTTCGGCGACAAGTCCGAGAGCTCCGACCAGGCGACGTACGGCGACGTCACCGACCCCACCCTCACGATCGAGGCCGAGATGTTCGTCGGCCAGATCGAGGTCCTCACCGAGGAGGAAGCAGCATGAGCACCCACGAGCACGACGCCACCGACCGCGACCGGGCCGCGACCGACCGCGCCGCCGCCGAGCCGCGACGCAGCGGCTGGCACCCCGTCAACGTCGGCCACCTGGTGATGGGCATCGCGTTCGTGGGGCTGGTCGTGGTGTGGGCGCTGGTCACCACCGACACCGTCGACCTCGCCGACGACGGCTGGGTGCTGGGCGTCCCGTGGCTCGTCGCCGGCGCCGTCGGGCTGGTCGCGACCGTGCTGCGCGGCCCCCGCCACCACGAGCACTGGCGCCACGACGACTGGGGCCGCGAGCGCTGGGGCCACCACGACTTCGCGGCGGGCTGGCACCCCGGCAGCTGGCACCGCGGCAGCTGGACCGGCGGCGGCCCGGACCACGACGCGCCGGGCGGCGAGGCGGACCACGACGACCGCGGCGACCGGCCGTCGGGCAGCATGCACGGGTGGCACTAGCACTCCCCCACCTCCCCGGACTGCACTCGCTCCCCGCGCCCGAGCACCCCGAGCTCGTCGCCGCCCCCGTCGCCAGCGCCCTCGCGGCCTGGCCGGGGGCGGAGGGCGTCGCGGTGGTCGAGATCGACCCCGACCTGGCCGACACCGCGGCGATGAGCAAGGCCTACGACGTGCCGATGGCGGCGGGCGCCAACTGCGTCGTCGTCGCCGGCAAGCGAGAGGGCGAGGAGCGCATCGCCGCCTGCCTGGTCCGTGCCGACACCCGTGCCGACGTCAACCACACCGTCAAGCGCCTGCTCGACGTGCGCAAGCCGTCCTTCCTCCCGCTGGAGCGGGCGGTCGCCGAGTCCGGCATGGAGTACGGCGGCATCACCCCGCTCGGCCTGCCCGCCGGCTGGCGGCTCCTGGTCGACTCCCGCGTCGCCGACATCGACGTCGCGGTCATCGGCTCCGGCCTGCGCCGTTCCAAGCTGCTGGTCCCCGGCAGCCTGCTGGTGCAGCTCCCGCGCGCCGAGGTGGTGGAGGGGCTGGCGTCCTGACAACCTTTCGGCACCCCCACCCCCTTCAGGAGGATGAGAGGGGTGCCCATGGGACGAACGGTGGTGGACGCGATGCCGCGCGGAGCTGCGCCCGACGACGCGTCGAGCAGTCCGGACCGGCCGGCTGGGTCGGCTGGGTCGGCCGGGGCGGACAGCCCGGCGGGGGACGGCTTCGACGCCTTCGTCGCGGCCCGCGGCGACGCGCTGTGGCGCTCGGCGTGGCTGCTGACCGGTGACCACCAGCTCGCCGAGGACCTCGTGCAGACCGCGCTCGCGAAGTCGTGGCGGGCATGGGAGCGGGTCGGCGCCGACGGCTTCGAGGCCTACGTGCGGCGGGTGCTGTTCACGACCTACGTGTCGTGGTGGCGCCGGAGGTGGCGCGGCGAGCGTCCGACCGGGCAGCTGCCCGAGCAACCGGTCGCGTCGGCCGACCACGACGCCCGCCGCGACCTGGTGACCGCACTCGGCGACCTGCCGCGCGGACAGCGCGCCGTCGTGGTGCTGCGCTACTTCGAGGACCTCACCGAGCAGCAGACCGCCGCCGTCCTCGGGGTCGGGGTCGGCACGGTCAAGAGCCAGTGCTCCCGCGCCCTCGCCAGCCTGCGGACCTCTCCCCACCTGCGCGAAGGAGGAGACCAGCGATGACCGACGAGGACTGGCTGCGCCGCGGCCTGGCGGACGCGGTGCCCGAGCCGCCCGCCGCACCGGACCGTGCGGGGGCCGCCCGGCGGACGGCACGCCGCCGACGTCGTACGACGCTGGCGGTGGCCGGCGGCGCGGTGGCGGTCGTCGCCGTGGCGGCCACGGTGGTCGGTGCCGCCACGCTCGGCGGTGGCGACGACCGGCCGGACCGGGTGGCCGCCCCCGCCCCGGTGGACGCCCTCTCGGCGCCGGCCTGCCCCGGGCAGCCGGTGGACGCGCGTGCGGCGTCCGGTCCCGACCGGGTCCCGGACGGCGCTACCAGCGTGCGCCTGTGCCAGGGCGACGGGGTGCCCGCCGACGTGCCGCTGGACGCGCTCGTCACGCAGGTGGACGACGTGGCGGCGGCCGTCAACGGCCTCGAGCCGCTCCCACGCGACGCGGTGTGCACCGCGGACCTCGGTCCCGGCTACCAGCTCCAGTTCGCCTACCCTGACGGCTCGACGGTGGTCGCCTCGGGCGGGCTCTACGGCTGCCGGGAGGTGGTCGTGAACGGCGTCGTCCGGTCCGGCGCCGACGCGCCGTGGCAGCGCTTCGTCGACCTGCTGCGCGCGCAGCGCGAGGGGCTGGACCCGCCGCCACCCGTCGCGGCATCGACCATCGGCTGCCCCACCGCCCCGACCGGCGCCGGGGCACCGAGCCTCGGGCGGCCGCAGGACCTGGTCGTCGCCGTCTACTGCGCCGAGGACGTGCCCGGCAGCGGTGACTGGCGCCGGGCCGCGATCCCCGCCGCGGACCTCGCGACGCTGGTGACGGACATCGACGCCCACACCGAGGAGGACGCCGGGTACGTCGACTGCGACGTGGCGCCCCCGCTGCCCCGCATCATCGGCGCCACGGCGTGGGGCGACCGGGTGGAGGTGCAGGCGTCGTGCACCAACGGCTGGTTCACCGTCGACCACGCGACGAACTCGGTGTGGTCACCGTCGGACGAGGCGCGCGCGGTCCTGGACCGGCTGTCCGGGGAGGCCCGCTGACGGGCCCTCCCCGGACGGCTCAGTGCTCGCCGAGCCCGGTGACCCGGATGCCGGCGTGGGTCTTGTACTTGCGGTTGATCGAGATGAGCACCGCGGTGAACGGCTCGAGCACGCGGGCCAGACGGAGCTTGCCGCCGTCCACGCCCGGGCGACCGGTGACCGAGGCGGCCAGGTCGATGGCGACCTGCTTGCCGTCGGCGGAGTCACCGACGACGATGACGTCCTCGTCGAGGAACTCGTCCTCACCCCACAGCAGCGGCGCGGCGACGTTGTGGAAGGCGCCGACCACGGTGGCCTCGGGCGCCAGCTCGGCGGCCGACTCGGCGGCCGAGCCCTCGCCGCCGTTGATCACGCGGCCGTGGGCGCCGCGCTTGTCGAAGGCCAGCGGGTTGACGCAGGAGATGACGGTCTTGCCCGCGAGGTCGCCGGCCAGCGAGGCGACGAGCTCGTCGTGGCCGTCGTACGGCACGGCCAGCAGGACGACGTCGGCAGCAGCGATCGCGTCGGCGTTGGCCGCGCCCTTGGCGGTGCCCGCACCCGCGACGCCCGCCAGCCGCTCGGTCACCTCGGCGGCGACGGCCTCGGCCTTCTCCGCGGCACGGGAGCCGAGGACGATGTCGTGGCCGTTCTTGGCGAAGCGGTAGCCCAGGCCCTTGCCCTGCGGGCCGGTGCCGCCGATGACGGCGACGGTGTAGCGGGTGTCAGTCACGGTCAGATCCTCCTGAGACGAAATAGATGAGCAGGTTCTCACACGCGTCGTGGCGTACCCGCGGTATCCCACGACCGTTGCATCGTGACAGTGTTACTGTCACAGTTGTGCTGGCGGGGTGGCCCGCCGCTGCTCCACCGACCTCGGCCCCCGGCCGGAAGGGAGATCCATGAAGCTCTCGATGCCGCTCGTCTACGCGGGCAACCCGCGCGAGTCGGCCGACCAGGTCGTCGCGCTCGAGAGGGCCGGCCTCGACATGATCTGGGTCGCCGAGCCGTACGGCTTCGACGCGCCGACCCTGATGGGCTACCTCGCCGCGAAGACGGAGACCGTGCAGATCGGCGCGGGGATCCTCAACATCTACTCGCGCACCCCGGGCGCCCTGCTGCAGACCGCGGCCGGCCTCGACAACGTCTCCGGCGGCCGCGCGGTCCTCGGCCTCGGCGCCTCGGGGCCCCAGGTGATCGAGGGCTTCCACGGCATTCCCTACGACCGCCCGCTCACCCGCACCCGCGAGGTCATCCAGGTGATCCGCGCCGGGCTGCGCGGCGAGCGGCTGGACTTCCAGGGCAAGACCGTCCAGGTCCCCCTGCCCGAGGGCCAGGGCCTGGGCCTGGGCAAGCCGCTGAAGCTGCTCAACAAGCCCGAGCGCGCCGACCTGCCGATCTGGGTCGCCGCCCTGGGCGACAAGAACGTCGCGATGACCGCGGAGGTCGCCGACGGCTGGCTGCCGTTCCTCTACTACCCGGAGAAGGCCCAGCAGGTGTGGGGCGAGTCCCTGGCCCGCGGCGCCGCGAAGCGCTCCCCCGACCTGGCGCCGCTCGAGGTGTGCGCCGGCGGCATGGTCGCCATCGGCGAGGGCCCGGAGACGAAGGCGCTGCTCGACTTCATGCGCCCGCTCTACGCCCTGTACGTCGGCGGCATGGGCGCACGCGACAAGAACTTCTACAACCAGCTCGCCTGCGAGTACGGCTTCGAGAAGGAGGCGAAGGAGATCCAGGACCTCTACCTCTCGGGGAAGAAGAAGGCGGCCGAGGCCCTCGTCCCGCTCGAGTGGCTCGAGGCGGGCAACCTGGTCGGCCCGGCGTCGTACGTCAAGGAGCGCATCGCCGCGTTCAGGGAGTCCGGCGTGACCAACCTTTCCGTCTCCCCGGCGTCGGACGACCCCGCCGGGACCATCGCACAGATCAAGGAGTGGGTGAGCTGATGCCCGAGCGTCCCAGCATCTACGAGACCGAGCACGAGGACTTCCGCAACACCGTCCGCGCCTTCCTCGAGCGCGAGGTCGTCGAGCACCACGAGCAGTGGGAGAAGGACGGCCAGGTCGACCGCGACGTGTGGCGCAAGGCGGGTCAGGCCGGCCTGCTCGGCTTCGACGTCCCCGAGGAGTTCGACGGGCCCGGCATCAAGGACTTCCGCTACAACATGGTCCTGACCGAGGAGATCACCCGCGTCGGTGCGAGCGGCCTCGGCTTCGCGCTGCACAACGACATCACGGTGCCCTACCTCAACGAGCTCTGCAACGACGAGCAGAAGGCGCGCTGGCTGCCCGGCTGCGTCTCCGGCGACATCGTCACCGCGATCGCGATGACCGAGCCGGGCGCCGGATCGGACCTGCAGGGCCTGCGCACCACGGCCGTCGACAAGGGCGACCACTACGTCCTGAACGGCTCGAAGACCTTCATCACCAACGGCATCCTGTCCGACCTGGTGATCGTGGTGGCCCGCACCAACCCCGAGGCCGGCGCGCACGGCTTCAGCCTCGTCGTCGTCGAGGAGGGCATGGAGGGCTTCACCCGCGGCCGCAACCTCGACAAGCTCGGCCTCAAGGCGCAGGACACCGCCGAGCTGAACTTCGACAACGTCGTGGTCCCGAAGGCGAACCTCCTCGGCGAGGAGGGCATGGGCTTCATCTACCTCATGCAGAACCTGCCGCAGGAGCGGATCTCCATCGCCACCATGGCGATCGCCGCGATCGAGCACGTCCTCGACATGACCCTCGACTACGTGAAGTCGCGCGAGGCTTTCGGCAAGCCGATCGGGAAGTTCCAGAACACCCGCTTCGTGCTGGCCGAGATGGCCACCGAGGCCTACATCGCCCGCACCTTCGTCAACCACTGCGTCGAGCAGCTCAACGCCGGCACGGCCGACACCTCGCTCGCCTCGATGGCGAAGTGGTGGACGACCGAGCTGCAGCTCAAGGTCGTCAATCAGGGCCTGCAGATGCACGGTGGCTACGGCTTCATGATGGAGTACCCCATCGCCAAGGCCTACGCCGACAGCCGGATCCAGACGATCTACGGCGGCACGACCGAGATCCAGAAGGAGATCATCGGCCGGTCGCTCGGCCTGTGACCTGCCTGCCGCGCTAGCAAGGCCTCACCAACCGGAGGGCCCCGGGACGTCACGTCCCGGGGCCCTCCGGTGTCTCGTGGGTGGCGGGACGAGAAAGGTTCCCGCCGGGCGATGAGTTCGGGGTGATCTCAGGGTCGGATCCGGAGAAATCCCCGATGCCCCCGGGAAGACCCAGTGGAAGGGTCCTTCGCATGCACCGTCAGATCGCCGGCCGGCTCACCGGCCCCGTCACCAAGTGGATCGTGGCAGCGATCGTCGTGTTCGCTGCCCTGTCCCTGGCACCGCTGAACGCAAAGCTGGTCGACGTCCAGAACAACGAGGCGTCCTCCTGGCTCCCGGAGTCCGCGGAGTCGACGACCGTCCTCGAGGAGCTGTCCGAGACGGTCGACCCCAACGACATCCCGACCCTCGTCACCTACCACCGCGACGGCGGACTCACCGACGCCGACCTGGCCGCGATGGACGAGCAGGCCGCGGAGATCGCCGCCGAGGTCGACGGCGTCACCGACGCCGACGGCGACGGCCGTCCCGACGTGCTCTCGCCCAACGTCGCGCAGGCGGCGAACCTGCCACAGCAGCTGCTCTCCGACGACCGTGAGGTCGGCTACCTCTACCTCGTCCTCAACTACGGCGACGACGGGTGGAACGCCATCCCCGACGCGGCCGAGGAGATCCGCGACATCGCCCGCATCGACGGCGTCGAGGTCCACCTCGCCGGCTACGGCGGCCAGGCAGCCGACGCGGCCGAGTCCTTCGAGGGCATCGACAGCACCCTCATCCTCGCCACCCTCTCCGTGGTCGTCGTGATCCTGCTGCTCACCTACCGCAGCGCGTTCCTGTGGCTGCTGCCGATCTTCTGCGCCGTGGCGGCCAACATGATCGCGACCGGCCTGGTCTACCTGCTGGCGAAGTACGCCGACCTCACGGTCAACGGGCAGAGCCAGGCGATCCTGAGCATCCTCGTGATCGGCGCCGGCACCGACTACGCCCTGCTGCTGGTCGCGCGCTACCGCGAGGAGCTGCGGCGCCACGAGGACCGGCACGAGGCGATGGCCTTCGCCCTGCACCGCGCGGCGCCGGCCATCCTCGCCAGTGCGGCGACCGTCTGCGTCGGCATGCTGTGCCTGGTCTTCGCCGACCTCAACTCCACCGCCGGCCTCGGCCCGGTCATCGCCATCGGCATCGCGGTGACCTTCCTGGTCATGGTCACCCTGCTGCCGGCACTGCTCGTCATCGTCGGGCGCTGGATCTTCGGCCCCCAGCAGGGCCAGCACGCACGCTGGGTCCGGGTCGGCGCCGGCATGCTCGTCGGCGGCGCGGTCGCCGCCGCGTCGGGCAGCGCACTGTCCGGCCAGGACGGCGGGCTCGGCGCCCTCGGTAGTGTGCTGATGGTCGGTGTGCTGCCGGCCGTGCTGGGCCTGCTCATGCTGCTCCAGGTCGGCATCGAGCACACGACCGGCGTGCACGGGCGACCGGACTTCGGCTCCCGCGAGCCCACCTCGTCGGGCCTGTGGGCCAAGGTCGGCGCTGCTATCCGGCCCCGGCCGCGCACGGTCTGGGTCGTCACGACCGGGCTGCTGCTGGTCGCCTGCCTCGGGCTCTTCCGCCTCGACACGGGCGGGCTCTCGACCGAGGACACCTACACCAAGGAGTTCGACTCCATCAAGGGCCAGAAGCTCCTCGAGGACCACGGCCTGCAGGACGCCTCCAACACCATCCAGGTGGTCGCGAACACCGACCGCGTCGACGCGGTGCAGGACACACTCGCCGGCATCGACGGCCTCGGCACGCCCGAGCAGGCGGTCGCGATGGGCGGCGGTCGCTCGTACTTCGAGGCCACGATCGGCGCGGACATCTCCTCGCAGGCGGCCTTCGACATCGTCGAGGACAGCCGGGACGCGGTCCACGACGTCGAGGGCGCGGACGCGGTCGTCGGCGGCGGGTCAGCGTTCTACCTCGACACCAAGATCGCGTCGAACCGCGACAACCTGGTCATCATCCCGCTGGTGCTCGCGGTCGTGTTCCTCATCCTGCTCGCGCTGCTGAGGGCGGTGCTCGCGCCGGTGCTGCTGATCGCCACGGTGGTGCTGTCCTTCGGCGCCGCCCTGGGGATCTCGGCGCTGCTGTTCGAGTACGTCTTCGGCTTCGCCGGGGCCGACCCCGGCTTCCCGTTGTTCGCCTTCGTCTTCCTCGTCGCCCTGGGCATCGACTACAACATCTTTCTGATGACCCGGGTCCGCGAGGAGACCGCAACCCGAGGAACCCGCGCAGGGTCCCTGGTGGCGCTGTCCTCGACCGGGGGCGTGATCACCTCCGCGGGCATCGTGCTCGCCGCGACCTTCCTCGTCCTCGGCTCGCTGCCGCTGGTGTTCCTCGCCGAGCTCGGCGTGGCGGTCGCCCTTGGCGTGCTGCTCGACACGATGGTCGTGCGGTCGGTGCTGGTCACCGCCCTCAACCTCGACCTCGGCGGGAAGATCTGGTGGCCCAGCAGGCTGGACCGCGGCCCGGCCGCACGCACCCCCGAGCCGCCGGCCGACGAGCCGCCGGTGGTCGACACCGACAAGGAACCCGTCGGGGTCTGATTTCCGCGTTTGAGCGGGGCTCGATCGACCTACGATGCTCCCACGGGCCGCACCCGCGGCCCGTGGGAGCGAGGGTGTTGCAGCCGATGAACGACCAGTCGCCGATCTGGCCGCGCGAGGAGCCGACGAGCCCGCGCGCCGAGCGTCCCCAGGGCCAGCCCGCCGGCCCGCCGCCCGCGCAGCCGCCGACGGCACTGCCGCCGCAGTGGGGCGCCGACCCCGACTCCGCTCCCCCGCCTGGTCCGCCCACCGGCTACCCGCCGGTCGCACCGCCCCCGGCCGGTGGCGGTGGGCAGCCGCCGTACGGCGCACCTCCCGGCTACGGCGGGTACGGCGGCGGGTTCCCCCCGCAGCCGCCCCGCAAGTCCCGTGCGGGCATCATCATCGCCGCCGTCGTCGCCCTGGTCCTCGTGATCGGCCTCGGCGTCGGTGGCTTCCTCTACTTCACCGGCCGCCTCGGCATCGGCCCGCTCAGCGCGGCTGACAAGGACGCGGCCAAGGCCATCGCCGCCGGCGTCGAGAAGCCGGCCTGGGCCAGCAACGGCGACGTCGACTGCGCCGTCGACGAGCTGCTGCACGAGCACCGGTCCGGCGACCTCGAGGAGCGCGGCCTCGTCGAGCGCAGCGGTGACACGTGGACCTACACCGGTGAGTGGAAGCGTGCCGACGCGAACACCTACTACGAGAGCCTCCTCGACTGCAGCGGCAACTGGGCCAAGCAGGTCGGTGACGAGTGGGACCTCGAGGACACCGACTGCCTCGACGACATCGGTGCCGGCACCATGGCCGCCTGGTTCGCCCAGGACTCGCTCGAGCTCAGCGACGGCGAGGACGCGGCCGAGGAGGACCGCGCCGAGGCGGTCGAGGCGCTCGACGAGTGCTACCTCAAGACGCCGCCGCCGCCCGAGGCGACCGCGCGGGCGGCGTACCGCGCCGTGGAGTTCACCTTCACCAATTCCGCGTCCGCCGGCGACGTCGTCATCAACACGGGCGGCCCCGGCAGCTGGACCCCGCTCAAGGGCCAGAAGGTGAAGATCGACACCGACGAGGGCGGGGCGCGTGGCTGCGTCGAGGCGCAGGCCGTGACGACCTACCCGTGGGGCTCGGAGGCCGAGGCCGTCGACGAGTTCTGCGGCACGTCGAAGCCGAAGCGGATCTGGTGGAAGAAGAAGCGCTGCACGACCGAGCCGGGCTGCTACGCCTTCCAGCTGCACTACGAGGGCTTCCGGGACTTCGAGAGCATCACCGCGAGCTACACGAGCAACGGCGGCGACTGCATGGCCGTCAGCGGCCGGTGCTCCGACACGGTCACCGCCGCCATCGGCGGTCGGGGCACGGTCGTCACGTGGAGCTTCCCGGGGTCCTACCAGGGCAACTTCGTGGCCCGGGTCGGCAAGCTCAAGAGCCGCCTGCCGAACTGATCGCGGAGGGCGCCGGTACGCCGGCGGCGGGCGCCCCGGCCGCGGTGTCCGTCCGGAGCCTCGCCCGCTGCGGGCCGGAGGGCAGCAGGTAGCCTGAGGCGGTCATGACGCACGGTCCGACCCCCCAGCAGATCCGCCGCGCACTCGCCCGAGCCGAGCGCGGCGCCGCCCTCGACCCCGCTGAGGCCGAGGCCCTGCTGGCCGCGACCGGCGAGGAGCTCGACCGGCTGACGGCGGCCGCCGCCCGGGTGCGGGACGCCGGCCTGGTCGCCGCCGGGCGCCCCGGAGTCGTGACCTACTCGCCCAAGGTGTTCATCCCGGTCACCAAGCTGTGCCGCGACCGGTGCCACTACTGCACCTTCGTGGAGACGCCGTCGCAGGCCGCGCGTGAGGGCCGGGCGCCGTACCTCTCCCCCGACGAGATCCTCGAGATCGCCCGGCAGGGGGCCGAGCTCGGCTGCCTCGAGGCGCTGTTCACCCTCGGCGACCGGCCGGAGGACCGCTGGCCCGAGGCGCAGGCGTGGCTCGACGAGCAGGGCTACGACTCGACCCTGGCCTACATCCGCGCGATGGCGGTCCGGGTGCTCGAGGAGACCGGCCTGCTGCCGCACCTCAACCCCGGCGTCATGTCGTGGGAGGAGCTCAACCGGCTCAAGCCGGTGTCCCCGTCGATGGGGATGATGCTCGAGACCACCTCGCGCCGGCTCTTCGAGACCAGGGGGCTGGCCCACTTCGGCTCCCCCGACAAGGACCCCGAGGTCCGGCTGCGGGTGCTCGAGGACGCCGGGCGCCACGGCATCCCCTTCACCACCGGACTGCTCGTCGGCATCGGCGAGACGCTCACCGAGCGCGCCGAGACGATCTTCGCGCTGCGCGCCAACGCCCGTGCCTACGGCGCGGTGCAGGAGGTGATCGTCCAGAACTTCCGGGCCAAGCCCGACACCGCGATGCGCCACGTGGACGACCTCGGCCTGGCGGAGTACCGCGCCGCGATCGCCGTCACCCGCCTCGTGCTCGGCCCGAAGGCGCGCATCCAGGCGCCCCCCAACCTGGTCGACCTCGAGGAGTGCCGCGCGCTGCTCGACGCCGGCATCGACGACTGGGGCGGCGTCTCCCCGCTGACGCCGGACCACGTCAACCCGGAGCGCCCGTGGCCCTCCCTCGACCGGCTCCGCTCGATCACCGCGACCTGCGGCTTCGACCTGCGTGCCCGGCTCACCGTGCACCCCGAGTACGTCGTCGGCTCGCTCGTGCGCGGCGAGGCGTGGATCGACCCGCGCCTGCACGCCCACGTCGCCGCGCTCGCCGACCTCGACGGCGACATGCCCGGCCTGGCGCGCGAGGGCGTCCGCCCCGCCGGCCTGCCGTGGCAGGAGCCGGACGTCGTCCTCGAGTCCGCGGGCCGCACCGACCTGTTCGCCGCCGTCGACGCCGAGGGCCGCACCGACGACCGCCGCAGCGACTTCGCCTCCGTCTACGGCGACTGGGACGCCGTACGCGAGGCCGCGCAGGGCACCGGTGCCCCTGCGGTGCTGCACGCCGAGGGCGGGGACGCGCTCCGGGCCGCCGAGGCCGACCCCGCCAACCTCTCCGACGAGCACGCGCTGACCCTGATGACCGCCGAGGGCGACCTGCTCCGGCAGGTGGTCCGGCTCGCCGACGACCTGCGCAAGCAGGTGGTGGGCGACGACGTCACCTACGTGGTCAACCGGAACATCAACTTCACCAACGTCTGCTACGTCGGTTGCCGCTTCTGCGCCTTCGCGCAGCGCCGCACCGACCCCGACGCCTACTCGCTGTCCTACGACGAGGTCGCCGACCGCGCCCAGGAGGCGTGGGACCTCGGCGCGACCGAGGTGTGCATGCAGGGCGGCATCGACCCCGAGCTGCCCGCGTCGGCGTACTTCGACATCGCCGCGGCGGTGAAGAAGCGCGTGCCGGACATGCACGTCCACGCGTTCTCGCCGATGGAGGTCGTCAACGGCACCGCCCGCACCGGCCTGTCGATCGAGGACTTCCTGATCAAGGCCCGCGAGTCCGGGCTCGGCTCGCTGCCCGGCACCGCCGCGGAGATCCTCGACGACGAGGTCCGCTGGGTGCTCACGAAGGGCAAGCTGCCCGCCAGCACCTGGATCGAGATCGTCAGCACCGCACACCGCATCGGCCTGCCGACGACGTCGACGATGATGTACGGCCACGTCGACAACCCGCGGCACTGGGTCGGCCACCTCAACGTGCTCAAGCGGGTCCAGGACACCGCCCGCGAGAACGGCTCCACCGGGTTCACCGAGTTCGTGCCGCTGCCGTTCGTGCACACCTCCGCCCCGATCTACCTCGCCGGCGTCGCCCGCCCCGGGCCGAGCCTGCGCGACAACCTCGCCGTGCACGCGATGGCCCGGATCATGCTGCACGGGCGCGTCGACAACATCCAGACCAGCTGGGTGAAGCTCGGCGTCGAGGGCACCCGCGCCATGCTCGAGGCGGGCGCCAACGACCTCGGCGGCACGCTGATGGAGGAGACCATCTCGCGCATGGCCGGCTCCGAGCACGGCTCCGCGAAGACGGTCGATGAGCTGGTCGAGATCGGCGCCGGGATCGACCGCCCGGTCCGCGAGCGCACCACGCTGTACGGCGTACCGACCCGCGCCTGAGCCTCTGCGCTCCCTCTCCCTGTCGTCCGCCGGTGGGGCGGGTGGGTCGCACGGCCCGCGCGCCCCGCATGTAACACGTTGGTCGCGGCTCTGGCAGCCCGGTTCCGTCGCCCCGGCCATGTAACACGTTGGTCGCGGCCCTGGCAGCCCGATCCCGTCGCCCGGCCATGTAACACGCTGGTCGCGGCTCTGGCAGCCCGGGGACCGCGGCGTACCCCTGCTGGGTGGGGCGGGAACAGACGTGAACGGGCTGCCAGGTGGGCGGACAACGTGTGACAGCGGTGGTCGGGCGCGGACAGCGGCGAACCACGTGTTGCAGCGGCCGACCGGCCCGCAGAGCCGCGAACCACGTGTTACATGGCGCTGCCCGCCCGCCAGCCCCGCCCGCCCGCCAGCCCCGCCCGCCCGCCAGCCCCGCCCGCCGGCGCCGACGAGCCGCCACCCGCCGGCGAAGGGGTACCCGGGACGCCGTCCCGGAATTTTTCACTCGCCCCTCTTTACGTGACGGGCGCCACTTCATATGTTGTTCCAAACAACATATGGCCCGACTCGTATGGTGTGCGACCCTCGCTCGCCCGGGCCCGGATCGCTAGGAGGCGGTTGGATGTTGAAGCGCAGGAACGCTGCGGTGATGGCAGTGGCGGGACTGGGCCTCGCCCTCTCCCTGGCCGCGTGCGGTGACGACGACAGCGCCGGTGGCTCGGACGCCGGTGACGGCGGCTCGGTCGGCAAGATCGGCGTGATCCTCCCCGACACCGAGTCCTCGGTCCGGTGGGAGTCGGCGGACCGCCCGGCCCTCGAGGCCGCCTTCGACGAGGCGGGCGTCGAGTACGACATCAAGAACGCCGAGGGCGACGCCGACAACATGACCAAGATCGCCGACGGCATGATCGCCGACGGCGTCACGGTGCTGGCGATCGTCAACCTCGACTCGGAGTCCGGGGCGGCCATCCAGGAGAAGGCCGCGTCCCAGGGCGTCCGCACGATCGACTACGACCGGCTCACGCTCGGTGGTACGGCGGACTACTACGTCTCGTTCGACAACACCAAGGTCGGCGAGCTCCAGGGCCAGGGCCTGGCCGACTGCCTGGGCGAGAAGCCGGCGAACATCATCTACCTCAACGGCTCGCCCACCGACAACAACGCCACCCTGTTCGCGGAGGGCGCCCACTCGGTGCTCGACGGCATCTCGTCGTACAAGAAGGTCGGCGAGCAGGCCGTCCCGGACTGGGACAACGACGAGGCGGTCACGATCTTCGAGCAGCTCTACACCAAGGCCGACGGCAAGGTCGACGGCGTGCTCGCGGCCAACGACGGCCTCGCCGGCTCGGCGATCTCGATCCTGGAGAAGAACGGCGTCGCGGGCGAGGTCCCGGTCACGGGCCAGGACGCCACGGTCGAGGGTCTGCAGAACATCCTCGCCGGCACTCAGTGCATGACGGTCTACAAGTCGGCCAAGCTCGAGGCCGGTGCCCTCGCGGACGTCGCGATCGCGCTCGCCAAGGGCGAGGACGCCGAGACCACCGGCACCACGACGGACTCCTCCGACAACAGCGAGGTGCCGAGCATCCTGCTCGACCCGCAGCCGATCACCAAGGACACCGTCAAGGACGTCATCGACGACGGTGGCCAGAAGAAGGAGGACGTGTGCAGCGGGGAGTTCGAGAAGCTCTGCGCTGACGCCGGCATCTCCTGACCCACCCGCTCCTCGTCGCAGGAGCACCCGGGGCGTCCGGGACCGACCGGCCCGGACGCCCCCTCCCGCACCGACGGACGCGCCCCGTCCGCGCGTCCCGCGCCACCCGCGGCGCACCGACCGCCACCCCTGGAGGAAGGCATGACCGAACCGCTGCTCGAGCTGCGCGGTGTCAACAAGAGCTTCGGCGTCGTCCACGTGCTCCACGACGTCGACTTCGCCGTCTACCCGGGGCAGGTGACCGCCCTCGTCGGCGACAACGGCGCCGGCAAGTCCACCCTGGTCAAGGTGATCGCCGGCATCTACGGCCGCGACAGCGGCGACTACCTCTTCGAGGGCAAGCCGGTGAACGTGCACGGCCCGCGTGACGTCGCCGGGCTCGGCATCGAGGTCGTCTACCAGGACCTCGCGCTGTGCGACAACCTCGACATCGTCCAGAACATGTTCCTCGGGCGCGAGCTGCGCCGCTGGCCGGTGCTCGACGAGGCGCAGATGGAGGCCAAGGCCCGCGAGACGCTCGCGTCGCTGTCGGTGCGCACCGTGAAGTCGGTGCGCCAGCCGGTCGCCAGCCTCTCCGGCGGGCAGCGGCAGACGGTCGCGATCGCCAAGGCCGTGCTCTGGAACTCCAAGATCGTGCTCCTCGACGAGCCGACCGCCGCGCTCGGCGTCGCCCAGACCCGTCAGGTGCTCGACCTGGTACGACGCCTCGCCGACCGCGGCCTGGGCGTCGTCCTCATCTCGCACAACATGACCGACGTCTTCGAGGTCGCCGACCGGATCACCGCGCTCTACCTCGGCCGGGTCGCCGCCGACGTACCGGCCTCGGAGGTGTCCCACCGCGAGGTCGTCGAGCTGATCACCGCGGGCCGCAGCGAGAGCCACGGCATCGCCGAGTCGCCCACGTCGGCCACGATCTGAGGTACCCGATGACCACCGAGACCCCTGAGACCCGTCCCGCCTCGGCGACCTACGCCGACGCCGACTTCGCCCAGGACAGCCACCGCGCCGGCACGTTGCGCGAGGCGGCCCGCGACTACCTCAACCGCGTCCGCGGCGGCGACATGGGCTCGCTGCCCGCGCTGCTCGGCCTGCTGGTGCTCTTCGTCATCTTCGGGCTGACGACCGACAGCTTCTTCACCAACCTCAACCTCGCCAACCTCACCGTGCAGGCCGCGCCCATCTGCGTGCTCGCGATGGCGCTCGTGCCGGTGCTGCTCATCGGCGAGATCGACCTGTCCGCCGGCGTCGCCAGCGGCACGGGCGCCGCGATCACCGCGCTGGCGATCGTCGACCACGGCCAGCCGTGGCCGGTCGCGGTGGTGGCCGGCATCGCCTGCGGTGCGGTCATCGGCCTCGCCATCGGCGCGATGGTCGCCCGGCTCGGCATCCCGTCGTTCGTGGTGACCCTGTCGTTCTTCCTCGCCCTGCAGGGCGTGATGCTGCGGCTCATCGGCCAGGGCGGTTCGGTGCGCTTCAACCACGAGGTGCTGCGCGGCCTCGCGATCAAGAACGTCCCGGTGACGCTCGGCTGGATCTGCGCGGTCGCGATCGTCGCCGCCTACGCCGCGCTCGCACTGTTCACCTACCGCCGCCAGGTCGCCCGCGACCTCGCCCGCCCGCCGTTCGGGCTGGTGGTGCTGCGCATCGCGGTGCTGGCCGTCGTCGTGCTCGGCCTGACGGCGTACTTCAACGTCAACCGCAGCCGCAACCCGTTCTTCCCGATCGAGGGCGTGCCCTACATGGTGCCCGTCGTCGTGGTGATCCTGCTGCTGATGACCTTCCTGCTCTCGCGCACCGCCTTCGGCCGGCACCTCTACGCCGTGGGCGGCAACCGCGAGGCGGCCCGCCGCGCGGGCATCAACGTGCTCTACATGCGGATCATGGCGTTCGTGCTGTGCTCGTCCCTCGCGGCGGTGGCCGGCATCCTGCAGGCGGCGTACTCCGGCAAGGTCTCGCCGGGCTCCGGCGGCGGCAACGTCCTGCTGTACGCCGTCGGCGCAGCCGTCATCGGCGGCACCAGCCTCTTCGGCGGGCGGGGACGCGCCATCGACGGCGTGATCGGCGGCGTCGTGCTGGCGACGGTCGACAACGGCCTGCCACTGCTCATCGACAAGAGCTACGCCAACTACCTGGTGACCGGCGGCGTGCTGCTGCTCGCGGCCAGCGTCGACGCCATCTCGCGCCGTCGGCGGTCGGCGACAGGGGTCTAGCGGTGCACGGCGAGGGGTGGTGCGGCGTGCACGGAAGGGATCGCTAGCGTGGCTGGTGTGCGGACGGGGACGGGGACCAACCAGGAAGCCGTCCGCCGACACAATCTCGGGACCCTGCTGCGCCACGTCCACGACTCGGGCGAGGTCTCGCGCGCCGAGCTCACCGGTCGGATGGGGCTGAACCGGTCGACGATCGCGGCCCTGGTCACCGAGCTGGAGACGCTCGGCCTGATCGAGCACGCCTCCCCCGCCGCCGGCCGTCGCAGCGCCGGCCGCCCCTCGGCCGGGGTCCGGATCCGCGAGGACGGTCCGTACGTCGTCGCGGTCGACCTCGGCGTCGACCACGCGGTCGTCGCCCGGGTCGGCCTCGGCGGCCGGATCTGGCACCGGGCCGCCGCGCCGATCCCGCCGGACCCCGAGGCGTGGCTGGCCGGTTCGACGATCGCCACCCTGGTCCGCCAGGTGGTGTCGCTGTCCCCCGCCGACGCGCCGCTGCTCGGGATCGGCATCGCGGTGCCCGGCCTGGTCCGGCGCAGCGACGGCCTCATCCGGCACGCCCCGAACCTCGGGTGGCACGACGTGTCCTTCGGCTCGATCGTGCTCGCGGCCCTCGCCCTCGACGTCCCCATCGCGCTCGGCAACGACGCCGACCTCGGCGCGCTCGCCGAGCACCGCCGCGGTGCGGCGGTGGGCATCGACGACCTGGTCTACCTCTCCGGCAACGTCGGCGTCGGTGCCGGCGTCATCATCAGCGGCAACCGGCTCGAGGGCGTGGCCGGGTACGCCGGCGAGGTCGGCCACCTCCACCACGACCCCCGCGGCGGTCCGTGCCACTGCGGCTCGCGCGGCTGCTGGGAGACGGTCGTCGGCGCCCCGGCGATCGCCGAGGCGCTGCGCTGCCCGGCCGACCAGGTGGCACGGCTCGGCGAGATCCTGGACGCGATGACCACCGCTCCCCGCGAGCTGCGCCCGATCGCCGCCGACCTCGGCCGCGGCCTCGGGGCCGTGGTCAACATCTTCAACCCCAGCGTGGTGATCCTCGGCGGCTACTTCCTGCCGCTCTTCCGGCTCTGCCGCAGCGAGGTCACCGCCGGCCTCGGCGAGCGGGCGCTGGTGCCCGCCCGCGAGTCGGTGCGCCTGTGCCTGCCCGGCCTGGGCAACGACTCCGTCCTCCTCGGCGCCGCGGAGATGGCGATGGAGCCGGTCTTCGTCGACCCGGTCGCCAGCCTCGCCGATGCGATCACCGACGCCCCCGCCCGCCTCGCCGGCTAGCGGAGCCGGGTCCGGGAACGCCCGACTGCGCCACCACGGCCCGCCCGAAAGGCCCGGAGGTTTCGAGGCTCCTCGCTGGCGCTCGTCGCACCTCAACCACCGGGAGCGGGTGCAGCATGCCAAGGCTCGCCGCCATGCGGTCTGTGCCATCCACTCGAGCCAACCGCGTGCGCGGCAGCGCGGCGCCCGCGCCGAAGGCGCGTCGAGGGCAAGTGCGGGCCGAGCCCGCGAGCGCCCGCGCGCGACCCTCGACAGGCGACGCGCTCGCGCAATCCAAGTCGAGCGTGGCGCCCGCGCCGAAGGCGCGTCGAGGGCAAGTGCGGGCCGAGCTTGCGAGCGCCCGCGCGCGTCCCTCGACAGGCGACGCGCTCGCGCCATCAGAACAGCGAGGCTCCTCGCTGGCGCTCGTCGCACCTCAACCACCGGGAGTGACGCTCAGGCTCCCAACAGGTCAGAGGTTCCGGAAAGCACGTCCTCGAGGGCGCGCTCGGCGGCGCCGGTGGCGGCGGAGCCGGTGCCGAGCTCGCCGAGGCGGAGGTCGGGGGTGCCGAGGGCGCTGGAGGCGAGCGTGGCAGCCAGCTCGTC
The DNA here is from genome assembly GCF_000519005.1 of Nocardioides sp. J54. Lineage (GTDB taxonomy): Bacteria > Actinomycetota > Actinomycetes > Propionibacteriales > Nocardioidaceae > Nocardioides. Next base: position 82,591 of record NZ_JAER01000001.1, on the reverse strand, counting down.
GGCGGCGGGGGCGAGGACGAGGTCGCCGAGCGGGGCGAAGTAGCCGCCGAGCACGATGGCGCCGGGGTCGACGACGCCGGTGACGATGGCCAGGCCCCGGCCCAGCCAGCGGCCGACCACGGCGACGCCCTCGCGGACGTCGGCGGAGGACTCCGCAGCACGGGCGACGGCGGCCGCCGTCTCCTGCGGGGTGCCGACCTCCTCCATGCCGACGGCGGAGAGGAGGGCGTGCAGGCCGACGGAGGCCTCCCAGCAGCCGGTGCGACCGCAGCCGCAGCGGGCGGCGGGGTCGCCGACGGGCAGGTGGCCGACCTCCCCGGCGAAGCCGCGGGCACCGCGCAGCAGGCGGCGGTCGTCGACGATGCCGGCACCGATGCCGACGGTGCCGGTGAGGTAGAGCAGGTGCCCCGCCCCGCGCCCGGCGCCGTGGTGGAGCTCGGCCAGCGCGGAGCAGTCGGCGTCGTTGGTGACCCGGGTGCGCCCGGACCAGCCGAGGGCCTGGTCGACGGCGTCGGCGACGGCGGTGCCGGTCGCGCTGAGGTTGGGCATCCACACCGCGGTGCGGTCGTCGCCGTCGACGAGACCGGGCACGGCGACGGTCGCGCCGACGGGCTCCAGCCCGGCTCCGGCGAGGTCGGCGGCCAGCTGGCGGGCGACCTCGGCGAGCGCCGCGACCACACCGTCGGCCGACACCGGCCGGGTGACCTCGCGGCGCACGGTGCCGGCGAGGTCGAGGGCCACGGCGGCGACGTACTCCACGTTGACCTCGAGGCCGAGGCCGACCGGGCGGCCGCCGGCGAGGGTGAGCAGCTGGCCCGGCCGACCGCGCTCGCCGCTGCGCACCTGCTCGAGCTCGCGCACCACGCCGGCCTCCTCGAGGCCCGCGGCGATGGTGCCGACGGTCGCCTTCGCGAGGCCGGTGCGGGCGGCGAGGTCGGCGCGGCTGCCGGGACCGTCCACCCGCAGCGAGCGTACGACGGCAGCGGCGTTGCGCCGACGCAGCGACTCCGCCCCGGCAGGCTCAGCCACGGACACCGTAGAGGTGCTCGAGGGCCAGCTGGTCGAGCTTCTCCATGGCCACCTCGCGGCGGGCGAGCGCGTCGACCGCGTCGGCGTCGGGGAGCTCCCAGTCCAGCAGCTCGCGCCACCCCTCCCCCTCCGCCAGCGTCGGGCGGGCGAGCCCGGGCAGCTCCGCCTCGGCGAGCGCGGCCTGCACCTCCGGGTCGGCCCGGAAGGCGGTGACCTTCTCGCGCAGGATCAGGTAGTTGTCGATGCAGGCCCGGGCCGAGGCCCACACCCCGGCCTCGGTCTCGGCGCGCACCGGCTTGTAGTCGAAGTGCACGGGTCCGTCGTACCCGCCCGCGAGCAGCGTGTCGACCACCCAGAACGCTCCGCGGACGTTGCCGGCGCCGAAGCGCAGGTCCTGGTCGTAGCGGGGGCCGTTCTGCCCGTTGAGGTCGATGTGGAAGAGCTTGCCGTGCCACAGCGCCTGGGCGTAGCCGGCGGCGGCGTTGAGCCCGGCCATCTCCTCGTGGCCGACCTCGGGGTTGAGGCCGACGAGGTCGGGACGGTCGAGGGTCTCGATGAAGGCGAGCGCGTGGCCGATGGTGGGGAGCAGGAGGTCGCCGCGGGGCTCGTTGGGCTTCGGCTCGATGGCCAGGCGGAGGTCGTAGCCCTGGTCGGTGACGTACTCGCCGAGGAGGTTGAACGCCTCCTGGTAGCGGTCGAGCGCGGCGGGTACGTCCTTGGCGGCGCCGTACTCCGCACCTTCGCGCCCGCCCCAGCAGACGTAGACCTTCGCGCCGAGCTCGGCGGCGAGGTCGAGGTTGCGCATCACCTTGCGGAGCGCGAGGCGGCGCACGTCGCGGTTGTTGGACGTGAAGGCCCCGTCCTTGAAGACCGGCTGGGTGAACAGGTCGGTGGTCGCGGTGGTCACGACGAGGCCGGTGTCGGCGAGCCCCTGGCGGAAGCGGTCGATGATCGCCTGCCGCGTGGCGTCGTCGGACCCGAACGGGACCAGGTCGTCGTCGTGGAAGTTCACGCCGTAGGCGCCGATCGCGGCGAGCTGCTCGAGCGCGTGGACGGGGTCCATCGGCTCGCGGGTGGCGAGGCCGAACGGGTCGCGCGCCTGCCAGCCGACGGTCCAGAGCCCGAAGGAAAACTTGTCGGCCGGGGTGGGTGTCGGGCGGGCTGTGCGGGTCATCAGGTCGTCTCCTGGGCGGGGTCGCCGACATCGGTGAGGTGGTCGCGGAGCGCGGCGTAGCGCTCGCGGACGGCGGGCTGCGGGTCGGCGGTGAGCTCGTCGGTCGTGGTCAGCGGCCAGTCCGGCGGCTCGGCGGTGCCGGCGAGCGCCCAGGCTGCCTGGCGGGCGGCCCCGCGGGCGACGTACTCCCCCGGCGCGGGCAGCGCGACCGGGCGGCCGAGGATGGCCGGGGCGAGGGCGCGGACGGCGGGGTTGCGGGTGGCGCCGCCGACCATGAGCACCCGGCGCGGCTCGGCGCCGGTGCGGGCGACGAGGGCGTCGACGGCGTCGGCGAGGGAGCAGAGCAGCGCCTCGACGGCCGCGCGGGCGAGGTCGGCGCGGGTGGTCGCGGGCGTCAGGCCGGTCCACGTGCCGACGGCATCGGGACGGTTCGGGGTCCGCTCGCCGCCGTAGTAGGGCGAGAGGACGACGCCGCCGGCGCCGGGGACGGACGACAGGGCGAGGGCGGCGAGCTCGTCGTGGTCGACGCCGAGCCAGCGCGCCTGGAGGTCGAGGATGCCGGCGGCATTCATCGTGGTGACCATCGGCAGGTAACCGCCGGTGGCGTCGGCGAAGCCGGTGACCGTGCCGGTGCCGTCCGCGACGGGGTCGGGCACGACGGCCGAGGCGACCCCCGACGTACCGATGGAGACCAGGACGTCGCCGGTCACGAGGGGCAGGCCGAGGGCGGCGCCCATGTTGTCGCCGGTGCCCGCGGCGATCGGCTTGCCGTCCCTGGTCTCGCCGGCGGCCAGGCCAGGGGCGACGACGTCGGGCAGGGCGGCGGCGTGACCGAGCGCGGCCTCGAGCAGGTCGTGGCGCCAGGTCGCCGTCCGGGCGTCGAAGTAGCCCGTGCCGGAGGCGTCACCGCGGTCGGTGAACGGGTCCGTGCCGGGTGCTGCGAGGTGTCCCGAGACGTAGTCGTGCGGCAGCAGCACTCGGGCGACCCGGGCGGCGGACTCGGGCTCGTGGTCGCGCAGCCAGCGCAGCTTGGTGCTGGTGAAGGAGGCGACCAGCACGCTGCCGAGGGCGTCGGCGCACGCCTGCGGGCCGCCGAGCTCGGCGATCAGCTGGGTCGCCGCGCCGGCGGAGCGGGTGTCGTTCCACAGCAGCGCGTCGCGCACCGGCGTGCCGTCGTCGGCGAGCACGACCATCCCGTGCTGCTGGCCGGCGACCGCGACCGCGTCGGCCTGCTCGAGCAGGCCGTCCGTGGCGAGCTCGAGGGCGCCCAGCCAGGCGCGCGGGTCGACCTCCGTCCCGGGCGGGTGCGGGGCGGTCTGCTGCGCGACGACGGTGCCGTCGGCGGCGTCGACCAGGACGGCCTTGGTGGACTGCGTCGAGGAGTCGACGCCGAGGACGAGGGACACGCCCCCATTTAGTACGACACTTGAACTTTAAGTCAAGGCCCTCGTTCCGCTGCCTCCGCGACGCGCTCGCCAGGCCCGGAGCCGGGCCCACCCGCGACGCACGAGCCGCCACGCCAGCCACAGCAGGAGCAGCCCCAGGAGCAGCAGCACGAGCGCGACGGCCGCCGCAGCGACCGGGTGCTCGACGGCGAACCACACGACGGCGAGCACGACCACGTCCTCGCCGAGGCTGACCCCGACGTTGGAGAACGGCTCGGGCGAGGTGTTGACCGCCATCCGGGTGCCGGTCTTGACCGTGTGCGAGACGAGCGCGCTGGTGCCGCCGACCGTGCCACCGACCAGCTCGTCCAGCGCGGCCGAGTCGCCGGCGACGAGGACGCCGATGACCCCGCCGACGACCGGCCGGATCGCGGTCGAGACGACGTCCCAGGCGGAGTCGACGTACTGGATCTTGTCGGCGACGAACTCGAAGGCGTACAGCGCTGCCGCGACCGCGAGCACCTCCCAGCGACCGAGCACGTCGGGAACGGAGTCGAAGGACCCGACCCGGTCCGCGATGCCCAGCACCAGGACCACGAGGTAGCTGTTGACCCCGCTGGCCCAGCCCGAGGAGAACGCCAGGGCGAGTGATTCCACCGCGCCAGCGTAAGGCCGCAGCAGGTCCGGGTACCGCAGCGCTCATGAGCACCCAGAACGAGCACAACGAGGCCGGGAACGACCAGGAGCACTACGAGGACTACAGCATCGACGCGGAGGACCAGCTGCAGCCCGAGGACACCCTCGTCGGCGACGACGTGGAGGACGAGCTCGACCGCGGCTACTCGCCGCCGGAGAGGTACTCCGCCGCGCAGGGCTACGGCAACACGCCGTGGGAGCAGGCGCACGACCGGCCGCTCGACGACCGCCTCGCCGAGGAGGTGCCCGAGCCCGACCCGCGTGCCGAGGCCGACGTCGACGAGGACGGCGTCCCGCACGACGCGGACGAGGAGGGGGTCGAGGTGGGCGACACCCGTGCCGGCCGCCTGGTCGCCCCGGACGAGGGCGTCCACGACGACGTGGAGAAGGACCTCGTCGCCGAGGACGTGGGCATCGACGGCGCCGCTGCGAGCGCGGAGGAGGCCGCGATGCACGTCGTCGGCGAGGACGAGCTGGGCGCCTCGGACTGACCCGGCCGGACGGCCGCGTGGGCCGGCCCTCGCATCCGCGGACGGACGCCGACCCGTCTAGCGCAACACGGCCGGGGTACCAGTGGTCAGGGCCGCGAGGCCCCTGAGAAGGAGGAGGGAAATCGTGGCATTCATCTTGTGGATCCTGGCCGTCATCCTCGTGGTGTCGGGCATCGTCAGCCTGTTCCGCGGCGAGGTCCTGTGGGGGGTCGTCCTGATTATCGTGGGCCTGCTGGTCGGCCCCGGCGGTGTCAGCATCTTCACCTGACCGACCAGACGGCTGCGGCGCTCCCCTCCAGTCCCACAGGGGTGCGCCGCAGCTCTCTTTTTGCCCTGACGTCCCCCTGCACGTCCTCAGCGGCGCACGCCGCCGTAGATCCCGCGGCGCACGATCCAGGCCTGCAGCAGCCGGTCGACCGTCCACGCGGGGAACCGGAACGGGTGCCCGGACGGTGCGAACACCCGCAGCCCGTCGGCCTCGGGGCCGAGCACCGAGCCCCAGCGCCGCCCCGGCGGCCGGTACGACGACAGCGGCTCGCCGCGCAGGTGCGCGAGCACGTTGCGGGCGAGCAGCCGGTCGGCCCGGTTGCGCGCCGACGACCGCAACGGGTCGGTCGCGGCCACGTCGCCGACGGCGAACACCCCGTCCACGCCCGGCACCTCGAGGGTCGGTCGCACCCGGACGAAGCCCTGCTCGTCGAGCAGTGCAGGCGGCAGCCAGTCGGTGTTCGGGCGGACGCTGCCGATGGCCCAGAGCACCGCGTCGGCGTCGACCGGCGCCTGCCCGTTCGTCCACCTCACCGGTCCAGTCGTGATCCGGTCGGCCGTGAAGCCGGCCGGCAGCTCGGCCCGGTGGCGGGGCAGGAGCCGCACCCCGGCCCGGGCCAGGCGACGGCGGGCCACGGACCACACCCGCGGGTGGTGCCGCGGCAACGCCCGCTCCCCCGGGAACGCCAGCGTCACCGCGGTGTCGGGCCAGCGGGTCGCGACCTGCAGCGCGCTGGACACGGCTGCCGCGCCGCCCCCGACGACCAGCACGGAACCCGCACCCGCGAGCCGTGCGTGGGCACCGGCGAGCGCGGCGTCGACGTCTGCGTCGGTCTGCAGGTGCGGGAGCCGCCAGAAGCCGTTGGTGACGCCGGTGGCGACCACGAGGACGTCGTACGGGACGCTTCGGGTGCCTCCCGCGGCGGGGCGGACGGTGACCGTGCGGCCGGCGGGGTCGAGCGCCACCAGCTCGGCGTGCACCTTCTCGACGGGGTCGAGGCGGCGGAACCGGTCGAAGCCGATCCGGTAGTCGCGCGCCCACCGCTCCGGCCGGGCCAGTCGCAGCCCGAGCTCCTGGCCGGAGACCAGGCCCGGTCGACTGGAGACCCCCAGGACGTCGACGTCGGAACGCGCGAGGTGGATGGCCGTCAGCAGCCCGCTGTCGCCGAGCCCCGCGACGACGACCCGGGGCCGCGTCATGCCGGGCCGCGTCATGCCGGGCCGCGTCATGCCGGGGCGCGGCGGCGCGGCGGGCGCGGGACCAGCCGCGGCACGCGGGCGATCACGTCGCCGTACGACGGCCGCCGGGCGAGGCTGCGCTTCTCCATCATCGGGATGCTGACGCCCTCGAACATCGCGACCATCGCGACGAAGCCGACCACCAGCCACCACCAGTCGCCGGGGGCACCGGCGATGCCGAGCAGCGCGAGCGAGAGCCAGAAGGCGACCTCGCCGAAGTAGTTCGGGTGCCGCGACCAGGCCCACAACCCCTGCTCCATCGCCTGCCCGGGCTGGCGGGTGCGGATGAACGCCCGCATCTGGGTGTCCGCCACCAGCTGCAGGACCGCGGCCCCGACGCCCACCACCAGGGCGACCCAGTCCAGCCAGCCCAGCGGCCTGCCCGGCCGCGCGAGCACGGCGTACGCGGGCACCAGGCCCAGGAAGACGATGAGCGTCGGCACGAGGTGGATCGCCACGAGGTCCACGACGGCGCCGAACCGGCCCGCCCCGTCGCGCAGCGGCGCGTAGCGGAAGTCTTCGTGGTGCAGGCCCGGCCAGTCGTGCAGCCAGTTGCCGGTCAGCCGCACCGCCCAGACCGCGACGACGACCATGACCAGCACTGCCCGGCCGTCCTCGACCCCTGCGACGTCGCGGCCGGCCAGGAACCAGAAGCCGACGAGGAACGGCGGCAGCACGCTCCAGTACGGGTCGTAGCAGCTGGAGTTGCGCAGCGCGCGGCTGCCGGCGAAGACGACGACGGTGGCGAGGAGGTCGGCGAGCAGGGCGTCCAGCCAGAGCCGGTCCGTGTCCGGACCCCACAGCAGCCACGCCGTGGCCATCCCGAACGCCAGCACGTAGACGACCCCGACGCGGACCAGGGAGGCGGTCTTGCTCATCCCCGGACAGTACAGGAACGTGTTCTAGTCAAGGGAGGGTCGACGTCGCCCGTCGCGCCGCGCCCGACGACCGGTCCCGCGCCGGTAGCGTCGCCGGGTGGCCAGTCCCCGACGATCCGGCTCCCGCCGGCGCAGCAGCTCCCGCAGGAGCGGGTCGCGCGCGTCCACCCGGCCGCTGCCGGTCGCCGGGCCGGGCGAGCGGCTGTGGGTGCTCGACGTCCCCTACGGCACGCAGGTCGACGGCGCGACCTGGCACCCGGCGGTGCGCACGCACCTGTACGTCGGCCGCCGGCTGCCCGACCACCTGGCGCCGTACTCCCCCGGGCCGCACACCCTCGGCCGGTTCATCGAGAACCAGCTCAACCCCGGCGACCCGGCGCCGGTCCCCGAGCCCCGGGACCCGCTGGAGCCCCGGCGGTTGCAGTTCGAGGCCGCCGACGCGATCGCGGCGCGCGCCGAGGCGGGCGGCCGGCTGTTCCTGCTCGCCGACGAGCCCGGCGTCGGCAAGACGATCTCCGCCGTGCTCGGCGCCTCGGCGGTCGCGGACCTGCGCGGCGGGCGCCGGGTGCTCGTGGTCGCCGACCGGCCGGCCGCGATCACGATCGGGCACTGGTGCCGCACGATCACCGCCCTCGGCGACGACGGCCTCGAGTGGGTCGTGATCACGTGGGACCGGCTCGACAAGGTCACCGACCACCGGTGGGACGTGATCATCGCCGACGAGGCGCACGCGCTGCGTCGTACGACGACGAAGCGGTGGAAGCTCTGGTCGAAGGTCTCCGGGCACGCCCAGCCGCACGACAAGGCGCCGTTCGTCATCGCCACCACCGCGACCCCGGGCCACACGCCGCTGGAGCTTCCCTACCTCGCGCCGGCGTACGCGCAGGTGCTCGGCGAGCCGATGCGGGAGTGGACCTCGACGGCACAGCCCGGCGCGACCTTCGCCAGCGCGCTCGAGCACCACGGTGTCGCCGTCGAGACCGGCCGCTACGGCGCCGCCTGGACCACCGACCCCGCCCGGCGGGCCGCGGACCTCAAGCTGGTGCGTGGCTGGCTCGCCGACGAACGTCCGCCAGCGATGTTGCACCGCGCCGCACCCTGGGGACCGGTGCCGATCTCCGGCATGCCGGTGACGCTCACGCCGGCCGAGCGGGCGGCCTACGACGCCGAGTGGGGTGAGTTCTGCCGCGAGATGGACATCGCCCGCCGCGGCCGCAACGTCGCGAAGGGGCGGGCCGCGCTGCTGCGCTTCCGGCAGAAGGCCGGCCTCATCCGCGTCGACTCCACCGTCGACTGGATCGCCCAGCAGGTGCGGGCCGAGCGACAGGTGGCCTGCTCCGTCGAGTTCGTCACGACCGCCGCCGACCCGATCGCCGACCGCCTGCGCGACGCCGGCATCGAGGTGGCGACGATCTACGGCCGCGACCGCTTCGACGTCGAGGCCGAGCGGCTGCGCTTCCAGACCGGCGAGGCGAAGGTGTGCGTGTTCACCACCGTCGCCTCGATCAGCCTGCACGCCGGCGAGACCCTCGCCGACGGCCGGCGGGCCAGCACCGAGCCACGGGTCGGCCTGTTCCACCAGGCCCGCTTCTCCGGCATCGCCGGTCGCCAGGTCACCGGCCGCACCCACCGCGACCACCAGGTCTCGCCGTGGCACGTCGCCTACGCCGAGGGCACGGTCGAGGAACAGGTCGGCAAGGTGATGGTCGAGCGGATCGCCGCCGCCTCCGACACCGTCGGCAGCGACACCACCGGCCTCACCGACCTGGCCGCGCTGCTCGGTGCGGACTGGCTGCCCGCCGCCGCGCTGACCGAGGCCGACTGACCCGCCCGTGCCCGACGCCCGGGCGTCGGGCACGGGCGGACGCGTCCCTAGGATCCCCCCATGACCGGGGACCTCGCCTTCCGCGCCGCCACCGTCGAGGACGTCGACGCCGTCGTGGCGCTCGTGCAGTCGGCCTACCGCGGCGACGCGAGCCGCGCCGGGTGGACGACCGAGGCGGACCTGCTCGACGGGCAGCGCACCGACCCCGACGACGTCCGCGCCGCGATCGGTGCGGCCGACAGCGTCGTCGTACTGGCGGAGCGCGACGGGTCGCTCGCGGCCTGCTGCCACGTCCAGCGCCGCGGGGACCGCTGCTACTTCGGCATGTTCGCCGTCGACCCCACCCGCCAGGGCGGTGGCACCGGCAAGCAGGTCATGGCGTACGCCGAGGAGCTGGCCCGCACGCGGTGGGGCTGCACCGTCATGGAGATGACCGTGATCCGGCAGCGCACCGACCTCATCGCCTTCTACGTCCGCCGCGGCTACACCGACACCGGCCATCGCTCGCCGTTCCCCTACGGCGACGAGCGGTTCGGCATCCCTCGACGCGACGACCTGGAGTTCACCCTGCTGGAGAAGGCGCTCTGACCGCGACACGTGCAACCGGTCGCCGGCCCGGCACCGTAGGGTCGGGGCATGCGCCGCACTCGGGCTGCCGCCACCGCCTGCGCCCTCGCCGCCCTCGTCCTCGCCTCCTGCAGCGACGACGCCGACCCGGAGGAGCCCGGCCCGGGGCCGGCCGCTGAGTCGAGCGCACCGGCGGGACCCGCGCCCGGCGTCGTCGTCACCACGACGGAGGACGAGGAGCTGGTGTTCGACGACTTCGACGTGACCTGCCGCGACAGCGAGGACGACCAGCCGGAGGCGAGGATCGTCGTCGCCACCGCGACCGCCACCGCCACCGGCGACGACGCGGCGACCCTGCAGCTGACCACGGTGGAGACCACGAACGGATGGCGCCTCGACCTGCCGCACGTCGAGGAGTACGGCAGCGAGGAGACCTTCGTTAACCTCTTCGTCGCCGTCGACGGGACCGAGCTGTCCTCGGCGGAGGAGGGCGCTTCCGGGAGCCTGCTCGTCGCCCTCGGTCGCTGTGACCCGACACCCGGGATCGAGGTGCAGGTCGAGGGCACCCTCGGCAGCGAGAACTCCGACGACACCGCGACGGTCGAGGGCCGCATCTCCGTCGGCTGACCGCCTGTTGCCCGCCGCCCGCTAGCCCAGGGGCGCGCCGAGCGCCCGCTGCAGGGCGAGCACACGGCGCAGGTGCCGGACGACCAGGCCCGCGAGCACGACGAGGTAGGCGCCGACCGCCAGCAGCACGACGGCCGGCGCCTCGCCCCGGGCCAGGGCGACGAGCACCGTGGCCAGCAGCACGAGGGCCTCGAGCGCCGTCACCACGAGGGCGCCGGGGTTGAGCCGTCCGGCGACGAGGGTGAAGCCGGCGATCGCGAGGAAGAGCGCGTGCGGCACGGGCGGGCCGAAGGTGAGGTCGGTGGTGGCGACCAGCAGCGCGAGGAGGACCTCGACGGCGAGGCCGACGGCCAGCGCGACGGCCACGACGCGGCTCGACGAGGCCACCGGACCGATCGGCACGAAGCGAGAGCCCTCGTCGGGCCGGACCACGTCGTCGGTGCCCCCGCCGCCGACGGGTACGACGTCCGGCGGGTCCTCTGCGGGACCGTCCTCCTCGCCGGGCAGCACCCAGTCGAGCTCCTGCAGCTCCAGCTCCGCCCACGCGTCGTCGAGCCGGATGCCCGCAGCGTCGTGGAGGACCGCGAGGACGCCGTCCTCCGGGAAGTCCTCGGTGTCGAGGGCGGCTTCCACCGGCCACGGCTCGCCGTCGGAGGAGACCGTCTCGCCGCCGTACAGGACCCGCTCGCGGGCGCGGGCGCCGTCGCGGAAGCGCAGCACGAAGACGTCGGCGGTGCTGCCGATCGCGGCTCCGGCCAGCGGTGCACCGAGCTCGACGGCGGCGACGTCGGCGACGTCGAGCAGTCGCGGGTCCGCGCAGGTCAGGACGAGGCGGCCGCCCACGATGGCGGCGTGCGGGCGCTCCTCCCCCATCGCCTCGTCACCGGTGGTCGCGCGGCCGGTCGGCACGACCCCCAGCCGTGCGAGGTCCTCGATGCCGACCCCGGTGAGGGCGACGAGGGCGGTGTTCAGTCCCATGGGTCGAGCCTGTCATGCCGCGCAGGTCTGCTGCGCGGTCGGGGACCTGTCGGACCCGGCTCGTAGGCTGCCGCCAGGACGCCCGCCAAGGGGCGCCGCGGTCAGGCACAGGGGGCTCCGGTGGAGGACGAGATCCAGCTCATCAGCGACGGCAGCGGGGTGGCTGTGATCGGCGAGCCCGGCGTCGTGGAGGCCTTCCTGGACGCGCAGGGTCTCGAGTCGCGCGCCCTCGACCTGCCCCGGCTCGGCACCGTCCTCAGCATCGGCGGCGCGGCCGCCCAGGCCGGCGCCGAGGTCGCCGCGCAGTCGGGGCGTTGGGTGAAGCTGACGAAGGAGTCGGCCTCGCTGGTCAAGGAGCACGGCCTGCGCGAGAGCAAGAAGTCCGGCTTGAGCACCGGGGTGATCAAGGGGCCGAAGGGCCAGGTCAAGGGCTTCGTCGAGTTCGCCCGCTCCCCCGGCTCCCTGCTCGGCAACCCCGCCGTGCTCGCCGGCGCGGCCGGCATGATGGCCCAGCTCGCCATGCAGCAGACGATGGACGAGATCACCGACTACCTCGACGCCATCGACCGCAAGCTCGACGACGTGCTGCGGGCGCAGACCAACCAGGTGGTCGCGCGGGTCGACGCCGTCGACCTCGCCCTGCGCGAGGCGATGAGCGTGCGGGCCTCCGTCGGCCGGGTCTCGGAGGTGACCTGGTCCAAGGTGCAGGCGACCTCCTCGACGATCCTGGAGACGCAGGCCTACGCCCTGCGCCAGCTCAGCGACCTCACGGACAAGCTCGAACGCACCCGCAGGATCGGCGATCTGGCGAAGGCCGTCACCGAGGCACAGGGCGAGATCGACAAGTGGCTCTCCGTGCTGGCGCGCTGCTTCCAGCTCCACGACGCCGTGGCCGTGCTCGAGCTCGACCGGGTGCTCGACGCGGACCCCGACGAGCTCGACCGGCACCGGCTCGGCCTGCAGGCGGCCCGCCGGGAGCGCCTCGACCTCTTCTCGCGCTGCACCGAGCGTCTGTCCACCCGCCTGGCCGTCGCAGGGCACACGGCCAACGCCCGGGTCCTCCTGCACCCGTCGCGCTCACCGGCCACGATCGAGGCCGGCAGCGAGGTGCGGACCTCGATCCTGCAGTTCCACGACGCGCTCGGCATCGACCGTGAGCCGAAGGCCGTGGAGGCGCGGCGGTGGCGGACCGCCGCCTCCGAGGTCCGGGACCGGGCCGTCGCCGGCGGCGCCGAGGGCCTCGGCTCGGTGCGGCGGGCCGGCGGGGAGACCCTGCAGCGCGCCCGGTCGGCGACCGGCAAGGTCGCGAGCCGGCTCCCCCGAACCCGCAGCGGGACCGACACCGACGAATGATCGCTGCAGCTCACACGCCCGGTCACTGCCACGCCCGCACGTAGTCGACCTCCATCGTCACCGGCAACCTCGCCCCGCCCCGGAAGGCGTTCTCGGCCGTGCCCAGGGCCTGGGTGAACAGCAGGATGTAGGGCTTCTGGAACGCCGCGTCGGCGCTGGTGTTGCGCAGGCAGAGCCGGCCGTCGACGTACACCTCGATCGTGCGGGGCCGCCACACCAGGGTGTAGCGGTGGAACTCGCCGCGCGGCGCGTGGCAGTAGGCGGTGTTCAGGCCGGGCACCGGCCCGCCGTTGTCGTTGGCGGTGTAGTGCAGGAACGGGATGGCCAGGTCGGGGTGCACCGAGTAGGTCTCCGCGACGTCGATCTCGCCTGCCGCGGGCCACTTCACCGCGGTCGGCACCCGGTCGTCCGGCCACAGCCAGAACGACTCCTGGAAGCCCGGCGCGCCGACCACCGGCGACTTCATCCGCGCCTCGAACCGGCCGTACTGCTGGGTGAACCGGTGGTACGTCGACACCATTCCCGCGACGTACCGCGTGATCGGCGACGGCAGCAGCGCCGTGCACAGCTGGAGGCCGAGGCCCTCCACCTCGCGCACGCTGAGCCGCAGGCGGCCACCGGAGACCGAGATGACGTCGGGGCTGTCGATGTAGCAGGCGGCACGCAAGGCGTCGCCGGTCGCGAAGTTGGTCTGCGGCTTCCACAGCGTGCGGTCGAGGGTGGTGCCGTCGAAGTTCTCGGCGAGCGTGCAGCGCCACGTCGTCCCGTTGGGCTTGAACGGCCGCACCCCGCAGGCGTCCGACTCCAGCGCGCGGATGGTGCGCGCCGGGCTGCGTGCCTTGCCACTGGCCACGCGCACCCTCTGCGCGCTGGCCCGCCGCGCGATGGTGAGGGAGAACTTCTTCCGCTTCACCGGCGTGGTCGCGGTGATCCGTAGCCACCGCCCGCTGCGCCGGGCCTCCACCCACACCTTCTTCACGTTGGCGGACGTGGCTCCGGTCAGCCGGACCTTGCCGTGCGCGAGGTACGTCGTCGAGCCGATCCGCACCCGCTGCACCGCCGCCTCCGCCGGCGCGACCAGGTGGGTCGCTGCCGCGAGGAGGGCGAGGAGCACGGCGGCCACGGCACCCCTGCGCGCACACCGTGGCACCGCCGCGGCCCGACTCCGCTCGCCGGGTGCCGCCGCCGCGATCGCGTCGGGTGCGCCCATCGCCTCCTCCGTACCCCACGGTCGCACCGGCGATCCGGGGGCGCACCCCGAAAATCGGCTACGTCAGGGGACGGACCAGCCGGAGCGCTGCACGCATCCGATGGTGGCGGCGGGGCGGGTGCGGGGAGACGCTGGCAGTCCGGTCACTGCACCGGCAGCGGCCAGTCCCCGGAGGTCCCCCATGAGGCACATCAGCCTGGCGGCGGCACTCACCGCTGCCGCAGCCACCGCCGCCACGGTCCCGCTCCCCGCAGGAGCCGCGCCAGACACCGAGGTGTTCGTCGTCAGCACGCAGTTCTGGGACGGGCCCAGCCCCGTGGTGGCCGCGACCGGTCCGTTCGCCGGGTGCACCTCGGTGCAGGAGCTCGACGGCGCCCAGGCGATCCAGACCGGACCCAACTCCGTGCTGTTCGTCGGCACCAAGGAGCTCGACTGCGCCGACGGCACGGTGACGATCGCCTACGAGGCGACGATCAACACCCGGTCCGGCCGCAAGACGTTCGGGACGTGGTCGGTCGTCGACTCCACGCTCGACGGCGTGGCGTTCGGCGGCGGGCGCCTGACCGGCGACGCGGCGCGGTGCGAGCTGCTGCCCGGCGCCGAGGGCTGCATCCTCGACACCTTCACCGGGAGCGTCGGCGGCTGACTCGGCGGCTGACGCCCGTCAGGAGGGACGGCGGCCGCGGGTGCGGCTCTTCAGCTTCTCCGACGCCGCTTTGATCTTCGCCTGGTTCTCGGGCTTGCGCGCCTCGGTGACGAGCTTCTTCGCGATGCCGACTGCAGCCACGGTCCGGAGGATCTTCATGTCGACGTGGTACCCGCGCCGTGCGGGGTGCAGCCCCGTCCATGTCGGGCGGCCCCCGCGCTGGCACTGCCGACCGGGTCAGCCGTCGCCGAGGTCGGCCTCCTGTCGGGCCTGCTGCTCGAGGAACGCCAGGGCGTGCTCGCCGTCGGCCCCCTCCGCCCGCAGTCCCTTGCGGAAGTCGTCGAGCTTCTGCTCCCCGGCCGGGAACGGCGGCAGCAGGGGCGTGTCGGGGTCGACCACGGCCTCGATCACGAACGGCCGGTCGGCCGCCAGCGCCTCGCGCCACGCGTCGTCGAGGTCGGCGGGATCGTCGACGCGCCGGCTGCGCAGACCCAGCAGCTCGGCGTACCCGGCGTGGTCGAATTCGGGCAGGGCCTGGCTGTCGTCGAAGCGGGGCTCGCCCTCCATCTCCCGCTGCTCCCAGGTCACCTCCGCGAGGTCGCGGTTCTTGAGCACGAGGAGGGCAAAGCGCGGGTCCGGCCAGTCGCGCCACAGCCGGGCCAGCGTGACCAGCTCGCTGTTGCCCACCATCTGCATCGCGCCGTCGCCGGACATCGCCACCACGGGCCGGTCCGGGTGGGCCAGCTTCGCGGCGATGCCGTACGGCACGCTCGACCCCATCGTCGCCAGCGTCGAGGACAGGTGGGCGGGGACACCGGGCGGCAGCTGGAGGTGCCGGGCGTACCAATAGGTCACCGACCCGACGTCGATCGCGACCTGCGCGTCGTCGGGGAGGTGGGCGTTGGCCGAGCGGACGGCAAGCTCGGGGTTGAGCGGCCGGGCTGGCAGCGCCGCGCGGTCGGCCGCGAGCTGCCGCGAGCGACGTACGGCGTCCTCGACCTCGGCCTGCCACGCCGACCCGGACCGGTCCGGGAGAAGCGGCAGCAGGGCGGCGAGCGTCTCGGCCGCGTCACCGGTAAGGCCGACCTCGACGGGGTACCGGTTGCCGAGGTGCCGGCCGTCGATGTCGACCTGCACGGCGCGCGCCTGACCCGGTGCGGGGTAGTACTCGGTCCAGGGGTCGTTGCTGCCCACCACGAGCAAGGTGTCGCAGCGCGCCATCAGCCAGCCCGACGCGTGCGTGCCGAGGTGTCCCATGACGCCGCAGCTCGTCGGCAGCGACTCGTCCCACCAGGGCTTGCCGAGCAGGCTCGTCGTGACACCGGCGCCGAGCCTCTCCGCGACGGCCCGGACCTGCTCGCCGGCGTCCCGGGCGCCCTGGCCGACGAGCAGCGCGACCCGCTCCCCCGACGCCAGCACCTCGGCGGCCAGGGCCAGGTCCTCTTCCATGGGTACGACGCGGGGTCGGCGCCACCCCACCGCGCTCGGCATCCGGCCGTGCTCGTGGGCGTCCTCGTCGGGCGCAGGCAGGCCCTGCACGTCGTGGGGCACGACCACGACACACGGCGACCGGGTCGCGAGGGCGGTGCGGAACGCACGGTCGACGACCATCGCGGCCTGCTCCGGTGCCTGGACCGACTGGACGAATTGCGCAGCGACGTCCTTGAACAGGGCAGGCAGGTCGATCTCCTGCTGGTACTCCGAGCCGAGGACGCTGCGCTGCTGCTGGCCGACGATCGCGACCACCGGCACGTGGTCCAGCTTCGCGTCGTACAGGCCGTTGAGCAGGTGGACCGCCCCCGGCCCTTGGGTGCTGGTGACGACGCCGACCTCACCCGTGTACTTCGCGTGGCCCACGGCCATCAGCGCGGCGGCCTCCTCGTGGCGCGCCTGGACGAAGACCGGGTCCCCGGCGCGGCGCAGTGCCCCCATGACGGTGTTGATGCCGTCACCGGAGTAGCCGAACAGCCGGTGCACGCCCCAGGCGCGCAGCCGCTCCACCAGGAGGTCCGCGACCGTCCTGGCCTGGTCGGCCGCCTCCGTCACCGGTCCGCGCCCCTCAGAGGTCGACCGTGCCGTGGTCGGCGTCGAAGGTGTCGCCGGTCAGCTTGGCCTTGGCGAAGCTGACCAGGGAAGCGACCTTGCCGCCGGGGGTGTCCCAGTACTCCGCCTCGTCGAGGTCGACGCGGAGCAGCACCGCGTTCGGGTCCTCCGGTCCCTCGGGCATCCACGCCTCGGCGAAGGTGTTCCACAGCTCCTCGAGCTTCGCCTGGTCGTCGACCACGGTGGCGCGGCCGTTGAGGGCCACCCACGAGTCGCGGGAGGAGAAGGTGAGGGTCACCCGGGGCTCGCTGGCCAGGTCGCGGACGTGCCGGGTGTCGCGCGCGGTGATGAACCACATCTCGGCGCTCGGCTCGACCTCCTGGCGGGCCATCGGGATGCTGCGCGGCCCGTCGGGGCCGTAGGTCGTGAGCATGCCGATGGGCAGGTCCTCGAGCAGCTCGACCAGCGTGCGCTGGCCGGACTCGCTGGTGGTGCCGGTGGTCGTGGCGTCGGTGGGCACAGGGCCTCCTCGGGGTCGAGCGCGTCGTCGTACGGTCCGCCGCGAGGTACCCCGAGAGCACTCACCAATACGACGCCCCGGATGGCTGAAGCGTCAGTTGGGGCAGGTCGAGTGGTCAGTTCCGGCGGGTCGAAGCGTCAGTTCTGGCGGGTCGGAGCGTCACTTTCGGCGCAGGGTCGGCGAACTGACCACTCAACCCGCGCGAAGTGACCACTCAACCCGCCGAAAGTGACCACTCACCCCCCAGCGAGGGTCACTCCCACTCGATGGTGCCCGGCGGCTTCGAGGTGATGTCGACGGTGACCCGGTTGACCTCGCGGACCTCGTTGGTGATCCGGGTGGAGATCTTCTCCAGGACGTCGTAGGGCAGGCGGGCCCAGTCGGCGGTCATCGCGTCCTCGGAGGTGACCGGGCGCAGCACGACCGGGTGGCCGTAGGTGCGGCCGTCGCCCTGGACGCCGACCGAGCGGACGTCGGCGAGCAGCACCACCGGGAACTGCCAGATGTCGCGGTCCAGGCCGGCGTTCGTCAGCTCCTCGCGGGCGATCGCGTCCGCCTCGCGCAGGATGTCGAGACGCTCGCGGGTCACCTCGCCGATGATCCGGATGCCGAGGCCGGGGCCCGGGAAGGGGTGGCGCCACACGATCTCGGGCGGCAGGCCGAGCTGCTCACCGACGAGGCGGACCTCGTCCTTGAACAGGGTGCGCAGCGGCTCGACCAGCTCGAACTCGAGGTCCTCCGGCAGGCCGCCCACGTTGTGGTGCGACTTGATGTTGTGCGTGCCCGATCCCCCGCCGGACTCGACGACGTCGGGGTAGAGCGTGCCCTGGACGAGGAAGCCGACCTTGGTGCCCTCCGGGGCGTCCTTGATGATGTCGATCTCGGCGGCCTCGAAGGTGCGGATGAACTCGCGGCCGATGATCTTGCGCTTGGTCTCCGGGTCGGAGACGCCGGCGAGCGCGTCGAGGAACTGCTTCTCGGCGTCGACGACCACCAGCTTCGCGCCGGTCGAGGCCACGAAGTCGCGCTCGATCTGCTCGGTCTCGCCCTTGCGCATGAGGCCGTGGTCGACGTACACGCAGGTGAGGCGGTCGCCGATGGCCTTCTGCACGATCGCCGCGGCGACGGCGGAGTCGACGCCGCCGGACAGCCCGCAGATGGCGCGGCCGTCGGGGCCGATCTGCTCGCGGATGCGCTCGATCTGCTCCTCGGCGATGTTGCCGATGGTCCAGGTCTGGCGGCAGCCGGCGATGTCCCACAGGAAGTGCTCCAGCACGCGCTGGCCGTGCTCGGAGTGGAGCACCTCGGGGTGCCACTGCACGCCTGCGTACCCGCGCTCGACGTGCTCGAAGGCGGCGACCGGGGTGGACTCGGTGGAGGCGAGCACCTCGAAGCCGGCGGGCGCGGCGGTGACGGAGTCGCCGTGCGACATCCACACGTTGTGCTCGAGCGGGATGCCGTTGAGCAGCCGGCCGGGGTGGCTGACCTTGACCTTGGTGCGGCCGTACTCGCGGGCGCCGGTCGCGGACACGGTGCCGCCGAGGCCCTGGGCCATCAGCTGGAAGCCGTAGCACATGCCGAACACGGCGGTGTCGGCGTCGAAGAGCGTGTTGTCGAGGCCGGGGGCGCCCGGGGCGTAGACCGAGGACGGACCGCCGGACAGGATGATCGCCTTCGGGTTGCGGGCGAGCATCTCCTCGACCGGCATCGTGTGCGGCACGATCTCGGAGTAGACCCGCGCCTCGCGCACCCGGCGGGCGATCAGCTGGGCGTACTGCGCCCCGAAGTCCACCACCAGGACCAGGTCGTGCTCGGACTGGGTCTGCGCCGCCTCCGTCATGCCCGAATCGTATCGAGGTGCGACTCCCCCGCCGAACCCGCGTGGCCGGCACGGATCCGCTCCGAAAAAGGCACCAGGGCCCGGCCGGGGAGGGAGGGTGGCCGGGCCCTGATTGTCCACGCAGCTGATGGACAGTGCCTGGACCGAGCCCGGGCTTCGGGAGGGAGCGTGATTCCCGGGCTCGCTGGGTTCAACGAGACCGCGATGGGTGGGTTACGCGAGTTGGTCACAAGTTGGGAAAAGTTCTGGGACGGCCCCGGAACCCCCGATCAGGGGCTCTGGAGCCGTCCCAGCGGACTCACGCGTCCCGGTGGTCGACTCAGCTCACGCCGACGATGGGCAGCCGCAGGGCCGCCGGCGCGTCAGCGGGTACGACGGGCGCCTTCGGCGCCACCGGCTGGATGCGCTGGTAGGCCGCTCCGAGCTCGGGGCGCGGGTCGTCCTCGCCCTTGTTGGGCCAGTAGGCCATCGCCCGCTCCGCCTGTGCGGTGATCGTCAGCGACGGGTTGACGCCGAGGTTGGCCGAGATGGTCGAGCCGTCGACGACGTGCAGGCCCGGGTGGCCGAAGACGCGCTGGTAGGCGTCGACGACGCCGGTCTCCGGGCTGTCGCCGATCGTGCAGCCGCCGATGAAGTGCGCGGTCAGCGGCCGGTTGAACGGCTCACCGATGGTGCCGCCGGCCGTGCCGCCACCCATCACCCGCGCCATCCGGCGCACCGCGTCGTTGGCGGCCGGGATCCAGGTCGGGTTCGGCTGGCCGTGGCCCTGCTTCGAGGACAGCACCCACTTGCCGGCGATGCGCCTGGGGAACGTGGTGATCGAGTTGTCCACCGACTGCATGACCAGCGCGATCACGACGCGCTCGGACCAGTGCTTGACGTCGTACAGGTCGCGGACCCGCCGGCGCTCCTTCCACATCTCCTTGAGCCACACCTTCCAGCGCGGGTCCGGGCCGTCGCCGTCGGTGAGCACGGTCTGCATCAGCGACATGGCGTTGCTGCCCTTGCCGTAGCGCACCGGCTCGATGTGGGTGTGCTCGTCGGGGTGCCACGACGACGTGATCGCGACGCCCTCGGTGAAGTCGACGTCGGCACCCTCGGGCGCGATGGCACCGAGGATCGACTCCGAGTTGGTGCGGGTCAGGTGGCCGAGGCGGTCCGAGACGCCCGGCAGGTCGCCGGTGGCCTTGAGCCGGTGCAGCAACTTCTGCGTGCCCAGCGCCGCGGCGGAGAAGACCACCTGCTCGGCGGTGAACGTCTTGACCGCCGTACGACGCGACACCTTCGCCTTCGTCCAGCGGGTGTCGACGCGGTAGCCGCCGCCGGCCATCGGGCGGACCCGGGTGACCGTGGTGAGCGGATGGACCTCGGCGCCGTTCTGCTCGGCGAGGTACAGGTAGTTCTTGACCAGCGTGTTCTTGGCGTTGTGCCGGCAGCCGGTCATGCACTCACCGCAGTCGAGGCACGCGTTGCGCCGCGGGCCGGCGCCGCCGAAGTACGGGTCCTCGGCCTCCTCCCCCGGGGCCTGGTTCGGCCCGCCGAAGAACACGCCGACCGGGGTGGCGTGGAAGGTGTCGCCCACCCCCATCTCGTCGGCGACCTTCTTCATGACCTCGTCGGACGGTGTCATCCGGGGGTACTGCACCACGCCGAGCATCCGCTTGGCCTGGTCGTAGTAGGGCGCGAGCTCGGACTTCCAGTCGGTGATGTGCGACCACGAGGGGTCCTTGTAGAACGGCTCGAGCGGCTCGTAGAGCGTGTTGGCGTAGACCAGCGACCCGCCGCCGACGCCCGCGCCGGCGAGGATCAGGCAGTCCTTGACCATGTCGATGCGCTGGATGCCGTAGCAGCCGGCGGCCGGGGCGTAGAGGTACTTCTTGAGGTCCCAGGAGCTGTCGGCGAAGTCCTCGTCGGTGAACCGGGCACCGGCCTCGAGGACGCCGACCTTGTAGCCCTTCTCGGTGAGCCGCAGCGCGGTGACCGAGCCGCCGAAGCCCGAGCCGATGACCAGGACGTCGTAGTCGAAGTCAGTCATGCCTCACGCCCGTCCGAGCTTGTTCATGACGCGCAGCGAGGCGGTCATGACCTTCGCGTAGGTCTCGTCGGACATCCCGAGCATCGGGGCCAGGCGCATCAGCCGCTGCACGGCGACGGACTGGGACTCGGTGTAGCGGTGGATGCCCTCGCTGCCCTGGCGGCGACCCATGCCGGACTCGCGCATGCCGCCCATCGGGGCGCCGATGCTGGCGAAGGTCGCGCCGAACGCCTCGTTGACGTTGACCGTGCCGCACTTGACCTGCCGCGCGATCCGGCGCCCGCGCTCGGTGTCGCGGGTGTAGATCGCCCCGTTGAGGCCGTACTCCCCGTCGTTGGCGCGCGCGATCGCGTCCGCCTCGTCGTGGAAGCGGTAGATCGACACGACCGGGCCGAAGGTCTCGTTGCCGAAGCAGGTCATCTCCGGGGTGACGCCCTCGAGGATGGTCGGCTCGTAGAAGTACGGCGCCAGGTCGGGGCGCGCCTTGCCGCCGGCGAGGACGCGGGCACCCTTGGCGACGGCGTCGTCGACGTGCGCGGAGACGGTCTCGAGCTGGTCGGCCGAGATGAGCGTGCCCATGTCGGCGTCCCAGTTGAGCCCGGTGCCCAGGCTCAGCGCCTTGGTGCGCGCGACGAAGCGCTCCACGAACCGGTCGTAGATGGCGTCGGCGACGAACATCCGCTCGGTCGAGACGCACAGCTGGCCGGCGTTGGAGAACGACGCCCGCACCGCACCCTCGGCGGCGCGCTCGATGTCGGCGTCGCGCAGCACCAGGATGGGGTTCTTGCCGCCGAGCTCGAGCGAGCAGCCGATGAGCCGCTCGGCCGCCTGCCGGGCGATGATCTTGCCGGTCGCGGTGGAGCCGGTGAAGCAGATGTAGTCGGCGCGCTCGATGATCGGCGTACCCAGCACCCGGCCGGGGCCGGCGACGACCTGCCACAGCTCACGCGGGAAGCCGGCCTCCTCGAGCATCTCGGCGGCGATCAGCGCCGACAGCATGGTCTGCGCGTCGGGCTTGATGACGACGGCGTTGCCGGCCAGCAGCGCGGGCAGCCCGTCGCACAGTGCCATCGTGAAGGGGTAGTTCCACGGCGTGATGATGCCGACGACGCCCTTCGGCACCCGGTTGACCTCGACCTTCGTCAGGCCCGGGACGACGCCCGCCTTGCGCTCGGGGTCGAGGTGCTCGTGCGCCGTACGGGCGTAGTAGCGGGCCGTGAGCGCGATGTGCAGCGGCTCGTCGAACGCATGCTTGCGGGCCTTGCCGGACTCGAGCTGGATCAGGTCCATGATCTCGGCCTGCCGGTCCAGCACGATGTCGTGCAGCCGGTGCAGGATCCGCGCCCGCTCGTCGATCGACACCCGGGCCCACGCCGCCTGCGCGACCCGCGCCCGGCGGAACGCCTCGGCCACGTCGGCCTCGCTGGACTGCGGGATGTTGGCGAGCGGCGCACCGTTGATCGGCGAGAACACCTGGACGGTGGTGCCGGTCGTCGAGACGACCCGGTCGGTCAGCCGGGCGACGTGCTCCGGCTCGAGGGCGTACGACGCGCGCGGGTCGTGCTCGGGGTCGTGCGGACCGTCGATCGAGGGGCCACCCGGTCCCTCGGAGGAGCTGCCGGGACCGGAGAGTGCTTCGCTCATGGCCCCGAGCGTAGGTGACCGGCGTCACCGAATCTACTGATCGGTAGCAGATGTGCTGCTTTACACATGCGGTTCCGGTGTCAAGCGCCGGCTCTGGGCTGGTGGGACGGGGTGGGATTGGGGTGGCGGGGCTGGACCGTGCGACGCGAGACAGTTTCGCCGACCGGCGGATTTGTCTCCGCCGCCTCACCCCTCCGGCGCCGAGAGATACACCGACTTCAGCTCGGTGTACTGCGCCAGCCCCTCCGGGCCGAACTCACGGCCCACGCCGGACGCCTTGAAGCCGCCGAAGGGGGCGGCGAAGTCCATCGTGTAGGTGTTCACGCCGTAGGTGCCGGTGCGCACGTCGCGGGCGACCTCGAGGCCGGCGTCGGGGTCGGAGGTCCACACGGTGCCGGCGAGGCCGTACTCGGAGTCGTTGGCGATCCGGATCGCGTCGGCGACGTCGTCGTAGGCGATGACGGACAGGACGGGGCCGAAGATCTCCTCCTGCGCGATCCGCATCCGGTTGTCGACGCCGGCGAAGACGGTAGGGCGGACGTACCAGCCGGTGTCGAGGCCGTCGGGGCGGCCGAGGCCGCCGGTGAGCAGCTGGGCGCCCTCCTCCTGGCCGAGCGCGATGTACTTCTCGACGCGCTCCTGCTGGCGCTGGGCGACCATCGGGCCGATCTCGGTCGTGGGGTCGAGCGGGTCGCCGACCTTCATGCCGCCGATGGCGGTGGCGAGGGCGGCGGCGAAGGAGTCGTGGCGCTCGCGGGAGACGAGGACGCGGGTCTGGGCGACGCAGGCCTGGCCGGAGTTCATCACGCCGAGGAACTTCAGGCCCTCGATCGCGGCGGCCTCGTCGGCGTCGTCGAGGATGATCGCGGCGGACTTGCCGCCGAGCTCGAGGGAGACGCGCTTGAGCTGCTCGCCGCAGATCGAGCCGATCCGTCGGCCGGCGGCGGTGGAGCCGGTGAAGGCGACCTTGTCGACGCCGGGGTGGCGCACGAGGTGCTCACCGACCTCGCGGCCGCCGGGGACGATCGACACCACGCCCTCGGGAACGCCGGCCTCGACGAGCAGGTCGGCGAGCAGGAAGGCGTCGAGCGGGGTCTCCGGCGCGGGCTTCACCACGACGGTGCAGCCGGTCAGCAGCGCGGGGACGAGCTTGGACAGGATGGTGAACTGCGGGACGTTCCACGGCGGAATGGCGGCCACGACGCCGACGGGTTCGTGGCGGACCATGACGTCGGCACCGAGCGCGCCGGGCCGGGTCGACTCCCAGGGGAACTCCCGGGCGATGCCGAGGAACGCCTCGATCTGCATCCACGGCGCCGGCGCCTGGGCGAGGTTGCTGAACGAGATCGGCGAGCCCATCTCGGTGGAGATGACCGTCGCCATCTCCTCCAGCCGCGCGGCGTAGAGGTGGGAGAGGTTCTGCACCACGTCGATCCGCTCGGCCGGGCTCATCCGCGGCCACGGGCCCTCGTCGAAGGCCGCGCGGGCCGCGGCGACCGCGGCGTCGATGTCCGCCGTCGAGCCCTCCGGGACGCGGGCGACGACCTCCTCGGAGTGCGGGGAGACCACCTCCAGCACGGCGTCGGTGGCGGGCGCGGACCAGGTGCCGCCGATGAAGAGGGCGTCGCGGTCGAGGGTCATGGAGGAGCCTTTCTGGTGGTGCAGGTCAGGGGGCGAGGGTGAACCAGTCGGCGAAGCCGCTGGGGTCGTGGCGCCCGAGCGCCCCGTGCTCGAAGAGGCCCCAGCCCTCGGAGCCGTCGGGTACGCCGGCGCCGGGGCCGTGCACGGTGGCGCGGCCGACGTGGTCGATGACCCCGAACATGACGCGACCGGCGACGGCCGGGTCGTCCATGTCGTAGGTGAGGCGCTCGGTGAACCCGGCGCCCTTCCAGGTGCCGTGGGTCCAGTCCGGGTCGCCGCCGTACCCGCCGCCGACGTGGATCGGGACGGGCAGCAGGGAGGTGACCTCGAGGACGAGCTCCTTGCCGTCCGGGGTCGTGCACACGATGGTGGCGCCGGTCGGCACGCGCGTGCCGGAGGTGTAGCGGACCTCGACACGCGGCCAGCCGAGCTGCTCGACGCGGCCGTCCTTCCACACGCGGGTGCAGTCGTTGAGGGTGCGGTAGCCGTCGGGCGTCTCCTGGATGATCAGCACGACGCAGAAGTCGTCGAAGCGCATCGGGACGTAGAGCCACCACATGCCCTCGAAGGGCGGGTCCGCGGGCTTGCCGGGCGGCACCGCCTCGCCGACCGGGCGGATCCCCCACGAGCGGTCGCGGGTGCCGACCCAGCGGTCGGGCGTCACCGCGACGTCGGTGCCGTCGACGCTGATCACGCCCTCCCAGGTGCCGACCTGGGCGAAGCGCTGCGCGTCGAGGGTGGTGCCGCTCCCCTGCCGCATCACGTGCGACAGCTCCTGGACCACGTCGAAGGAGCCCTCCCAGTGCAGGTCGAGGCTGACCCCCTCGGTCTCCTCCAGCACCACGCGCAGCCGGCGCAGCGGCTCGACGACCTCGATGCGGTAGCTCCCGACCTGCTGGGCCATCCGGTCGGCGCCGCGCGGGTCGGCCGCGTCGCCGAGGTGCACGGCGGTCTGCACCGCCTTCCCGTCGACGGTGCGGCGGAGCAGGACGAAGGCGTCCTTGGTGCCGAGGTTCGGGTAGAAGCCGAGCCCGGTGATCAGGAAGATCTCTCCGGTGCGGTCGTGGGCGTTGAGGTAGCAGCGGTCGTAGAAGTTGCGGTCACTGCTGCCGGCCCACGCGACGGGGCGCGGGAGCTGATGGATGGGGAACTCGTCGAGGGGCCCGAGGCCGACGTACTCCCCGTGCAGGCCGTGGCCGGCCCCGGCGGCGCTCATGCGCCGACCTGGTCGAGGAGGCGCTCGAGGAGTGGCCGGTGGTGGAAGACGGCCTCGGGGTCCTCGGGCCGCTCGATCTCGCCGAAGTGGATCTGCCGGGCGCTGGTGCGAAGGAAGACGCAGCCCCAGCTCACGGCGGCGTGCACGACGCACCAGGTGAGGTCACCGACCTGGTGTCCGCTGAGCTCCTCGTACGTCGCCACGACGTCCTCGGGCCTGAGGAAGTCCGGCATGCCGGGCAGGCTGAGCATGGTCGCGATCTCCTGGAACACCTGGTGGGCGAAGACCATCCAGGCCAGGTCCAGCTCGCGCGGGCCGAGGGTCGCCATCTCCCAGTCGAGGACCGCGACGGGCTCGAAGTCGCGGTACATCATGTTGCCGATCCGGGCGTCGCCCCAGACCAGCACCGGCTCGCCCTCGTCGGCGGGCAGGTTGGCCTCGAGCCACGCCAGGCCGCGCTCGACCAGCGGCGACCGGGGACTCGCCTCGCGGGTGGTGATGGCGTAGTCGTACCAGGCCCGGGTCTTCGCGAGGTTGCGCGCCAGCGGCGTCGCGCCGTCGTGGCCGGTCACGGCCGGGTCGAGGAAGGCGAAGGTGGACGCGGCGTCCGGGATGCCGTGCAGCCGGGCGAGCACCTCCACGCTGCTGCGCTGCAGCCGGGCCTGCTCCTCGGGCGCGGCGTCGTGGAGCCAGTTGTCGCCGAAGGGGTACGGCAGCACGTCCGGCGGCACCGCCCCGTCGAGGCGCTCCATGAAGAAGAACGGCGTGCCCAGCACGTCGCCGGTCGGCTCGTTGAGGCCGACCGGCGGGACCGGTACGCCGGCCAGCTCGCCGGCGAGGCGCATGGCGTCGTACTGGTCGGTGAGGCGGTACTCCGGGAACACCGGGAGGTCACCGGGCGCTGGGGCGACCCGGGCGACGTACTCCTGCGTCCTGCGCTGCCCGTCCACCGTGCTGGTGACGTCGAGCAGGACGGTCTCGCTCGACATGCCGTTGGCCTGCAGCCCGTCGTGCACGGTGACCTCGGGGTCCGCGCCGGGCGGCAGCACGGAGGCGAGCCATGCGGTCAGCCGCGCGCGCACCTCCCCGGCGTCACGGCTCGACCGCTGCAGGGTCATGTCGGCGGGCGGGGCCGCCGGTGTGGGGGGAACGGGCTGGGTGTCGGTCACGGCGTCCTCCTGAGGGGGACACCAGCCTGTTGAAACGTGTTCTAGTTGTCAACGGGTTCGCCGACAATGTCCGCTGCGCCTGGCTGCACCCGCCACAGCCCGCCATCGAGGCCCGGAGGTTTCGAGGCTCGGCCGCGGGCGGCCTCGCACCTCAACCACAGGGAGCAACGCTCGGACCACCTGCGCCGTCTTGCCGCCAGGCGGAGGCTGGACCTACGCAGGAAACTGCGGCGCGGCAGCGCGACGCCAGCCGCCGCTGGTTGAGGTGCGAGGCGCCCCGGCGCCGAGCCTCGAAACCAGCGGCACCCGCTCTACGGACCCGGCCGGGCACAGCCCGTCAGATAGGCCCGGGGGTTTCGAGGCTCCTCGCTAGCGCTCGTCGCACCTCAACCACCGGGAGCAACGCTCGGACCACCTACGCCGTCTTGCCGCCAGGCCAACCCAACCACCTACCGGAGGCAACTGCGGCGCGGCAGCGCAGCTCTCGACAGGCGACGCGCTCGCGCAATCAGCGGAGCGAGTGCCTGCGCGCAGCCGTCGACAGGGCGACGCGCTCGCGCCATCAGCTCGAGACGACCTCGACCCGCTGGAACTCCTTGAGCTCGGTGTAGCCGGTGGTGGCCATCGAGCGCTTGAGGGCGCCGACGAGGTTCATGGTGCCGTCGGCGACGCGGGAGGGGCCGAAGAGGATCTCCTTGATGGTGCCGACCTGGTCGAACTGGACCCGCTGGCCGCGGGGCAGGTCGGAGTGGTGGGCCTCGGCGCCCCAGTGGAAGCCGCGGCCGGGCGCGTCGGTGGCGCGGGCGAAGGGCGAGCCGACCATGACGGCGTCGGCGCCGCAGGCGATCGCCTTGGCGAGGTCGCCGGAGGTGCCGATCGAGCCGTCGGCGATGACGTGGACGTAGCGGCCACCGGACTCGTCGAGGTAGTCGCGGCGGGCCGCGGCGACGTCGGCCACGGCGCTGGCCATGGGGACGGCGATGCCCAGCACGGTGCGGGTGGTGTGCGCGGCGCCGCCACCGAAGCCGACGAGGACGCCGGCCGCACCGGTGCGCATCAGGTGCAGGGCGGCCTGGTGGGTCGCGCAGCCCCCGACGATGACGGGGACGTCGAGCTCGTAGATGAACTCCTTGAGGTTCAGCGGCTCGGCCTGGCTGGAGACGTGCTCGGCGGAGACGGTGGTGCCCCGGATGACGAAGAGGTCGACGCCGGCGTCGGTGACGGTCTTCGCGAACTCCTTGGTGCGCTGCGGCGAGAGCGAGCCGGCTACGGTGACGCCGGCCTCACGGACCTCGCGCAGGCGCTCGGTGATGAGCTCGGCCTTGATCGGCTCCTCGTACATCGCCTGCAGGCGGCGGGTGGCCTCGACACCCTGGAGCTGGGCGACCTCCTCGAGCAGCGGCTCGGGGTCGTCGTACCGGGTCCACAGGCCCTCGAGGTTGAGCACGCCGAGGCCGCCGAACTTGCCGAACGCGACGGCGGTGCGCGGCGACATCACCGAGTCCATCGGCGCGGCGAGGATCGGCAGGGAGAAGCGGTAGGCGTCGATCTGCCAGTCGACGCTGACCTCCTCGGGGTCGCGCGTGCGCCGAGAGGGCACGATGGCGATGTCGTCGAAGGAGTAGGCGCGGCGTGCCCGCTTGGCTCGGCCGATCTCGATGTCGCTCACCTGACGAGGATATCGGCCGGGAGGCCCTTCACCCGAGTCCGCCGCCCGAGCCCCAGTACGGGAGCACCGGGATGCAGGGCACCGGAGTGGCGTCGCGGGGCGCGAGCGCGTTGACGACGAAGCGCCAGGTGCGCTCGCTGAAGCCGATCGAGAGGTGCTCGGAACGGTCCTTCGCACAGCTGTCCTGGAGCACGATGTTGTCGACGTTGCCGGTGCCGTCGTCCTCGAGGAGCTGGTTCGTCCACGGCGTCGCGATCTCGTCGTGCTTCGTGATGATCGTCGTGTAGTGCGGGCCGGGGCGGGTGTCGCCGTCGGCGTAGACCTCCTCGGCCAGCTCGGTGCCGGCGACCTGCTGGCCGAAGGCAGGCAGCAGGGCGAGCAGGATCGGGTACATCAGCGGTGCGAGGGTGGTGGGCCGCAGCAGGCCGCTGCCGTCGGTGCCGTGGTTGCCGGGGGCGATGGCGACGAAGCGGTCGACCTTGTCGGCACCGCCGAGGAAGTTGATGTAGTAGTGCGGCGTCATCCCGCCGCCCTGCGACCAGCCGACGAGATCCACCTTCGCGACGCCGGTCCGCGCCCGCACCTCCTCGACGAAGTCGCGCAGCTCGACGGCCGACTTCCTGATGTCGCCGATGGCCTGGACGGGGAACTGCGGGAGCGGGGTGATGTTGCCGTAGGTGAAGTGGAAGACGCAGAAGCCGTTGTTGCGCAGGTACGGCGACCCGGCGCCCCACTCCCAGCCGGATCCGGTGGTGAAGTTGACCAGCACCACCGGGCGCGGGCGGTCGGGGGTGAGCCGGCAGGTCGGGTCGTTGGACCCGGCCGGGCTCCAGCCGGGCACGAGGGCGCGGGACAGCCCGCCCTGCAGCACGGTGGACACGTTCCACGTCACCGGCAGTGGCTTCGGCGGCGGGTCGGCCTGGGCCGGTGCGGCTGCCACGCCGGCGGCCAGGACGAGCGGGAGCAGCAGCGCGAGGGTGCGCAGGACCAGGCGGGCCGGGGCGGTGCGGGGCATGGGCGGTGCCGTTCTGTGCGGAGGGAGCAGTGCGCGGGTCGGTGGGTCAGTGGCCGACGGCGCCGTGGACGGCGTCGACGAGGTCGTGCTGCATGGCGTTCTCGGCCTTGAGGCGGGCGAGCTCGCGGTCGCGGTCGGCGTAGCCGCGGGCCGTGGCCCGTTCGCGGCCGAGGATGCGGAGCCGGGCCTGGTCGAGCAGGAAGAGGCCGGGGCGCGCGGCGCGGATGACGTGCTTGGCCGGGCCGTCGGGGATCGCGAGCGCGTCGGACGCCTCGTCACCGAGGAAGACCCGGGAGGCGCCGTACAGCAGCCAGGTGGCGGCCGGTCGGGTCACGGCCTGCGGCCCGGGCACCAGCCCGGCCAGCTGCGGCGCGAGGTAGCCCTCGGTCAGCGCGCGGACGAAGTCGCGGCTGTAGTCGTCGGGGCCGGGCGAGGTGAGCCGGTAGAGGTCCTCGATCGCGACGTGCCCGGACTCGTCCGCGGGGTTGAGGGCCGGGTCGACACCGATGACGTGCCCGACGTAGCGCCACAGGTGGTAGATGTCGGCGAGCTCGTCGTCGCGCAGGCGGACACCCAGGCGGGCCATCGCGTCGAGGGAGATGTGGCCGAACTCGGCGAGCGTGAACGCCATGTAGGGCTGCGGGATCGGCACGCCGAGCGCGGAGTCGTCCCACTCCGCGTGCTCGCGGACGTGGCGGCGGACGTGGGCGTGGATCAGGCGTACCCGGAGGGTGCGGGCGAAGCCGGGCCCGTCGACGGCCATGCCTCCGGGGCGCACGACCTCGGAGAGCCACTCCCCTACCTCGATCGAGCGGACGGCGGGCTGGTGGCCGTAGCGGCCGGTGAGGAGCAGCGGCCTCGCGGCGACCCAGTTGTCGGCGCCACGGAGCAGCGACGCGGCGCCCAGGACCAGGCCCCACTGCGCGCTGTAGCGCACGAGCGCGTCCGCGGCGCGGTCGAGGCGGTCGCGCTCGAGCCAGTCGGGCTCGGCGGTGGCGTCCGCGAGGAGCGCGGCCGCCCGCGGCGGCAGGTCGGCGCGTCCGACGGCGCTGCGTGGGTCGTCGCCGAGCGCGCGTCGTACGGCCTTCACCTCGGCGCCGCCGGCCGCCACCACGGCGTCGGCGAGCGGGTCGGCCTGCCACATGCCGGCGAGCCAGGCCGCGCCGAGCTCGCCGTGCCGCTCGAGGGCGAGGTCGGTGTTCGGCAGCAGGGTGGGCGGCGCGGGGACCGCCGACCGCGCACTCATGCCGCCCTCCCGGCGAGGACGCGGCCGACCGCGCGGGTGACGGCGTCGGGCTCGCGTCCTTCGATCCGGGCGACCGCGGTCCGGTACGGCGGCAGCTCGCCGAGCGGGCCCGGGAGCAGGCGGTGCGCGAGCCTGAGCAGGCGCAGGACGCGGCGGTACCGGCGGCGGGTGCGGGCGTTGAGCGGCGGCAGGTCGAGCACGGTGCGGGCGGCGTCGGGGAGCACCACGCTGTTGAACGCCAGCAGGTGGGCGCGGGCCGGCGCCGGGATCGAGCGGCGCAGGAAGGCCATGATCCGACGGGCGTCGTCGGAGTCGGAGAGCACGCCGTCGGGGCCGTTGCGCACATAGGCGTCCCACGCGTCGTGGTCGGCGGGCAGCAGGTCGCGCGGCAGCCCGAAGCAGTCGGCCAGCCGGCAGGTCTCCTGGTAGAAGCGCTCCTTGTCCTCCGCCGGCATGGGGCCGGTCACGGCCTGCCAGGTCTGCAGGCGCACCCACCACATCGTGGCGTGGACCCAAAGCAGGACGTTGCCCTCGTTGGCTGCGTAGCCCGCGCCCTCGCGGTAGACGCCCTCGTCGGCGCGGGCGTGCCCGCGGACCTTCTCATGCCTCGCGAAGAGGGCGCGGCTCGTGCGCACCACCGCGTCGCGGTCGCCGAAAACCAGCGTCGTGATCATGGAGTAGGTCTGGTGCGCCCGGGCGTGGGGGTCGGTGAACAGCCGGGAGTGGTCCGCGATCCCGTTGGCGATCACCGGGTGGGCGACGTCCATGAACGCCGCCTGGGTGATGCCGAGGACGTAGACCAGCGTCGAGCGGTTCACCCGCCACATCAGCGAGTCGGGGCCGAAGAGGCCTGCGACCGGGTCCGCGGTGCGGCGCAGCTCCTCGACGGAGGCGCGAAGGTCGTCGCGCGTGACCGGGCGGAGCGAGCCGGCCCGCGCGGAGGGAGCAGCCATGGCGACACGGTAGGGCTGTCGGTGCTGACGCGCAACATTCTCCAGAATGTTGCAGAGCCGGCGTCCGCCGTACACTCGCGGCCGTGCCCTCCTCCGCCACCACCCGCGACAAGGCGCTCGCGGAGGCGCGGGCGATGTTCGCCCGCGGCGAGCGGGTGGAGATGGGTGCGCTCGCCGATCGCCTCGGGGTGAACCGGGTGACCCTCTTCCGGTGGGTCGGCAACCGCGAGGCGCTGCTGGCCGAGCTGCTCTGGGAGCGACTGGAGCGCGGCCTGCGCCGGGCCGACGAGCGGGCCCGGCGGTCTGGCAAGCAGGGCACGGAGCGGCTGGCCGCCGTGCTGCTGGACGTGTTCGCCGCTGCCGGCACCGGGTCGGTGGAGCGCGACTTCGCCGAGCGTGAGTCTGCGCTGGCGATGCGCGTGATGACCTCGGGGCCGGTGCACGAGCGGCTGATCGACTGGTTCGCCGCGGCGATCGACGAGGAGGTCGCGGCCGGGCGCCTCGCCCCGATCCATCCCACCCGCCAGGTCGCCGACATCGTCATCAAGTCAGGCGAGGCGGTCTTCTGGTTCGGCATGGCCAGCGGCCGCGGCGTGGACCGCGAGAACGTCGAGGTGATCCTCAGCGCCCTCTGCCCGCCGACCGGCAGGTAGCCGACCGACGGGTCAGGGACGAGTCAGGGACGGCCAGGACAGTCGGGTTCGTCAGCCGTCGGCGCGGTGCTGGGCGCGGTGGCTGGTCGGCTGGTCGGCGGCGTTCGGGTCGCGCAGCCGGTCCGCCGGTGCGTTCGGGTCCAGCTCGTCGGCCTTGCGCAGGCGCTCGTCGTGCTCGTGCCGCTCGTGCTCGAAGCGCTCCCGCTTCTCGCGGGCCTCGGCCTCCAGCCGGTCGGCCTCGGCCCGAGCCTGCTCCGACTCGGCCTCGAGCTGACGCGCCTCCGCGTCGTGCTGGCGCAGCTTGTTCTCGCGCCTGGCCGCCTCTGCCCGCAGCTCCTGGGCGTGGGCCACGTTGCGCTCGCGCTTCTTGCGCGCCGCTGCCGCCGCCACGATGCCGATCACCAGCAGCGCCGCCAGCACGTAGACGATGATCCATCCGGGATCGGTCGCTTCACCAAACCACTCGTCGAGATCCATGTCGGTTCCCCCCGTCCGCGGTACCTCGTTGTCCCACGAGCGGTACCGCGAGGGCCCCGGGTCATACGCCTGCCGCAGCCGCCGCCCGCCACAACCCGCACCACCAGGAAGCGCACTTCGCGCAACGAACCTTCACACCTCGCGCCAACAGGAAGCGCACTTCGCGCAGCCAACCCTCACACCTCGCGCCACCAGGAAGCGCACTTCGCGCAACCAAAACTCACACCTCGTCGAGGTACGGGCCGCCCCAGCGCCGAGTCCACTGCCGGTGGTTGAGGTGCGAGGCGCCCCAGCGCCGAGCCTCGAAACCAGCGGCCATGCTGCACCGGACTGTGCCGGGCCCAGCGTGCAAGGGCGGGCCCCGGAGGTTTCGAGGCTCCTCGCTGGCGCTCGTCGCACCTCAACCACCGGGAGCAACGCTCGGACCACCTGCGCCGGGCTGGCCGCCGGGCGGAGGCAGGACCTACGGAAGACGACCGCGCGCAGCGCGTCGGCGGCAAGTGCAGGCGTGAGCGGCCGCGCGCGCTCAGCAGAACACCTCTCTCACGAGAGTCCGCGCGCGTGGCCGCGAGGGCCGCGCGCAGCCGCCGACAGGCGACACGCTCGACCCATTACGAACGGTGGTAGTTCGGGGCCTCGACGGTCATCTCGATGTCGTGCGGGTGGCTCTCCTTGAGCGAGGCGGAGGTGATCCGGATGAACCGGCCCTTCTCCTGCAGCTCGGGGATGGTCCGGGCGCCGACGTAGAACATCGACTGCGAGAGGCCGCCGAGGAGCTGGTGGGCGACGCCGGCGAGGGGGCCCTTGTAGGCGACGCGGCCCTCGATGCCCTCGGGGACGATCTTGTCGTCGCTGCTGACCTCAGCCTGGAAGTAGCGGTCCTTGGAGTAGGACTTCTTGCCGCGCGAGGACATCGCGCCGAGCGAGCCCATGCCGCGGTAGGACTTGTACTGCTTGCCCTGGTGGAAGACGACCTCGCCGGGCGACTCCTCGCAGCCGGCGAGCATGGAGCCGATCATGACGGACTCGGCGCCCGCGACGATGGCCTTGGCGATGTCGCCGGACTGCTGGAGGCCGCCGTCGGCGATGACCGGGACGCCGGCGGGCCTCGCGGCGAGCGCGGCCTCGTAGACCGCGGTGACCTGCGGGACGCCGCAGCCGGTGACGACCCGGGTGGTGCAGATGGAGCCGGGGCCGAAGCCGACCTTGACGGCGTCGGCGCCGGCATCGACGAACGCCTGGGCGCCCTCGCGGGTGGCGACGTTGCCGCCGATGACCTGGACGTGCCTGGTGGCCGGATCGCTCTTGAGGCGGCGGACCATGTCGAGCAGCAGGGTGACGTGGCCGTGGGCGGTGTCGGCGACGAGGACGTCGACGCCGGCCTCGATCAGGGCGGTGGCGCGCTCCCAGGCGTCGCCGAAGTAGCCGATCGCGGCGCCGACCATGAGCCGACCGTCGGCGTCCTTGGAGGCGAGGGGAAACTGCTCGGACTTCACGAAGTCCTTGACGGTGATGAGGCCGCCGAGGCGGCCGTCGTCGTCGACGAGGGGCAGCCGCTCGCGCTTGTGCTTGCGCAGCAGCGCGGTCGCCTCGTCGCGGCTGATGCCGACGTGGCCGGTGACCAGCGGCATCGGGGTCATCACCTCGTCGACCTTGGTGGTGGCCCACTCCGCGACGGGGGTGAACCGCAGGTCGCGGTTGGTGCAGATGCCGAGCAGGCGGTTCTCGCTGTCGACGACGGGCAGGCCGGAGACGCGGTACTCGCCGCAGATCCGGTCGAGCTCCTCGAGGGTCGCGTCGGGGCCGATGGTGACCGGGTTGGAGATGATCCCGGTCTGGGTCCGCTTGACGAGGTCGACCTGGTAGGCCTGCTCCTCGGCCGACAGGTTGCGGTGCAGGATGCCGATCCCGCCCTGGCGCGCCATCGCGATGGCCATCCGCGACTCGGTCACGGTGTCCATCGCGGCGCTGATCAGCGGCGCCTTGAGCGAGATCTCGCGGGTCAGCCGCGAGGTGGTGTCGATGTCGTCCGGCGCCAGGTCGGAATGACCCGGGAGCAGGAGGACGTCGTCGTAGGTGAGACCAAGGGCTGCGAACTTGTCCGGGACCTCCACCACACCATCGTAGTGCGTCGCCGGTGGCGCCCCCTTGA
The DNA here is from genome assembly GCF_000519005.1 of Nocardioides sp. J54. GTDB lineage: Bacteria > Actinomycetota > Actinomycetes > Propionibacteriales > Nocardioidaceae > Nocardioides. The sequence continues at coordinate 47,953 of NZ_JAER01000001.1, read as the reverse complement.
CGGGGCCGGGAGGCTGGACCCGTGACCACGGACCTTCCTCCGCACGTGCTCGTCCTCTTCGGGGCGACCGGCGACCTGGCTGCCCGCAAGCTCTTCCCCGGCCTCTACCGCCTGGCGGCGGCCGGCCGGCTGCCCGAGCACTTCTCGGTGATCGGCAGCGGCCGCCGCTCCCCCGGCTCCGACGACGACTTCCGCGCGAAGGTGCGCGAGGCACTGGCAAGGTTCGTCGGCGAGGTCGACGAGGAGGTCGCCGGTCGCCTGCTGGAGCGGGTCACGTTCGTGCCGTCGTCGGCGGACGACGGGTCGGCGCTCTCCCAGGCGGTGCGTGACGCCGAGGACGCGTTGCTGGACGAGTGCGGCTGCCTGCTGGGCGACGTGCGGCGGCTGCTCTACCTGTCGGTGCCGCCGAGCGCGGTCAAGCCGATGGTCGGCATGCTCGACCGGGAGGACCTGGTCGCCCGCGCCCGGCTGGTGGCCGAGAAGCCGTTCGGCACCGACCTCGCGAGTGCCCGCGAGCTGCACGCGGTGCTGTGCTCGGCCTTCGACGAGGACCAGATCTTCCGCATCGACCACTTCCTCGGCAAGGAAGCGGTGCAGAACATCCTGGCGTTGCGCTTCGCCAACGGGCTCTTCGAGCCGGCGTGGAACCGGCACTCCATCGAGTCGGTGCAGATCGACGTGCCGGAGAAGCTGACCGTCGAGGGGCGCGGCTCGTTCTACGAGGGCACCGGCTGCCTGCGCGACATGGTCACCACCCACCTGACCCAGCTGCTGGGGTTCGTGGCGCTGGAGGACCCGCACGCGTTCCGGGCGTCCGCGATCCGCGCCGCGAAGGCGGCGACCTTCTCCGCCGTACGACCGGTCGACCCCGAGCGCGTGGTCTTCGGGCAATACGCCGGCTACCGCGACGAGGACGACGTCGCGGACGACTCGACGGTGGAGACCCTCGTCGCGGCGGAGGTGTGGATCGACAACGACCGCTGGCGCGACGTGCCGTTCTACCTGCGCACCGGGAAGGCGATGGCGGAGGGCCGTCGCACGATCACCGTGCGCTTCCGCGACCCGCGCCACCGCTGGCTCAAGCCGGCCAGCGGGGTGCTCGAGCCGAACGAGCTGGTCATCGAGCTCGCCGACCAGCCGCGGATCGCGATCGACGTGCGCACCAAGCAGCCCGGTCCGGACATGGCCCTCATCGAGGGGGTGTTCCGCCTGGACCTGGGCGAGACCGCGCCCGGCGCCGACCCGCTGGAGGCCTACGAGCGGCTGCTGCTCGAGGTGATGCGCGGCGACCGCACCCTGTTCATCAGCTCCGACGAGGTCGACCGGTTGTGGGAGATCTTCCAGCCGGTGCTGGACCGGCGGCCGCCCACCGAGCCCTACGAGCAGGGCAGCTGGGGGCCGCAGGCCGCGGTCGAGCTCGCGCTTGGGGGGTGGCGCCTGGGCAACCATCCGCCGGACCAGCACCTCAGTGGCGGCTCCACTCCTCGGACTGGGTGAGCCGGAACAGGTAGAGCAGCGGCGGCACGACGACCACGCCGGCGAGCCCGACCGCGACGAGGAGGCCCTGCAGGGTCGCGGTCGCACCGGCGGCGTCGGCGATGGTGACCTCGTCGACGAGCAGCCAGGGGTACTGGCCGACGCCCCAGCCGGAGACAACGGCGGCAACGGCCAGTACGGCGGCGAACCGCGCGACGCCGTACCGGCGCCGCCAGAGCAGGTACGTCGCCGCGGCACCCGCGATGCCGGCGAGCACCACGAGCGGCGCGGCCCGTCCCTCGAGCCCGGCGGCGAGGGTGGGCGCGTCGTGGTCGATCGGCACGAGGGCGGCGAACACGATCGCGCCGGTCGCGAGGCCGACGACGAGCGCCCGGACGCGGATCTCGCCCGCGAGACGGTCGTTGCCGCTGCGCTCGGCGTCGGCGGCGAGGAAGGTCCCGGCGAGGAACGCGCACGTGCCGACGGCGATCAGGCCGCCGAACAGCGAGGTCGGGTTCACCCACGACTCCCAGCGGTCGCCCGCCCCGTCCAGCGGCACCCGGCCCGACGCGATGCCGCCCGCGACGGTCCCGAGGAAGAACGGCGTGAGGATGCTGGAGGTCGCGAAGACGACGCCGAAGAGCCGGGCCTGGCCGAGGGTCTCGGAGTACTTCCGGAAGGCGAAGCTGGCGCCGCGCAGCACGATGCCGAGCAGCGCGAGCAGCAGCGGCAGCACCAGCGTCGACATCGCGGCGGCGAAGGACTCCGGGAAGCCGGTCCACCAGGTCACCAGCACGTAGATCAGCCACACGTGGTTGGCCTCCCACACCGGGCCGATGCTGTGGTCGACCAGCGTGCGCAGCTCCGCGCCGCGCCGGCTGCTGCCGGCGGTGAGGTCGAAGAAGCCGGAGCCGAAGTCGGCCCCGCCGAGGACGGCGTAGGCGATGACCCCGACGAAGAGTGCGGCAGCGACGGCGACCTCGAGGCTCATCGGGACACCTCCGGGGCGTAGGGGCTCGGCAGGTCCTCGGCACCCTCGCGCCAGCGACGGGCCATCGAGCGCAGCACGACGACGGCACCGACGGTCATCGCGGTGTAGACGACGGTGGAGATGCCGAGCAGCCACCACAGGCTCGCGCTGTAGTCGCCGACCGCCTCGGGGGTGCGCATGACGCCGTGCACGATCCACGGCTGGCGGCCGACCTCGGTCGCGATCCAGCCCGCCTCGAGCGCGACCGCGGCGAGCGGTCCGGCGACGGCGGCGAAGCGCAGGAACCACCGCCGTTGCAGCAGGTCCCGACCCCGCTTGCGCTGGACCCAGAAGAGCACGACCGCGCCGGCGAGCAGGGTCCCGATGCCGACCATCGTCTGGAAGGCCCAGTGGGTCAGGTTGACCGGCGGGTGCTCGTCCTCGGGGATGGTGTCGAGGCCCGGCACCGGCTCGTCGAGGGAGTTCATCGCGATCACCGAACCCAGGACCGGGATGTCGATCGACCACTTCACCTCGCCGTCGACGAGCACGCCACCCAGGCGCAGCGGCGAGGGGCTCTCCGTGGTCTCGGCGAGCTCGAAGGCCGCCAGCTTGGCGGGCTGGCGCTCGTCGAGGCCGCTGCCGAGCACGTGGCCCATGAACGGCTGGGCGACGGCGGCGATCGACGCGAACGCGAACGGCACGATGAAGCCGAGCCGGTGGTGCTGGTCGCGGCGGCCGCGGAGCAGCCCCACGGCGTACACCCCGGCGACGGAGAAGCCGGCCACCATGTAGGCGCCGATCCACATGTGCGCGAACTGGGTGAAGGTCTGCAGGTTGAAGAGCACCGACCACGGCTCGATGTTGGTGACCTCGCCGTCGACGAGGTCGAAGCCGGTCGGCGCGTTCATCCACGCGTTGACCGCGAGGACGCAGTAGGCGCCGAACACACCGGTCACCGCCATGGGCAGCACCATCAGCACGTGCCGCTTCGGCGGGATCCGGTTCCAGCCGTAGAGGTAGATGCCGAGGAAGATCGCCTCGAGGAAGAAGGCGAGGCCCTCGAACGCGAACGGCAGGCCGAGGACGTCGCCGTACGTGCCCATCAGGCCGGGCCACAGCAGGCCCATCTCGAAGCTGAGCACCGTGCCCGAGACGGCGCCGATGGCGAAGAGGACGGCGGAGACCTTGGCCCAGCGGTGCGCCAGGCCGAGCGCGACCGGGTCGTCGCGGCGAATGCCGATCAGGTGCATCACGAAGATCATCGCCGGGAAGGCGACGCCGAAGCAGGCGAGGATGATGTGCCAGCCGAGCGAGAGCGCCATCTGCTGGCGGGCCGGGAGGAGGCCCGCGGGCTCGGCGTCGGTGGCGAGCTGGGTCAGGACGGTGGTGACGACGTCGGGGGTCAGCACGTCCTCGACGCTAGCCTCTTGTGAATGCGTTCACAAAAGGTCGGGGCTGACGACTCGGTCACACCCCGGTGCCACCTGCTCCGGCGCGCAGGTCGGTGATGGAGATCCGCACGGTCAACCGCTCCCCCGCCATCCGGATCCGCCCGCGCATGCCGGCCGCGAGCACCATCGGCAGCACCGCCTTGGTGTCGGAGGGGGCGGTCAGCACGATCTCCTCGCACCCGGCGGACCGCGCCGCGCGCGCGATGCCGGCGAGCAGCTGGGTGCCGACACCGCGGCGGTGCCACGCCGGGTCGACCCACAGGTCCACCGGCCACGGGCCGTCACCCTCGACCTTCGTGTACTCCGCGCGCCCGGCGACCTTGCCGCCGGCCAGGGCCGTCACCACCGGGCCGTCGGTCACGAAGTCGGGGGTCGCGCTGGCGGCGGGCTGGTGCGGCGCCGGGGGTGCCGCCCGGTCGAGGACCTCGCCGACCAGCTCGGCGAGCGCGGTGGCCCGCTGGCGCTCGGTCTCGGTGAACGGGGTGTCGCGGCGGATCTGGATCGTGGCCGAGCCGCCGACCGTCATCTCCAGCACGTCGTCGTGGTCCGCGCTCGGCGTGACGTCGGCGTCGAAGAGGTGCGCGGCGACGTCGGGGAAGCTCGCGGGCTGGTTGATGATGGCGCGCACGGCCTGCACGTAGCGCGTCGGCTGGTCCTCGAGCGCCGCGGTCGTGACCGGGACGGCGGAGACCATCTGCCCGCCCGCGCCGTCGACCAGCTCGCCGAGCCGGTCACGGGTCCAGTCCTGCGGGACCTGCAGCACCATCTCGTCGGTGACCGAGGAGTCACCCGGGAAGACCTGGACGGTCTGGATGTTCACGCCGGCGCGACCGCACGCCTCGGCGAGCTGGGCGAGCGCTCCGGGTCGGTCGGGCAGTCCGGCGCGCACTCTCCACAGCATGGCCCCATCATGCCGGAGGGGGCCGAGGCGACGCGACGCCGAAAACGGCCCCGGCCCGCCGCACCGAGAGGTACGACGGGCCGGGGTTCAGGCTGTGCAGCTGGTCAGCTGCCGGTCAGTGGCCGTGGCCGTGCCCGTGGCCGTGGCCCGCGTCGGGCTCCTCCTCCTCGGGCTTGTCCACGACCAGGGTCTCGGTCGTGAGCAGCATGCCGGCGACGGAGATTGCGTTGGCCAGGGCCGAGCGGGTCACCTTGACCGGGTCGATGACGCCCTGCGCGATGAGGTCGCCGAACTCGCCGGTCGCGGCGTTGTAGCCGGTGCCCTCGCCGGCCTCGCGGACCTTGTGCGTGACGACGTAGCCGTTCTCGCCGCCGTTCTCGGCGATCCAGCGCAGCGGCTCCTCGACGGCCTTGCGGACGATGCGGACGCCGACGGCCTCGTCACCGGTGAGGCCGAGGTCGTCGTCGAGCACCTTCGAGGCGTGGATGATGGCCGAGCCACCACCGGGCACGATGCCCTCCTCGATCGCGGCCCGGGTCGCGGAGACCGCGTCCTCGATGCGGTGCTTCTTCTCCTTGAGCTCGACCTCGGTGTGCGCGCCGACCTTGATCACCACGACGCCACCGGAGAGCTTCGCGAGCCGCTCCTGGAGCTTCTCGGTGTCCCAGTCGGAGTCGGACGCCTCGATCTCCTTCTTGATCTGCTCGACGCGCGCCTGGACCGCGGACTCGTCGCCGGCACCGTCGACGATCGTGGTGTTGTCCTTGGTCACCACGACGCGGCGGGCCTGGCCGAGCTCCTCGAGGCCGATCTGGTCGAGCTTGAGGCCGACCTCCGGCGAGATGACCGTGCCGCCGGTGAGGATCGCGATGTCCTGCATGATCGCCTTGCGGCGGTCGCCGAAGCCGGGCGCCTTGCCGGCCACGGCGGTGAAGGTGCCGCGGATCTTGTTGACGACCAGGGTGGAGAGCGCCTCGCCCTCGACGTCCTCGGCGAGGATGAAGAGCGGCTTGCCGGTCTGGATGACCTTCTCCAGCAGCGGCAGGAGCTCGGCGATCGCCGAGATCTTGCCCTGGTTGATGAGGATGTAGGGGTCGTCGAGGACCGCCTCCTGGCGCTCCGCGTCGGTGACGAAGTACGCCGAGTTGAAGCCCTTGTCGAACTGCATGCCCTCGGTGAACTCGAGCTCGGTCGAGGGGGTGTTGGACTCCTCGACCGTGATCACGCCGTCCTTGCCGACCTTGCCGAAGGCCTCGGCGAGCAGGTCGCCGATGTGGCTGTCTCGCGAGGAGACGGTCGCGACGGAGGCGATGTCCTTCTCGTCGTCGACGTCGCGGGCGGCCGAGCGGAGGGCGTCGCCCACCGCGGCGGCGGCAGCGTCGAGGCCGCGCTTGAGGCCCATCGGGTTGGCGCCGGCGGCCACCGCACGGAGGCCCTCGTGCACGAGCGCCTGGGCGAGCACGGTCGCGGTCGTCGTACCGTCACCGGCGACGTCGTTGGTCTTGGTCGCGACCTCCTTGGTGAGCTGGGCACCGAGGTTCTCGAACGGGTCGTCGAGCTCGACCTCACGGGCGACGGTCACGCCGTCGTTGGTGATGGTCGGCGCGCCCCACTTCTTGTCGAGCACGACGTAGCGGCCCTTGGGGCCGAGGGTCACCTTGACGGTGTTGGCGAGGGCGTCGACGCCGCGCTCGAGCGCGCGCCGGGCGTTCTCGTCGAACTCCAGGATCTTGGGCACTTGTTGCTCCTTGCTGTGGAAAGCCGACCGCCCGGGACGTCGTCCGCGTGGTCGCCGGGGCTACCGATGCGGACGACGTCCCGGGCGGTTCGAGACTCGAAGGTCAGGCCAGGACGGCCAGGACGTCGCGGGCCGAGAGGATGAGGTACTCCTGGCCGGCGTACTTCACCTCGGTGCCGCCGTACTTGCTGTAGATGACCTTGTCACCCACGGCCACGTCGAGCGGGACGCGGTTGCCGTTGTCGTCGATGCGGCCGGGGCCGATCGCGAGGACCTCGCCCTCCTGCGGCTTCTCCTTGGCCGTGTCGGGGATGACCAGACCGGAGGCGGTGGTCTGCTCGGCCTCGAGGGGCTTGACGACGATCCGGTCCTCGAGCGGCTTGATGTTGACCGACACGATGTCGACCTCCACTTTCTAGGGCTGATGCGTTGGTTTCTACTGCTGGTTCGTGGTGCGGCCGCAGGCGCGAGGGGCGCCCCCGACCGGCGTTGGCACACTCGGTGCGAGAGTGCCAAAGATGAAACTAGCACTCACGGCAAGCGAGTGCCAGAGGTGCCCGGGCCCGGGCCAGCGCGAGTTCCTACCAAAGTCGGTTGACCGGGGTCGCGCGGACACGGAAGCGTTGCCCCCATGTTCGCTGCCCTGGGTCGTTTCGTGACCCGATTCCGCTGGTTCGTCATCGCCGGGTGGATCCTGCTCGCCGCCGTCGTCGTGAGCACCGCGCCCGCCCTGGAGTCGACCCAGGACAACTCCGAGTTCCTGCCCGACCACTACGAGTCGATCCAGGCACTGCAGCTGCAGGAGGAGAAGTTCTCCGACGCCTTCTCCCCCGGCGCCATCCTCGTCATCGAGCGCGAGGACGGCGCGGCGCTGACCGCCGAGGACCAGGCTGAGGTCGGGACCTTCGCCCAGGAGCTCGCACCCGAGCTCGGCACGGACACCTTCCAGCCGGCCGTCTTCTTCCAGGACGAGCAGGGCAAGCCGAACCTGTCGGAGGACGGCACGGTCCTCTTCGCCGTGATCCCGCTGGCCGACGGCGCCACCGGCTACGACACCCAGGCCTTCGACGACGGTCGCGACCTGCGTGAGGAGATCGACGAGCTCACCGGGGACTCGGGCCTCGAGGTGCGGGCGACCGGCGCGGTGCTGCAGGGCCTCGACTCCCAGGAGTCCAGCGAGCAGACACTCGTGATCGTCGGCATCGCCACCATCGTGCTGATCGTCGGCCTGCTCGCACTGATCTTCCGCAGCGTGCTGATCTGCCTGCTGCCGATCGTGACCGTCGGCATCGTCTCGATGATCGCCACCGGCGCGATCGCCTGGGCCAACGACCTCTTCGACCTCAAGGCGGACGCCTCGGTCGAGCAGATCCTCGTCGTCGTCCTCTACGGCGTCGGCACTGACTACATCCTGTTCTTCCTCTTCCGGCACCGCGAGCGGCTGCGCCAGGGCGCCGAGGTGAAGGACGCCGTCGTGCACAGCCTCGACCGTGCCGGCGAGGCGATCGCGTCCGCCGGTGGCGCCGTCATCGTCGCGTTCATGGCGCTCGTGCTCAGCTCGCTCAGCATCTTCCGCGCCATCGGCCCGGCGCTGGCCATCGCCGTGTTCGTGACCCTGCTGGCCGCGCTGACCCTCGTGCCGGCGGTCGTCTCCCTGCTCGGCCGTGCGCTCTTCTGGCCGTCGAAGTCGTGGCAGAAGGAGCCGAAGCACGGCACGTTCGTGAAGCTCGGCCGTGTCGTGGGTCGCCGCCCGGGCATCGTCGCGCTCGTCTCCGGCGGCGTGATGACGGTGCTCGCGCTCTTCGCCCTCAGCTTCAACCCGTCCTTCGACTTCAACTCCAGCCTGCCCGAGGGTGTGGAGTCCACCGAGGCGATGGAGACCTTCCAGGCGAACTTCTCCGCCGGTGCCGCCGAGCCGGTTCCCGTGCTCGTCGACGCCGAGGGCGCCGACGTGAGCGAGGCCCAGCTCGGCGAGTTCAAGGCGGCGCTCGAGGGAGCCAAGGGCGTCGACGCCGTCGCCGGACCGGTCCCGTCCGAGGACGGCTCGGCCTTCCAGTACTACCTGACGCTCGCCGACGACCCGGTCTCCGATGCCGCGCAGGACAACGTCGCGGGCCCGATCCGCGACACCGCCCACGACGCGGCGCCCGAGGGCACCGAGGCGTACGTCGGTGGCACGCCCGGCATCTTCGCCGACATGTCCTCGGCGATGGCCCGCGACTACAAGGTCGTCTTCCCCGTCGCCGCCGGCGTGATCATGCTGATCCTCGCGCTCCTGCTGCGCAGCCTGGTCGCCCCGTGGTTCCTGATGGCGGCGGTCGGCCTCGGCTTCGCCGCGACCCTCGGCCTCACGGTCATCGCGTTCCAGAACATCGGCGGCGAGCCCGGCCTGATCTTCATGCTGCCGATCTACATCTACCTGTTCGTCACGGCACTGGGCACCGACTACAACATCTTGATGATCGCCCGGTTGCGGGAGGAGGCCCGCGAGGGCCGCGACCCGCACGACGCCGCGTCGCAAGCGGTCACCCACGCCGGCCCGACCATCGGCGCCGCGGGCATCATCCTGGCCGGCACCTTCGCGTCGCTGATGCTGGGCGGCAACACGCTCATCGTGTCGATGGGCTTCGCCCTCGCCGTCGGCATCCTGATCGTGGCGTTCGTGATGTCGATGTTCTTCACCCCGTCGCTGACCTCGCTGCTGGGCCACGCCGCCTGGTGGCCGGGCCACGGGGACGAGGCCCGCGACGACGCGCACGGGCAGGGGCCAGCCGGTGGCGAGCCCCGCGACGGTGACGAGGTGCCGGCCGGGGTCGACCTGGTGAAGTGAGCACCGCCTGACAGGATCAGGGGGTGGACCTCGAGACCTTCCAGTGGCTGCTGACCGATGATGGGCAGGCGCTGCTGGCCGAGGCCACCACCCTGGTCGCCGACGGCGCGAGCCCTCTGTCAGCCGGCTCCGCCCTGCGTCGTACGACGACCGGCGAGCGTGCCGCGGCGGCGCTCGGGCAGGTCGAGCTCCGGCAGCGCGCGGTCGCGAAGTTCGGCGAGCTCGCCGCCCGGATGTACTTCACCCCCGACGCGCTGGAGCAGGCCACCCGGCAGCGGGTCGCCGACCACCGCGCTGGTCGGGCCGCGGCGTTCGGCGCGCGGACGCTGGTCGACCTCGGGTGCGGGATCGGTGGCGACCTGCTCGCCGCCTCCCGGGTCGGGATCATCTGCGCCGGCGTCGACCTCGACCCGGTGCGGGTCGCGATGGCGGAGGCGAACCTCGCCGCGGCCGGGTTGCCCGGCGCGGTCCAGGTCGCCGACGCGACGACGGTCGACCACCGGGCCTTCGACCTCGCGTTCGCCGACCCCGCCCGCCGCTCGGGCGCCGGGCGCAGCTTCCGCGTCGACGACTGGACGCCGCCGTGGACGTGGGTCGAGGGCCTGCTGCGCCGCGACGCCTGCGTGAAGGTCGCACCCGGCATCCCGCACGACCTGGTCCCCGACGGCGTGGAGGCCGAGTGGGTCAGCGACGACGGCGAGGTCAAGGAGGCGGCGTTGTGGTCCGGGCGCACCGCCACCGTCGCCCGCCGCGCGACGGTGATCCGCGAGGGCGGGCTGGCGACGCTGACCGAGGAGGACGACCCGGGCGCCGACGCCGTCGGCACCCGCGCGGTCGGCGCCTTCCTCTACGAGCCGGACGGCGCGGTGATACGCGCCGGCCTGGTCACCGCGGTCGCCGCCGGGGTGCACGGCGGGCTGGTCGACCCGAAGATCGCCTACCTGACCTCCGACGACGCCTTCCGCACGCCGTTCGCCCGGGCCTACCGGGTCGTCGAGGAGCTCCCCTACCGCGAGAAGCAGCTGCGGGCCGCGCTGCGCGAGCGCGGCGTCGGGAGGATCACGCTCAAGAAGCGCGGCGTCGAGGTGTCCCCGGAGGCGCTGCGCAAGCGGCTGGACCTGCGCGGCGACGCCGAGGCGACCGTGGTCCTCACCCGCGTCGCAGGCGAGGGCACGGCCCTCCTCGTCGACCCGCTGGGCTGAGGCGCAGCACGCTCACCGGCCGAGCGCCGCGGCCTCCGCGCCGATGGTGGTGTCGTCGCCGTGCCCGGTGTGCACGACCGTGTCGTCGGGCAGGTCGAACAGCTTCGCCCGGATGGAGTCCTCCAGGGTCGGCCGGTCGCTGAACGAGCGACCGGTGGCGCCGGGGCCGCCGTTGAACAGGGTGTCGCCGGTGAACACGCAGTCCAGGTCGGGCGCGTGGAGGCACACGGCGCCGGGAGCGTGCCCCGGCGTGTGCAGCACCCGCAGCGTCGTACCGGCGACGGTGATCTCCTGCCCGTCGGACAGGTCGACGTCCCAGAGGTGGTCGGTGTGGGTCAGCTCCCACAGCGGCCGGTCGTCGGGGTGGAGCAGGATCGGTGCGCCGGCGCCGCCGTTGACCGCCTCGCGCAGGGCGGGCGCGACGCGGACGTGGTCGTCGTGGGCGTGGGTGCACACGATCGCGTTGACCCGACGCTGGCCGACCACGGCGAGGATGTCGTCGACGGAGTGCGGGGCGTCGATGACGATGCACTCCTCGTCGTCGCCGACGACCCAGATGTTGTTGTCGACCTCGAAGGTCTCGCCGTCGAGGGAGAACGTCCCCGACGAGACGGCGTGGTCGACGCGTGCCCGGCCGGTCACAGGACCACCACCGAGCGCAGCACGTCGCCGTCGTGCATCCGGGCGAAGGCGGCCTCCACGTCGCCCAGACCGACCTCCTCGGTGACGAAGGCGTCGAGGTCGAGGCGACCCTGGCGGTAGAGGTCGACGAGCATCGGGAAGTCGCGGCTGGGCAGGCAGTCGCCGTACCAGCTCGACTTCAGCGCCCCGCCGCGACCGAAGACGTCGATGAGCGGAATGTCGGGGACCTTCATGTCGGGGGTGGGCACGCCCACCAGGACGACGGTCCCGGCCAGGTCGCGTGCGTAGAACGCCTGCTTCCACGTCTCGGGGCGCCCGACGGCCTCCACGACGACGTCGGCGCCGTCGGCGCCCTCGTAGGTCTCCGCGCAGATCCGCTTGACCTCCTCCACCGGGTCGACCTTCGATGAGTCGACGGTGTGGGTGGCGCCCAGCTCCTTCGCCTTCTCCAGCTTCCGCGCATCGATGTCGACGGCGATGATCGGCGACGCACCGGCCAGCGCGGCACCGGCGATCGCGGCGACCCCGACGCCGCCGCAGCCGATGACGGCGATGGACTTGCCGCGGGTGATCGCGCCGGTGTTGATCGCCGCACCGATGCCGGCCATCACCCCGCAGCCGAGCAGGCCGACGGCGGCCGGGCGGGCCTCGGGGTCGACCTTCGTGCACTGCCCGGCGGCGACCAGGGTCTTCTCGGCGAACGCGCCGATGCCCAGCGCGGGCGAGAGCTCGGTGCCGGCATCCGGGCCGTCGGCGAGGGTCATCTTCTGCGTGGCGTTGTGGGTGTTGAAGCAGTAGTGCAGGTCGCCGCGCTTGCACGCCCGGCACTCCCCGCACACCGCGCGCCAGTTCAGCACCACGAAGTCACCCGGCGCGACGCCGGTGACGTCAGGACCGACCGCCTCGACGATGCCGGACGCCTCGTGGCCCAGCAGGAACGGGAAGTCGTCGTTGATGCCGCCCTCGCGGTAGTGCAGGTCGGTGTGGCACACCCCGCAGGTCAGCACCTTGACCACCGCCTCCCCCGGCCCGGGGTCGGGGACGTTGATGGTGGCGATCTCGACGGGCGCACCCTTGGTGCGGGCCACGACGGCGCGGACCTGCTGCATCGGAGGCTCCTTGCTGGACGACGACGGGACGTGTGCCCCGAACCTAGCGAGCCACAGGTTGGTCGCGGGTCAGTTCCGCGCGTCGCTGGCCGCTGTCACACGTGGTTCGCCGCTCTGGCAGCCGACCGGCCGCTGTAACACGTGGTTCGCGGCCCTGGCAGCCGACCGGCCGCTGTCACACGTCGATCGCCGACCCAGGCGCCCCGTGACCGCGGAGATCCCCCGCTGGGTGGGGCTGGAACAGACGCCGACAGGCGGGAAGACCCGCGATCAGCGTGTGACAGCGCTCGCGCGGCGGCCACATCCGCGATCAGCGTGTGACAGCGCCCGGAAGGCGGCAACACCCGCGAACGACGTGTTACAGCGCCCGAGCGGCGACAGCATCCGCGATCAGCGTGTTACAGCGGCAGGACCAGCCAGAACCGCCACGAGCCGCCACGAGCCGCCACCCCGTCGGGAGGTACGACGGAGCGGCGGGTCAACCGGCGAGGACGTCGGTGACCGGCAGGCTGGAGTCCGCGGGGAGGTCCAGCGGCGAGGGGGTGCGGCCGCGGGCGACCATGGTCGAGCCCAGCGCAGCGACCATCGCACCGTTGTCGGTGCACAGGCCCGGGCGCGGCACCCGCACCCGGATGCCGAGCTTGCCGGCGCGCTCCTCGGCCAGCGCGCGCAGCCGGGAGTTCGCGGCGACGCCGCCGCCGATCATGAGGTCCTCGATGCCCTCGGCCGCGGCGGCGTCGAGGGCCTTGCGCACGAGCACGTCGCACACGGCCTCCTGGAAGGACGCGGCGACGTCGGCGACGGGCACGGGCTCCCCGGAGCGCTGGCGCGCCTCGACCCAGCGCGCGACGGCGGTCTTGAGGCCGGAAAAGGAGAAGTCGAAGCGGTGCCGCTCCAGGTCGCGGCGGCTGGTGAGGCCGCGCGGGAAGTCGATCGCGACCTGGTTGCCCTCGCGGGCGGCACGGTCGATGTGCGGCCCGCCGGGGAAGGGCAGGCCGAGCAGCCGGGCGACCTTGTCGAAGGCTTCGCCGGCCGCGTCATCGATGGTGGCGCCGAGCGGGTCGACGCCGCCCTCGTGGCCGGTCACGTCGGTGACCCGCAGGAGGCTGGAGTGGCCGCCGGACACGAGCAGCGCCAGGCAGGGCTCGGGCAGCGGCCCGTGCTCGAGCTGGTCGACGGCGACGTGGGCGGCGAGGTGGTTGACGCCGTACAGCGGCTTGCCGAGGGACAGCGCGAGCGCCTTCGCCGAGGCGACACCGACGAGCAGCGCGCCGGCGAGGCCGGGGCCGTGGGTGACCGCGATCGCGTCGACGTCGGACAGCTGCACGCCGGCGGTCTCGCACGCGCGCTGGATCGTCGGCACCATCGCCTCGAGGTGGGCACGACTGGCGACCTCCGGCACGACGCCGCCGAAGCGGGCGTGCTGGTCGACGCTGCTGGCGACGGCGTCGGCGAGCAGGGTGTGGCCGCGGACGATGCCGACCCCCGTCTCGTCGCAGGACGTCTCGATGCCGAGGACCAGCGGTTCGCTCTTCACAGGGCCATTCTCACTGATGCACTGAGGACGAGCGCCGTGGCACCGTCGCGGTAGTAGCGCGGCCGGCGGCCGAGCTCGGTGAAGTCGTGGTGCTCGTAGAAGAGCCGGGCAGCGATGTTGTCCTCGCGGACCTCCAGCAGCAGCCGCTCCGCGCCGCGCTCCCCGGCGTGCTGGTGCACGGCCACGAGCAGGGTGCGGGCGATGCCGGAGCGACGCAGGTCCTCGGGCACGGCGATCCGCTGCAGCTCGGCGTCGACGTCGACGACGCTGACCACGGCGTAGCCGGCGAACCCGCCGTCCTGCTCCGCGACGAGGATGCCGACGGTCGGGACGGTCCCGTCGACGGCCTGCTCGAGCAGGACCGGCGACCACGGGTCGAGGGGGAACGCCTCCACCTCCAGGGCGGCGATGTCGGCGACGTCGTTGCGGCCGGCGGCGCGGACGACGACGCTCACGGGCCCGGGACGGCGTCGGGGAGGACGGCCTTGGGCGAGCGCGGGACCTCCGCGTCGGGTCGGCGCAGGTACATCGGCTCGGGCTCGAGCACGTCGACGCGGCGGCTCGCCACGGCACGTGCCAGCCACACGGCGTCGGGCCGCAGCGGCGCGCGGCCGGCGGGGAACGCGTCGGGGTAGAGCGCGGCGCCCTCCCCCACGACCGGTCGGTCGGTGGCGAGCACGGCCGGGCGGTCGACGACGGGGTCGTGGTGCCTGCGCCCCTCGCGGTCGTACGACGCCAGGTAGACCTCCTTGCGCCGCGCGTCGGTCGCGACCACGAAGTCCCCGTCCACGGTCCCGGTCTCGACGGCCTCGACCGCGAGGGCGTCGAGCGAGCAGACGCCGTGCACGGGGACCTGGAGGACGTGGCCCATCGTGCGGGCGGTGACCAGCCCGACCCGCAGACCGGTGAACGGGCCCGGACCGACACCGACGGCGATCGCGGTGAGGTCGGCGGGCTTCGCGCCGGCCTGCTCGAGCACCTGCGCGACCAGCGGCGCGAGCTGCTCGCCGTGGCGCATCGCGCTCGTCGCGGTCGCCGAGGCGACGACGTCCGAGCCGTCGTGGAGGGCGACGGTCACCGTCGGCGACGCGGTGTCGAAGGCCAGCAGCACGGATCGAGGCTACCCGCTGGCGATCAGCGCCAGACCTTCACCCAGTCGACCTCCATGGTCGCGGGGAGCGACACCCGGCCGGTGTAGAGGTTGTTGCCGCCGCCGAGGAACTGGCTGAAGTTGAGGATCATCCGCTTGCGGAAGCTCGGCGCCGCGTGGACGCTGGTCAGGCAGGTGCGGCCGTCGACGCTGATGCTCAGCTGGCTGGCCGTCCACTCCAGCACGTAGGTGTGCCACAGCCCGCGGGGCGCCTTGCAGCTCCACGACGTGTTGAAGCCGTCGATCGGGCCGTAGGCGTCGGCCCAGTAGTGCAGGAAGGGCACGTTGAGCTGCGGCTGGGACGAGTAGGTCTCCATGACGTCGATCTCGCCGCTGGTCGGCCAGTTCTTGTCCGAGGAGTAGCGCGCGTCCGGCCACAGCCAGAACGCCTCGTGCAGGCCCGGCTGGCTCGCGCCGCGCACCTTGATCCGGGCCTCGAAGCGGCCGTACTGCTGGCTGAACCGGTAGTGGCTGCTCACCGTGGCGCCGGCGAAGGTGGCCCGGGTCCCGTTCGCGCGCAGCGGGCAGCGCAACGCCAGTCCGGTCCGCACCGCGCTGAGCCGCAGCTTGCCCATGCTGACCGCCACGGTCCGCGGGCTGTTGAGCACGCACAGGTCACCGCTCCCGGCCTGGTTGAGCGCGACCCAGCGGTTCGGGTCAAGGCGGGAGCCGTTGAAGTGCTCGGCGAGCGTGCAGGTCCACCGGCCGCCGGTGGCCCGGTAGACCGGTGCCCCGCAGGGGTCGGCCGCGGCCCCAGCGCTGGGGGCCGGGGCCGTCGGCGCGAGGGGTACGGCGAGCGCCGTCGCCAGCAGGCAGACGGCCGCCAGGGCGGACTTCAACGCGCGCATCGGATCCCCATGTCCCTCGGCGGCTCGGTGCAGGCGGGGGTGGAGCTCCCCCGGTGCCCGTCAAGATAGCCGCCGCCGGGCGGAAGTGGAACAGGTACCAGTTCTGCGTCTCAGCCCCGGACACCGGTTCCGGTACCGCCCCAGCCGGTCAGCGCCAGACCTTCACGTAGTCGACGTCCATGGTGGCCGGCAGCGGGACCCGCCCGTCGTAGGCGTTGGTGCCGCTGCCCAGGAGCTGGGTGAGGTTGATGATGAACGGCTTCTGGAAGCTGCTGGCGCCGGCAGTGTTGGTCAGGCAGGTCTTGCCGTCGACGAGGATCGTCACCCGGTCGGCGAACCACTCGAGGGTGTAGGTGTGCCACGCGCCGCGGGTGGTGGCACAGGTCCACGACGTGTTGAGCCCGTGCACCGGGCCGAGCCGGTCGTCGCTGTAGTGCAGGAACGGCACCGCCATGTCCGGGTGCGAGGAGTGCAGCTCGACGATGTCGATCTCGCCCGTCTCCGGCCACGGCGAGTCCGCGGCGTAGCGGGTGTCGGGCCACAGCCAGAACGCCTCGTGCAGGCCGGGCGCCGACGCCGCCTGGACCCGCATCCGGGCCTCGAACCGGCCGTACTGCTGGCTGAAGCGGTGGTAGGTCGTCGCCCAGCCGGCCACGTAGGAGCCGCGCGTACCGTCGGCGCGCCGCGGGCACTGGGTCGTGGCGTCGGCCGGTACGACGGACAGGTGCAGCGCGCCGCCCGACACCGACACGGTGCGGGGCGTGCTCAGCACGCACATGTCGCCGGAGCCGAGCAGGTTGTGCCCGGCCCAGACGGCGTCGTCCAGGGCCGAGCCGGCGAACTCCTCGGCGAGCGTGCAGGTCCAGTTGCCGCCGCCCGGCTTGGCGACGCGGGCACCGCAGTCGGGCTTGGCCGGCTTGGCCGGGCCGCCCGGCTGCGACGGCGGCGCGGACACCGCCGGCGCGACCGATGGTGGTGCGAGCGGCACGGCGAGTGCGGCGGCGAGCAGGCCGGCCGCGAGCGTGGTGGCGCGACGGATCGAACGCATGACAAATCCCCCCATGATGTTGCTGAGACCCCGAGACGAGCTCCCTGGGGTGACGGTAACCCCGGCGGGCGGTCCGGGGACAGCGGTCCGGACCGGATCCGTCGGAAGGGAGTCAACGGCGTAGCCCGATCTGACCACGGTCGCGGGGCCGACCGGCTGGACGGGTGTCCGGCGCTCAGCGCCAGGCGCGGACCCAGTCGACCTCCATGGTCACCGGCAGCGGCACCGAGCCGTCGTAGGCGTTCTCGCCGGTCCCCATCGACTGCGTGAGGGCGATGATGAACCGCTTGCGCAACGCGGGCGCGCCCTCGGTGTTCACCAGGCAGCTGTCGCCGTCGACGAGGACCTCCAGCCGGTCGGCCGTCCACTCGAGGGTGTAGGTGTGCCACTCGCCGCGGGTGGTCCGGCAGTCCCAGGCCGTGTTCACGCCGTTGACGGGCTTCTCGCCCGCCGCGTAGTGCAGGAACGGGATGACGAGGTCGGGCCGGTGCGAGTAGGTCTCCATGACGTCGATCTCGCCCGACTGCGGCCACGGCCGGTCAGCGCCGTAGCGCGTGTCCGGCCACAGCCAGAACGCCTCGTGCAGGCCCGGCCCGTCGGCGTCCTGCACCCGGATCCGCGCCTCGAAGCGGCCGTACTGCTGGCTCCACCGGCCGTCCGTCGTGACCCAGCCGCCGGCGTACGACGCCCGGGTGCCGTCGGCGCGCACCGGGCAGGGGGTGGTGTCGTCGGCCGCGACGACGGAGAGCCGGAGCCGGCCGTCGGCGACGGAGACCGTGCTCGGGTGGTCGACCATGCAGAGGTCGTCGGAGCCGACCAGCTGGGTGGCCGTCCAGGTGTCCGGGTCGAGGCGGTCGCCGTCGAAGTCCTCGGCGAAGGTGCACTCCCAGGTCCCGCCGCCGTCCTTGCGCACCGGCGGACCGCACGGCCCGTCGGGACCCAGCGGCTCGTCAGGGCGCTGGACCCACCACGCCGCTGCGGCCGCGAGCACCGTCACCAGCCCCACGAGGAGCAGCAGCACGGGGCGGGAGGGACGCACGGCGGGTCACGCTAGCGCCCGCCGGCTGTGGACCGGGCGGCTACGCCCAGACCTTGACCCAGTCGACCTCCATGGTCGCGGGCAGCGCGAGCCGGCCGTCGGGCAGGTTGGCGCCGGCGCCGAGGAGCTGGCTGAGGTTGATGATGAAGGGCTTGCGGAAGGTCGCCGCGGCGCTCGTGTTGACCAGGCAGGTCTTGCCGTCGACCAGGATCTCGAGCCGGTCGGCCGTCCACTCGAGGGCGTAGGTGTGCCACTCGCCGCGAGTGGTGCTGCAGTTCCAGGCGGTGTTGACCCCGGGCTGCGGCACCTCGCCGACCTCGTAGTGGAGGAAGGGCACGACCAGGTCCGGGTAGACCGAGTAGGTCTCGGCGATGTCGATCTCGCCGCTGCGCGGCCAGTCCGCGTCGGAGGAGAAGCGGGTGTCGGGCCAGAGCCAGAAGGCCTCGTGCAGGCCGGGCAGGCTGGTGGCCTGCACCTTCATCCGGGCCTCGAACCGACCGTACTGCTGGCTCCACCGGCCGTGCGTGGAGATCCACCCGGCGGCGTACGTGCCGCGGGTGCCGTCAGCGCGCAGCGGGCACGGGTGCGCCTCGGTCGCGGGGACGACGCTGAGCCGGAGGGTGCCGTCGGCGACGGCCACGGTCTGCGGGTTCGCGGCCACGCACCGGTCGCCCTGGCCCAGCATGTTCTGCCCCAGCCACAGCGTGGGGTCGAGCTCGGTCCCGGTGAAGTCCTCGACGAGGGAGCACTCGTAGTGGCCGCCGCCGGGGCGGGCCGGGCGCTCGCCGCACGCGTCGGTCGGCGCCGGCGCGGGCTCGGGCGTCGGGGTCGGCTTCGGGGCAGGCCTCGGCGCGGGGCGCGCCGCGACCCGGCGTACGCCGCTCGTGCGGTTGCCGGACACGGCCCGGTAGGCGCGGGTCCGGGCCGGGCGCGGCACGACGACGCGGTAGCGGCCGGCGCGGGTGGCGCGGACCTTGCGCACGGTGACCCAGCGGGTCGTCCGGACCTGGATCCTCACGACCGCGCGGGCCCTGGCCCGGCCCTTGAAGACCACGTTCTTCGACGACGTCGCTGGCCGCTCCAGCACCGGCGCCGGGGCACGCTTCGCCTCCGCGCCCGACGGTGCACCGGCCCACAGGCCGACCGCCACCAGCAGCGCGAGCAGGCACCTGAGTGCACGCATCGCAGAATCCCTCCCCCAGACTTGCTCCCACCGTCCAAGGTAAAGAGATCGAGGGGTCGGCCGTACCCGCGAACGGGCCGTCCTCGACGCCCGGGGTGGCTAGTCGACCGGGACCTCCGTCCCGGGACTCCCCCGTGGCTGAGGCCCCCGGTGGTCGAGGTGCGAGGCCGCCCGCGGCCGAGCCTCGAAACCACCAGGCCGTGCTGGCCGGCCCCAGCCCGGCGCACTCCCCCCGTGCTTGAGGTACGACGCGCACCCCCTCCTCGTGGTTGAGGTACGACGCGCACCCCCTCCCGGTGGTTGAGGTACGACGCGCGCCCCCTCCCGGTGGTTGAGGTGCGAGGCCGCCCGCGGCCGAGCCTCGAAACCACCGGGCCCGCCACGCCGGACCATCCCCGGCACAACCCGGTGCACCGGAGCCGGGGGCTTCGAGGCTCGGCGCCGGGGCGCCTCGCACCTCAACCACCGGCGGACAGGGTCGACCCCCGGGCGCCTCGCAGCTCAACCACCGGCGCACGGGGTCAACCCCCGGCGCACGGACTCACCCCCACACACCCAGCGACTCCCACTGTGGTTGAGGTACGACGCGCACCCCCTCCCGGTGGTTGAGGTGTGAGGCCGCCCGCGGCCGAGCCTCGAAGCCACCGGGCCCGCCACGCCAGACCCCCCGGGCACAACCCGGTGCACCGGAGCCGGAGGTTTCGAGGCTCGGCGCCGGGGCGCCTCGCACCTCAACCACCGGCGGACAGGTGCAACCCCGGGCGCCTCGCACCTCAACCACCGGCGGACAGCGTCAACCCCGGGTGCCTCGTACCTCGACCACCGGCAGGCAACCACCGGCAGGGCGCTTCAGGTGAGGTCGACGCCCAGCCAGCGCAGGCCGACGGGGTCGACCTCGACCAGGCGCGGGTCGGCCTCGGGGTCGACGTCCGTGGCGGCCGTGGCGCGCACGATGCGCACCTCCAGCCGGGCGTCGGCGAGGCCCTCGGCGAGGCCGGTGCCCCACTCCACGACGGTGACGGCCTCGTCGAGGTCGGTGTCGAGGTCGAGGTCGTCGAGCTCGGCCTGGCCGTGCAGGCGGTAGGCGTCGACGTGCACCAGCGCGGGGCCGTCCCCGAGCGGCGGGTGCACCCGGGCGATGACGAAGGTCGGGGAGGTGATCCCGCCGCGCACGCCGAGGCCGGCGCCGAGGCCCTGGGTGAAGGTGGTCTTGCCGGCGCCGAGCTCGCCGGAGAGCACGACGACGTCGCCGGGGCGCAGCAGGACCGCGAGGCGCTCGCCGAGCGCGCGCATCTCCTCGGCCGAGGGCACCTCGACGACGAGCGGCACGGGCCGGGCCATCTCGATGTACGGCGTGTGGCGGCCGGTCTCGACGAAGCCCATGTCGCGCCAGAACTTCGTCGTACGCGGCAGCTCCTCGCGAGCGACGATCTCGACCCGGCGGATCCCGGGGCGGCGGGCGGCGACGGCGAGCGCGGCGCGCACCAGCTCGCGGGCGATGCCGCGCCCCTGGGCGGCGGGGTCGACGCCGAAGCGCCGCAGCACGATCGCGTCGCCGACGGGGTCGAGGACCACGGCGCCGACGGGCCGGTCACCGTCGAGCACGAGCAGCCCGCCGCCGGGGGCGAGCTTGGCCGCGATCGTCTCCTCGGTCTCGGACAACGCGTCGGCGGGCGGGTCGAGCACGGGTCGAGCCGCGAAGGCGGCGCGCACGACGGCCAGGACGTCGGCGGCGCGCTCGGGGCCGACCTCCACGATCGCGGTCACCGGGCGACGGCCCTCTCCGCTGCGGCGGTGATCAGCTGGTCGAGCTCGGCGTTGACCAGCTCGTGCCGCTCCATGACGACCATGTGGCCCGCGCCCTCGCACTCCAGCAGCCGCGCACCGGGGATCCGCGACTGCAGCTTGCGGGAGTGGCCGATCGACGTGAGCCGGTCGGCGGTGCCGCAGATGACCGACACCGGCACGGCGCCGAGCACCTCGACGGCGTGGAACTTGTCGAGGCTCGCGAAGTTCGGGAAGAAGTCCGCGACCGTCTCGAAGGGGGTCGCGGCGAGCATCTCGTCGACGAACTCGACGTACCCGCGCGGCACCTCCTCGCCGAAGGCGAACCGGTCGGTGGCGACCGAGGCGACGGCCGAGCCGGCCCGGCGCAGCACGTCGATGGCCTTGTGGCCCAGGTGCAGGGTGCGCACGGCCCGGCTGGCCAGCGGGCCGCTGAGCCGCGCGGGCAGCAGAGGCACGAGGAGCCGACCCGGGTCGAGGCCACCCGCGGTCGTCGAGATCAGGCCGACCCCGACGACGCGGTCGCCGATCAGCTCGGGGAACTGCTCGGCGAGCGCGACGATCGACATGCCGCCCATGGAGTGGCCGACCAGGACGACCGGCCCCTCCGGGACGACGTGCTCGAGCACGGTGTGCAGGTCGCGGCCGAGCTGCTCGATGGTCGAGTGGGCGCGGTCGGAGTTGCCGGAGCGGCCGTGGGAGCGCTGGTCGTAGTAGACCGCTCGCACCAGGCCGCGGTAGGCCGCGCGCTGGAAGTGCCAGCAGTCGAGGTTGAGGCAGTAGCCGTGGACGAACACGACGGTGACCGCCGGCGCCGCGCTGGTACGACGGAACAGCCGGTCGACTGCGCTGCCCGGTGCCGGCGCGTCCACCTCGTCGACCTCGACGTGCAGCGTGACGCCGTCCTCCGCGACGACCGTCAGCGGTGCCGACCGCAGGGAGCCGAAGGGCACCGAGTCGCCGGCGCGGCGGCTGATCTGCCGCTGCTGGCGCAGGATCCCGACCGCGGCGGTGCCGGCGGCGAGGCCGAGGGCGCCGGCGAGCGAGCCGACGACCCGTCCGCGACGGCTCACCGCTCTCCCCCGGCAGCGTCGCTGTCGACGTACCTGCGGCCCATCCGGCCCCCGATCCTGGTCACGATCTCGTAGTTGATGGTGCCGCAGGCCTCGGCCCAGTCCTGGGCGGTCGGGCCGCCGGCGCCGGGCGGGCCGAGCACGACGACCTCGCTGCCGAGCGGCGGCCGGTCGCCGCCGAGGTCGACGACGACCTGGTCCATGCAGACGGTGCCGCGGATCGGGCGCAGCGCGCCGGCGATGCCGACCCGGGCAGCAGCGCCGGGCGCGTCGGCGCGGAAGGCCGCGCGCGGGATGCCGTCGCCGTAGCCGACCGGCACCAGGCCCACGGTCGTGGGCTGCTCGGCGGTCCAGCTCTGGCCGTAGGAGACCGCGTCGCCGACGGCGAGGTCCTTGACCATCATCAGCGGGGCGCGGACGGTCATCGCGGGCACCAGGCCGACGTCGGTCGCCTCCCCCGGCGCCGGGTCGAGGCCGTAGAGCGCGATGCCGCAGCGGACCGCGTCGAAGCGCACCGACGGGCGCAGGATCGTGGCGGCGGAGTTGGCGAGGTGGCGCACCTCCGGGCGCAGGCCGGCTGCCTCAGCGGCCGCCACGGCGTCACGGAAGACCTGCTCCTGCCGGTCGTTGGCCGGGTGGGCGGGCTCGTCGGCGCAGGCGAGGTGCGACCAGATGCCGGTGACCCGCCAGCGGCCGGCCTCCTCGCCGGCGCGTGCCGCGGCGAAGAGCGACTCCCACGCGGCACGGGGCGCGCCGGCGCGGGACAGGCCGGTGTCGACCTTGACCTGGATCCGGGCCGGGTCGGTGCGCCCCTCGAAGGCGCGGGCGAGGTCGGCGAGCTGCTCCTCGGAGGAGAAGGTCAGGTCGATGCCCGCGGCGGCGGCCGCGGCGAGGTCCGCGCCGGGACCGGCGATCCAGCACAGCAGCGGTCCGTCGACGCCGGCGGCACGCAGGGTGAGCGCCTCCTCGACGGTGGCGGTCGCCAGCCAGTCGGCGCCGCCCTCGCGGGCCGCGCGGGCGACCTCGACCATGCCGTGGCCGTAGCCGTCGGCCTTGACCACGGCGACCAGCGGGACGCCCGCCAGCTCGCGCAGCACACGGGCGTTCGAGCGGATCGCCGCCAGGTCGACGACGACCTCGGCAGGGCCGAGCGGCGGGCGGGACATGGGACCTATCGTCCCATCCCGGCGATCAGGTCCGGCAGCGCCACCGCCACGTCGCTCGCGACGATCGGGCCGTCCTGGGCTGCGAGGGTCGCCGCGGCGCCGTGCAGCCACGACCCGGCGGACGCGGCGTCGAAGGGGTCGAGCCCGGTCGCGAGCAGCGCCCCGATGACGCCGCCGAGCACGTCGCCGGCGCCGGCGGTCGCCAGCCACGGGGTCCCGGTCGTGGTGACCCGGACCCGCCCATCGGGCCGGGCGACGACGGTGTGGCGGCCCTTGAGGAGCACCACGGCGTCGTACTCCCGGGCCGCGGAGCGGGCGTGGGCCAGCGGCTCCGCCTCGATGGCGTCGCGGTCGACGCCGAGCATCCGGGACAGCTCGCCGGCGTGCGGGGTGAGCACCGCGTCCGTGCCCCGCGCGAGGTCCGCGAAGGCGAGCGCGTCGGCGTCGACCACCACGGGCACGTCGTCGGCGAGGGCGTCGCGCAGCGCCTGCTCGGCGCCGGTGTCGCTGCCGGAGCCGACGACCCAGGCCTGCACGCGTCCGGGTCCGACGACCTCCGGGTGCGCGGCGCGGACGAGCGCGAGCACGGACTCGTCGCCGTCGTAGCGCACCATCCCGGCCAGCCCGCAGGCCGCGCCGGCGACGCTGAGCAGCCCGGCGCCGGGGTAGGCGGCGGAGCCGGCACGGACACCGACCACGCCGCGGGTGTACTTGTGGTCCTCGGGGTCGGGCACCGGCAGCATCGCTGCGACGTCCTCCGGCTGCAGCGCCTCGACCGAGGCGGGCGGGAGGTAGGGGTCGAGCCCGATGTCGACCAGCTCGACCGCGCCGCAGGCCAGGGAGGCGGGGTCGAGCAGGTGGCAGGCCTTGTGCGTGCCGAAGGTGACGGTGAGGTCGGCGACCACGTGGTCGTCGGGCGCGGCTCCGGAGTCGACGTCGACCCCGGAGGGGGTGTCGACCGCGACGACCGGGACGCCGCCGAGCACCTCGAGCGCGTCACGGGCGTCGTCGCGCAACCCCGGGCGGCCGCCGATCCCGACGATGCCGTCGACCACGACGTCGAAGGCGGTGCCGGGCCGCGGGGTGCCGACCCGGCCCCCCGCGCCGCGCAGGGCCGCGAGCCCGGCCTCGTGCACGGTCGCGGACAGCAGCCACGCCTCGACGAGTGCGCCGCGGCGGGCGAGCATCGCGCCGGCGTACAGCGCGTCACCGCCGTTGTCGCCAGAGCCCACCAGCAGCACCACGCGACGCCCGTAGGCGCCGCCGAGCAGGTCGACGACGGCGTAGGCGAGGCCGGAGGCGGCACGCTGCATGAGCGCACCCTCGGGCAGGGTGGCCATCAGCGCGGCCTCGGCGGCGCGGACCTCCTCGACCGTGTGCGCGCGCAGCATGGGGCCTCCGCTCAGTCCTCGAGGACGACGACCGCGGACGCGATCCCGCCGTCGTGGGTCAGGGACAGATGGACCGAGCGCACGCCCTGCGCCTCGGCCTCGGCCAGGACCGTGCCGCGCAGCACGAAGCGCGGCCGGCCGGTGTCCTCCGACACGACCTCCGCGTCGTGCCAGGCCATCCCGCGGGGCGCGCCGAGCGCCTTGGCGAGCGCCTCCTTGGCGGCGAAGCGCGCGGCCAGCGAGCTGATCGGGCGGTCGCGCTCGGCCTCGACGAAGAGCTTCTCCACCAGCGCGGGGGTACGCCGGCACGACTCGTCGAACCGGACGATCTCGCACACGTCGATGCCGACCCCGACGACTGCCACGGCTGGTCCCGGGCCTACTCGACCGTGACCGACTTGGCCAGGTTGCGCGGCTGGTCGACGTCGTGGCCCAGCGCGGTCGCGAGCTCGCAGGCGAACAGCTGCAGCGGCACGATCGCGACGAGCGGCTGCAGCAGCACCGGCACCTTCGGCAGGCGGACCAGGTGATCGGCGTACGGCTCGATCGAGCTGTCGCCGGCCTCGGCGAGGCAGATCGTCCGGGCACCCCGGGCGCGGACCTCCTGGATGCCGCTCAGCATCTTGCCGTGCAGGTAGTCGCGCCCCTTGGGCGGCACGACGCACAGGACGGGCAGGCCCTCCTCGACGAGCGCGATCGGGCCGTGCTTGAGCTCGCCGGCCGCGAAGCCCTCGGCGTGCAGGTAGGCCAGCTCCTTGAGCTTGAGCGCACCCTCGAGCGCCACCGGGTAGCCGGCGTGGCGGCCCAGGAAGAGCACCGAGCGGGTGCCTGCGTGCTCGCGGGCGAGGTCGTAGACAGCCTCGGCGTCCCCGAGCACCGTCTCGATGTGGTCGGGCATCGCCTCGAGCTGCTCCATGATCTCGTCGATCTCGTCGCCGAAGCGGGTGCCCTTGACCTGGGCCATGTAGAGCGCGAGGAGGTAGCAGGCGACCAGCTGGGTCAGGAAGCCCTTGGTCGACGCGACGCCGATCTCGGGGCCGGCGTGGGTGTAGATCACCGCGTCGGACTCGCGCGGGATCGAGGAGCCGTTGGTGTTGCAGATCGCCAGCACCTTCGCGCGCTGCGAGCGCGCGTGCCGGATCGCCTGCAGGGTGTCGGCGGTCTCGCCGGACTGGCTGATCGCCACGATCAGCGTGGTCGAGTCGATGATCGGGTCGCGGTAGCGGAACTCGGAGGCGAGCTCGACCTCGACCGGCGTGCGGGTCCAGTGCTCGATCGCGTACTTGGCGACCATGCCGGCGTAGAAGGACGTGCCGCAGGCGATGATGATGATCTTGTCGACGTCGCGCAGCTCCTCGTCGGCGAGGCGCATCTCGTCGAGCTGCAGCTGCCCCTTCGCCGTACGACGGCCGATCAGGGAGTCCGCGACGGCGCGCGGCTGCTCGAAGATCTCCTTGCGCATGAACCAGTCGTGGCCGTCCTTCTCCGCCGCGGACAGGTCCCAGTCGACGTGGAACTGCTTCGCCTCGACCGGGCGACCGTGGAAGTCGGTGACCTTCACCTCGTCGCGGGTCATCACGACGATCTGGTCCTGGCCGAGCTCGAGCGCCTCGCGGGTGTGCTCGATGAACGCGGCGACGTCGGAGCCGAGGAAGTTCTCCCCCTCGCCCAGGCCGACGACCAGCGGCGAGTTGCGGCGGGCGGCGACGACCGTGCCGGGCTCCGCGGCGTCGATCGCGACGAGGGTGAACGCGCCGTCGAGCTGCTGGCAGACGCGCTGCATGGCGGTCGCCAGGTCGATGCCCGACTGGACCTGCAGCTCCACGAGGTGGGCCACGATCTCGGTGTCGGTGTCGGAGAGCAGCTCGTGGTCGTCGGCCTCGACCCGCTCGCGGAGCTCCACGAAGTTCTCGATGATGCCGTTGTGCACCAGCGCGACCCGGCGGGCGCCGCCGGTGTGCGGGTGGGCGTTGACGTCGTTCGGCGGGCCGTGGGTGGCCCAGCGGGTGTGCCCGATCCCGGTGTGCGCGACCGGGAGCGGCGACTCGTCGAGCGCCTTCTCCAGGTTCGCGAGCTTGCCGGCCCGTTTCTCGAGCGCGATGGCACCGCCGTCGACGACCGCGACCCCGGCCGAGTCGTAGCCGCGGTACTCCAGGCGCCGCAGGCCGTCGATGACCGTGTCCGTGGCCGACCTGGGCCCGACATATCCGACGATCCCGCACATGGGGCAGCAGTCTAGTTCCGACGCCGCCGTAAGACCGACACGACGCGGCTGGAACAATCGTCGCCATGGTCACGGCCGCGGAGTCGCCGGGGACCCACGGCGAGGACTCGTCGCGGGAGACCTCGCCGTACGTCGAGCTCGACCGCGCCACCTGGGCGATGCTCGCCTCGGAGACGGAGAGCCCGCTCACCAGCGAGGAGATCCTCCGGCTGCGCGGCCTGGGCGACCAGCTCGACCTCGCGGAGATCCAGGACGTCTACCTGCCGCTGTCGCGCCTGCTCAGCCTGCGGGTGAAGGCCGCGTCGGCGCTGCACCGCGAGCAGCAGGAGTTCCTGCACGGCCTCACTCCCCCGCGCACGCCCTTCGTGATCGGCCTCGCCGGGTCGGTCGCGGTCGGCAAGTCGACCGCCGCCCGCGTGCTCCAGCAGATGCTCGCGCGCTGGCCCGAGCACCCGCACGTGGCGCTGGTCACCACCGACGGCTTCCTCTACCCGAACGCCGAGCTGGTCCGCCGCGGCCTGCTGGAGCGCAAGGGCTTCCCGGAGTCCTACGACCGCAAGGCGCTGATGCGCTTCGTGATCGACATCAAGTCCGGCAAGGACGAGGTCGAGGCGCCGGTCTACTCGCACCTGGTCTACGACGTGCTCCCGGACGAGAAGGTCGTCATCCGCAAGCCGGACATCGTCATCGTCGAGGGCCTCAACGTCCTCCAGCCCGCGCGGGTGCGCGGCGACGGCCGGACCGGCCTGGGCCTCTCGGACTTCTTCGACTTCTCCATCTACGTCGACGCCAACACCAACCACATCCGCGAGTGGTACGTCGACCGCTTCCTCCGGCTGCGCGAGACCGCCTTCCGCGACCCGGACTCCTACTTCGCCAAGTACGCCGCGCTGAGCCACGACTCGGCCGTCGACGAGGCCCGCCGGATCTGGGACACGATCAACGGCCCGAACCTGTCGGAGAACGTGCTGCCCACCCGCTCGCGCGCCACCCTCGTGCTGCGCAAGTCCGCCGACCACTCGGTCGACTGGGTGCGCCTGCGCAAGATCTGAGCGTCAAGGCCTCCGCACCCCGGGGCCCCTGCGCGTCAACCCCGGAGTTTTCGCCACCCGACCCCGGTCTTTGCATTCCCTTGCTGAAAGGCCCCCGAGCGCCGACCCGGCATTCCTAGGCTGACGGCCACACCAACCCTGCTCGTCGTGCCCTCTCCCTCTTCGTGCACGACGGGCCACCGATCTCGGAGGAGACCTCCATGGGCACCATCAGGCGCGCCGCCACGCTCGGCGCGATCACCGCCCTCTCGGCCGCGACCCTCGCCGCCGTGCCGGGCGCCGGCCACGCCGCACCCACCCTGCAGCACGGCTGCGTCGCCGCAGGCATCACCGTCACCTGCACCTACACCGAGACCGGGGTCGGCACCTTCACCATCCCCGACAACGTCACCGAGCTGACCATCGAGGCAGTCGGCGGCGACGGCGGCCACGGCGTCGTCACGGGTTGGCCCGGGTACAAGGGAGCGGCCGGAGGTCGTGGCGCGCACCTCACCCAGACGGTGCCGGTCCCGTTCAGCGCGGGCGGCAACCAGGTGCTCGCACCCGGCCAGACCCTGACCTTCGAGGTGGGCGGCAACGGCCGCAACGGCACGTACGGCGAGCCGGTCCCCGGTGGCGCCAACGGCGGTGGCGCGGGCGGCCAGAATGCTGGCAGCGGGGGCGGCGCCACGGAGATCTTCGGCCCTGCCCCCGACCCCGTGCTGTTCGTCGCCCCGGGCGGAGGAGGCGGTAGCGGCTTCTGTCACGAAGATCGACGTTGCGGCGCAGGCGGCGACAGCGGCCAGGCCGGCGGCCAGGGCGAGAACGCAGTGTCCGCGACCCCTGGCGCACCGGGAAGCCCCACCGGACCGGGCTCAGGCGGCATCGGCGGCTGGAACCTCAGCGATTTCGAGGGTGAAGCGGGAGCTGATGGATGGTGGGGACGTGGGGGCGACGGCGGCTGGGCCATCAGCCACCCCAACACCACGCAGTACCACTCCGGAGGCGGAGGCGGCGGCGCCGGCTGGCCCGGTGGCGGAGGTGGCGGCGGAGGCGGTCGCGACGGCAACGGTGCGGGCGGCGGAGGCGGCACCTCCTTCAGCATCTTCGGGCCCGACGCCCCAACCCGCACCCACGGCGACGGAACGCCCCGCGTGGTGTTCACGTACATCGACCATCGCGTCGACCCGCCGACCGTCCACACGAGTCCCCTGCCGGCGACCACGATGACGTCACCGGTCACGCTCGGCTGGTCCGGGACCGACGCGATCCCCGGCATCGCCAGCTACGACGTCCGCTACCGCAAGGCCACCTGGAAGACGAACCGCGGCGCCTGGACCACCCTGCTCGACGCCACCACCACCACGACCCACACCATCAACGTCGCCCGCGGCGGACAGGTCTGCTACCAGGCCCGCTCCCGCGACGGCCACGGCGTCACCTCCCTGTGGAGCACCGAGCGCTGCACCACCCTCCCCCTCGACGACCGGGCACTGAAGGCCTCCAGGGGCTGGAAACGAGCCACCGGCGCCAGGTTCCTCAACGGCACCGCGACCACCACCAACCAGAAGGGCCGCACCCTCACCCTCAAGGGCGTCCCCCAGGGCCGCGCCGCCCTCGTCGTCACCAAGGCCAGGGGCAGCGGCGCCCTCGAGGTCCGCTACGCCGGCAAGGTCGTCAAGCGCTTCTCCCTCAACGGCACGACCAAGCACAAGGCACTGGTCAACCTCCCGCAGCTCACCAAGGGCACGACCATCACCATCCGCACCACCACCAAGCGCCCCGTGCGCATCGACGGGATCGTCGTCGCCCGCAAGTAACGGCGAGCGGTGCCCGGGTCAGCCGACCCGGGCCGCCGTCAGGTCCACCCGGCGCCCGTCGACGAACGCCACACCCTCGGCGCGGAGGCGGTCGACGGCAGTGCCGCCGTGGCAGGTCGCGGGCCGGCCGTCCGCGTGCACCACGCGCCACCACGGCACGGCGTCGCCGTGCAGCGCCATCACCCGGCCGACCTGGCGCGGACCCGCCGAGCCGACGGCTCGGGCGAGGTCGCCGTACGTCGTGACCCGACCGGGCGGCACCTGCTCGACCAGCGCGAGCACCGCTTCGACGTACTCCTCGTCCACCGCGGTCACGCTCCCGCCGCGTCGTAGTGGAGCTCGCCGACGCGCACCTCAGCACCCTCCGACGGCTCGTGCGGCGTCGTCCGGCCGTCGTGGGCGAGGTGG
The DNA here is from genome assembly GCF_000519005.1 of Nocardioides sp. J54. Lineage (GTDB taxonomy): Bacteria > Actinomycetota > Actinomycetes > Propionibacteriales > Nocardioidaceae > Nocardioides. Next base: position 17,928 of record NZ_JAER01000001.1, on the reverse strand, counting down.
GCGACGGCGATGCCGCGTAGCAGCAGGGCCGCGTCGGAGACCAGCCTGCGGTGGCACCGCCACCAGACGCTCTCACTGCACATGATCGCCGTCGTCGTCCGCCCTGCCGTGTCCGTGGCGAGGTCGTCGAGCGCGGCCAGGAACTCCGGGGTGCGGGTGTGCGCGGCGTAGGCACGGAACGCCTCGACGCGCCACCAGCGGTCGCCCTCCGGGTCGTCGTCGGGCCCGCGGCGGCGCCGGCCGCCCAGGCGCTCGTCCCAGCGGTAGTCGATGCCGGCCTCGGGGAGCCATCGGGCCAGCGCGTCCGTGGCCACGTCCGGGTTGCGCCGGCTGCCGGGGAAGCGGCGTACGTCGACCAGCAGCTCGACGTCGGCACCGGCGAGCAGTGCCGCGAGGCCGTCCCGGTCGAGGGTGCCGTGGCCGACGGTGAGCAGGCGTCCCATGCTCCTCCGGTTGCCGCCGGGCCGGTTCTCAGACGCCGCTGGTCGGGTGGCAGCGGCGCCGGTCGGCTGCGTCAGTCGCCGTCGTACGCGGCCTGTAGCGCGGCCACGTCGATCTTCTGCATCGTCAGCATCGCTGCGCACACCCGCTGGCTGGCGTCGGTCGAGTAGTCACCGGAGAGCTCCTCGAGCTCGCGCGGGATGACCTGCCACGAGACGCCGTACTTGTCCTTGCACCAGCCGCAGGCACCGGGCTCGCCGCCGTCGGCGGTCAGGATGTCCCAGTAGTGGTCGACCTCCGCCTGTCCCTCGACGCTGAGGTAGAACGAGAACGCCTCGTCGAGGTGGAAGTGCGGGCCGGCGTTGAGGCCGACGACCGGGTGGCCGGCGACGGTGAACTCGACGACGTCGGCGACCCGGTCGTCCGGGCCGCTGCGCGCGGTGGTCACCTTGTCGACCGACGAGCCGGGGATGTGCTCGGCGTAGAAGTGTGCGGCCTCGACGGCCTTGTCGTTGCCGAACCACAGGTGGGTGCGTACCGAGGTCATGGGGTCCTCCTGTTCGGGTCCGCCCTCCGGTCGGGGGCTGCTGCACGTACCGACCGGGCTCCCCCGGCTCACTCATCGCACGGGCCAGCACGACCGGGCCGGCTAGCCGCCCGAGACCACCCCACGCATCTCGTCCGGCGGGCGGAAGCGCACCTTGCCCTCGTCGACGGCCTGCTGCGGGTCCTTGCCCTCCGGGACGTAGACCGTGAAGCCGAAGCGGTAGTCGATGTAGAGCACCACGAGCTTCTCGAGCTGCTTGGCGGCGTCGTGGTAGCGCCAGCGGTAGTACGCCGGCTCGCCGTCCACCTCGACCGTCTCGGGATCGGTGCCCGACTCCCCGACGTAGTGCGGCAGCCCGCCCGCGTCGCTGCCCCACAGCGAGTAGTTGACCTCCGCGGGAGTGCCGTCGGACAGGTTGACGTTGCACTTCCACAGCGCGGGCCGTCGTACGGCGCCGCCGGCGTCGTAGCAGGGCTCGTCGCGGGTGAGCTCGGGGAACGCCCAGAACAGGCCGGGCAGGCCGAACGCCTCGCTGCACTCGTCGAGGGAGGCGACGACCCGCTCGGGTGCGTTCCAGCACCGGGGGCCGACCTCACCCGCGCTGCCACCCTCGCTCACCGGCTCGCTGACCGGCTCACTGACCGGCTCGCTGCCGGGGTCGGCGGTGGTCCCGGCCGTCGGCCCGCCAGTGTCGTCGGAGAACACCCCACCCAGGGCCAGTGCTGCGGCCGTGCCACCGGCGACGAGCAGCACGGCGAGCACGACACCGGCGACCACGAGGCGGGAACGGCGGCGCGGCGGCACCGGCGTGGCCGGTCCCGGGCCGGCGGGGATGGCCGGCGGCGGCGGCCGTCCCTGCGGTGCGTCGCGGTCGTGGGTCGACTGCAGCGTGCGGCCACCCCCGGTCCGGGCCGACGACATCACCGTCGGCGCGGCCGGCCTGGACGGACCGTTCGTGGCCACGCTGCGCACCGACCGCAGGAACGCCTGCATCTCCTGCGCGCTGGAGAAGCGGTCGGCCGGGTCCTTGGCCATCGAGCGGCGCAGCAGCTGATTGACTGCGTGGCTCCACGGGTCGGTGCCGGGCAGCTGTGGGATCGGCGCGCTCTGGTGGGCCAGCGCCAGCTGCACCATCGTTCCCTCGTAGGGCAGCCGGCCCGTGACCAGGAACCACAGGACGCAGCCCGCGGCGTACAGGTCGGTGCGGACCGTGGCCGGGTGGCCGTCGAAGCGCTCGGGCGCCAGGTAGGCCCAGGTGCCGATGACGCCGGCGGTCTGCTCGGTGTTGACGACGTCGGTCGCCTGGGCGATCCCGAAGTCGCAGAGGTAGGCGCGCAGGCCGGACGCCTCGCGCCGCAGCAGCACGTTGCTGGGCTTCACGTCGCGGTGCAGCAGCCCGACGGCATGCGCGTCCGCGAGCCCCGCCAGCACGTGGTCGAGCAGCTCCAGCGCCTCGGCAGGCGACAGCGGGCCGCGCGCGTTCACCAGCTGGGTGAGGTCCCCGTCGGGGATCAGCTGGGTGGAGATGTAGAGCCAGCCGTCGTGCTCGCCGGTGTCGTAGACCTGCACCACGTGGGGCGAGTCCAGCCGGGCCAGCGCCTGCGCCTCGCGGCGGAAGCGCGCCACCATGTCGGGCGACCCGACGAGCTGCGGCGCGAGCAGCTTGAGCGCGACCCGGCGGCCGAGGTCCTCGTGCACCGCGGTCAGGACCACGCCCATCCCACCCTGGCCGAGGCGCTCGACGACCCGGTACCGCCCGAAGGACTCCCCCGGCCCCGGCATCACGCCCATGCAGAGACTCTAGGTCTCCCGGGCGGCGCGGGCGACCGGATCGGTGAACCGGCGCCGGTTGCGCACGAAAGGGTCAGCCGGGCACCTGGGTACGGGCAACCTTGGCCGCCGCGACGCCCTTCTTCACGGCCGCCGACGCCACCTGGCCGGCGACCTGGCCCGCGAGCTGGCTGGCGACCTTGAGCTGGTCGCCCACCTGCTGCGTGGCAGCGAGGGGCGCGAGCAGCTTGTCGGCGCGGCCGAGCAGGCCATCGGCCTTCTCGACGACCTGGTGGAACTCCCCGACCGTGCCGTTGAACCCGGCGACCGAGGCGTTGAAGTCCTGCAGCGCGGCGGTGAAGTCGACCAGCAGCGCACCGAAGGTGTCGAGGGTCTGGTTGAGCCGGTCCGCGGTCGCGTCGAGCTTGGTGATCGTCTGGTCGACGTCGAGGACGGTCCGGATGCGGGACCGGCGCTGGTCGGCGTGGTCGACGTGCTCGTTGCTCATGGGCCCGATGCTAGGACCGCGGCGGACCCCGGCCCTACGCCGTCTCGACCGCCAACCGCTCGCGCACCACGTCGGCGAGCCGGTTGGCGACGCCGCTCGCCTGCTCGGCGGTCGGCGCCTCGACCATGACCCGGACGAGCGGCTCGGTGCCCGACGGCCTCAGCAGCACCCTCCCGGACGCGCCGAGCTCGGCCTCCGCCTCGGCGACGGCGGCGAGCAGTGCCTCGTCGTCGGTGCGGGTGCGGTCGACGCCGCCGACGTTGACGAGCACCTGCGGGAGACGGGTCATCACGCTGGCGAGCCCCTGCAGGGTGGAGCCGGTCGCGACCATCCGCTGCAGCACGTGCAGCGCGGTCAGCAGGCCGTCGCCGGTCGTGGCGTGGTCACGGAGGATGACGTGGCCGGACTGCTCGCCGCCGAGCGAGTAGCCGCCGGCGCGCATGTCCTCGAGCACGTAGCGGTCCCCGACGGCGGTCTGGCGCACGGTGACGCCGGCCGCCGCCATCGCCTGCACCAGGCCGAGGTTGCTCATCACGGTCGCGACGAGCGTGTCGTCGGCCAGCCGCCCGGAGGCCTGGAGCGCGAGGGCGAGGATCGCCATGATCTGGTCGCCGTCGACGACCTCCCCGGTGTGGTCGACCGCCAGGCAGCGGTCGGCGTCACCGTCGACCGCGAAGCCGGCGTCGGCGCCGTGCTCGAGGACCGCCTTGCGCAGCGGGTCGAGGTGCGTGGAGCCGCAGCCGTCGTTGATGTTGAGGCCGTCCGGCTCGGCACCGATCGTGATCACGGTGGCGCCGGCGAGGCGCAGCGCGTGCGGGCCGACCTTGCTGGCCGCACCGTGCGCGCAGTCGAGGACGACGGTCAGCCCCTCGAGCGGGCGGGAGTCGGGGGCGTCGAGCGTGCCGACCAGGTGGGCGGCGTACTCCTCGACGGTGGGGCCGTAGGGGGTGACCCGGCCGACGGCACCGCCGGTGGGGCGGTCCCACTCCTGGCCGAGGTGCTCCTCGATCTCCCGCTCGAGCGCGTCGTCGAGCTTCACGCCGCCGCGGGCGAGGAACTTGATGCCGTTGTCGGGCATCGGGTTGTGCGAGGCGCTGATGACGACGCCGACGTCGGCGCCGAGCGCGTCGGTGAAGTAGGCGACGCCGGGCGTCGGGAGGACCCGCAGCCGGAGCACGTCGACCCCGGCCGCCGCGAGGCCGGCTACGACGGCGTGCTCGAGGAACTGCCCGGAGATGCGGGTGTCCCGCCCGACCACGGCCAGCGGGCGCGGGCGGTCGAAGTCACCGTGCTCGACGAGCACACGGGCGGCGGCGACGCCGAGGTCCAGCGCCAGCTCGGCGGTCAGCTTGTCGTTGGCCAGGCCGCGGACCCCGTCGGTCCCGAAGATGCGGGTCACGTGTTCTCCCTTGTCCTGGTGGCTAGTCCTGGTGGCGTGCGTACGGCGGTGGTGCTGGTGGTCGCCCGTTCCCGGCACAGCATGGCCGCAAAACGGGCGACGGGGCCACGGACCGCAGCAGCGGTGCGTGGCCCCGTCGTGGTGATCGCCTTGCGGAGATCAGCGCTTCGAGTACTGCGGAGCCTTGCGGGCCTTCTTGAGACCGGCCTTCTTGCGCTCGGTCGCACGGGCGTCGCGGGTCAGCAGACCAGCCTTCTTCAGGGTCGGGCGGTTGGCCTCGACGTCGATCGCGTTGAGCGAGCGGGCCACGCCCAGGCGCAGCGCGCCGGCCTGGCCGGTGATGCCGCCGCCGTGGATGCGGGCGATCACGTCGAAGCGGCCCTCGAGGCCGAGAGCCGCGAACGGCTCGTTGACGACCTGCTGGTGCAGCTTGTTCGGGAAGTAGTCCTCGATCGTGCGGCCGTTGATGGTCCAGCTGCCGGTGCCGGGCACGAGGCGGACGCGGGCGACGGCCTCCTTGCGGCGACCGGTGGCGGCGCCGGGGGCGATGGTCGCCGGGCGCGCGTCGGTGGCGGCCGACGGAGAGGTCTCGCTGGTGTAGGCGACACCCTGCTCGTCGGTCTGGAAGGTCTCCTCGACCTCGTTGGTGTTCTCAGTCACTTGAAATCCTCAGTCCGTTCAGATCAGTCGAGAGGTCACTGGGAGATCTGGGAGATCTCGTAGGGAACGGCCTTCTGGGCCTGGTGCGGGTGGGCCGGTCCGTTGTAGACCTTCAGCTTCTTGATCATCTGGCGGCCGAGGCGGTTCTTGGGGAGCATGCCCCAGACGGCCTTCTCGACGGCCTTGCGGGCGTCCTTGTCGAGGACCTCGCCGATCGGCGTGGCGGTGAGACCGCCCGGGAAGCCGGAGTGGCGGTAGACCATCTTGTTGTCGCGCTTGTTGCCCGACAGGGCGACCTTCTCGGCGTTGACGACGATGACGTAGTCACCGGTGTCGGTGTTCGGCGCGAAGATCGGCTTGTGCTTGCCGCGCAGCAGGTTGGCGGCAGTCACCGCGAGCTTGCCGAGGACGACGTCAGTCGCATCGATCACGAGCCAGGCGCGCTCGACGTCGCCGGGCTTGGGAGCGTAGGTACGCATGGATGCGTTCCCTCTCACTAGTTCGTAACCACCAGCGGGCGCTGGCAGCCTGTGCCTCTCGCGAGGCCGACGTCATCTGACGAACTCAGCCCGGCCCACGCATGCTCGTCTCACGACGATCCATGAGCGATCCGGGACTGCCCCGGGTTCGGCTGGGCCGAGGACGCCGGAGCGGCAGGTGACGCGACCAACCAGATTACGGTCGGGCCACGGAGGGGGTCAAAACGCCGCCGTACACCATCACCGGCCCGCGCCTCCGCACGAGCGGCCCGCCAACCACGGATCGGGACACCGCCTACCGGCGATGTGACCCGGGCGACTAGGTTGCAAGGGTGACTGACTCTCTCACCGTTCGCGACAACCGCACCGGCGCGGAGTACGAGATCCCGATCGTCGACGGCACCATCAAGGCCGCCGACCTCGGGCAGATCAAGCTCAACGACGACGAGCCGGGCCTCGCCACCTACGACCCCGGATTCGTCAACACCGCTTCCTGTCGGAGCGCCATCACCTACATCGATGGCGACAAGGGCATCCTCGAGTACCGCGGGTACCCCATCGAGCAGCTCGCCGAGAAGTCGAACTTCCTCGAGGTGGCGTACCTGCTCATCCACGGCGACCTGCCCACCAAGGAGCAGTACGACGCCTGGGTGCACGAGATCACGTTCCACACGTTCGTGCACGAGAACGTCAAGAGCTTCATGCAGGGCTTCCGGTACGACGCGCACCCGATGGGGATGCTGATGGCGTCGGTGGGGGCCCTGTCGACGTTCTACCCGGAGTCCGGTCGCATCGACGACCCCGACAACCGCCACATCCAGATCGTCCGGATGATCGCCAAGATGCCGACCCTCGGCGCGTGGGCGTTCCGCCACGCGCAGGGCAAGCCGTACGTCTACCCGGACAACGAGCTGTCCTACGCCGAGAACTTCCTCTCGATGCTCTTCAAGATGAGCGAGACGAAGTACGCCGGCGACCCGCGCATCGTCAAGGCGCTCGACGTGCTCTTCATCCTGCACGCCGACCACGAGCAGAACTGCTCGACCAACGCGGTCCGCTCGGTGGGCTCCTCGCAGGTCGACCCGTACTCCGCCGTCGCCGCCGGCATCGGCGCCCTCTTCGGCCCGCTGCACGGCGGCGCCAACGAGGCCGTGCTGAAGATGCTGCGCCGCATCGGCACCAAGGAGAACATCCCCGCCTTCATCGAGGGCGTGAAGAACGGCGACGAGCGGCTGATGGGCTTCGGCCACCGCGTCTACAAGAACTACGACCCGCGCGCCAAGATCATCAAGAAGGCCTGCGACGACGTCTTCGAGGTCACCGGGGTCAACCCGCTCCTCGAGGTCGCCCAGGAGCTCGAGAAGATCGCGCTCGAGGACGAGTACTTCGTCAAGCGCCGCCTCTACCCGAACGTGGACTTCTACTCCGGCCTGATCTACGAGGCCCTGGAGTTCCCGCCCGAGATGTTCACCGTGCTGTTCGCGATCGGCCGCACCCCCGGCTGGCTCGCGCAGTGGCTGGAGCTCGTGCAGGACAAGGAGCAGAAGATCGCTCGCCCGAAGCAGATCTACACCGGCCCGCGGACGCTCGACTTCGTCCCGGCCGAGGAGCGCTGGGCCTGACCCACGCCCCTGCACGGCACACGGCCGTGGCCGGCCCCGGAAGTTCCGGGGCGGGCCACGGCCGTTGTCGTTGTCTGCCCTTGTGATGTGGGACACAATCGGCCGGGTGAGTGCGATGACGGAGTCCCCCGACAATGCCCCTGAAGCTGCCCCCGAAGCTGCCCCCGAAGCCACCGGCCGCCAGGCCTGGCCGCCCGCCACACCGCCGGAGCCGACGTACGTCCAGGACCGGCTCGGGCACTGGGCCGAGGCGACACCCGACGGCGAGGCGATGACCTACCTCGGTCGCACGTGGACGTGGGCCCAGTGGCACGACCGGGTGCGCCGTGCGGCCGGCGGCCTGCGTGACCTCGGCATCGCCCGGGGCGACGTCGTGTCCTTCCTGGACAAGAACCACCCGGCCTGCGTGGAGATCAGCCTCGCCGCCGGCTCGATCGGCGCCGCGAACGCGATCATCAACTGGCGCTCCGCCGGCGACGAGATCGACTACGCCGTCAACGACTCCGGCGCGAAGGTGCTCTTCGTCGGCCGCGAGCTGATGCCGACCATCGAGGCGATCCGCGACCGGCTGCCCGACGTGCAGCGGATCATCGAGGTCACCCCCGACGGCGGTGACGACGACGAGTACGAGCAGTTCCTGGCTGCGGCCACGCCGTGCGCCGACGGCCCCGACGTCGTCGAGGACGACGTGTGCCTGGTCATGTACTCCTCGGGCACCACCGGCCGCCCGAAGGGCGTGATGCTCACGCACCGCAACATGGTCCGGCACACCGTCAACGCCCACGACGGCTGGGGCTTCGAACCCGGTGACAAGTCGATGGTCGCGATGCCGTTGTTCCACGTCGGCGGGTCGTCGTACGTGCTCTTCGGCATCCACGACGGCGTGCCCAGCGTGATGACCCGTGAGCCCGACGCCGCGTCCCTGGCCGGCGCGATCCTCGCGGGTGCCAACCGCACATTCCTCGTGCCCGCCGTGCTGGCGCAGGTGCTGCAGGCGGGCCCGGACGCGATCAAGCTGTTCGGCGCCCTCAAGACCTACACGTACGGCGCCGCGCCGATGCCGCCGCCGCTGCTGCGGGCCGCGATGGAGGCGTGGCCGGACACCGACTTCATCCAGGTCTACGGCCTCACCGAGGTCGCCGGCGTCGCCACCCACCTCATGCCGGAGGACCACCGCACCGCCGAGGCCGACGGCCACCCGGAGCGGCTGCTCTCGGCCGGCAAGCCGGTGCCCGAGTGCGAGGTGCGCATCGTCGACCCGGCCACGCTGGCGGAGGTGCCGACCGGTGAGCACGGCGAGATCTGGCTGCGCACGCCGCAGCTGATGAAGGGCTTCCTCAACAAGCCCGAGGCGACCGCCGAGGTGGTCACCGCCGACGGCTGGTTCCGCACCGGCGACATGGGCCACGTCGACGAGGACGGCTTCGTGTTCGTCTCCGACCGGCTCAAGGACATGATCATCACGGGCGGCGAGAACGTGTACTCCCCCGAGGTCGAGCGGGTGCTGTCCGAGCACCCGGCCGTCCTCGAGGTCGCGGTCATCGGTGTCCCCGACGAGCGCTGGGGCGAGGCGGTCAAGGCCGTGGTCGCGCTGAAGGAGGGGTCCGACACCAGCGAGGTCGAGCTCATCGAGTGGACCCGCGAGCGGCTGGCCCACTTCAAGGCACCCAAGTCCGTCGACGTCGTGCCCGCCCTCCCCCGCAACCCGACGGGCAAGATCCTCAAGCGCGACCTGCGCAAGCCCTACTGGGACGAGCGGAACCGGCAGGTCTAGCGCGGGACTAGTGAGCGATCGCCACGCGGACCCGCGCGGTGGTCTCGGCGAAGGCGGGCAGGGCCCGGACCTCGTCCGGAGCCAGGGAGGCATCGGACGAGAACGGGACCTGCTCGTCGAGCACGATGCGCCCGGGGCGAGGGCTCATCACGAGCACCCGTGAACCGAGGAAGACGGCCTCGTCGACGCTGTGGGTGATGAACAGGATGGTCTTGCCGGTCTCGCGCCACAGGGTGAGCAGCTCGTTCTGCAGCCGCTCCCTGGTCAGGGCGTCCAGCGCCCCGTACGGCTCGTCCATCAGGACCACCTCGGGGTCGCCTGCCAGCACGCGGGCGATCTGGGCACGCTGCTGCATGCCGCCGGAGAGCTCGTAGGGACGGCGATCCGCGGCATCGGCCAGCCCCACGAGGGCGAGGTAGCGGTCGGCGATCCCCAGCCGTTCGGCCTTGCCGATGCCACGCAGCCTCGGGCCGAGCGCGACGTTGCGACGCACGTCGAGCCACGGGTAGAGCGTCGGCTGCTGGAACACCACCCCGCGGTCGGGTCCGGGGCCGCGCACCGGGGTACCGCCGACGACGATCGATCCCTGTGAAGGGGCGACGAAGCCCGCGATCATCCGCAGCAGCGTGGTCTTCCCGCATCCGGACGGCCCGGCGAGCGTCACCAGCTCGCCGGGCTCGATCTCGAGGTCGATCCGGTCGAGCGCGGGGACCGCGCCGCCGCGGGCCCGGAACTGGTGCGCCAGGCCCGCGACGTTGATGCCCTTGCTCATGCGGTCACTTCACGGAGGCGGCGGCGGCCGCGTGGACGCCGTCGCTGTAGGTCGCGGCCGGGGCGACGGCGGAGATGCCGTCCTGGCCGAGCAGGAAGGTCGCGGTCGCGAGGAGGTCCTCGCCGAGCTTCTTGCCGAGCCAGTCGTCGCCGGCCTGCTCCGAGGCGCGCAGGTAGGTCAGGCCGCCGAACTGCGCCCGGGCCTCGTCGGTGCTGACGCCGACCTCGACCGCGACGCTCTCCGCAGCCTTCTCGGGGTCGGTCAGGATCTGCTCGACGGCGAAGTCCTGCGCCTTCACCCAGACCGCCAGCGCCGCGGCGTTCTCCTCGATGAAGCTGGCGCTCGCCAGGCCGAGGTCGTACGTCGGCTTGCCGGCCTCGGCGGTGTCCTTGCTGGACAGGATGACGGTGCCGCCCTGCTTCTCCAGCTCGGACAGGGTCGGGTCCCACACCCACGCAGCGTCGACGTCGCCCTTGCCCCAAGCGGGCGCGATCTGCTCCGGCTCGCTGTTGACCAGCTTGTAGTCGGCCGGGTCCTCGCCGGCGTCGGCGATCGCCTGCAGCAGCGAGTAGTGGGCGGTCGAGCCGAACGGCGTGGCGATCGTGCCGCCCTTGAGTCCCTTGATGTCGGTGGCGATGCCGTCGCGGACGATCAGCGACTCGGCCTCGCCGATGAGGTCGTGGATCCAGACCACCTTGACCGGCAGGCTGAGCGGCTCGGAGAGCGCCTTGGTGGAGGGCGACGAGCCGGCCAGGCCGAGGTCGATGCTGCCGGCGCCGAAGGCCTGCACCACGTCACCGCCGGAGGCGAAGTTGTTCCACTCGATCGTGGCGTTCGGCAGACAGGCCTCGAGGATGCCCTGGTCCTTCACGACGACGTCGCCGTTCGGGATCTTCTGGTAGCCGATGCGGATCGTGCCCTCGACCGACTCGTCGGCGGTGAAGGGGCAGTCGCTGGCCGACGCGGCCTCGCTGTCCTCCCCGAGGCTGCAGGCAGCGAGCGGGAGGACGGCCGCGAGGAGGGCGGCAGCGCCGGTGCGGCGCAGGACGGTGCGGGAGGTCTTCATGGTCAGGCCTTTCCTCGCCAGGGGACGACGAGCCTCTCGATGGTGCGGATGACGGCGTCAAGGGCGATCGCGGTGAGGCCGATGACGAGGATGCAGGCGACCGACAGCGCGATCTTGTTCTGCGTTCCCGAGAGGTAGGCCAGGCCACCGATGCCCGGCAGGCCGTTGACGAGCTCCGCGGCCACGACCGTGGTCCACGCGAAGCCGACGGCCACGCGGAGGCCGGACAGGATGTCCGGCAGCGCCGCGGGGAGGACCACCTGGGTGGTCAGCTGCAGCCCCGAGGCGCCGAGGCTGCGGGCGGCGTTGAGCTGGTCCTCGCGCACCCCTCGCACCCCGTTGATCGTCGCGAGCGTGATCGGCGGGAACGCCGCGAGCACGAGCAGCCACACCTTCGAGGTGTCGTAGATGCCGAACCACGCCACGAGGAAGCCGATGTAGGCCAGCGGCGGCAGCGAGCGCAGGAAGTCGACGTACGGCCCGACGAGGTCACCGACCCAGCGCACTGTGCCCATGACCAGGCCGAGGGGTACGCCGACCGCCGCGCCGAGCAGCAGGCCGAGCCCGATGCGCCGCAGGCTGACGAGCAGGTGCTCCCAGAGGAAGTAGTGCTCCTCGCCGCGCACGACGCGGTCCACTCCCCCGCCGATCGGGTGGTAGGTGTTCGCTCGGACGAAGGCGTCCCACACCTCCTTCGGGGTGGGCGTCAGGTAGCCGGGCTCGACGAGGTCCGCGGCAGCGACCAGCCACCACACCGCGACGAGCACGCCCAGGCTGACGGCGAGGCCGGCCCATCGGCGCACGCCGTGCGTCGTCGTCTGCACGTGGGTGGTGGACATGACCGGCAAATGTACAGTGTCTTACGCGACTTTGTGCACTAGACACGCAGCGCGGACACCTCCCGAGGTCTGAGCGAACCCTCACCGGCGTCTCAGGGGGATCACAGCCGACCGACGCACACTGGAGGCATGACCCAGGTCCCGCCTTCGACTTCGTCCACGCAGGAGCTCCCGCCGACGCCGTCGACGGGCCCGACGACACCGCCCGCACCACCCTTCCTCCCCCCGAGCGGCCCGCCGCCGTCGTACGCCACGCGACGGCCGCGGCGCTCGGGGTTCGCGGCGCTGGTGCTGACGGGTGCGCTCCTGGTCGGGGGCGGGGCCGGGGTCGGCGGAGCGGCGCTCTACGACGCGCTGAGCGACGACGCGGTCCCCGCGAGCGGGCCCGGCGCACCGCTCCAGGTGGCCGACAACGGCGACCGACCTGCCGCCGACGGCAGCGTCGAGTCCGTCGCGGCGACGGTCCTGCCGTCCGTCGTCGCGCTGGAGGTCTCGGCGCCCGGGGGGAGCGGCGGCGGGTCGGGTGTCGTGATCGACTCGGACGGGACGATCCTCACCAACGACCACGTGGTGACGCTCGGCGGCGCGATCCCCGCCGACCAGGCCCGGATCACCGCGGCCTTCAGCGACGGCACCCGGACCAGCGCGAAGGTGATCGGCACCGACCCGCTCACCGACACCGCCCTGGTGAAGGTCGACGGCGTCGAGGACCTCACGCCCGTCACCATCGGCAAGTCGGGCAACCTCGACGTCGGCGAGCAGGTCGTCGCGATCGGGTCACCCTTCGGGCTCGACGCGACCGTCACCAGCGGCATCGTCAGCGCCCTGGACCGCCCCGTCGAGGTCGGCCGCGACCAGCAGGGCAACGTGACGGCGTACCCCGCCATCCAGACCGACGCCGCGATCAACCCCGGCAACAGCGGCGGCCCGCTGGTCAACATGGACGGCCAGCTCGTCGGCATCAACGCCTCGATCCGCTCGACCGGGTCGGCGTTCGGCAGCGAGGCCGGCTCCATCGGCCTGGGCTTCGCGATCCCGATCGACGAGGTGTTGCCGATCATCGAGCAGATCCGCGCCGGCGAGGCGCCGACCCACGCCCGGCTCGGCATCCAGGTCTCCGACGCCGCGGGCCAGGCGGGATCGAGCGACCCGTCGGTGCGCGGCGCCCGGATCGAGCGGATCGATGACGACTCGGCTGCCGCGGACGCCGGCCTGCGCGACGGTGACGTGATCATCGCGATCGGCGACCACCGCATCGACGACACGGAGGCCCTGATCGCGACCGTGCGCTCCTACCGCCCCGGGGACACCGTCGAGGTGACCTACGTCCGCGGGGGCGAGGAGGGGACGACCGAGCTGGAGCTCGGCTCGGACGGCTGAGCCGGACGGTCCTGCGTCAGGACCCGCCGCCACCCGCCTTGCGACGGTGCATCTTCGGGGCACCGCCCACCACCTCGGAGCCGTGCGCCTTCTCGCGCACCGGGCCGTCCTCGTGGACGCCCTGCTCCTTCTGGTTCTTGCGGTCCAGGGCCTCGCGCATCTTGGCCTTGAGGTCGTCGTTCGCGTTGCTGGCAGCCATGGGCCGTCCTTCCGTCGCACTTCGGTGACCACGACCACCGTCGCACCCGCGTCGGCCAGAACCAAGCGAATTACCCGGTGAGCCTCTTCTGCAGCTCCCCCGCGCGGCAGGTCACGACGAACCCGAGCCGCTCGTTGATGCCGATCATGTGGTCGTTGACCTCGGCGTTCCACGTGACGACGCGACGTCCCGCGACGTCGGCGCCGGCCTGGAGCGCCCGGTGGTTGGCGACCTTCACCGCCGTGCCGAGCCGGTGGCCGCGGTGGTCGCGGCGCACGAGGGTGCCCCACTGGTAGACGAAGCGCGTCTCGTACGACGGCAGGATCATCTCGGTGTAGGCGACGACCGTCCCGTCGCGGTCGAGGGCGGCGGTGCGCCACGCGGTGCGGCCCTGGGCCGCGAGGAGCGCCTCGGACGCCCGGAAGGCGGCGACGTCGACGGCCTCCTCCTCGCGCTCCATCCCGCCGGTCGGCGCCTCGGTCATCAGCGTGTTGACCACCGCGAGCCAGCCCTCGACGAGGTCGTCGGGCACCGGCCCCGCCCACGACTCCAGGCGGTAGTCGCGGTGGTGCGGTGCGGTCTCCCCGGCCAGCTCGGCCAGCAGTGCGTCGTCGACCGGGAGCGGCAGCTCCCGCTGCACGTCGCCGATCCCGAACGCGTAGCCGTGGGCCCGGAGGAGCTCCACGCCCGGCGTACCCGCTCCGTCGGCGGGACCGGTGTGCGGCCACTGCGCCTCCGCGTCGAGCCGGGTGCGGCCCGCCGCGGCTGCGACGTGCTCGGCGTGGCGCAGCAGCACCGACCCGGTGCCGCGGCGGCGCTGGTCGGGCCGGACGTGGACGTCGACCTGCGCCGAGTCGAGGTTATCGAGCAGCGGCATGGCCAGCCAGGTCGTCCCGACGACCTCGCCGTCGCGGCGCGCGACGAAGAACTGCTCGCGTCGCGCCCGTGAGGGGTTCTGCAGCACGGCGAGGAGCTCCTCGTAGGCCCACGCCGTCGCGTGGTCGCCGACCTCGTGGCGTGCCGACTCCGCGGTGACCGCCGCCCAGTCACGCAGGGCGTCGGCGTCGGCCGCGGTCAGCTCGACGACGTCCACCGTCCCCCCGGCACTCATCGGACCCGCTCCACGCGGCCCTCGTCCCACACAGGCGCGTCGGACTCGTAGACCGATCCGTCCGAGCCGAACACGCAGAACCGGTCGAACCCGCGGGCGAACCAGCGGTCGTGGGTCACCGCGACGACCGTGCCCTCGAACGCCTCGAGCCCCTCCTCGAGCGCCTCGGCCGACTGCACGTCGAGGTTGTCGGTGGGCTCGTCGAGCAGCAGCAGCGTGGCTCCGGACAGCTCGAGCAGGAGGATCTGGAAGCGCGCCTGCTGGCCACCGGAGAGCGACTCGAAGCGTTGCTCCGCGCTCGCCGCCAGCTCGTAGCGGTCCAGCACGCGGCTGGCCTGCTCGCGCGGCATGCCCTGGCGTCCGTTGGGGGTGCCGTCGCCGCGGTGCAGGATCTCCAGCAGCGTGCGGCCGACGAGCTCCGGGTGCTCGTGGGTCTGCACGAACCAGCCCGGCCGCACGCGCGCCCCGAGCCGTGCCCGTCCGGAGTGCCGCACGGGCGCGATCTCCACGTCACCCACCGGCCGGTGCTCCACGTCGGGGTCGCTCCCGCCCGCGGCGAGCAGCCGCAGGAAGTGGGACTTGCCCGAGCCGTTGGAGCCCAGCACGGCCAGCCGGTCGCCGTACCAGACCTCGAGGTCGAACGGCTTCATCAACCCGGTGAGCTCGAGGTCCTCGCAGACGACCGCCCGCTTGCCGGTGCGCGCACCGGACAGCCGCATCGTCACCTGCTGCTCGCGCGGCTGCTCCGTCGGCGGCCCGGCCTCCTCGAACTTGCGGAGCCGGGTCTGCGCCGCGCGGTACTGCGACGACATGCCGTCGTTGTACTCCGCCTTCACCTTCAGCCGCAGCACGAGCGCCTTGAGCTTCGCGTGCTCCTCGTCCCAGCGCCGCCGCAGCTCCGCGAAGCGGGCGAAGCGGTCCTTGCGGGCCTCGTGGTACGACGTGAACCCGCCCGCGTGCGTCCAGGCGCTGTTGCCGCCACCGCCGGCGCCGAGCTCGACGGTGACCACGTGCGTGGCGCAGTTGGCGAGCAGCTCGCGGTCGTGGCTGATGAACAGGATCGTCTTCTCCGAGCCGGCGATCCGCTGCTCCAGCCAGATCTTGCCGGGCACGTCGAGGAAGTTGTCCGGCTCGTCGAGAAGCAGCACCTCTTCGGGACCAGCGAGCAGGTACTCCAGCACCAGCCGCTTCTGCTCCCCACCGGAGAGCGTCCTGAGCTCGCGGTACTTCGCACGGTCGAAGGGCACGCCCAGCGCCTTGACGCTGCACACGTCCCAGACCACCTCGACGTCGTACCCACCCGCGTCGGCGTACTCCGCCAGCGCCGTTGCGTAGGCGATCTGGGTCCGCTCGTCGTCGGTGTCCATCAGCGCCAGCTCGCACCGGTCGACCCCCGCGGCCGCCCGGCGCACCCGCTCCGGCGCCAGCGCGAGCAGCAGGTCCGCGACCGTCGGCCGCTCCCCCAGCTCGCGGTCGACCATCTGCCGCATCACCCCCAGCCCGCCCGAGCGCACCACGGTCCCCGCGTGCGGCGTCAGCTCGCCGGTGATGATCCGGAACAGCGTCGTCTTGCCTGCCCCGTTGGCCCCCACCAGCGCGACCTTCGCCCCCTCCCCGACCCGGAAGGAGACGTCGTCGAGGAGCACCCGACCGTCGGGGAGCTCGTACCGGACGCCGGCAACCTCTACGTGACCCACAACCGTCGATTGTCCGGCCTCGGCGGGTTCTGTGCGAGTGAATTCTCCTACGGGGGGGTCTTGTCGTCGACGTCGGCTCCGGCGCCTGCAGGCCGGGGCATCTCCAGAAGCTGCGGTCTCGTAGCCGGTGCAGTTCTCAACCGCAGCGACGAGGGAGTACGGCGGGTGGCTGGGTCCGGCGGTCGGGTTGCAGTCCGGCAGCTTCGTGGCGGGTGCCCGCGACCTTCGGGTCGCGTAGCCGGTACAGCTCCGAAAGGCAGCGACGAGGAGGGCTGGGGACGTGGTCGGGTCCGCATGTCGGCCTGCGGTCGCGTAGCTGGGTTGGGTTGATCGCGCCGAGCGCCGGTGGTCTCCCGGTGGTTGAGGTGCGACGAGCGCCAGCGAGGAGCCTCGAAACCACCGGGCCTTCAAGCCGGTCCGTGGACGGAGAATCTCCAGTCCACAGGCGGGTTTCCGGCGAATCAAAGTGTCGGTGGTCTCTGGAAGAATCCAGTCATGGAGCTCGGAACCAGCCCTTCGTCGAAGGTCTCGACAGCATCGCTGCTGTCGCGGATCGCTGATGAGTCCGAGGCGCGCAACCAGCTCGAGGTCAGCGAGTGGCGCAACATCGTCGCCTGGGCCGAGGCCAACACCGTCGACCGCACCAACGAAGCCGCAACCGTGCGGGACGGGTTCCTCGACACCGGCATCCCCATCGCCGGACCCGGCGCGCCGCTGGTGTCGGAGTTCGCGCTGATGGAGCTCATCGCCGTCCTCGGCCGCACCCCCGATGGCGGCCGGCTCTACGTCGGCAAGATCTTCGAGTGCGCCTGGCGGTTGCCGGAGCTCTACGCCGCGGCCCTGGACGGGCGCCTGGCTCCGTGGCGGGCGCTGCGGATCGCCGAGCTCACCCACCCGCTGACCCGAGCTCACCCACCCGCTGACCCAGCGGGCAGCGGCGTGGGTAGACCACCAGCTCGCCATCGCCGTCGAGTCCGTGACCTGGGCACAGATCGACCGCTTGGTTGCGGAGGCGATTGCCCGGTTCGACCCGGAGCGGGCGGAGCTGGAACGACAGGAGGCCGCCGACCGCCGCAGGTTCACCATCTCCGAAGTCGACGACAACGGTCTCGTCTACGTCGACGCGTTGATGGACGCCGCCGACGGCCACGACCTCAACCAGAGCATCAGCCGGCGGGCAGCGCTTCTCGGCCAGCTCGGCGACGACTCGTCGTTGGACGTGCGGCGGTCGAAGGCCGCTGGCGAGCTCGCCCGCCAGGACCTGTCGCTCGACCTCATCCTGAGTGATCCCGACACCGGCGAAGTCCTCGCCAAGTCCCCGGGCCGCCGCAGCGTGCTCAATCTCCACATCACCGACACCACCCTGACGGGTGAGAACCCGGTCGGGCGGTGCGAGGAAACCCGGGGACCGGTCCTCGCGGGACAGATCAGGGAGTGGCTCTCCCTCCCGGGCTCGACGATCATCGTCCGCCCGGTCATCGACCTGGCGGACTGCACGCCGGTGGACTCCTACGAGATCCCCGACCGCCACCGGGTGCGCGTGCAGCTGCGCGACCACACCTGCCGCTTCCCCAGCTGCACCACCCCCGCCACCAGGTGCGACCTCGACCACGCGACCGAGCACAACAAGGGCGGCCCCACCTGCCCCTGCAACCTCGTCCCCC